>NZ_CP108474.1:2409452-3011815 GCF_036226445.1 Streptomyces sp. NBC_01255
CCGCCGTGCTGCGGGTCGAGTCGGACGGCACGGCGCTGCGGCCGGACCGCGGGGCGCGACCGCTGCCCGTCGGGCTCGTGCGGGACGTGCTGAGCGTGGACGGCATCCGGCTGGAGTCGGCGCAGATCGTGCAGCACACGCAGCCCGCTCCCGCGCCGCATCTGCCGGCGCAGTCGATGGCCGCGCGCAACTACGGCCCGCTCCAGGCACAGACGGGTTCGCCCGCGGTGCGGATCACCTGGATCGCGCTCAAGCTCGACCCCGAGCTGTGCCCGGAGGCGGTCGCCGCGCGCGGCGGCGGCATGACGGGCGCGCAGAAGTGCGTGGTGCGGGCGGCCGACCAGCTGGCGAGCCGCCTCGCGGGCGCCGGATTCCGGGCGAGCGTGCTGACCGAGCAGGAGCTGACCTCGGCGATCGCGACCTCGACCTGTGCGAGCCCGATGGCGATCGCGCAGGCGGGCCGCGGGCAGGCGCAGGCGCGGCGGACGCAGGAGACCGCGCGGACCTGGCGGGTCGACGACCGGCGCCACACGACGTACTGGGTGGGGCGCTGGCCCCAGTTGGGCGGTCCCGGCGGCAGCGCGGGCGCCTCGATGCCGCAGCTGGTGGCCCTGCTGACCTCGCTGCCCGCGCTCGCGACGACGTTCAGCCTGACGCTCAGCGGCGGGGACCGGCAGGAGGTGACGGTGACCGGACACGTGCGGATCACCGGGCGCAGCGACGAGGAACTGGTCGCCGCGCGGCACGAACTGGAGCGCGCGGCGCGCGGAGTGCGGACGGGCCTGGTGCGGCTCGACCGGGAACAGGTGCCGGGCATGCTCGCGACGCTGCCGCTGGGGGGTGCGCGCTGATGTCCCACGCCTCTCCTTTCGGTACGTCGTCGGGTTCCGGTGCGCCGTCCTCCCGCCGTGACTCCCGCTCCTCGCGCGCTTCCGGGCGTACGGGGCGGGACGCGCGGCCCCGGTTCGGTTTCGGGCTCGTCGGGCCGCGCCGCGACCGGCACTCCGTACCCCTCGATCAGCTCGACGCGCTGGCCCTGCCCGTCGGGGACGACGGCGTGGTGATCGGGGTGGACGCCGAGAGCCGGCCCGCCGTCCTCGGCATCAACCGGCCCGTCCCGTACGACATCACGCTCATCGGCGGTCTGTGGACCGCCCAGGTGCTCGCGCTGCGCGCGGCCGCCACCGGCGCTCGCGTGGCCGTCGAGACCGGCCGCGCCCAGGCGTGGACCCCCCTCGCGCAGGCGGCGGGCGGCGGCCAGCCGTGCGTCTCGCTGCACGACGTGGGCCGGGTGCCGCCGCAGGGCGCCTCGGCGGGCAGCCCGGTGGTCGTGGTGCGCGACTGCGGCATGCGGCCGCCGCGCGGCCGTGTCGTGTCGGCGCCCTGGCAGTCGGTCGTGACGCTGCTCCCGTATCTGAGCCCGGTCGCGCCCCGTCTCCTGGAGAAGTCCTCGCTGGTCGGCGTCCAGCGGGTCTCCCCGGACGAGGCCACGCAGATCGGCCGCATCATGGGCCTCCCGCGCCACGAGTACGAGGCGCTGTCGACGCTCGCGGACGGGGTGACCCTGTGGTGCACGCCGGGCGACCGGCAGTTCGTGATGACACAGGCGACGGACGCCGAGACCGGATTGTTGGGCGGGGCGCGCAGAATGGACTGAGCGGCACGAAGTCGTTCAAGTACGTCCGTTTTTGCATGGATTTGAACGGTCGGGGTTCTCACTCTGCGACGCGACCGGGTCACTTGGGGGCTTGACCCGGTCGGAACGGCTGTCGCCGAGCGGCTGCCGGGCCTGCCCGCGGGATGCCGCGCCGATTAGGCTGGAAGAGCCCCGCCCACAACGGCACAAGGGTGCTCGACCACACCAGGAGGCAAAGTGAACGGCGATCGCGACGAGATCCACGGGGGTTGGAATCCACCCGCCGACGATCAGTCCGACGCGGATCCCGCCGAGATGACGGGTGAGTTCACCATCGACTACACCCCGCCCGCCTGGTACACGCAGAACGCGTCGGGCGGTGCGGCGGCGGGCGGTGCCACTCCCCCGCCGCCGAGCGGGGCGCCGGTCGCGGTGCCCGGTCTCCCGGCGGGCAGCGGCTTCGAGCCCGGGTGGGGCGGCGCGCAGCAGCCGGTGGCGCCGGTGAGCCCTGTGGCTCCGGTGGCTCCTGTCGCTCCGGTGACTCCGGTGGCTCCGATGACGCCCGTGGCGCCGGTGGCGCCGGTGGCGCCGGTGGCGCCGGTGGCGCCTGTCATGGGTACGCCGGAGCTGCCGGTCGCGGTGTCGCCCGCGCCCCTGCCCGTACCTGCACCCGCGCCCGCGCCTCTGCCGATTCCCGCCCCCGCGCCCGAGACGCCCGCGGCGGCGAGCGCCGGGGCCGGTGAGCCGTTCGGCGGTGGCGACGTGGAGAGCGGCGCGACCATGCGCTTCTCTCCCGGCTCGCTCAAGCGCGAGATGGCCGAGCGCTCGGCCGCGGCGAAGGCCGCGCGGGGCGAGGCCGCCGGCGGGGAAGCTTCCGGTACGGATGGTGCCGAGGCGCCGGGAGCCGTCGAGGTCGACGCCTCCGCCGGTGGGACGACGGCCGACGTGGCCGCGACGGTGGACGCGACGAGCTCGGACGACGTGGTGACGGCCGCGCCCGACGCCGACGGCGAGACGACGGACACCCCGTCGGCCCCCGCGGCGGCCGAGACCGACACCGACGCTGATGCTGCTGCTGTGGCCGACGCGGACAGCGGTACGGAGCACGGCATCGTCGCCGCACCGGCCGTGAACCCCGAGGCCACCGACGCCCCGGCTCCGGGAGCCTTCCCGGACGCCGCGCCCCAGCCCGACGCCGCTCCGGCGCCCTTCCCCGGCGCCGCGCAGCCCGACTTCGCCCCCGCGGCCCCCGGACCGCTCCCGGGTGCCGTGCCCCAGGCCGAGCAGGCTCACGGGGCCTACCCGCCCGCCGCCCCGCAGGGCGGGGCGGGTCTGCCGCCGCTGCCGCCGTCGTTCCAGCCGGCCGCGCCCGCGCCCGCGCAGCAGTGGCCCGCGCCGCCGGTTCCGGGTGCCCAGCCGGTGCCCCAGGCCGCGCCGCTGCCGCCCACCGCCGAGTGGTCCGCCCCGGTGGCGCCCGCCGCCCCCGCTCCCGTACCGCCGCAGGCTCCCGTGGCACCGCAGGCTCCGGGTGCGTACGGATATCCGCAGCCCGGCGCCGTCCCCCCGCAGGCCCATCAGGGCGGCGGCTACGGCTTCCCGCACCCCGGTACTCCTCCGCAGGCGCCGCAGGGTGGCTACGGCTTCCCGCAGCAGCAGCCCGGCACTCCCCCGCAGCCGCCGCAGGGCGGTTACGGCTACCCGCAGCAGCAGCCCGGTGGTGTGCCGCCGCAGGCTCAGGCCGCAGACGGGTACGGCTACCCGCACCCCGGCGCCGTACCGCCGCAGGAGGCGCAGCCGCCCGTCGACCCGCGGACCGGGGCCGCCTGGCCCTCGCCCGTGATGCACGATCAGCGCGAGCGGTCCGTGCCGGGCGCCCCCCTCGGTTACAACGCGGCCGTGGAGCTGTCCTCCGACCGTCTCCTTCGGAACAACAAGCAGAAGCCGAAGTCGAGCCGTAACCCCAGCGGCGCGGCCGCCCGCTTCAAGCTCGGCGGCAAGAAGGAAGAAGCGGAGCGGCAGCGGAAGCTGGAGCTGATCCGTACGCCCGTCCTCTCCTGCTACCGGATCGCGGTCATCTCGCTCAAGGGCGGTGTCGGCAAGACCACGACGACGACCGCGCTCGGCGCGACCCTGGCGACCGAGCGGCAGGACAAGATCCTGGCGATCGACGCCAACCCGGACGCCGGCACCCTCGGCCGCCGCGTGCGGCGCGAGACCGGGGCGACCATCCGCGACCTGGTGCAGGCGATCCCGTACCTGAACTCGTACATGGACATCCGCCGGTTCACCTCGCAGGCGCCGTCCGGTCTGGAGATCCTCGCCAACGACGTGGACCCGGCCGTCTCGACGACGTTCAACGACGAGGACTACCGGCGGGCGATCGACGTCCTCGGCAAGCAGTACCCGATCATCCTCACGGACTCGGGTACGGGTCTGCTGTACAGCGCCATGCGGGGCGTGCTCGACCTCGCCGATCAGCTGATCATCATCTCCACGCCCTCCGTGGACGGCGCGTCCAGCGCGTCGACGACGCTGGACTGGCTCTCCGCGCACGGTTACGCGGACCTGGTGCAGCGCTCGATCACGGTCATCTCGGGTGTCCGCGAGACCGGCAAGATGATCAAGGTCGAGGACATCGTGCAGCACTTCCAGACCCGCTGCCGCGGTGTCGTGGTCGTGCCCTTCGACGAGCACCTGTCGGCCGGCGCCGAGGTGGACCTCGACATGATGCGGCCGAAGACGCGCGAGGCGTACTTCCACCTGTCGGCGATGGTGGCCGAGGACTTCGTCCGCGCGCAGCAGGTGCAGGGGCTGTGGACCGGCGACGGCCAGGGCGGGCTGCCTCCGCACATGGCCCCGCCGATGCCGGGCCAGCCGGGGCAGGAGCAGTACGCGCCGGGGCAGCCCGCGCCCGGACAGTTCCCGCCCGGCCAGCCGATGCCCGGTCAGCCCATGCCCGGACAGTTCCCGCCCGGCCAGCCGATGCCGGGGCAGCCCGCGCCCGGACAGTACGCACCCGGGCAGCCGATGCCGGGTCAGGCCACCCCGGGTCAGCCCATGCCGGGGCAGTACGCGCCCGGGCAGCCCGCGCCGGGTCAGCCGTACGCGCCCCAGGCGCCGCAGCCCGGACAGCCGTACCCGGCGCAGCCGCAGCAGCCGTACGCCCCGCAGGCGTACCCCCAGCCGGGTCAGCCGATGCCGGGTCAGCCGATGCCCGGGCAGTACGCGCCGGGCCAGTACGCGCCGGGGCAGCCGGCACCCGGTCAGCCGTACCCGGCCCAGGCCCCGCAGCCCTATCCGCAGCAGCCCGGCCAGCCGGGACAGCCGGGGCAGGCAGGCCGGACAGGTCAGGCCGGCGTGCCGCAGGCCTGGCAACAGCAGCAGCCGCCGCAGGATCCGGCACAGCCCCAGGCCGGGCAGCCGCTGCCCCCGCAGGCCGACCCCCAGGGGCCTCCGCAGGCTCCGCCAGCCCCTCAGCAGTAAGGCGTCACAGGCTTAGACCAATGAGGCTCCGTATCGGCCGTCCGATACGGGGCCTCTTGGCATTCCCGCAGTCCACAAGGGGTTTGAGGCATCGTTGACGCGGTCGGCCCCCGCTGATAGACCTTCGCTTCACCAGTTGGCGCCCCCAAGATCCACGACACGAGGTCACGTCCTATGGTCATGGTCACGAAGGTCCCTTCCCGTCCGGCCGCCCCCCGAAGACTCCTCCGGCTGTTTCTCGCCACGGGCGTCGCCGCCACCGCGCTCGCGGCCGTCCCCCAGGCCGCTCAGGCGGCGCCCTCCGCGGACGGCGACTCCAAGAGCGGCGGCGCCACCCTCACGGTGGCCGTCTCGCAGAGCATCGACTCGCTGAGCCCGTTCCTCGCCCAGAAGCTCACCTCGACCAGCATCCACCGGCTGGCGTACGAGTACCTCACCAACTACGACGCCAAGGACGCCCGGACGGTCCCGGGCCTGGCGACCGCGTGGTCGCCGTCGGCCGACAAGCTGACGTGGACGTACACGATCCGCGAGGACTCAAAGTGGTCCGACGGGAAGCCGGCCACGGCCGAGGACGCGGCCTGGACCTTCAACAAGATGATGACCGACCCGAACGCCGCCACCGCGAACGGCAGCTTCACGGCCAACTTCAAGAAGGTCACCGCCACCGACCCGAAGACGCTCGTCATCGAGCTCAAGAAGCCGCAGGCGACGATGACGGCGCTCGACGTGCCGATCGTGCCGAAGCACGTCTGGGAGAAGGTCGGCGACTTCTCGAAGTTCAACAACGACCAGCAGTTCCCGATCGTCGGCAACGGCCCCTTCGTCATCACCGACTTCAAGGTCGACCAGTACATCAAGCTCAAGCCGAACAAGACGTTCTGGCGGGGCGCACCCAAGTTCGACGAGCTGGTGTTCAAGTACTACAAGGACGGTGACGCCGCCGTCGCCGCGCTCCAGAAGGGCGAGGTGTCCTTCGTCCCGAATCTGACGCCCGCCCAGGCGGCGGCGCTGAAGACGCAGAAGGACATCAAGGTGAACGACGCGCCCGGCCGGCGCTTCTTCGCCATCGCCACCAACCCGGGCGCCCGCTCCCAGGACGGCAAGACCTTCGGCAACGGCCACAAGGCGCTGCTCGACCCGGCCGTGCGCAAGGCGCTCTTCCTCGCGGTCGACCGGACGACCATCGTCGACAAGGTCTTCCAGGGACACGCCGTCGAGGGCGAGGGGTACATCCCGCCGCGCTTCGGCTCGTACTTCTGGAAGCCGGAGGCCACGCAGAAGCGGGCGTACGACCCGGCCGCGGCTTCGACGGTCCTCGACGCCGCCGGGTACAGGAAGAACGCCGACGGCAAGCGGGTCGGCAAGGACGGCAAGGCGCTGGACTTCCGCATCCTCTGTCACGCCACCGACCCGAACGACAAGGCGATCGGCAAGTACCTCCAGGAGTGGTGGGGCGAGCTCGGCATCGGGCTGAAGGTCGAATGCCTGGACAGCGTCTCCGACCCGTGGGTCAAGGGCGACTACGACCTCGCCTTCGACGGCTGGTCGGTCAACCCCGACCCGGACTACGTCCTGTCGATCCACACCTGCGGCACGCTGCCGGCGACGCCGAAGGACAGCGGCGCCACCGACAACTTCATCTGCGACAAGGAGTTCGACACGCTCTACGCGCAGCAGGCGGTGGAGTACGACGCCGCCAAGCGGGCGGATCTGGTCAAGCGGATGCAGTCCCGGCTGTACGACACGGGGTACATGAACATCATGGCCTACCCGAACGCCCTGGAGGCGTACCGCACGGACCAGATCAAGTCCATCACGACCATGCCGGAGGCCGCCGGCAACCTGTGGGGACAGGACGGCTACTGGAGCTGGTGGTCGGCCGTGCCCACCGCCTCGGCCTCGGCGTCCGGTGACGAGGACGGCGGCTCGTCCACCGGACTGATCATCGGCATCGGCGCGGCCGCGATCGTCATCGTCGGCGTGGGCGTCTGGGCCGCCCGGCGCCGCCGCACCACCGCCGACGACCGCGAGTAGTCCGTGACGACGGCAAGCACCCCCGCCGACGTGGCGCGGGCCGAAGAGGCCCGCGCCACGGACGGCGCACCCCGCACCGGTTCCTCCCTCGGCTATCTCCGCCACGCGGCGGGAAAGCTGGGCGGCGCGCTCGTCTCGCTCCTCGCCGTCCTGGTCACCAGCTTCTTCCTCTTCCGGATCATCCCCGGTGACCCGGTGAAGGCGATGACCCACGGCGTGCCCACCACGGCGGAGCAACTCGCGACACTCCGCCGCCAGTTCGGGCTCGACCTGCCGCTCTGGCAGCAGTTCACCGACTACTGCGCCAAGGCGCTGAGCGGCGATCTCGGCACCTCGTTCCAGTTCCGTGCCCCCGTCGGGGAGCTGATCGCGGAGAAGCTGCCCGCGACGCTGCTGCTCACCGGGGTCGCCGTGGTGATCTACTCGGCGCTCGGGCTCTGGCTCGGCACCCGCTCGGCCTGGCGCCACGGCGGTCTCGGCGACAAGCTGAACACCGGGATCGCGCTGACCCTGTGGTCGGTGCCCTCGTTCTGGCTCGGGCTGCTGCTCATCATCGTGTTCTCGGTCGGCATGGGGCCGATCCCGGGGCTCTTCCCGACCGGCGGCATGGAGTCGGGGACCGGCGAGACCGGCTTCGCGTACGTCCTCGACGTCGCCCATCACCTGGTCCTGCCGGTCGTCACGCTCGTGGCCGTCGGCTACGCGCAGACGCTGCTCGTGATGCGCTCCTCGCTCCTCGACGAGATGGGCGGCGACTACCTGACGACGGCACGGGCGAAAGGGCTGCGCGACGACGTCGTGCGGCGCCGGCACGCCGTACCGAACGCGCTGCTCCCGACCGTCACCATGATCTTCATCAATCTGGGTCACGTGGCGGCCGGTTCGATCCTGGTGGAGACGGTGTTCTCCTGGCCCGGCCTGGGCGGCCTCTTCTACCAGGCGCTCAGCGTGCCCGACCTGCCGCTCGTCCAGGGCCTGTTCGTGGTCTTCGCCGGGGCGATGATCCTGATGAACCTGATCGCCGACCTGCTCTATCCGCTGCTCGATCCCCGGGTGGGCCGATGACGACCGCGAAGAAGACCGAGAAGAAGACCGACACGCCTGCCGAGACGGCTACCGAGACAACGGCCGCGAAGGCGCCGCCCTCCACCACGACGTCCCTGGTGTGGCAGCGCCGCAAGGCCTCCGTGGCCCGCTTCTGGAAGCAGTACCGCACCCACCGCGCCGGGCTCTACGGCCTCGCCGGCCTCGCCCTCATCGCACTGCTCGCCCTCACCGCCCCGCTGACCGTCGGCGCGGACGTCCAGTCGGTGACCCAGGCGCCGGGTACGGCGCTGGAGTCGCCGAGCGCCGAATTCCCGCTCGGTACGGACCAGTTCGGGCGCTCGCTGCTCGGGCTGCTGATCTGGGGAGCCCGGATCTCGCTGCTCGTGGGGCTGCTCGCGGCGGGCCTCTCGGTCGCCATCGGCACCCTGGTGGGGATCATCGCCGGGCACTACGGCGGCTGGTTCTCGACGGTCATCATGCGGGTCACCGACTGGTTCCTGGTGATGCCGGCCCTGGTCCTCGCGATCGTGCTCGCCACCGTCATGTCCCGGTCGATGTGGACGGTGGTCCTCGCGATCGGCGTGACCTGCTGGCCGACGACGGCCCGCCTCGTGCGGGCGCAGACGATCGCGGTCGAGTCCCGCCCGTACATCGAGCGGGCGACCGCGCTCGGCGGCGGTCACCGGCACGTCATGAGCAAGCACGTCCTGCCGAACGTGATGCCGCTGGTGCTCGCGCAGACCACGCTCGGCATCTCGTCGGCCATCCTCACCGAGGCGACCCTCGCCTTCCTCGGGCTCGGCGACCCGACGGTGGTCTCCTGGGGCGGAATGCTCCAGGACGCCCGGGAGGCGGGCGCGGTCTCGTCCGGCCACTGGTGGTACCTGGCCCCGCCCGGCATCGCGATCGCGCTGGTCGCGCTCGCGTTCACCCTCTGCGGCCGGACCGTCGAGACCGTTCTCAACCCGAAGCTGGGGGTGGGGCGTTGAGCCTGCTCGAGATCAAGGACCTGCGGGTGACGTACGGCTCCGGGGCCGCCGCCGTGCCCGCCGTACGCGGGGTCGACCTGACCCTGGAGGCGGGGAGCAAACTGGGCGTGGCGGGCGAGTCCGGCTGCGGCAAGTCGACGCTCGCGCTCGCCCTGCTGCGGCTGCTCCCGGCCTCGGCGCGGATCGAGGGCGAAGTCCTCCTCGACGGCGAGGACGTCCTCGCCATGTCGTGGGGCCGGCTGCGGGCCGTGCGGTGGGCGGGCGCGTCGATCGTCTTCCAGGGCGCGATGCACTCGCTCAACGCCGTCCACCGGATCGGGGACCAGATCGCCGAGCCGCTGCTCGTGCACGGCCGGTCGACCCCGGCGGCGGCCCGCAGACGTGTGGGCGAGCTGCTCGAACACGTCGGGCTGCCCGCCGCCCGCGCGGCCGCCTACCCGCACGAGCTGTCCGGCGGCCAGCGGCAGCGCGTGATGATCGCGATGGCGCTCGCCTGCGACCCGCGGCTGATCGTCGCGGACGAGCCGACGACCGCGCTCGACGTGATGATCCAGGCGCAGATCCTGCGGCTGATCGAGGGACTCGTCGCCGAGCAGTCCATCAGCCTCCTGATGATCAGCCACGACCTGGCCGTCCTCGCCGACACCTGCGACCGGCTGGCCGTGATGTACGCGGGGCGGGTCGTCGAGGAGGGCCCGGCGCGGGCCGTGTACGAGGCCGCCGAGCACCCGTACGGGCGGGCGCTGTCCTCGGCGTTCCCCCGGATCGGCGATCTCGCCTCCCGGCGGGCGCCGCGCGGCCTGCCGGGCGATCCGCCGGACCCGGCGGACCTGCCGGGCGGCTGCGCCTTCCATCCGCGCTGCGCGGTGGCCGTGGACGCCTGCGCGGCCGAGGACCAGGAACTGCGGGAGGCGGGCGCCGGACGCCGGGCCGCCTGCGTACACGTGGGGAGTACGTCATGAGTACCGTCGCGAGCGCCGTCCGGGACGCGGACGCCCCCACGGCGCCACTGCTCGCGGCCAGCGGGCTGCACGTCGTCTTCCCGGGGCGGCGGGGCGCCCCGCCCGCCCGCGCGGTGGACGGCGTGGACCTGGACATCGGCGCCGGCGAGATCGTCGCGCTCGTCGGCGAATCGGGGTGCGGCAAGACGACACTGGCCCGCTCGCTCCTGGGCCTGGTGCGGCCCACGTCGGGCACGGTCTCCTTCGACGGGAAGCCGCTCGCGTACTCCTCCGGGGCCCTCAAGGCCTACCGGAAACGGGCCCAGCTGGTCCTCCAGGACCCGAGCGGTTCGCTGAACCCCCGGCACACGGTGTACGACGCGGTGGCGGAGGGGCTGCGGATCCACGGCTACGCGGGGGACGAGCGGGAGGCGGTCGCCGGTGCCCTCGCACGGGCCGGGCTCCGGCCGCCGGAGCGCTTCTTCCTGCGCTACCCGCACGAGCTGTCCGGCGGCCAGCGGCAGCGCGTGGTCATCGCGGGCGCGCTCGTCCTGGAGCCCGAACTGATCGTCGCCGACGAGCCGGTGGCGTCGCTCGACGCCTCCGTACGGGGCGAGATCCTGGCGCTGCTGCTGCGCCTGCGGGACGAACTCGGGCTCTCGGCCCTGGTGGTGACGCACGACCTGGGACTCGCCTGGAACATCGCGGACCGGGTGGCGGTGATGTACCTGGGCCGGGTCGTGGAGACGGGCCCTGTGGAGTCCGTACTGACGGCTCCACAACACCCGTACACGCGCGCACTGTTGTCGGTGCTGCCCGAATCCGGGGGCGCTCCGGTCGTCCTGACCGGCGAGCCGCCGGATCCGTCCCGCATCCCGTCCGGCTGCCGCTTCCACGCCCGTTGCCAGGTCCTCGCCTCGGGCGAGGCCGCCGCGGTCGCGGACCGCTGCCGGGGCGAGAGCCTGCCGGTCCTCGACGGCGGCGGGGCACGGGCGGTGGCGTGCCACTGGGTGGCGCGGGAGGCGACGGGCTGAGCCCGCCGCGGCCGGGACGGCCGGGCGGGCTCAGGGTCTCAGGGTCTCAGGGTCTCAGGGTCCCCCCTCAGAGCACGGGCTTCGCCTCGGGCTTCGCCCCCGCACCCGTGGGCGGCTGGGGCCGCCCCGGGGGCTTCACCGCCGCGTCCGCGGGAGCCGCGGGCTTGGCCGGGG
This sequence comes from Streptomyces sp. NBC_01255, assembly GCF_036226445.1. Lineage (NCBI taxonomy): Bacteria > Bacillati > Actinomycetota > Actinomycetes > Kitasatosporales > Streptomycetaceae > Streptomyces > Streptomyces sp. NBC_01255. Next base: position 2,420,794 of record NZ_CP108474.1, read on the forward strand.
CGACCTCGGGCTTCGCCGGGGTGGCACCGGGCTCGGCGGCCGTGCCCGCCGGATCGGCCGTCCCGGTCGTCGGCGCCGCCTTCGGCAGGACCTCGCAGGAGCTGATCGATGCCCGGGTGGAGACCGACCGCACCGTGCAGGTGTCCTTGCCGACACCCGCGTCCACCGACCCCCAGTGCTCCCCGACGATGAGCACCGCGCCGGCGGGGCCGCTGATCATGTCGTCGCCGGGTCCGGCCTGGATGAGTCCGCCGGACTCGGGGCCGAGGGCCTCCGCCTCGATGACGTCGGCCTCGCTGCCGCCGAGGACGCGGCCGGAGAAGTCGATGGTGCCGACCTTGATGGTGTCGGCGCCGTCGTTGCCGGTGACGATGCCGCCGCCGCGGTTGAACTTGCCGGGCGCACCGGTGACCGAGCCGGTGGTGATCTTGTCGTCGCCGTCGTCGCCGTGGACGACGGCGCCGTGCGCCGCCCCGTCGCCGGAGACGGTGGCGACCTTGATGACGTCGTTGCCGCGGTTGCCGCGGACCATGCTGGAGGCGTTCTGGGGCACCAGGTGCTTGGCGCGGATGACGTCGTCGCCCTCGCCGCCCATGACGGCCGAGTCGATGACGAGGCCGCGCACCTCGATCATGTCGTTCCCTCCACCACCCCACACGGTGACGTTCTCCAGGTCGCTGTCGCAGAAGATGTGGTCGTCGCCGCTGGTGCCGCTGACGATGTCGCCGGGAGGCGCCGCGACGTCGTTCACCCAGCACTGGTGCATCGGCACCCGGACGCCCTGCGGGGCGGACGCCTGGGCGGGCGCGCCGGCGAGCGAGGCGGCGGCCGCTCCGGCGAGCAGCGCGGTGAGCGCGGCCGGACCGCGCAGGGGCTTGCGACGGTTCCGGGGGCGGGAGGGTGGTGTGCGATCTGCTCGGCATCCCGGACGAGGACCGGGCGGAACTGGCCTCCGGGCCCGACCTCATCCTGTCCTCCGGGCCCGGGCCGGAGAACAGCCGCGCGGCCAAGGCCCAGATCCACGGCTACATCACCCGGCTGCTCGACCGGCGGCGCGCGGAGCCCTCCGACGACCTGGCGGGGGTGCTCGCGGAGTCCCTCGCCGAGGGCCACGTCACCACCGACGAGGCCGTCTCGCTGGCCATGGCGATCCTGATCAGCGGCGCCCACGCCGTACGGAACAACAGCGCCAACATGGTCTACACGCTGCTCACCCGCCCGGAGCTGCTCGCCCGGCTGCGCGCCGAGCCGGAGCTGCTCCCGCAGGCCGTGGACGAACTGCTGCGCTGGATCCCGCACCGGAACGGCGTGGGGCTGCCGCGGATCGCCACGGAGGACGTCGAGGTCGGCGGGGTGCTGATCCGGGCGGGTGAGGCGGTCTACGCCTCCTACCTCGCCGCCAACCGGGACCCGGAGGCCTTCGACGACCCGCACACCCTCGACTTCGACCGCGAGGGCATCGGCCACGTCTCCTTCGGCCACGGCCCCCACCACTGCATGGGCGCGATGCTCACCCGCATGGAGTCCGAGGTGATGCTGTCGACGCTGCTCCGCCGCTATCCGGAGCTGCGGCTCGCGGGCCGCCCCGAGGACGTGGTGTTCCAGTCGAAGGGGCTGATCCGCGGCCCGAAGGAACTCCTCGTCACGTGGTGACGAACGCCTGGGACAGGCCCTAGACGGCGGGGTTCTCCCGGTCGTACGCCTCCGTCAGCTCACGGCTCCGCTTCACGTCCGCCGCCATCGCGAGCAGCAGGTCGTCGAGGGTGTCGAACTTGAGCATGCCGCGCACGTACGCCAGGAAGTCCACGGCCACGTGGAGCCCGTACAGGTCGAGGCCCTCACGGTCGATCGCGTACGCCTCGACCGTCCGCTCCGTGCCGTCGAACTGCGGGTTCGTGCCGACGGAGATCGCCGCCGGCATGCGCTCGCCGGCGGCGGTCAGCCAGCCGGCGTAGACGCCGTCCGCCGGGATCGCCGTGTGCGGCAGGGTCTCCACGTTGGCCGTCGGGAAGCCGAGCTCGCGGCCGCGCTGCGCGCCGCGGACCACGATGCCCTCGACGCGGTGCGGGCGGCCGAGGATCTCGGCCGCGCCGGCCATGTCGCCCTCGGCGACGAGCCGGCGGGTGAGGGTGGAGGAGAACGGCTGACCGCCGCCGGCGGTGCCGCTGACGTACAGGTCGATGACCTCGACCTCGTAGTCGTAGGTCTCGCCGAGCTCGGCGAGGAACGCGACGTTCCCGGCGGCCCGGTGGCCGAAGCGGAAGTTGGGGCCCTCGATGACGGCCCTGGCGTGCAGCTTGTCGACGAGCACCTTGACGATGAAGTCCGCCGGGGAGAGCTGGGAGAACTCGGCGGTGAACGGCAGCACGAGCACCGCGTCGACGCCGAGGCCCGCGATCAGCTCGGCGCGCCGGTGGTGCGGGGCGAGCAGCGGCGGGTGGCTGCCGGGCCGCACGACCTCGGAGGGGTGCGGGTCGAAGGTGACCACGACCGAGGGGACGCCGAGTTCCCGGGCGCGCTCGACGGCGCGCCCGATGATCAGCTGGTGCCCGCGGTGCACCCCGTCGTAGGAGCCGATGGTGACAACACTGCGCCCCCAGTCCTGGGGGATGTCCTCCAAGCCACGCCAGCGCTGCACTGTGACCGCTCCTCGTCCGCCTGTTCGCCGATTACGCAGGTCTAAGACTGCCATGCCCACGCCCGTCGGTCCGCATCGGCATGGAAGTGCCGGGGCTCCGCAGCACCCGGAGGGTCTCGGGACCGAGCAGCGGGGCCCACTCCCCCGGTACGGCGACGGTCCATCCGATGAGGAGATCGGCGAAGCCGGGACTCTCACGGGCGACCCCGGCCAGGGCCCGGTCGAGCCGTCCGGCGCCTTCGGGCGTACGGGTGTACAGGGCGGCGGCCCGGTGCACGAGCTCCCGGGTGCGGGGCTCGCTGCGCAGGCCGACGCCCTCGGCGGCGGCAGCCAGGAGGGCGTCCAGGACGGAGAGCTCGCCGGACTCGGCCTCGTACCGCTCGTGTTCCAGGAGTACGTCGAGCAGCTCGGCCCGCAGATGGCGGGAGGCGCCCGTGCCGGGGGCGGCGAGCACCGGGGCGAGGGCGCGGCGGACGGTGGCGGGGCGGCCCCGGATCAGCCCCGAGACCAGGGGGAAGAGGACGGCCCGGCCGGCCGGGCCGTCCTCGAACCGCCGGTCGACGTAGCGGGCCACGTGCACGGCACCCTCGGGGAGGCGGGCCACGTAGTCGCGGACGAGGGCGGCGACGCGCCGGGTGAGGGCGGGCGTGTCGATCTCGGCGAGGGCGCGCAGCGTGGCGGCGGCCTCCTCTCCCGTGCCGTGCAGCCGGGACCGGAAGGCGGTGAGGACCGGCCCGGGGTGGGTCGCGAGGGCCTCGGCGAGGGCGGACGCGGGCACCCGGGGCTCGGCGATGGCGCGGGGCAGGTGGCGGGCGCGGGTGTGCGGGTCGCGGACGAGCAGGCCGAGGGCGGGGCCGTGGAGGGCCTGGTCGGCGGGGCGGGCGAGCAGGGCGAGGGCGGCGTAGCGGAGGAGTTCACGGTCGGCGGGGACGGTGAGGCGGCCGGCGACGAGGTGGCCGTACGCGGCGGCGGCGACCCGGCGCTCGGGGCGGCCGTCGTCGTGGGCCCAGCGGTCGACGGCCCGGCAGAGCGCGGAGGGCTCGTCCTCGGCGAGGGCGGCGAGCAGCCCGTCGGCGAGCGGGTGGGCGGTGGAGACGAGCGCCTCGCAGAGGTCGTCGACGGCGAGCCCGCGATGGGTGTGCAGGAGGGCCTGGGCGGCGGTGGCGACGGTGGCGTGCGGGGCGGCGGGCAGCGGGCGTTCGTCGCCGAACCAGCGGCACAGCAGCGGCTGTACGCCCCGGGGATCGGCGACGAGCAGCCCGGCGACGGTGTCGAGGCACCGCTCGCCGGTCGCGTCCTCGCCCGCCGGCGGGTCGGCGGGCACGAGCCGCCGGAGCAGGTCGATCCGCTCGTCCTCGCCGAGCGGGAGTCCCTGCCAGAAGGCCGCGCCGAAGGCGGCGAAGACCGGCTGGGGCGCGGGACGGCCGCCGATCCGGTCGGCGAGGAGGCGGAGGACGGGCAGGTACGGCCGGGGGTCGGCCACCCGGCGCACGGTCTCCCCGAACAGGCGGACCGCCCACCAGACGGCGTCGGCGTACGGGTGGGGGGCGGCGGGCTCGTCGGACCGGGCGCCGCCGGACGTCGCGCGGGGATCGGCGGGCGCCGCTCCCCCGTCCGCGAACCGGTCGAGCGACTCCAGGAGCGCGGCGAGGCGCGGGGCGAGGGCGCCGGGCCCGTGCTCGTGGTGGAGGCGCAGCAGCGCCTGGAGGACGGGGCCGATGCGGTGGCGGGGCACGGGAAGCTGATCCGCCGCGGGGGCGCTCCGCTGCCGGGGCACTTCGGCGTCGGCGCTCGCCGAGGCGGCGGGGTCCCGGTCGAGCGGGCGGCCGGCGGGCGGCACCGCCGTCCGGCCGGCCGGACGAGTGGGAGACACGGAGCCGGCCGGACCTGCCAGGGGGACGAGCACCCCGTCCCGCCCACGCGGCAGGGAAACGGCCCAGGGACCCGCCACGGCCGCCCAACCGGACGCGGGAGCGACACCACGGGCGGGCGCGACGCTGTGCCCAACGGCTCCGGCACGGGGACCGGGATCGGAGGCACGGCCAAGAGCCGCGGGGTACCCGGGGACAGGACCGACCCCCGAGGCGGAACCGCCCCCCGGGCCGGGATCGTGTCCCGCCGCAGCTCCGGGTCCCGTCACGGCATCGCGCCCCTGGGCCTCTTCGGCGCCCGAAGCCACCTCGGCGCCCGGAGCCGTACCGCAGCCCGCCCCCTCTCCCCGCGGAGGCGTCACCCCGCCCCGGCTGTGGACCAGTGCGTGCAGGGCCGCGTCGAGGTCGAGGTGCGCGGACTGGAGCCAGTCGGCGAGCTCCTCGTGGGCGAAGCGGTAGCCGTTGCCCGCGGGGACGAGGAGGCCCTCGGTGAGGACGGCCGAGGCCCAGCCCTCCCGCCACGGGAACAGCTCCTCGAAGGAGGCCCGGTCGAGGACGCCGTGGCCCGGGCCGAGACAGCGGCGGGCTGCCTCGTGGACCTGCCCGGCGACCCGGGCGGCGAGCAGCCGCACGGCGGTCCCCCGTACTAGGGGCCGGGAACCCGCCGCCACCCGGACGGCGACGCGCAGGCACATCAGGTCCAGATGGGCCGTGAAGATCTCCTCGCGGCCCGGCCGCCCCGGCACGTCGCCGGGGAGCGCCGCCCGTACCTCCGCGAGCAGCCGCAGGGCGAGCGGGTGGCGGGCGTCCGCCTCGGCGAGTTCGGTCTCCCCGATCCCGTACCCCTGGCGGACCGCCCGTGCCTCCGTCTCGGTGTACGGGCCGAGCACAAGGGCGGCGGGCAGGCCTTCCCCGTTCCCGCAAGCAGGCCGGTGCAGGGTTCCCGGGCCGTAGAGGGCGCCGGCCAGGTCCCAGTGCTCGGGGCGGCAGGCCGTGACCAGGCGTACTCCGTGGGCGCGCAGCCACCGCTCGGTGGCGGCCGTCCAGTCCGCGAGGCGGTGGGCGAGGAGCGGTGGCATCTCCTCCGGTCCGTCGAGGACGACGAGGAGGGGGCGGCCCGCGTCCCGGGCAAGGGCGGCGGCCCGCTCCGGGGTGGCGGTCGCGGTGTCGCCGAGCGCCCCGGAGGCGGCGACGATCCGGCCCGCCTGGCGCAGGGCCCGGCCGACGGCGTCGGCGAGAGAGGGGTCCTCGGCCCGCAGGTCGGCGCCGCGCAGCCGGACCGTCGGGGCGGGCGCGACGCCCTGGGCACGGCGGGCGCAGAGCGCGGCGAGGGCGGTGGTGCGGCCGGTGCCGGGGGCGCCGACCACCGCGAGGACGAGCGCCTCCCCGGCCGTGAAGCGGGCGAACTCCCGGACGCACTCGGGGCGTTCGACGGGCTCCGGCCATGGGTCGGGTTCCCTCGCCGGGCCGGTGGAGGTGGCGGTGAGCTCCAGGATTCCGGCGAGGTTGAGGTCCGGCCCGTAGGCGGGGACGGTGGCCGCGTTGCGCCGCAGGAGGGCGGCGAGCGGGCCGTCGGGCCGGAGTGGCACCGCGTACCCGGCGGCCGGGCGCTCGCCGTGCAGGGCGGTGCCGAGGACGGCGACGACGGTGCCGGTGGCGGTGTCGAGGACGGGGCCGCCGGCGGCCCGGCCACCGCGGCGGAGCGCCTCGGCGCCCTCGGTGCCGATGGCGAGTTCGAGGGCGTCGGCGAGTACGTGGAAGCGGTCGGCGGCGGTGTACGTGACGGTGGCGGGGCCGAGGACCCGTGCCTCGCGCCAGCCGTGGGCGGCGATCCGTACGTACGTGCCGGGTTCGATCTCGGGGCGGGTCGCGAGCGCGACGGGGCGGACGCCGAGCCCTTCGGTCCGTACGAGCGCGAGGCCGCGCTCCGGCAGGCGGGTGACGGCCTCGGCCTCGGCGAGCCAGGTCAGGTCGCCGGGGGCGTGCAGGACCACGCGCGCGAGCCCGTCGACTGCTTCGTGGCTGGTCACGACCGTGCCGTGATGATCGGCGAGGAATCCGGTACCGCGCGGCCGGCCCGCCGGATCACAGATTTCCACCAGCGTCGCCAGGTCCCCGCGTCCCATGGTGTCGACGGTAGGTCGACGGTGATCACCCGGAAAACCAAGTCGGGAAACGCGCCCCCCGGCGCTCCCCGTTTCACTCCGAGCGCCTCCCTGATGGGGTGAATCTCACGGAAGACGCTTGTGGGGCGGGCACGTGTGCGTGCCCGCCCCACAAGCGACGTTCCGGTCGTCCCGGGGATGGGTCCTCAGCCGAAGATGGCGAGGCTCTTGGCCTTCCCCCGCTGGTCCTCGACCAGCGCGAGCAGGGTCCCCTCGGGTCCGAAGACCGCGACCGCACCCGGCGGGTACGCCGGCATCTCCAGCCGGACACCGTTCAGGAGCAGCTTGGCCCGCTTCTCGTCGACGTCCCAGCGCGGGAACGCCGCCGCGGCCGCCTCGGCGACCGGCATGACCGTGAGCTCCTCCTGGAGCTGGTCCAGCGTCTTGGCCGCGTCCAGCTTGTACGGACCGACGCGGGTGCGGCGCAGCGCGGTCAGATGACCGCCCACCCCGAGCCCGGCACCGAGGTCCCGGGCGAGCGCCCGGACGTACGTACCGGAGGAGACGACGACGGAGACGACGAGGTCGACGACGGCCGTGCCGTCCTCCGCCTCCGCGTCGCGGACGTCGTACACCTGGAAGGAGGAGACGGTCACCGGGCGGGCCGGGATCTCGAACTCCTCGCCGCCGCGCACCCGCGCGTACGACCGCTTGCCGTCGATCTTGATCGCGGAGACCTTCGACGGCACCTGCATGATGGCGCCGGTCAGCTCGGCCACGCCCGCGTCGATCTGCTCCCGGGTGACCTTCGAAGCGTCGACCGACGCCGTGATCTCGCCCTCGGCGTCGTCGGTGATCGTGGTCTGGCCCAGGCGGATGGTGCCCAGGTACTCCTTCTCGGTCAGCGCGAGGTGACCGAGGAGCTTGGTAGCCCGCTCCACGCCGAGGACGAGAACGCCCGTGGCCATGGGGTCGAGCGTGCCCGCGTGGCCGACCCGGCGGGTCTTGGCGATCCCGCGCATCTTGGCCACGACGTCATGCGAAGTGAAGCCCGACGGCTTGTCGACGATGACAAGGCCGTCGGGCGTCTTTGCTGCGTTGCTCATTCGGCGGCTTCGTCCTCGCCCGGCTTCTTGTAGGGGTCGGCCTCGCCCGCGAAGGCGGCGCCCGAGGACGCCTCCCGCACCTGGGCGTCCGAGGCCCGCGCCTTGTCGAGGAGGTCCTCGATCGTCTTGGCGTTCTCGGGGAGGGCGTCGGCGATGAACGTCAGCGTGGGGGTGAACTTGGTCCCCGCCGCGCGGCCGACGGCCGAACGGAGGACGCCCTTGGCGCTCTCCAGGCCGGCCGCGGCGCTCGCACGGTCCTCGTCGTCGCCGTAGACCGTGTAGAAGACCGTGGCCTCCCGCAGGTCACCGGTGACACGGGTGTCCGTGATGGTCACGTGCGTGCCCAGGCGGGGGTCCTTGACGCCACGCTGCAGCTTCTCGGCGACCACCTCCCGGATGAGGTCTGCCAGCTTCTTCGCCCGCGCGTTGTCGGCCACTGGTCCTTCTCCTTCTTTGCCTTGCTCATTCAGTCTTCATCAGTGTGGAGCCTTCGGCGCACCGAAAGCAGCTCCACCTCGGGACGCGCGGCGACGAGCCGCTCACAGCGGTCGAGCACGTCCGATACGAACCCCGGGTCCCCGGACACCAGCGAGACGCCCAGCCGGGCCCTGCGGTGGAGGTCCTGGTCGCCTACCTCGGCCGCGCTCACAGAGAACTTGCGCTGGAGCTCGGCGACGATGGGGCGGACCACGGAGCGTTTCTCCTTGAGCGAGTGAACGTCGCCGAGGAGCAGATCGAAGGACAGAGTCCCCACGTACATGTGGTGCCGGATGTCCCGCCGGTTCGGGTTCGGTGGCCTGCCGGGCCGTCGCTCGGCAGGAACACCAGAACCGTACACGCAACGGCCGGGGCCGATCGACGGAATATCTTCCACCGACCGGCCCCGGCTCGCTACTGCGATCGGACGCGATCAGGCGCGGGGCTTCTCGCGCATCTCGTACGTCGCGATGACGTCGTCGATCTTGATGTCGTTGAAGTTTCCGAGGTTGATACCGCCCTCGAAGCCTTCGCGGATCTCGGTGACGTCGTCCTTGAAGCGGCGCAGACCGTGGATCGTGAGGTCCTCGGCGATGACCTTGCCGTCGCGGACGAGGCGCGCCTTGGTGTTGCGCTTGACCTCGCCGGAGCGGATGAGGACACCGGCGATGTTGCCCAGCTTGGACGAGCGGAAGACCTCGCGGATCTCCGCCGTACCGAGCTCGACCTCTTCGTACTCCGGCTTGAGGAGACCCTTCAGGGCCGCCTCGATCTCCTCGATGGCCTGGTAGATCACCGAGTAGTACCGGACGTCGACGCCTTCGCGCTCCGCCATCTGCGCCGCGCGGCCCGCAGCGCGGACGTTGTAGCCGATGACGATGGCGTCGGAGCCCATGGCCAGGTCGATGTCCGACTCGGTGACCGCACCCACACCGCGGTGCAGGACACGGATGTCGACCTCTTCGCCGACGTCGAGCTGGAGCAGCGAAGCCTCGAGGGCCTCGACCGCACCGGACGCGTCGCCCTTGATGATGAGGTTGAGTTCCTGGACGAGACCGGCCTTGAGCACCTTGTCGAGGTCCTCGAGGGACACCCGGCGAACGCGCTTGGCGAAGGCGGCGTTGCGCTCACGCGCAGCACGCTTCTCGGCGATCTGACGCGCCGTACGGTCCTCGTCGACCACCAGGAGGTTGTCGCCGGCACCCGGCACGTTGGTGAGACCGAGCACCAGGACGGGAGTCGACGGGGTCGCCTCCTCGACGTTGTTGCCCTTGTCGTCGAGCATCGCCCGGACGCGGCCGTACGCGTCGCCGACCACCACGGTGTCGCCGATGCGCAGCGTTCCGCGCTGGACCAGGACGGTCGAGACGGCACCACGACCACGGTCGAGGTGGGACTCGATCGCAATACCCTGCGCGTCCTGGTTCGGGTTGGCCCGCAGGTCGAGCGAGGCGTCGGCGGTGAGGACGACGGCCTCCAGCAGGGAGTCGATGTGCAGACCCTGCTTGGCGGAGATGTCGACGAACATCGTGTCGCCGCCGTACTCCTCGGCCACCAGACCGAACTCGGTCAGCTGACCGCGGACCTTGGTCGGGTCCGCACCCTCGACGTCGATCTTGTTCACCGCGACGACGATCGGGACGCCGGCGGCCTTGGCGTGGTTGAGCGCCTCGATCGTCTGCGGCATGACGCCGTCGTTGGCCGCGACCACGAGGATCGCGATGTCGGTCGACTTCGCACCACGGGCACGCATGGCGGTGAACGCCTCGTGACCCGGGGTGTCGATGAAGGTGATGCGACGCTCTTCGCCGTTGACCTCGGTACCCACCTGGTAGGCACCGATGTGCTGGGTGATGCCACCGGCCTCGCCCGCGACGACGTTCGTCTTGCGGATCGCGTCGAGAAGTCGGGTCTTACCGTGGTCGACGTGACCCATGACGGTGACGACCGGCGGACGGGAGACCAGAGCCTCTTCGCCACCCTCGTCCTCGCCGAACTCGATGTCGAAGGACTCGAGGAGCTCGCGGTCCTCTTCCTCCGGCGAGACGATCTGAACGGTGTAGTTCATCTCCTCGCCGAGCATCGTCAGCGTGTCGTCGGAGACCGACTGCGTCGCCGTGACCATCTCGCCGAGGTTCATCATCACCGCGACGAGCGACGCCGGGTTGGCGCCGATCTTCTCGGCGAAGTCGGTGAGGGACGCACCGCGCGACAGGCGAATGACCTCGCCGCCACCGCGGGGAAGCATCACGCCGCCCACGGACGGGGCCTGCATGGCCTCGTACTCCTGGCGCCTCTGACGCTTCGACTTGCGACCACGACGCGCGGGACCGCCGGGGCGACCGAAGGCGCCCTGCGTGCCACCACGTCCACCCGGACCGCCGGGACGGCCACCGAAGCCACCGGGACGACCGCCGAAGCCGCCGCCACCGCCGCCGGGACCACCCGGACGACCGCCGCCGCCGCCACCGGGACCACCGGGACGACCGGCGAAGCCGCCGCCGCCACCGCCGGGACCGGCCGGACGACCGGCGAAGCCGGGACGAGCGCCGCCGCCACCGCCGGGACCACCCGGACGACCGCCGGGGCCACCGGGACCACGGCCGCCACCGCCGGGACCGGGGCGCGGGCCGGCAGCGGGACGCTGCGGCATCATGCCCGGGTTCGGACGGTTACCGCCGGGCGCGCCGCCCGGACGGGGAGCCTGGGGACGCGGCATGCCACCGGGGGTGGGACGCGCGCCGCCCTGGCCCTGCGGACGCGGGGCGCCACCGGGGCCACCCTGCGGACGCGGAGCGCCCGGAGCGGCGCCGGGGCCGCCCTGCGGACGCGGGGCGCCGCCACCGGGACGGGGCGCCTGCGGGCGCGCCATGCCGGTGGAGCCACCCGAGGTGAACGGGTTGTTGCCCGGACGCGGACCGGCCGGACGGGCACCGCCCGGACGCGGGGCACCCTGGCCCTGCGGACGCGGGGCACCCTGGCCCTGACCCTGCTGGCGCGGGGCCTGCTGGGCGGGGCGGGCAGCCGCCGGGCGGGGGCCCGGGGTCGCGCCGGAGGGACGCTGTGCGGCGGCCGGGGCCGCCGGAGGCGCGGTGAACTCCGGAGTCGTCGGAGCCGGGGAGGCCGGCGCCGGCTTGGGCGCGGCCGGGGGCTTCGGACCCGGGGTGGGACGCGAGCCCGAGGTGGGCGCCGCGGCGGGCTTCTCCGCGACCACGGGCTTGGGCGCCGCCGGGGCGGGCGCTCCAGGCTTCGGGGCCGAGGGACGTACAGCCTGCGCCGGGGACGGCGCGGGGGATGCCGCAGCCGGCTTCGGCGCGGCGGGGGAGGGCGCTGCCTTGCGGGGCGCGCCGGGCTTGGCAGCGGTCTTGCCGGCGTTGCCGCCGGGACCCTGCAAAGCGTCAGTCAACTTGCGCACGACCGGCGCCTCGATAGTCGAGGACGCCGAACGGACGAATTCACCGAGTTCTTGGAGCTTGGCCATGACGACCTTGCTCTCTACGCCGAACTCCTTGGCGAGTTCGTATACCCGGACCTTAGCCACTTCGCTCCTTTTAGGTCCGGTTACCGCCGGACCGTCGCTACTTCATGGGCGTACTCATCGCGTACTCATCGAGTGCTCATCGCAATCTCGACCTACTTCCAACTCGCGAGGTACCTGACCGCACGGTGATCCGTGCCGTACTTCTTCACTGCGGTGCCGGCCTCTCGACGTGGTGACGGAGTTCCGCGGTGTCGAGTGGGCCCTGGACCTTGAAGGCCCTCGGGAACGCTCGGCGGCGGACCGCCAGGTCGAGACAGACCACGGCGGGGTGCAGGTACGCACCCCGGCCGGGCAGCGTACCGCGATGATCCGGAACACACTCTTCCTTTTTCACCACGATCCGCAGTAGATCGCTCTTGGCCGCTCGCTCCCGACATCCCACACAGGTTCGTTCAGGGCATACGCGGGCTTGCGTCCGGCCAGACACGATTAAGTCTACCTCCCCGTACCGACCTCACCCGTTCGGGGCAAGAATCGAACAGCTGTTGGCCAAAAAGCGGTCTCAGTCCTGCGGACCGGTCGGCTCCGTGTCCGGACGGATGTCGATCCGCCAGCCGGTGAGGCGCGCGGCCAGGCGGGCGTTCTGGCCCTCCTTGCCGATCGCCAGCGACAGCTGGTAGTCGGGCACCGTCACCCGGGCGGACCGGGCGGCCAGGTCCACGACCTCGACCCTGGAGACCCGCGCCGGGGAGAGCGCGTTCGCCACCATCTCGGCCGGGTCGTCCGACCAGTCGACGATGTCGATCTTCTCGCCGAGCAGCTCCGCCATCACGTTGCGGACGCGGCTGCCCATCGGGCCGATGCAGGCGCCCTTGGCGTTCAGGCCCGAACGGGTGGAACGCACGGCGATCTTGGTGCGGTGACCGGCCTCACGCGCGATGGCCGAGATCTCGACGGAACCGTCGGCGATCTCCGGCACCTCCAGGGCGAAGAGCTTCTTCACCAGATTGGGGTGCGTGCGCGAGAGGGTGACGGACGGACCGCGGACACCGCGGGCCACCCGGACGACGTACGTCCGCAGCCGCAGACCGTGCGAGTAGTCCTCGCCCGGCACCTGCTCCTGCACCGGAAGGATGGCCTCCAGCTTGTCGTCCAGACGGACCAGGACGTTCTTCGGGTCCTTGCCCTGCTGCACCACACCGGCGACGACGTCGCCCTCGCGGCGCGCGTACTCGCCGAACGTCACGTCGTTCTCGGCGTCCCGCAGACGCTGCTGGATCACCTGGCGAGCCGTGCTCGCCGCGATCCGGCCGAAGTCCGACGGGGTGTCGTCGAAGTCCTTGGGCTCCTGGCCCTCCTCCAGCTCGGAGGGGTCTTCCTTCGCCCACACCGTCACGTGACCGGTCTGCCGGTTCAGCTCCACGCGCGCGTGGCGGCGGGCGTCGGGGGTGCGGTGGTAGGCGATGAGGAGGGCCGACTCGATCGCCTCGACCAGCAGTTCGAAGGAGATCTCCTTCTCGGTCGCCAAGCCCTTGAGCAGCTTCACGTCGATGTCCACGGCTACGCCTCCTCTTCCTTCTTGTCCTTGCGGTTGAACTCGATCTCGACACGCGCCTTGGCGATGTCGGCGAACTCGACCCGGCGGGCGGTGGGCTTGCGCCCCTTCACGCCCGGCACTTCGAGGTCGAGGCCGTCCTCGTCCACGGCGAGGATCCGGGCGACGAGTTCGTCGCCCTCGACGAGCTGGAGCTTGGCCAGCCGACCGGTCGCCCGGACGTAGTGGCGGTGCTCGGTCAGGGGGCGGTCGGCGCCGGGGGAGCTGACTTCGAGGACGTACTCGCCCTCGCCCATCACGTCGGTCTCGTCGAGCTTCTCGGAGATCTCACGGCTCAGCTCGGCGCAGACGTCCAGCTCCACGCCCTCTTCCGAGTCGACGACCACCCGCAGCAGTCCGCGACGGCCGGCCCGGGACACCTCGATCTCTTCCAGATCCAGGTCCTTCGCGTGGACGAGCGGCTCAAGGAGTCCGCGCAGCCTGTCGCTCTGGGTGGTGCTCATCCGGGTGACTCCTCGGCCGCGTGTGCTGTTGTGGGTTCGTCGCGTGTCGTCGCGTGTCAGACCAAAGGGTATCCGGTCCCGGAGGGTGTTGCCGTCCACCGCCCCGGGGCCCGCGGGTACGCTCGCCTGCGGTGATCTCGACGATCTTCGACGACGGACGACGGACGAGGGAGAGAGCGTGACGACGACGGGCAGGCGCGCACTCCTCAGGGCGGGCGCGGCGGCGGGCGCGACGGCCCTCGTGGGCTGCACCTCCTCCGGTGACGGCGAGAACGCGCGGCGGCCGAGCGCCGCCGAGCTGGAGGCCGAACGGGTGGCGCGCGCCGAGGCGGCGCTGCGGCTCCGCTCGGTGACCGCCGCGCGGAACCTGCTGGAACGTTACGACGCGGTGCTCGCCGCCCATCCCGCCCTCGCGCCCCGGCTGACCCCGCTGCGGCGCTCGGTGGCGGCGCACGCGAAGGCCCTGGGCGAGGGCGGGACGACGGTGAAGCCCGTGACCGCCTCCCCTTCGACATCGACATCGACATCGACATCGCCATCCGCATCGGCGGCGGCACCCGCCCCCGTACCGGTCCCGGCCGACCCCCGCGCGGCCCTCAAGGAACTCGCGGCGGCCGTGCGCAAGGCCTCCGACGGACACACGAACGCCCTGCTCACGGCCCCGCCCGAGTACGCCAGGCTGCTCGCCTCCGTGGCGGCGGCCGGCGCCGCGCACGCCTACCTGCTGACCGAAGGAGCACCGGCATGAGCGCCCTCGACGCCGCCCGGGCGGCCCTGGCCGCCGAGCACGCGGCGGTGTACGGGTACGGGGTCGTCGGCGGCCGGATCGGCACGGCACGCCGGGCGGAGGCCACCGCCGCGTACGAGGCCCACCGGGCCCGCCGGGACGCGCTGCGCCGCACCGTGCGTGACCTCGGCGGCGCGCCGGTGGTCGCGGCCGCCGCGTACGAGCTGCCGTTCCGGGTCGCCGACGCGGCCGGCGCCGTGCGGCTGGCGGCCGTCCTGGAGGACCGGGTGGCCGGGGTCTACTCCGACCTCGTCAGGGCCTCCGAGGGCCCGCTGCGGCGCGACGCGGCCGCCGCGCTGCGGGAGGCGGCGGTACGCGCCGTCCGCTGGCGCGGCAGCGACGTAACCTTTCCTGGGCTCGCCGAGCGGGTGTGAGTCCGCCCCCGACCGGGGACCGACCGGGACCGACCGAACGTCAGAAGGACAACGCACGCATGGCTTTCGAACCGCCGCAGCGACTCGTACGGGCGCTCGGCGAGACGTACGGGGACACCGCGGCGGCCGAGTGGCTCGGGCCGCTGCCGGAGCACACGCGGACCATGCTCGACCGGGCGTCCCTCGACGCCGAGCGGGTGATGGCCCCCGGCGGGCGGAGCAGTCTGGTCCTCCTCGTCCGGCGCTCCGACGACTCCCCCGCCGCCCTCAAGATCGCGCCGCCGGCCGCCCGGCCGGAGCTGGAGCGGGACGCGCTGGCGCACTGGAACGGCTGGGGCGCCGTCCGGCTGCTCGACGAGACGGCCGAGGGCGGCCTCGTCCTCGAACGGCTGCATCCCGAGGTGTCGCTGCGCTCCCTGCCGGAGGCCAAGGCGCTCCTGGAGGCCGCGGGGACCGTACGGAAGCTGTGGGTCGAGCCGCCGGCGGGGCACGGCTTCGAGTCGGTGGCCGAGCGGACGGCGCGGCAGGCCGCGGCGATGGAGCCGTACCGCGCGGACCCGGCGGCCGGTGAGCTGACCGCGGCGGCGCTCGCCGCCCGCGAGGAGCTGGTGGCGGCCCCGGACGAGTCGTTGCTGCTGCACGGCTGCTTCCGCCAGGGCAAGGTGCTGGGCGGCGACCGGGCCCCCTGGCTCGCCGTCGGGCCCGAGCCGCTCGTCGGCGAGCGCGCCTACGACCTGGCGCGGCTCGTCCGCGACCGGGTGGAGGACCTGGTGGGCGCCTCGGCGGGCGCCTCTACCGCCCGGCGGCGGGTGAACAAGCTGGCGGACTCCCTGGACATGGACCGGGAGCGGCTGCGCGGCTGGACGCTGTTCCGCGCGGTCGAGTCGGGGACGCGGGCGTTCACGGCGGGGCGGCGGCAGGACGCCGAGCTGCTCATGGAGTTCGCGAGCTGGCTGTAGGGGAATACCCTTTTTGTAACGTTCGCCGGTCCTCGGCGTGCGACCGGCTCGGCTCCAGGGGGCCGTGATGATCGAAGAGCTGCTGGTGGCGGTGGCCGGCACGGCCGCGGCGGTCGCGGTGTACGCGGGTGCGGCGGCGCGGGTGGTGAAGCAGTACGAGCGCGGGGTCGTCTTCCGCTTCGGACGGCTGCGCGAGGAGATCCGTGCGCCCGGCTTCACGATGATCGTTCCGGTCGTCGACCGCCTCCACAAGGTCAACATGCAGATCGTCACGATGCCGGTGCCCGCGCAGGAGGGCATCACCCGGGACAACGTCACGGTGCGGGTGGACGCGGTCGTGTACTTCAAAGTGGTCGACGCGGCGGACGCGCTGGTCCGGGTGGAGGACTACAAGTTCGCGGTCTCGCAAATGGCGCAGACCTCGCTGCGGTCGATCATCGGCAAGAGCGACCTGGACGATCTGCTGTCCAACCGGGAGAAGCTCAACCAGGGCCTCGAGCTGATGCTCGACAGCCCGGCGATGGGCTGGGGCGTCGCCATCGACCGGGTCGAGATCAAGGACGTCTCGCTGCCGGAGACGATGAAGCGCTCGATGGCACGGCAGGCGGAGGCGGACCGGGAGCGGCGGGCGCGGGTGATCAACGCGGACGCGGAGCTCCAGGCGTCGAAGAAGCTGGCCGCGGCGGCGGGGGTGATGTCGGCGCAGCCGGCGGCGCTCCAGCTGCGACTGCTGCAGACGGTGATGGCGGTGTCGGCGGAGAAGAACTCGACGCTGGTCCTGCCGATCCCGGTGGAACTGCTGAGGTTCCTGGAGCGTGCGGCGCCGGCGCCCGGGGCGGTCGAGGCGGTGGCGGGCGGCCCGGAGCCGGTGACCGCGCCGCTGAGCGAGGCGTACCTGAAGGGGCGGGTGGACGCGGCGGAGGCGGTGGAGGACCTGACGGGTGCGTCGGTGGAGCCGTCCCCGCGGGAGGACGGCGTCCCCGAGTGAGCCCCACGCGGCCGAGCCGCACGCGGCACGGCGGAGGGGCCGGGCCACGCGGGCCCGGCCCCTCCGTCGCGTGTGCGGCCGTCAGGCCGTCAGGCGGGCGATCGCCTCGTCGACCGTGAGCTCCTCGCGCTCGCCAGTGCGGCGGTCCTTCAGCTCCACGACGCCCTCGCCGGAGCGGCGGCCCGCGACCAGGATCTTCGGGACGCCGATGAGCTCCGCGTCGGTGAACTTGACGCCCGGGGAGACGCCCGCGCGGTCGTCGACCAGGACGCGGAGGCCGGCGGCGGCCAGCTTGTCGGAGACCTCCAGGGCCAGCTCGGTCTGGAGGGCCTTGCCGGCGGCGACGACGTGGACGTCGGCCGGGGCGACCTCGGCGGACCAGCACAGGCCCTTCTCGTCGGCGGTCTGCTCGGCAAGGGCGGCCACGGCGCGCGTGACGCCGATGCCGTACGAGCCCATGGTCACGCGGACCGGCTTGCCCTGCCGGCCGAGGACGTCGAGCTTGAGGGCGTCGGCGTACTTGCGGCCCAGCTGGAAGATGTGGCCGATCTCGATGGCGCGGTCCAGCTTCAGGCCGGTGCCGCACTTCGGGCACGGGTCGCCCTCCAGCACGACCACGACGTCGACGTACTCGTCGACCTCGAAGTCACGGCCCGCGACCACGTTCTTCGCGTGCATGCCGTCCTTGTTGGCGCCGGTGATCCACGCCGTGCCCGGCGCGACGCGCGGGTCGGCGATGTAGGTCACCTTCTCCAGGCCCTGCGGGCCGACGTAGCCGCGCACCAGGTCCGCGCGCGCGGCGAAGTCCGACTCCGTGACCATCTCTACGGTCGCCGGCGCGAAGTGCTCCTCGACCTTGCCCAGGTCGACCTCGCGGTCGCCGGGGACGCCCACGGCGACGATCTCGCCGTCGACCTTGACCAGGAGGTTCTTGAGCGTGGCGGAGGCCGGCACGCCGAGCGAGGCGGCGAGCGTCTCGATGGTCGGGGTGTCGGGGGTGGGGATCTCCTCGGCGGCCGGGACGGCGGAGCCGTCGACCGGCGCGAGCTCGTAGGAGATCGCCTCGGTGTTGGCCGCGAAGTCGCAGTTCGGGCAGTCGGCGAAGGTGTCCTCGCCGGCCTCGGCCGGGGCCAGGAACTCCTCGGACTTCGAGCCGCCCATCGCGCCGGCGGTGGCCGCGACGATGCGGTAGTCGAGGCCGAGGCGCTCGAAGATCCGCTGGTAGGCCTGGCGGTGCAGACCGTACGACTCGGCGAGGCCCTCGTCCTCGGTGTCGAAGGAGTACGAGTCCTTCATGAGGAACTCGCGGCCGCGCAGGACGCCGGCGCGGGGGCGGGCCTCGTCGCGGTACTTGTTCTGGATCTGGTAGAGGATGACCGGCAGGTCCTTGTAGGACGAGCACTGGTCCTTCACCAGGAGGGTGAAGATCTCCTCGTGGGTCGGGCCCAGGAGGTAGTCGGTGCCCTTGCGGTCCTGGAGGCGGAAGAGCTCGGCGCCGTACTCCTCCCAGCGGCCGGTCGCCTCGTAGGGCTCGCGGGGCAGCAGAGCGGGCAGCAGGACCTCCTGCGCGCCGATGGCGTCCATCTCCTCGCGGACGACGCGCTCGACGTTGGCGAGCACCTTCAGGCCGAGGGGCAGCCAGCTCCAGATGCCGGCGGCGGTACGGCGGACGTAGCCGGCGCGGACGAGGAGCTTGTGGCTGAGGACCTCGGCGTCCGCCGGGTCGTCGCGCAGCGTCTTCGCCATCAACTTCGACATGCGCTGGACCGGAACGTTGGCCATGGTTCTCGTACTCCTGCCGGGGGAAGGGTGATGGCCCGAGGTTAGCCGGGCCGCCCCTCCTCGGAGAAATCAGTTACGGCGCTTGAGCGGCAGCGCGGCTCCCATCACCGCGTACGGGCGGGCGGCGCTCGGAAAGTGCACCTGGCGGGCGAGGTCGTCGTATCCGAGGGCGCGGTAGAGACCGCGGGCCGGGGAATCGGTGTCGATGGCGGAGAGGATCGAACGCGACTCGTCGGCCTTGTCCGTGATCGTGGTGATCAGCTCGCTGCCCACGCCCCGCCCCTGGAAGTCGGGGTGGACGTGGAGTTCGGTGATGACGAAGGAGCCGTCGAGCCAGTCGGCGGTGCCCGTGGCGCGCAGGTACGGCTCCACGACCGTGGACCACCAGTGCGTACGGTCGTTGGGCATGCCGTACACGAAGCCGACGAGCCGCCCGTCGGGCGTGGTGGCGCCGTAGGAGCAGGCGCCGGGGCTCATGAGGTGGCGCAGGACGATGTGGCGGCGCACGGCGACCTCGTCCTGGTCCAGGCCGAAGGCGACCGCCTGCACGGCGAGGGCCTCGTCCACCCGGGCGGCGAGATTGACCGGTCCGATCACGACGTCTGCGTCATCCATGCGGCGCACCCTACAAGCCCCCTAGAACAGCACGCTCATGAAGGCGCCGGTCTCCCGGAAGCCGACGCGGCGGTACGAGGCCCTGGCGGGGGTGTTGTAGTCGTTGACGTACAGGCTGACCACGGGGGCGACGTCGGTGAGGGCGTACTGGAGGACGGCGGCCATGCCCGTCTCCGACAGGCCCTTGCCGCGGTGCTCGGGGGCGACCCAGACGCCCTGGATCTGGCAGGCCTGGCGGGTCGCGGCGCCGATCTCGGCCTTGAAGACGACCTTGCCGTCCTCGATCCGGGCGAAGGAGCGGCCCGCACCGACGAGCTCGGCGACCCGGGCCTGGTAGAGCAGTCCGCCGTCGTTCGCGAGCGGGGAGACGCCGACCTCTTCGGTGAACATGGCGACGCAGGCTGGCATGATCGCGTCCATCTCGTCCTTGCGGACGCGGCGGACCAGCGGATCGGCGGCGACCGTCGTCGAGGGCTCCTCGGCGATCATCAGCGGCTGGCGGGCGCGGATGTCCCTCGCCGGGCCCCAGCTGGGCTCCAGGAGCCGCCACAGGTCGGTGGTGGGCTCGACGGGGCCGACGATCGAGGAGCAGCGGCGGCCGATCCTGCGGGCCCGGTCGGCGAAGGCGCGGACGGCCTCGGGGGTGGCGCAGATGGGGACGAGGTTGGCGCCGGAGTAGCAGAGCGAGCGCAGCCGCCCCTCGGCGTACCAGCCCCACATCTCGCCGCCGAGCCGCCAGGGATCGAGCCCGGCGACCTGGACGCGGGCGGTCACGAAGGCGTTCTCGACGGGGGCGCTCTCCAGGACGGCCAGGGCGGCGCCGAGGTCGGCGGGTTCGAGGACCCGGGTGGTGGTCTCTGTCAGCACGAGGGGGCCTCACGGTACGGATCTGCTGGTCTCCGCACTTTACCCCTGCGCCCTGTGGAGAAGCCTGTCACGCACACGAAACCCCTCCACCCGGTGGGGTGGAGGGGCTTCGTGTGAAGATCCCGCCTGCTAGCCGGCGACGGCGACGAACGGCTCGCCGCTGGCGACCCCGTCCTTCTCCATCTGCTCGGCGATCTTGAGCGCCTCTTCGATGAGGGTCTCGACGATCTTCGACTCGGGGACGGTCTTGATGACCTCGCCCTTCACGAAGATCTGGCCCTTGCCGTTGCCGGAGGCGACGCCGAGGTCGGCCTCGCGGGCCTCGCCGGGGCCGTTGACGACGCAGCCCATGACGGCGACGCGCAGCGGGACGGTCATGCCGTCGAGGCCGGCGGTGACCTCCTCCGCGAGCTTGTAGACGTCGACCTGGGCGCGGCCGCAGGACGGGCAGGAGACGATCTCCAGGCGGCGCTGGCGCAGGTTCAGCGACTCCAGGATCTGGATGCCGACCTTGATCTCCTCGACCGGCGGCGCGGAGAGCGAGACGCGGATGGTGTCGCCGATGCCCTGGGAGAGCAGGGCGCCGAAGGCGACGGCCGACTTGATGGTGCCCTGGAAGGCCGGGCCCGCCTCGGTGACGCCGAGGTGCAGCGGATAGTCGGACTGGGCGGCGAGCTGACGGTAGGCCTCAACCATGACCACCGGGTCGTTGTGCTTGACCGAGATCTTGATGTCGCGGAAGCCGTGCTCCTCGAAGAGGCCGGCCTCCCAGAGGGCGGACTCGACGAGCGCCTCGGGGGTGGCCTTGCCGTACTTCTTCAGGAGGCGCGCGTCGAGCGATCCGGCGTTGACGCCGATCCGGATCGGGGTGCCGGCGTCGCCGGCCGCCTTGGCGATCTCCTTGACCTTGTCGTCGAACTGCTTGATGTTGCCCGGGTTGACGCGGACGGCCGCGCAGCCCGCGTCGATCGCGGCGAAGACGTACTTCGGCTGGAAGTGGATGTCGGCGATCACCGGGATCGACGACTTCCGGGCGATCGTGGCGAGCGCGTCGGCGTCGTCCTGCGTCGGGCAGGCCACGCGCACGATCTGGCAGCCGGAGGCGGTCAGCTCGGCGATCTGCTGGAGCGTGGCGCCGATGTCGGAGGTGCGGGTCGTCGTCATCGACTGCACGGAGACGGGGGCGTCACCGCCGACGGCCACGCTGCCGACCTGGATCTGGCGGCTCTTGCGCCGCTCGGCGAGCCGGGTCGGGACGGTCGGGATACCGAGAGAAATCGCGGTCATCTTTTGTGCAACCTCAAGGTTGTGCGTCGGCGGGCTCAGGTCTCCGAGGTTACCGCCCCGGGGGCGGGGGCCCCGACACCAGCGGGTCGGGCCCCCTGGGGAGCTGGGACAGGCGCTACGTCAGTCTCACCGGGTTGACGATGTCGGCGGCGAGAACGAGCAGCGTGAAGCAGACGAAGACGCCGGCCACCACGTACGCGGCGGGCATCAGTTTGGCCACGTCGAACGGGCCCGGGTCGGGTCGCTTGAAGATCCGGGCCGTGTGGCGGCGTACGGACTCCCACAGCGCGCCCGCGATGTGGCCGCCGTCGAGCGGCAGCAGCGGAAGCATGTTGAACAGGAACAACGAGACGTTGAAGAACACCAGGAGGTTCATGAACATCACGAGGATCGTCGTCGGCGGCGCCTCGACGTTCATGAGTTCACCGGTGAGCCGGGCCGCGCCGACGACGCCGACCGGGGAGTCCTTGGCGCGCTCTCCGTCGCCGAAGGTGGCGTCCCAGAGGCCGGGGATCTTGCCGGGGAGGGCGATGACCGACTGGACACCGTTCTCCAGCAGGTCGGACATCCGTTCGGTGGTCTCGCCGAAGCTGAGGGCGGCGACCTCGGTCTTCGAGGCGAAGCCGAGGTAGCCGGCGTCGATGTACTGGAGCGGCTGGACGACCTGGCCGTCCTCGTCCTTCATCGGCACCTTGTTGGAGACGAGCGTCGGGTGCAGGTCGACGCGCTGCCCGTCCCGCTCGACGGTGATCGTCGCCGCGCCGATGGTGTCGCGGATGCGGTCCGAGAGCGTGTCCCAGTCCCCCACCGGCGCGCCGTTGAAGGCGACGATCTGGTCGCCCTCCTTCAGGCCCGCCCGGAAGGCCGGGGAGACGGGGTCACTCGCAGCGCACTTCTCGCGGTTCTCGCTCTGCTTGATGACGCACTTCTGGACGCCGGCGACCTTGGTCGTCTGGCCCTCGATGCCCAGCGTCATCATCGAACCGAAGAACAGCGCCGCCGCCAGGACCAGGTTCATGAACGGTCCGGCGAACATCACGATCACGCGCTTCCACGGCTTGCGCGTGTAGAAGAGCCGGGACTCGTCGCCGGGCTTCAGCTCCTCGTAGGAGGCCTCGCGGGCGTCCTCGATCATCGAGCGCCAGGGCGAGGTGGAGCGGGCCTCGATCTTGCCGTCCTCGCCCGGCGGGAACATGCCGATCATGCGGATGTAGCCGCCGGCGGGGATGGCCTTGATGCCGTACTCGGTCTCGCCCCGCTTCTTCGACCAGATCGTGGGGCCGAAGCCGACCATGTACTGCGGCACGCGGATGCCGAAGAGCTTGGCGGTGGAGAGGTGGCCCAGCTCGTGCCACGCGATGGAGACGAGCAGTCCAAGCGCGAACAGCACGATGCCGAGGATGTACAAGAGCACTTCGGTCATGCGCGCGCCTCCGCCGTTGCCTTCGCCGCCAGTTCACGGGCCCGGGCCCGTGCCCAGGTCTCCGCTTCGAGGACGTCCGGGACGGTGAGGGAGGTTCCCGTACCGGGAACGCCGTGCTCCGCGACGACCGCTGTGACCGTATCCATGATTCCGTTGAACGGCAGCCGCCCGGCGAGAAACGCCTCGACGCACTCCTCGTTCGCCGCGTTGAAGACGGCGGGGGCCGTGCCGCCCAGCTCGCCGACGTGCCGCGCCAGGCCGACCGACGGGAAGGCCTCCGTGTCGAGCGGGAAGAACTCCCAGGTGGAGGCCTTGGTCCAGTCGAAGGCCGGGGCCGCGTCCGGGACGCGCTCGGGCCAGCCGATGCCGATGGCGATGGGGCCGCGCATGTCGGGCGGGGTCGCCTGGGCGAGCGTGGAGCCGTCCGTGAACTCCACCATCGAGTGGACGTACGACTGGGGGTGCACGACGACCTCGATGCGGTCGAAGGGGATGTCGTACAGCAGGTGTGCCTCGATGACTTCGAGGCCCTTGTTCACCAGGGTGGCGCTGTTCACCGTGATCACCGGGCCCATGGCCCAGGTCGGGTGGGCGAGCGCGTCCTCGCGGGTGACGTCGGCCAGCTGCTCGCGCGTACGGCCGCGGAAGGGGCCGCCGGAGGCCGTGACGACCAGCTTGCGGACGTCGGCGCGGGTGCCGGCGGCGAGCGCCTGGAAGAGGGCCGCGTGCTCGGAGTCGACCGGGATGATCTGCCCCGGTTTCGCGAGTGCCTTGACCAGCGGGCCGCCGACGATCAGCGACTCCTTGTTGGCGAGGGCGAGGGTGCGGCCGGCTTCGAGGGCGGCGAGCGTGGGCGCGAGGCCGATGGAGCCGGTGATGCCGTTGAGCACGGTGTGGCACGGGGAGGCGGCCAGCTGGGTGGCGGCGTCGGGGCCCGCCAGGAGCTCGGGCAGCGGCTCGGAACCGTACAGCGCCTTCAGCGCGTCGCGCAGCTCGGGCAGCACCTCCTCACGGGCGACCGCGACCGCGGCGACCTTCAGCCGGTGCGCCTGCTCGGCGAGCAGGGCGACCCGGCCGCCGGAGGCGGCCAGGGCGGTGACCCGGAAGCGGTCGGGGTTGCGCAGCACCAGGTCGATGGCCTGGGTGCCGATGGACCCGGTCGAGCCGAGGACGACGATGTCCCGGCGTCCTTCGGAGACGTCGAAGGCGATGTGGGGATCGGCGAGAGGAGAGGGGCGGTCGCTCATGCCCCCCATTCTTGCCGCAAACGCTGTGCGGTCTTCACGGGGTGTGGACAAACGCGTCGAAGACCCGGTGGAAGTCGGGGAAGGTCTTCTTCACACAGCCGGGGTCGTCGAAGGTGATCCCGGGGGTGCGCAGGGCCGTGACCGCGAAGGACATGACGATCCGGTGGTCGCCGTGGGTGGCGATCTCGACGGGTCCGGTGGGGGTGCCGGGGTGGATCTCGATCCAGTCGGGGCCGGTGCGGACGGTGATGCCGAGGCGGCGCAGGTTGTCGGCGCAGGCGTCGAGGCGGTCGCACTCCTTGACCCGGGTGTTGGCGACGTCCTCGATGCGGACGGGTCCTTCGGCGAAGGGCGCGAGCGCGGCGAGGGTCGGCATGGTGTCGGAGATGTCCCGCATGTTGACGGTGAGTCCGCGCAGGGTGCCGGTGGAGCGGACGGTCGTCCCGGAGTCGGTGATCTCGACGTCGGCGCCCATGCGGCGCAGGACGTCGACGAAGGCCAGGTCGCCCTGGAGGGCGCCGGTGCCGAGGCCGGGGACGGTGACGGAGCGGCCCGGTTCGAGGGCGGCCGCGGCGAAGAAGTAGCTGGCGGTGGAGGCGTCGGGCTCGACGCCGTAGGTCCTCGCCCGGTAGCCGGTGGGGGCGACCCGGTACGTACGGCCCTCCTGGCGTACGTCGGCCCCGAAGGCCCGCATCATCGCGAGGGTGATCTCGACGTACGGCTCCGAGACCAGGTCGGTGACGGTGATGTCGAGGCCCTCGGCGGTGAGCGGGCCCAGCATGAGCAGGGCCGTCAGGTACTGGGAGGACTGCCCGGCGTCGAGGGTGAGCGCGCCGCCCTTCACGCCGTGGGCGTGGACGGCGAGCGGGTGGTGGCCCTCCTTCTCCAGGTGCCGCAGATCGACACCGAGAGTACGCAGAGCCGTCGACAAGGGTCCGAGAGGACGGCCTCGCATCTGCGCGGAGGCGTCGAAGCGGTACGCGCCGCGGCCCGCGGCCACGAGGGTGGGCAGGAAGCGGGCGGTGGTGGCGCCGTCGCGGCAGTAGACCTCGGCCGTGTCCGCGCCGGGGCCGTCGGGCCGACCCTCGATGTGCCAGGCGCCGGGCTCGCGGCGGACCTCGTAGCCGAGCGCGGCGAGACCTTCGGCGAAGCCCTCGGTGTCGTCGGAGACGAGCGGCCTGAGGAGGGTCGTGGTGCCCTCCGCGGCGGCGGCGAGGAAAAGCGCGCGGGCGGTGACGGACTTGGAGCCGGGGATGTCGATGACGGTCACGGGCGTCATCCTGCCGTGTGGGCGGGGCGGGCGGCCCCGCGTTCCGCATGGCGGAACGGGGGCGGGCGGAGGGCGGTCACCGGGCGGGCGCCTCAGGGGATCCTGCGGTGGACGTTCTCCTCGGTCGACGGCCCCGGGGTGGCGTCCGCGATCCACGGACCGTCGTCGCCGGGGTCGACGATGCCGGCCTCCAGCCAGGTGTACCGGCCGTCGAGGACGCCCTCGACGATCCGCCTGTCGAGGTCGTCGGTGTTGGACCAGAGGCGTCCGAAGAGTTCCTCGGTCCGCAGCCGGGACTGGCGGCAGAAGACGTCCGCGAGCTCGTGCGCCTCCCGGCCGTGGTCGCCGGTGGTGCGGAGGAGTTCGGCCCGTACGCAGGCGGCGCTCATCGCGAAGAGTTCGGCGCCGATGTCGACGATCCGCCCGAGGAAGGCCTGCTTGAGCTCCATGCGGCCCTGCCAGCGGGACATCGCGTAGAAGGTCGAGCGGGCGAGCTTGCGGGAGGTCCGCTCGACGTACCGGAGGTGACCGGCGAGGTCGCCGAACTCCCCGTACGCCCGGGGCAGTTGCCCGGGCCCGGCGACGAGTCCGGGCAGCCAGCGGGCGTAGAAGCCGCCGGCCTTGGCGCCGGCCCGCGCCTTGTCGGCGAGGGACTTCCCGGGGTCGATGAGGTCGCCGGCGACGGAGAGGTGGGCGTCGACGGCCTCGCGGGCGATCAGCAGGTGCATGATCTCCGTCGAGCCCTCGAAGATCCGGTTGATCCGCAGGTCGCGCAGGACCTGCTCGGCGGGGACGGCGCGTTCGCCGCGGGCGGCGAGGGAGTCGGCTGTCTCGTAGCCGCGGCCGCCGCGGATCTGGACCAGTTCGTCGGCGATCAGCCACGCCATCTCGGAGGCGTACAGCTTGGCGAGGGCGGCCTCGATGCGGATGTCGTTGCGGTCCTCGTCGGCCAGCTGCGAGGCGAGGTCGACGACGGCCTCCAGGGCGAAGGTGGTGGCCGCGATGAAGGAGATCTTGGTGCCGACGGCCTCGTGGCGGGCGACGGGCCCGCCCCACTGCTCGCGGACCCCCGACCATTCACGGGCGATCTTCAGGCACCACTTGCCGGCGCCCGCGCACGCGGCGGGGAGCGAGAGACGACCGGTGTTGAGGGTGGTGAGGGCGATCTTCAGTCCGCTGCCCTCGGGGCCGATGCGGTTGCCGGCCGGGACGCGGACGCGGTGGAAGCGGGTGAGGCCGTTCTCCAGGCCGCGCAGGCCCATGAAGGCGTTGCGGTGCTCGACGGTGATGCCGGGCGAGTCGGCCTCGACGACGAAGGCGGTGATGCCGCCGCGGTGGCCCTCGGATGCGGGCACGCGGGCCATGACGACCAGCAGGTCGGCGACGACGCCGTTGGTGGTCCACAGCTTCACCCCGTCGAGGACGTACGTGTCGTCCCCGTCGCCGTCCTCCGGCACGGCGGTGGTGGCGAGGCGGGCCGGGTCGGAGCCGACGTCGGGCTCGGTGAGGAGGAAGGCGGAGAGGTCCGTACGGGCGAGGCGGGGCAGGAAGGCGTCCTTCTGGGCCTGCGTGCCGAAGAGTTTCAGCGGCTGCGGTACGCCGATCGACTGATGCGCGGAGAGCAGGGCGCCGACGGCGGGGCTCGCGGAGCCGACGAGGGCCAGGGCACGGTTGTAGTACAGCTGGGTGAGGCCGAGACCGCCGTACGCCGGGTCGATCTTCATCCCGAGCGCGCCGATCTCCTTGAGGCCGGTGATCGTCTCGTCGGGGATGCGGGCCTCGCGCTCGATGCGGGCGCCGTCGATCCGGGTCTCGCAGAACGTCCGGAGGGTCGCGAGGAAGGCCTCCCCGCGCCGGACGTCCTCGTCGGCGGGGAGCGGGTGGGGGTGGATGAGGTCCAGGCGGAACCGGCCGAGGAAGAGTTCCTTGGCGAAGCTCGGCTTGTGCCAGTCCTGCTCGCGCGCGGCCTCGGCGGTCTGCCGGGCTTCGCGTGCCGTGACCTTGGGCCGCTGGGTGGGGGCGGACATGAACACCTCCTCGGGCTGTCTGTCCGTCGTACCCGATTTCCACGGGTTCGGAAAGACGAGAGGGAGCGTTCGCGCCGTGTCCTCCTGACGAGACGCCCCGGCCGCCGGGGCGTGGCGACGCGTAGGGTCCCCGCCATGTCGCAGCCGATCAAGCTCATCATCCACATCGCCACACTGCCCGGCAGGGGCGCGGACCAGGTCGCCGCCTTCGAGGCGCTCGCACCGCTCGTACGGGCGGAGGAGGGCTGCCTGCGGTACGACCTCCACCGGGTGGCCGACGACCCCGACCGCTTCGTCCTGATCGAGCGCTGGGCCTCGGCCGAGGCGCTCGCCGCGCACGACGTCGCCCCGCACATGACGGCGGCGGACGCGGCGAACAAGGCCTTCCGCGCGAAGCCGGCCGAGGTCGTCCGCCTCGTCGACGCGCCCGTGGCATGACGAAAGACGGCCCGAGCCCCCGCACAGTGGGCTCGGGCCGCCTGGCCTCGTGGCGTACGACTTACAGCGCGAGGCCCGTCAGGACCAGGACGCGCTCGTACGTGTAGTCGTCCATCGCGAACTTGACGCCCTCGCGGCCGACGCCGGAGCGCTTGGCACCGCCGTACGGCATCTGGTCGGCGCGGTAGGACGGGACGTCGCCGACGATCACGCCGCCGACCTCCAGTGCGCGGTGGGCGCGGAAGGCGGTCTGCAGGTCGCGCGTGAAGACGCCCGCCTGGAGGCCGAAGTCGGAGTCGTTGACCGCGGCGAAGGCCTCGGCCTCGCCGTCGACCTTGGCGATCGTGAGGACCGGGCCGAAGACCTCGGCGCGGGCCAGGGTGACGCCCTCGGGGAGCTCGGCGAGGACGGTCGGGGCGTAGGTGGCACCCTCGCGCTTGCCGCCGGTGAGGAGCTTGGCGCCCGCGGCGACGGCCTCGTCGACCCAGGACTCGACGCGCTGCGCGGCGGCCTCGTCGACCAGCGGGCCGACGTCGGTGGCGGCGTCGGACGGGTCACCGGTGACCTGGGCCTCGACGGCGGCGACGATCTTCGGCACCAGGCGGTCGTAGACCGAGGCGTCGGCGATCACGCGCTGCACGGAGATGCAGGACTGGCCGCCCTGGTAGTTGGAGAAGGTGGCGATACGGCTCGCCGCCCAGTCCAGGTCGGCCTCGGAGGACCAGTCGGGCAGGACGACGGCCGCGGCGTTGCCGCCGAGCTCCAGGGTGCAGTGCTTGTGCGGCACCGACTCCTGGATGGCGTAGCCGACCTTGTCCGACCCGGTGAAGGAGATCACCGGGAGGCGCTCGTCCTTGACGAGGGCGGGCATGCGGTCGTTCGGCACGGTCAGGATCGACCAGGAGCCGGCCGGCAGCTCGGTCTCGGCCAGGATCTCGCCCAGGATCAGGGAGGAGATCGGGGTCGACGGGGCCGGCTTGAGGATGATCGGGGCGCCGACGGCGATGGCCGGGGCGACCTTGTGGGCGCTGAGGTTCAGCGGGAAGTTGAACGGCGCGATGCCGAGGACGACGCCCTTGGGGATCCGGCGGGTGAGGGCGAGGCGGCCCGCGCCGCCGGCCTCGGTGTCCAGGCGCTGGGCCTCGCCGGCGTTCCAGCGGCGGGCCTCCTCGGCGGCGAAACGGAAGACGGAGACGGCACGGCCGACCTCGCCGCGGGCCCACTTGATGGGCTTGCCGTTCTCGGCGGAGATCAGGAGAGCGATCTCCTCGGTGCGCTCGGCGAGCCGCTTCGACACGTGGTCGAGGGCGGCGGCGCGGACGTGCGCCGGGGTCGCGGCGAACTCGTCGACGACGGCGTGCGCGGCGGCGACGGCCTCCTCGACCTGGGCCTCGGTGGGCACGCTGACCTTGCCGACCAGACGTCCGTCGAAGGAGTTCGTGACGTCGAAGGTGGCCTCGCCGGTGGCCTCGCGGCCGGCGAGCCAGAAGGCGTGGGTGGTCGTCATTGCGTCCCGGCCCTTTCCGTTTCGGTGGTGCGAGCGATCGCTCTCCTCACACGGTAGGGCCGGGGCGGCGGGGGCGGGCTTGTCCGGTATGGAGTAGTGGGGTGACGGCTCTGTCCGCTTCGGCCGAAGAACTCCCCCGCCCCGCCCTCAGGCGAGACCGTCCGCACCGGCGCCGGTTCTCACCCGGCCCGCCTCACCTGCGTCGTTCGGTCGACACGATCAGCCAGACGCCGGCCACGACGATCGCGCCGCCGAGGAGGAGCGGCCAGGTGAGGGCCTCGTTCAGAACGAGCGCGCCGAGGGCGACGGCGACCACGGGATTGACGTACGCGTAGGTGGCGACCAGGGAGATCGGGGCGGCCTGGAGGAGCCAGGCGTACGCGGTGAAGGCGATCAGCGAGCCGAAGACGACCAGGTAGGCGAGGGCGGCCCAGGAGCGGGTGGAGACCTCGGCGAGGTCGAAGCCGTGCTGCTCGCCGCGGATCAGGCCGACCGCGAGGCCCGCGAGACCGCCGGCGATCATCTCGTACGCGCTGGCGGTGAACGGGTTGGCCGGCATCGGCAGGCGCGAGGAGGAGAAGGAGCCCACGGACCAGCAGAGGGTCGCGACGACGACGAGGAGGACGCCGCCGATCCGCACGTCGCCGCTGAGTCCGGGGAGGGTCAGGACGGCGAGGCCCGCGAGGCCGAGGAGCACGCCGGCGGTGCCGCCGAGGGTGGGCCGGTCGCCGGAGACGGCCTTGAGGACGACGACCCAGGCGGGGACGACGGCGATGAGGAGCGCGGCGAGGCCGGACGGGATGGAGGTCTCGGCGAGGACGACGAGGCCGTTTCCGCCGAGGATGAGGAGCAGGCCGACGAGGACGGCCGAGGCGAGCTGCCGGCGGGTCACCTTGAGGGCGGCGGGGCCCTGCCGCCAGGCGATGATCCCGGTCAGGAGCAGTCCGGCGGTGACGAAGCGGGCGCCGCCGGAGAGGAAGGGCGGGACCGTCTCCACGACGATCCGGATGCCGAGGTAGGTCGACCCCCAGACGACGTACACGATGCCGAGCGCGGCCCATACGGCGCCGGTGATCCGGCGGGCCTGGACGGTGGCGGTGCCGGCGGCGGTGGTCGTACGGGGTTCGGGGGTGGTGGTCTGCTGCACCTCGGGGGCCGGGTCGACGGCGGGGCTTGTCATGTGCAGGAGAGTAAGGAGTCCAGGCGGCGAAGGCCAAGAAATTTGCCCGCCTTCGGGCAGGGAAGCCGGAATCCGGGCGGATGAAACGGGGGTAAGGGCCTGTCGGTGCGGGTGGTGACAGGATGACCCCGACCGCGACAGCGAATGAGCGCATGGGGGAAAAGCATGATCCTGATGGTCCTGATCGGCGTCCTGGTGCTCGCCGTAGGCGGGTGCGTCTGCGTCGTGTGGGCGGCGCGGGGCGGCCCGCGCTGGGTCCGCGGAGTGGCCAAGGTGACCCTGCTCGGCGGCGAGGTGGTCCGCGACCACCAGCGGCGGAGCCGTAAGCAGCAGGGCGACGGCGGCGCGATCGGCGAGTAGGGGGAGGCCGTACGGGACACCGCCGTCAGGGCGTGTCCTCGCCGGTCGCCTTCAGCGCCAGCCACAGCTCCATCCGTACGTCCGCGTCGTCCAGCGAACGACCCAGGATCTCCTCCACGCGCCGCATCCGGTAGCGCAGGGTGTGCCGGTGGACGCCCAGGTCCGCCGCCGCCGCGTCCCACTGGCCGTGCCGGGAGAGCCACGCGCGCAGGGAGGCGACCAGGTCGCCGCGGCCCGTCGCGTCGTGCTCCCGCAGCGCGCGGAGCATGCCGTCGGCGAAGGCGCGGACGGCGTCGTCGGCGAGGAGCGGCAGCACCGAACCGGCGGCCAGCTCCTCGTGCTCGACGAGCGCACGGCCCCGCCGGCGGGCGACCGCGAGGGCCTGCTCCGCCTGCTTGTACGCGGCCGCCGCGGCGACCGGACCGGCCGGGGCCGAGAGCCCGACGACGACGCCGGCCTCCTCCGCCTCCCGCTCCGTGTACCCGTGGCACTCCGATACGACGGCGCCCCCGTCCCCGGCGAGGACGACGAGCCGCCCCTCGCTCTCCGGGACCGTGAGCACAGCCTCGCCGGCCCGGGCGGCGGCCGTCTCCAGGGTCTCGGCGAGGGCCGGCAGCGAGGCCTCGCCCGCCGGCTCGCCCCCGGCGGGTTCGGCGACGATCAGCCGGAAGGGGGCGTCGAGCAGCCCGCCGTACACGTCCCCCGCGACCGCGCGGGCGTGGTCCGGCTGCCCCGAGAGCAACATCCGCAGGACGGCCGCGCCGAGCCGGTGCTCCGCGGCCTGGAGCGAGCGTGAACGTTCCGTCGTGAGGGTGAGCAGGGCGATCGCCGAGTGCACCGCGTACCGCTCGGCCGTCCCGAGGGGCGCGCCCGTGCCGACCGCGAGCGCGCCCCGCACGCGCCGACCGGTGCCGAGCGACTGGAGTTCGACGCGGTCGTCCGTACCGCCCACCACGGCGCTCGCGGGCGCGGGCCGGTCGCGCAGCCGCTCCACGTCGGGGGTGAGCCGGGCGGCCCGGCGGGCGGCCCACTCGGGCGAGACGGCGACGACCGTGCCGGAGGTGTCGTACAGCGCGGCCCAGCCGTCGACATGCGCGGCGAGCCGGGCGACGACGGCTTCCGGGCCTTCGGCGAGCGCGGCGCGGGTCAGCTCGCGCTGGGCCTCGAAACCGGCCGTGACGGCGCGGTACTGGTCGGCGGAGATGGCCGCCGAGACCGCCTTGCTGATCGCCAGGAACGGGGTCCTGCGCGGCACCTCCAGGAGCGGCAGGTGTTCCTCACGCGCCGCGTCGAGCAGGGCCGGCGGGATCGCCTCGTAGTTGACGCCGACGGCGAACCCGAGCCCGACGACACCCGCGCCGAGCAGCCGCCGCACGTATCGGCGCATCGCGTCCAGGTCCTCCGCGTCCAGCGTGAGCGCGGTGGTGAGCAGGAGCTCGCCGCCCTCCATGTACGGGACGGGGTCGGCCAGCTCGCTGACGTGGGCCCAGCGGACGGGGGTGTCGAGGCGGTCCTCACCCGCGCGGACGATCAGCTTGAGGGCGGAGTGCTGCACGAGCGAGGCGAGGGTGGGCGGCATTGGGGACCGTCGGACCTTTGGGCGAGGGGGCGCCGCTCAGCCGAGCGGCGCCCCCGATTGTGCCAGGGCGTAAAGACCCCCGCTCAGCCGCGGAGCTCGACGAGGAGCGGTGGGGTGTGTTCGCCGCGCACATGGGTGAGGGAGAGGACGGCGTGCCCGGGGGGCACGGCATGAGCGAGATCGGACGCGGACCACCGCTGCCGCTCCACTTCCCGGACGGTGACGGCCTCGGTGGTCACGGCCTTGCCCGTCACCAGCTTGCGCAGGGCGTGGAACGCCCTGGTCATCGGCTGGTCGGCGAAGACGGTGTGGTGGGCCACCTCGGTCGTCTCCACCCGTTCGGTACCCCACGCCTCGGCGAAGGCGCGGCCGTCCCAGGTGGGGAGCCCGGCGAAGGCCATCCGGCAGCCGACGCCGGCGAGGAGCGGTCCGTGCAGCGCCTCGGGCACCTCCGCGAGGGTACGGAGGGCCAGGACGACGCCCGCGTTCTGCGGGCGCAGCCGTTGAAGGCCCCGCACGGTCCCCGGCGTGAGCGCGCCCGCCGCGTCGTCGAGCACCAGGCAGGCGAAGTGCCCGCTCCCGGCACGGTCCCGGGTCACCTGCTGGAACTGGGCGAGCAGCAGCCGGTTGAGCAGGCGCGCGGCTTCCTCGTGGCCGCCTTCCGGCAGGGTGACCCGCACGCGCATCGGGTGCTGGGCGACGGCCCTGAGGGAGAACGGCCGCACGTCGCGGCCGCCGCCGAAGAACTCGGCGAAGACGGGTCGGTCGAGGGCGGTGAGCCGGTCGGCGAGCACGGGGCCCACATCGGTCGCGGTGCCGACCTGGCGCATCCGGGATTCCAGCTCACGGCGCATCGCCTGCGCTCCGTCGGCCGGCAGCAGGTCGAGCAGTGCCCCCAGGACCTCGGGGCGGGCTTCGAGCAGTTCCCGCAGGACCGGGACGGTCGGGAAGCGCCCGTACGCGGCCCGGTAGGGGCCGATGAGCTGGGCGAGCACCGTGGCGGCGCGCCGGGTCTCCACGCCTTCCATGTCGCCGACGAGCCCTTCGGCGAGGAAGCCCGCGGCCTCGTCCGGGTCGGTGGCCCCCGCGTACAGGTCCAGGTCGTACCGGGAGGAGGCGTCTCCGATGCGGACCACGACGTCGTACGCCTCGTCGGGGCCGAGCGGCGCCCCGGCCGCGCCGACGGCGACGACGGCGACGGCTCCGGTGAGCGCCTGGAGGGTGAGCGACTCGACGACGGGCGCGACGAGTGAGCGGGTCTTGCCCGCGCCGGAGGGGCCCACAGCGAGGAGGGAGGTGCCGAGGAGCCCGGGATCGAGCGCGAGACCGGCACCGTGGTAGGCGCGCGGGGTGCGCTCGGCGGCCGCCCAGCGTCCCACCCGGACCTGTCCCAGGAGCAGGTCGTGGGGGGCGGAACGGCTCGGCAGGTCACGGTCGCCCGACGGGTGCGCGTCCGCCGCGGCGCCCTGACGGAGGAGGGCGTCGACGAGGGCGGCACGGCGCTTGGCGTCCTGGTCGGTGTTCTGCCAGCCGCGGCGGACCCGTGCGCAGTCGACGTCGTTCATCCGCCCGGTGGCCAGTTCGCCGGCGAGCAGGTCGGCGGCGCGGTGCTGGCCCGCTTCCCTGAGCTCGGGCCATTGGGAGCGGGGGGGTTCGGGGGTGGCCGGGGCGGTGGGGGCCGGGGCAGCGCCGGGGGCGGACCGGGCGCGCCATGCGCGGAAGAGACCCGACCACTCGCCGACGCGGGCGAAGGGCCAGACGACCGCCGCCGTGATCAGCACGCGCATGGGGTAGACGAAGAGCGGCGACTTGGGGACGTCCCAGCCGCCCGTGACCAGGGCGGCCAGGCAGGCGACCGGGTCGACGAGGGGCAGCGGGGGCCACCCGAGGCCGAGGTTCTCGGAGAAGACGAATCCCAGGACGATCAGCGCCCCCGCTCCCGTGAGCGCGGCGCGCACGGGCGGACGGCACCATCCGAGGTAGTAGCGGGGGACCTTGCCCCAGGAGCCGAGAGTGCCGATCCCCCACACGAGAAGGAGGAAGAGGACACCGTCGGCGACGCTGTGCGCCGCGGCGCCCTCCCAGTCCCTCGGCGCGGTGCTGAGTTCGTACCACCAGTCGTTCGGAGTGAAGGCGCGCAGCAGGAAGTCCGCGTACGGGAGGGCATTGTTCTGCCAGGCCGACCAGATGACCAGTCCGATGGCCACGGGGATCAGCATCCCGACGAAGGTGACCGGTGCGAGCCGCGCGGGTCCCTCGGGCGGCGGGACGTGCCGGAAACGCCAGATGCCGAGTCCGGCCTTGGGGCGCGGGGCGTCGAGCCACTCGACGGCGGGCGAGGAGCCCGGCGCTCCCGTCGCTCCCGGCGCCCCGGGAGCGACGGACGGCAAGGGCGGGACGCTCGGCGCGGCCGGATACGTGGGGGCGGCGGGGCGAACCTCGTAGGCCGGCGGCGCCGGAGGGACCTGCGGGGCTGTCGAGGGCACCTGGTGGGACTGGGCACCCGTCGGCGGTCCCGCCGGGCGGGGTACCGCGCCTCCCCTGGTGTCGCGTGACTCGTACGTGCCGTCGGTCTCCATGTACCCCTGCCCCCTGACCAGCCAGGTCGCCGCGTCTGTGCCCCCGTCAATCTAGTGGGCCGGGAGCGCCCCGGAGGGGTTTCGCCCACCCGTACGGGCGATCGCCGCCGAGTGGCGGAAACGGTCACCCTTGGAGGTGGAAACGGAGCCGCCATGTCCATCCCGGACAACGGCACACCCGCGATCACTCCCGATCGGCGCATGCCGCACCCCCTCCCCCGCGCCTAGCCTGCGGAGGAAACCCGCAAGTGCGTCCAGAACACCCCCAGGAGCCCCGCATGAACGCTGTCCCGCAGGAGCGGCGCGTCGTCACCGCCATCCCCGGTCCGAAGTCGCTGGAGCTTCAGGCCCGTCGTCTCGACACGGTCGCCGGTGGCGTCGGCTCCACGCTCCCCGTCTTCACGAAGCGGGCCGGTGGCGGCATCATCGAGGACGTCGACGGCAACCGTCTGATCGACTTCGGCTCCGGCATCGCCGTGACCTCCGTCGGCGCCTCCGCCGAGGCCGTCGTCCGCCGCGCCTCCGCGCAGCTCCAGGACTTCACGCACACCTGCTTCATGGTGACGCCGTACGAGGGTTACGTGGAGGTCTGCGAGGCGCTCGCCGAGCTGACCCCGGGCGACCACGCCAAGAAGTCCGCGCTCTTCAACTCGGGCGCCGAGGCCGTCGAGAACGCGGTGAAGATCGCCCGCTCGTACACCAAGCGCCAGGCCGTCGTCGTCTTCGACCACGGCTACCACGGCCGTACGAACCTCACGATGGCGCTGACGTCGAAGAACATGCCGTACAAGCAGGGCTTCGGTCCGTTCGCCCCCGAGGTCTACCGCGTGCCGGTGGCCTACGGCTACCGCTGGCTCACCGGTGCCGAGAACTGCGGCCCCGAGGCCGCCGCCCAGGCGATCGACCAGATCAGCAAGCAGATCGGCGCCGACAACGTCGCCGCGATCATCATCGAGCCGGTCCTCGGCGAGGGCGGCTTCATCGAGCCGGCCAAGGGCTTCCTGCCGGCGATCGTGAAGTTCGCCAACGACAACGGCATCGTCTTCGTCGCCGACGAGATCCAGTCCGGCTTCTGCCGCACGGGCCAGTGGTTCGCGTGTGAGGACGAGGGCATCGTCCCGGACCTCATCACCACCGCCAAGGGCATCGCGGGCGGTCTGCCGCTCGCCGCCGTCACCGGTCGCGCCGAGATCATGGACTCCGTCCACGGCGGCGGTCTGGGCGGCACCTACGGTGGCAACCCGGTCGCCTGCGCCGGTGCGCTCGGCTCCATCGAGACGATGAAGGAGCTGGACCTCAACGGCAAGGCGCAGCGCATCGAGGAGGTCATGAAGGCCCGCCTCACCGCCATGCAGGAGAAGTTCCCGATCATCGGCGACATCCGCGGCCGCGGCGCCATGATCGCCATCGAGCTCGTCAAGGACCCGGCGACCAAGGAGCCGTTCGCGGAGGCCGCGGGCGCCCTGGCGAAGGCCTGCCACGCCGAGGGCGTGCTGGTCCTGACCTGTGGCACCTACGGCAACGTGCTGCGCTTCCTGCCGCCGCTGGTCATCGGCGAGGACCTGCTCAACGAGGGCCTCGACGTCATCGAGAACGCGTTCGCCCAGATCTGAGTCGAACGGACCCTGTTCTCACACACGGTGTTCTCACACACGGTGTGAAGACTCTGTGGGGGGCCGATGGCGGGATGCCCTTCCCGCTGTCGGCCCCCTCTTCTCTGACGTACGGTTTCTGCAGATGAGAGAAACACCCCGGGCGGAGCCTCCCCAGCCCCGCCCACACCGCGCCTCGGCGCACACCGCTGGAGCCTCGTGCTCCGGGACTCCTCACCGATCGGATGGCCGCCCGCCCCAAACCCCCCGGGGCGCGCGGCAGCCCGATCCCCTCGGCCGCCCTGGAACCACCCCCCCTGTTCCAGGGCGGCCGGCTCTCTTCTCGGCGCTCGTCGCCCTCGTCGTCGTGACCTGGCAGGTGCTCGTCCACGGCCCCTTGGCCAGGCTCGACGAGCGGGTGTCCCGTTCGCTGGTGGACTCGGTCCCCCGCACGCTGAGCGAACTCGCCTCCGACCTCGGCAACATGACGGTCGCCCTGCCGGTCCTCGTCTGCGCGATGGCGTACGCGGTGTGGCGCGGCCGCCGGCTCGCCGCCCTGTACGCGGGGCTCGCGATGGCCCTCGTACCTCTCCTGGTGATTCCGCTGAAGGAGTGGACGGCCCGGCCCGGCCCGCTGGAGCCGTGGGCTCAGGGCTACTACCCCTCCGGCCACACGGCCACCGCGATGGTCGCCTACTTCGGCGCGGCCTTCCTCGTCTCGAACCGGCTGATCCCCGTCGCCGCCGTGCTGACGGCGGTGACGGGGACCGGACTGATCCTGCGCGGCTACCACTGGCCCCTGGACGTGCTGGCCAGTCTGTGCCTGGGGGTGCTGATCCTGGCGGTCAGCTCCACGTGTACGAATCGAAGTTCTTCGAGAACGCCCACTGGTTGTAGCGGTCCCAGTTGATCGACCAGGTCATCAGGCCGCGCAGCGCCGGCCAGGTGCCGTGGGTCTGGTAGGTGCCGCAGTCCGTCTTCTTCGTCAGGCAGTTGAGGGCCTTGTTCACCTCGGCCGGTGCCGTGTGGCCGTTGCCCGCCTGGGTGGAGGCCGGGAGGCCGATGGCCACCTGTTCGGGGCGGAGTGCCGGGAAGACGCGGTCGGTGTTGCCCGCGACCGGGAAGCCGGTGAGCAGCATGTCGGTCATGGCGATGTGGAAGTCGGCGCCGCCCATCGAGTGGTACTGGTTGTCCAGCCCCATGATGGAGCCCGAGTTGTAGTCCTGGACGTGGAGCAGAGTGAGGTCGTCGCGCAGGGCGTGGATGACCGGGAGGTAGGCGCCCGCGCGCGGGTCCTGGCCGCCCCAGGGGCCGGAGCCGTAGTACTGGTAGCCGAGCTGGACGAAGAAGGTCTCCGGGGCCATCGTCAGGACGAAGCCGGAGCCGTACTTGGCCTTGAGGGTCTTGACCGCCTGGATCAGGTTGACGATGACGGGGCTCGTCGGGTTCCGGAAGTCGGTGTCGCCGGTCTGGAGCGAGAGGGAGTGGCCCTCGAAGTCGATGTCGAGGCCGTCGAGGCCGTACTCGTCGATGATCTTCGAGACGGAGGAGACGAAGGTGTCGCGGGCGGCGGTGGTGGAGAGCTGGACCTGGCCGTTCTGGCCGCCGATGGAGATGAGGACCTTCTTGCCGGCGGCCTGCTTGGCCTTGATCGCCGCCTTGAAGTCCGCGACGGATTCGACGTTCGGGCATTCGGTGGCGGGGCAGAGGGAGAAGCGGATGTCGCCCGAGGTCACCGAGGTGGGTTCGCCGAAGGCGAGGTTGATGACGTCCCAGGAGTCGGGGACGTCGGCCATGCGGGTGTAGCCGGAGCCGTTGGCGAAGCTGGCGTGCAGGTAGCCGACGAGGGCGTGCGCGGGCAGGCCGGGGTTGTCGCCCCCGCCGCCGCTGGTCGTCGTGGCGGTGACGGCGGCCGACTTCGGGGACTCTCCCGCGCTGTTCACCGCGGCGACCTGGAAGGTGTACGGGGTGGAGGCCGTCAGCCCGGTCGCGGTGGCCGAGGTGCCGGTGACCGTCTGGATCTTCGTGGTGCCCCGGTAGACGTTGTACGAGGTGGCCCCGGAGACCGCGGTCCAGGTCAGCGGCACCGTGGTGGAGGTCGGGGAGCCCGCGGCGAGTCCGGTGGGGGCGGCCGGGAGCTGGACCGGGTCACCGCCGGGGCCGAAGAGGGAGAGGTCGTCGGCCTGGTAGGCGGGGGTGCCGTACCAGCCGTGGGTGTAGATCGTGACCGAGGTGGTCGAGGCGCCCGTCGTGAACCTGGTCGAGAGCCGCTGCCAGTCGGGGGCGGAGCCCGTCCAGGTGGAGACGTCGGTGGTGCCGGTGCCGGAGGCGCCGAGGTAGACGTAACTGCCGCGGACCCAGCCGCTCAGCTCGTACGAGGAGTTGGGTTTGACGGTGACGGTCTGGGAGCACTTGGCGTTGTCGCTGCCGGCCGGGGTGGCCTGGAGCGCCTTCGTCCCGCCGTGTACGGGCGACGAGACGACGGCACCGCTGCCCGCCGTGCAGTTCCAGCCGTCGAGGCCGGCCTCGAAGCCGCCGTTGCGGGCGAGTTCGGCGTCGGCGGCCAGGGCGGCCGCGGGGGTGAGTGCCATGAGTCCGCCGGCGGCGAGGGCGCCCGCCAGCAGCAGGGTGAGGGGTCTGGTGCGGTCCACAACTGCCTCCGGGGGTGGGGGAATCGAGGTGGAGCGCGCCACAGCATGGTCCAGACCAATCAAGTGGTCAAGACCTCTGTCTCGCGCGGGACTTGCCCGCGACTCGCGTCAGGCGCCGGGCGTTCCCCCGTCACCCCTGGCCAGTCGGCCCGCCGCCTCGTGCATCGCCAGTTCGAGCAGCGAGGTGTCGTTGAGGGTGCCCATCCCGTCCGGCGCCACCAGCCAGCGGACACCACCGGTCGCCCGCCCCGGGTACGGGACGACGATCCAGGCGCCGGCGCCCACGCCGCGCACCCCGGTGCCGAGCCAGCGGGCGGCGGTGCCCGGCGGGACGAAGAAGCCGATCCGGGCGTCGCCGAAGTCGGCGAGGACCGGTCCCGGCCGGTCCACCAGGCGGCTCAGCACGTCGAGGGCGGGATAGCCGAGCTCCCCCGGCAGGATCAGCACGTCCCAGCGCCTGCCGGCGGGCAGCAGCGCGACCCCGTGAGGGTTGCGCTCCCACTCCCACCGGCAGGCGTCGGGATCCGGCGCCACCGATGCCAGCCACTCCACGGCACTCCTGGCGCCAGTGGCCCCCGTACCAGTCATCGCAACGGTCTCCTTCCGTGTGGACACGGTGTCCACCCGGAGAGAGCGGGGTCGACGCCTTCTCTTACGCGACTTCACGTCATCAGGAGGCAGTGATCTGCGTCACATGGCAAGGGTCCGATCGGGTGGACGGCGCCGGGCCTGGTCGACAGCTTCCCTCGCTCGCCCTTCCCCACGTGTTCGTATGGGCCTCCGCCCGGTATCGCCGCCCTCGCCACGGGAGTACCCATGCCGTATCCGCAGTCATCGGGTGGTGCCGGAGCGCCTGCACCGAACGGCGCACGTCGCTCGGGCAAGGGGCTGCTGCGGCGTCTCGGCGAGTGGTCGGCCCGTCACTTCGTCGTCGTCCTTGTCGCCTGGGTCGTGGCGCTTGGCGCCCTGGTGGGGCTGAACCACGCGTACGGCGGCGAGTACTCCGACAACTACTCGCTGCCGGGCACCCAGTCCCAGGAGGGGCTCGACGTCCTGCGTGCGCACGAGCCCGCCGCCGGCGGCTACAGCGCCCAGGTGGTGCTCTACGACGGCGCGAAGCCGCTGACCGACGTCGGCGATCAGGTCTCGTCCGCCGTGGACTCGCTGAAGAAGCTCCCGCACGTCCTGAACGCCACGAGCCCGCTGCCGGCGTCCGGCACCCCGCCGCCCTCCCCTCCCCCGGGCACCCCGAACGTCGGCCCGCTGTCCACCGACGGGAAGACCGGCTACATCACCGTCCGTTTCGACGTGCAGCCCGGCACCCTCGGCGACGACTACCTGACCGGTGTGGACAGCGCCGTGGAGCCCCTGCGCGCCGCCGGGGTCCAGGTCGAGTACGGCGGGTCGCTGGGTGAACTGGCCCGGCCCGAGGCGGACGACCGGACGAGCGAGGCGATCGGGTTCGGCGTCGCGATCATCGTGCTGATCATCGGCTTCGGCAGCCTGATCGCCGCCGTGCTCCCCCTGGTCACCGCCCTGGTGGCGGCCGTCTGCGGCCTCGCGATCCTCGGCCTCCTCGCCGCGGTGTGGAACTTCGCGACCGTCTCCCCCACCCTGGCCACGATGATCGGCATCGGCGTCGGCATCGACTACGCGCTCTTCCTGATCACCCGGCACCGGCAGCTCCTGATGAACGGCCGAGATCCGGTCGAGGCGGCCGGCCTCGCCACCGCGACCAGCGGGCGGGCCGTCCTCGTCTCGGGCTGCACCGTCGTCATCGCGCTCGGCGGACTGTGGGTCTCCGGACTGAGCTTCATCGGACTGCTCGGCCTCGCCGCGACCTCCACCGTCGTCACGGCCGTCGCCGGAGCCCTCACGCTCGTTCCGGCGATGCTCGGGCTCATCGGCCGCCACATCGACCGGCTGCATCTGCGCGCTCCCGTCGCCGAGACCGACGAGACGACCGGCGAGGCGCACGGCACCTGGCACCGCTACGCCCTGCGCGTGGAGCGCCGCCCCTGGTGGTTCCTGACCTCGGGCGTCGTCGTCCTCGTCGTGCTGGCCATCCCCCTGTTCTCCATCCAGCTCGGGCACATCGGCGACGGCGCGGACCCGAAGTCCTTCACCGACCGGCGCGCCTTCGATCTGATGTCCACCGCCTTCGGACCCGGCTCCAACGGGCCGCTGACGTTGGTGATCGACCAGACCTCCGTCCCCGCGGCCGACCGCTCCGCGCTCGCGAGCCAGGCCCAGAAGGCGCTCACCGGCGTGCCCGACGCCGTCCTGATCACCCCGCTCACACCGACCTCGGACGGCGACGTCCTGATCGCCACGGCCTACTCGGTCGCCGCCCCGCAGGACGAGAAGACCACGTCGCTGACCAACCACCTGGCCGACGACGTCCTCCCCCAGGCGGTCGACGGCACCACCGCGGCCACGTACGTCACCGGCACCACCGCCGCGCAGGTGGACTTCCTCGACATCGTCTCCAGCCGGCTGCTGCTCATCATCGCCGTGGTCGTCGCGCTGGCGTTCCTCGTCATCCTGGTCGTCTTCCGCGGCCCGATCGTCGCCGCCAAGGCGGCGGTGCTCAACCTGCTGTCCATCGCCGCCTCGTACGGCGTCGTCGTCGCCGTCTTCCAGTGGGGCTGGGGCGGCCCGGCGCTCGGCGTCTCCGGCGACGTGCCCATCGAGAGCTACGTGCCGATGATGATGTTCGCCATCGTCTTCGGCCTGAGCATGGACTACGAGATCTTCCTGCTGTCCCGGGTCCACGAGGCGTGGCTGCGCACCGGCGACGCGAAGGCGAGCGTGGCCCACGCCCTGGAGATCACCGCGCGCGTCATCACCTGCGCGGCGCTCATCATGGTGAGCGTCTTCGCGGCCTTCATCCTCAACGACAGCATCGTGGTGAAGATGATGGGGCTCGGTCTGGCCGCGAGCGTACTCATCGACGCGACGGTCGCGCGGCTGCTGCTCGTGCCCGCGGTGATGACCCTGCTCGGGAAGTGGGCCTGGTGGACCCCGCGCTGGCTGGACAGGATCCTGCCGCACGTCGACACGGAGGGCGAGGGCGAGATGGCCACGGCGGGCGGGAACGGCGAGACGGGGCCGCGGCAGAAGCCGTGACCCCGCCCCCGTACCGAAGCGACCGATCCGTGACTAGCTGTCGAAGCCGAGCCCCAGCTTGTCCATCGTCTTCAGCCAGAGGTTGCGCCGGCCGCCGTTCTCGTCGGCGCGGGCCATCGACCACTTGGTGATGCCGATGCCGGCCCAGGCGATCGGCTCGGGCGGGAACGGCAGCGGCTTCGAGCGGACCATGTCCAGCTCCGTGCGCTCGGTGCGCTCCCCGGCGAGCAGGTCGAGCATGACGTCCCCGCCGAAGCGGGTCGCGCCGACGCCGAGGCCGGTGAACCCGGCCGCGTACGCGACCTTGCCCTGGTACGCCGTACCGAAGAAGGCCGAGAAGCGCGAGCAGGTGTCGATCGCGCCGCCCCAGGCGTGGCTGAAGCGCAGGCCCTCCAGCTGCGGGAAGCAGCGGAAGAAGTGCTCGGCGAGCTTGAGGTACGTCTCCGGGCGCTGGTCCATCTCGGCGTCGAGCTTGCCGCCGTAGGGGTAGATCGCGTCGTAGCCGCCCCACAGGATGCGGTTGTCGGCCGTGATCCGGAAGTAGTGGAACTGGTTGGCGGAGTCGCCCAGGCCCTGCCGGTTCTTCCAGCCGACGGAGGCGAGCTGCTCGGGGCTGAGCGGCTCGGTCATGAGGGCGTAGTCGTACACCGGGACGGTGTACGGCCGGACCCGCTTGACCAGCGACGGGAACACGTTGGTGCCGAGCGCGACCCGGCGGGCGAGGACCCGGCCGTACGGCGTGCGCACGCCCATGCCGGCGCCGACGGAGACCAGCTCCAGGCCGGGGGTGTTCTCGAAGATCCGGACGCCCAGGTCGAGGCACGCCTTCTTCAGGCCCCAGGCCAGCTTGGCCGGGTTGAGCATGGCCACGCCGCGGCGGTCCCAGAGGCCGCCGAGGAAAGTCGGCGAGTCGACCTCGGCCCGGACGGCGTCCCGGTCGAGGAGTTCGAGGCCGTCCGCGAGACCGAGGCGCTCGATCTCCTCGTACATCTCGTGGAGTTCCTCGACCTGGTACGGCTCGGTGGCCACGTCGATCTCGCCGGTGCGCTCGAAGTCGCAGTCCAGCGAGTAGCGGGCGACCGCCTCCTCGATCCCGTCGAGGTTGCGCTCGCCGAGCTCCTCCAGCTTCGGCAGCTCGCCCGGCCAGCGGGCGAGCCCGTTGCCGAAGCCGTGGGTGAGGGAGGCGGCGCAGAAGCCTCCGTTGCGGCCCGAGGCGGCCCAGCCCACCTCGCGCCCTTCGATCAGTACGACGTCCCTGGAGGGTTCGCGCTCCTTGGCGAGGAGCGCGGTCCACAGTCCGCTGTAGCCGCCGCCGACGACGAGGAGATCGCACTTCTCGGTGCCGGTGAGGGCGGGCAGGGCTCCGGGCTTGCCGGGATCTTCCAGCCAGAAGGGGACGGGCTGGGCGTCGG
This sequence comes from Streptomyces sp. NBC_01255, assembly GCF_036226445.1. Classification (NCBI taxonomy): domain Bacteria; kingdom Bacillati; phylum Actinomycetota; class Actinomycetes; order Kitasatosporales; family Streptomycetaceae; genus Streptomyces; species Streptomyces sp. NBC_01255. The sequence continues at coordinate 2,464,583 of NZ_CP108474.1, forward strand.
AGAGAGATTGTGCAGCGAGACGCATGGCAGCTGGGGCCATGGTTTCCAACTCCTTCGGTGCCTGAGCTGCCTATTGCTCAGGCTGTTGCTGTTTTCTTGCGCCGGTTCGTAATGATTTGCCCGGCCACCACCATCAGTACCGCGAGGACGAACATCGCGGTGCCGATGACGTTGATCTGAACGGGGGTTCCACGCTGCGCCGAGCCCCAGACGAACATGGGGAAGGTGACGGTGGAGCCCGCGTTGAAGTTGGTGATGATGAAGTCGTCGAACGAGAGCGCGAAGGCGAGCAGCGCGCCGGCGGCGATGCCGGGTGCGGCGATCGGGAGCGTCACGCGCAGGAAGGTCTGCACGGGGCCCGCGTAGAGGTCGCGGGCGGCCTCCTCGAGGCGCGGGTCCATGGACATGACCCGGGCCTTGACCGCCGTCACGACGAACGACAGACAGAACATGATGTGGGCGATCAGGACCGTCCAGAAGCCCAGCTCGATCCCCATGTTGAGGAAGAGCGTGAGCAGCGAGGCGGCCATGACGACCTCGGGCATCGCCATCGGCAGGAAGATGAGCGAGTTGATCGCGCCGCGCGCCCGGAAGCGGTAGCGGACGAGCGCGAAGGCGATCATCGTGCCGAGGACGAGGGCGCCGACGGTGGCCCAGGCGGCGAGCTGGAGCGAGAGGGAGAGCGACTCGCACATGTCGGCGACGCCGCACGGGTCCTTCCAGGCGTCCAGGGAGAAGCGCTGCCAGGAGTAGTTGAAGCGCCCGTTCGGCTTGTTGAACGAGAACACCATCACGACGATGTTCGGCAGGATCATGTACGCGAGCGTGAGCAGGCCCGCGATGACGACGAGGTTCCGGCGGATCCAACGCATCATCCCCATCAGACCAAGTCCTCCGTTCCGGCCTTGCGGATGTAGACGGTGACCATGACCAGCACGATCGCCATGAGGATGAAGGAGAGCGCGGCCGCCGTCGGGTAGTCGAGGACCCGCAGGAACTGCGACTGGATGACGTTGCCGACCATCTTGGTGTCCGTCGAGCCGAGCAGTTCGGCGTTGACGTAGTCGCCGCTGGCCGGGATGAAGGTGAGCAGGGTGCCGGAGACGACGCCGGGCATCGACAGCGGGAAGGTCACCTTGCGGAAGGTCGTCGCCGGGGAGGCGTACAGGTCCTGCGCGGCCTCGTGCAGCCGGCCGTCGATCCGCTCCAGGGAGGTGTACAGGGGCAGGATCATGAACGGCAGGAAGTTGTACGTGAGACCGCAGACCACGGCCATCGGCGTGGCGAGCACGCGCTCGCCCTCGGTCCAGCCGAGCCAGCTGGTCACGTCGAGGACGTGCAGCGCGTTCAGCACGTCGACGACGACGCTGTCGTCCGCCAGGATCGTCTTCCACGCGAGCGTCCGGATCAGGAAGCTGGTGAAGAACGGGGCGATGACGAGGACCAGGAGCAGGTTGCGCCAGCGGCCGGCCTTGAAGGCGATCAGGTACGCCAGCGGGTAGCCGAGCAGCAGGCACAGCAGGGTCGCGGTCCCGGCGTACAGCAGGGAGCGGACGAACTGCGGCCAGTACTCGGTGAAGGCGTCCCAGTAGGTCTGGAAGTGCCAGGTGACCTGGAAGCCCTGCTCCAGGGAGCCGGTCTGGATCGAGGTCGACGCCTGGTAGACCAGCGGCAGCGCGAAGAAGACGACCAGCCAGATGATGCCGGGCAGCAGCAGCCAGTACGGGACGAGCCGCTTGCGGGTGGAGGGCTTGCGCGGCACCGGAGCCTTGACCGGCTGCGGCGCCTCCTCCTTCGTCAGGGTGGACGTACTCATCCGGCGTCCTCCACCGTCTCCACACCCGCGTCGATGTCCTGCGCCGCGTCGAGCCCGAAGGTGTGCGCCGGGTTCCAGTGCAGGACGACCTCGGCGCCGGGGACGAGGCGCGTGTCACGCTCGATGTTCTGCTCGTACACCTGGAGCTCCGCGCCCGCCGGCGAGTTCACCACGTACTGCGTGGAGACGCCGATGAAGGAGGAGTCGGCGATCCGGCCGGTGACCCGGTTGCGGCCGTCGGCTATCGAGCCCGCGTCGTCGGCGTGCGCGAGCGAGATCTTCTCGGGGCGGACGCCGACGAGCACCTTGCCGCCCTGGCGGACGGCGGAGGTACAGCGGTCGCCGGGGACCCGGAGCTTGCCGCCGCCTGCGGTGACGAGGACGTCGGCGCCGCCGGTCTCCAGGACCTCGGCCTCGATGAGGTTCGAGGTGCCGAGGAAGTTGGCGACGAAGGTGGTCTGCGGGTTCTCGTACAGGTCGGCGGGGGCGCCGAGCTGCTCGACCCGGCCGCCGTTCATCACCGCGACCTGGTCGGCCATGGTCATGGCCTCCTCCTGGTCGTGGGTGACGTGGACGAAGGTGATGCCGACCTCGGTCTGGATCCGCTTGAGCTCCAGCTGCATCTGGCGGCGCAGCTTGAGGTCGAGCGCGCCGAGCGGCTCGTCGAGAAGGAGGACCTGCGGGTGGTTGATGAGCGCGCGGGCCACGGCGACGCGCTGCTGCTGGCCGCCGGAGAGCTGGTGCGGCTTGTGGCGGGCCTTGTCGCCGAGCTGGACGAGCTCCAGCATGTCGTCGACCTGCTTCTTCACCGACTTGATGCCGCGCCGGCGCAGACCGAAGGCGATGTTCTCGGTGATGTCCATGTGCGGGAAGAGCGCGTAGGACTGGAAGACGGTGTTGACCGGCCGCTTGTACGGCGGGAGGTCCGTGACGTCCTTGTCGCCGAGGAAGATGGTGCCGGTGCTCGGGTCCTCCAGGCCGGCGATCATGCGCAGCGTGGTGGTCTTGCCGCAGCCGGAGGCGCCGAGCAGGGCGAAGAAGGAGCCCTGCGGGACGGTCAGGTCGAGCGGGTGGACGGCGGTGAAGGAGCCGTACGCCTTGCTGATCCCGGTGAGACGGACGTCGCCGCCGCCAGTGTTCTTTCCGGTGTGAGCAGTCTTGTCAGTCATGGGTTGCTGTCCCAGGGAGTTGAGAGAGGTGGACGACGTCGGGCTCAGGCGCCGATGAGCTTGGCGAACTTCTCCTCGTACGCCGTCTCCTCCGCGCTGGTGAGCGAACGGAAGGCGCGCGACTTCTTGGCCATGGCCTTGTCCGGGAGGATCAGCGTGTTGTTCGCGAGCTCGGGGTCGATCTTGGCGAGCTCGTCCTTGACCCCGTCGACGGGGCAGACGTAGTTGATGTACGCGGCGAGCTGCGCGGCGACGGGAAGCTCGTAGTAGTAGTCGATGAGCTTCTCGGCGTTGGTCTTGTGCGTGGCCTGGGCGGGGACCATCAGGTTGTCGCTGGAGGTGATGTATCCGGCGGACGGGATGGCGAACTTGATGTCCGGGTTGTCCGCCTGGAGCTGGATGACGTCACCGGCCCAGGCGAGGCAGGCCGCCAGGTCGCCCTTGTCCAGGTCGGAGGTGTAGTCGTTGCCGGTGAAGCGGCGGATCTGCTTCTTGTCGACGCCCTTCTGGAGCCGGCCTATCGCCTCGTCGTACTCGGCGTCGGTGAACTTCCCCGGGTCCTTGCCCATGTCGAGCAGGGTCATGCCGACGGTGTCGCGCATCTCGGTGAGGAAGCCGACCCGGCCCTTGAGGGAGGGGTCGTCCAGGAGCTGGGTGACCGAGTCGACCTTCTTGCCGCCGGTCGCCTTCGCGTTGTACGCGATGACGGTGGAGATGCCCGTCCACGGGTACGAGTAGGCGCGGCCCGGGTCCCAGTCGGGGCGCCGGAACTGGGCGGAGAGGTTCGCGTACGCGTTGGGCAGGTTCGCCGGGTCGAGCTTCTGCGCCCAGCCGAGCCGGATCATCCGGGCGGCGAGCCAGTCGGTGACGCAGATCAGGTCGCGGCCGGTGTTCTGACCGGCCGCGAGCTGCGGCTTGATCTTGCCGAAGAACTCGACGTTGTCGTTGATGTCCTCGGTGTACTTGACCTTGATCCCGGTGCGTTTCGCGAACGCCTCCAGCGTCGGACGGGACTTCTCGTCCTCGCTGATGTCCATGTACTCGGTCCAGTTGGAGAAGGCGAGGCTCTTCTCCTTGACCGAGACGTCGGTGGAGGCGGGGCCCTGTCCCTCCCGCTTGGCGGGCGGGATGCCACAGGCGCTCAGACCGGCGAGACCGCCGATCGTGAGCGCGCCGACGCCGCCCGCCCGCAGCATCGAACGACGGCTGAGGGCACCCCGGCCACTCGTCAGACTGCGCTGTACCGCCGCCAGCTGCGCGGCGGACAGGTGTTCGGGCTCGTACTGCTCCATGCGCTGTGCCCTTTCGGGAGGGTGTGGGCCGCTGGTCGGGCGGCGAAGTGCTATCGGTCCCCGAAGATCGTGCGGTGCCAGTCCTTCGCGGCCACCGCGGTGTTGTCGAACATCACGTGCTTGACCTGCGTGTACTCCTCGAAGGAGTACACCGACATGTCCTTTCCGTATCCCGAAGCCTTGGTGCCGCCGTGCGGCATCTCGCTGATGATCGGGATGTGGTCGTTGACCCAGACGCAACCCGCCCGGAGCTCCCGCGTGGCGCGGTTCGCCCGGAAGACGTCACGGCTCCAGGCGGAGGCGGCGAGGCCGTACGGGGTGTCGTTGGCGAGCCGGATACCCTCGTCGTCGCTGTCGAAGGGCAGGGCCACCAGGACCGGGCCGAAGATCTCCGACTGCACGACCTCGCTGTCCTGCGCGGCGCCGGTGATCAGAGTCGGACGATAGTACGCACCGTCCTTCAGGTCACCCCCCGGGATCTCGCCGCCCGCCACGACGGTGGCGTAGCCGCGGGCGCGCTCGACGAAGCCGGCGACGCTGTCGCGCTGGGCGTGGCTGACCAGCGGGCCGAGGTCGGTGGCGGCGTCGAAGGGGTCGCCGACGCGGACCGTCTCCATCAGCTCGGCGACGCGGGCGACGAAGGCGTCGAAGAGCGGGCGCTGGACGTAGGCGCGGGTGGCGGCGGTGCAGTCCTGGCCGGTGTTGATGAGGGAGGCGGCGACGGCCCCGTTCGCGGCGGCCTCCAGGTCGGCGTCGTCGAAGACGACGAAGGGGGCCTTGCCGCCCAGTTCGAGGTGGAGCCGCTTCACGGTCGCGGTGGCGACCTCGGCAACGCGCTTGCCGACCGGGGTGGAGCCGGTGAAGGAGGTCATGACGACGTCGGGGTGACCGACGAGGTGCTCGCCGACGACCCGCCCGGAGCCGCTGACGATGTTGATGACGCCGTCGGGGATACCGGCCTCGGTCGCCGCCTGCGCGAACATCAGCGAGGTCAGCGGGGTGATCTCGGCGGGCTTCAGGACGATCGTGTTGCCGGCGGCGATCGCCGGGAGGATCTTCCAGGCCGCCATCTGGAGCGGGTAGTTCCAGGGGGCGATGGAGCCGATGACGCCGATCGCCTCGCGCCGGATGTACGAGGTGTGGTCGCCGCTGTACTCGGCGGCCGCCTGGCCCTGGAGGTGGCGGGCGGCGCCCGCGAAGAAGGCGGTGTTGTCGATGGTGCCCGGTACGTCGAACTCGGTGGTGAGCCGGAGCGGCTTGCCCGCCTGGAGCGACTCGACCCGCGCGATGTCCTCGGCCCAGTCGGCGAGGACTCCGGCGAAGCGGTGGAGGGCGTCGGAGCGCTCGCCCGGGGTGGCGCCCGACCAGCCGGGGAAGGCGGCCTTCGCGGCGGCGACGGCCTCGTCCACGTCGGCGACGGAGGCGAGCCGGTAGGTGTAGATGCCCTCGCCGGTCGCGGGGTTGATGATCGTGTGTTCTCGATCGGAGGTTCCGGCCCGGAGCCGTCCGCCGATGTACTGTGCGCCGTCCGCGAAGCGGTCCGTCACCTGGAAGCGGTTGCCCATGACGCTCTCCGTTGTCCCAGCTCGAATTGAGTGCCGATCCTGACATGAGGATGCCACCCCAACAAGTGATTCCGTTGTTGCCTTTTGGTTACGCAACGGAATCGGTCGACCATGTGTCGAGGTGGCCGGAAAATCTCCGTACGGAGTGTCCGTGGCGGATGCCACACTCGCGTGCATGAACACGGTCGGCGAGCTGACGCAGCAGGTCAACGCGGGTGAGAGGGTCAAGTGGCTGCTCTTCTGGGGCCACCGCCCGCACCCCGACGGGCGGCTATCGGCGAGCTGCCTGAGCCAGTGGTGGCCCGCACCCTTCGTGGTCGACGGCGTGTCGTACGCGACCGCCGAGCACTGGATGATGGCGGCCAAGGCCCGCCTCTTCGGGGACGCGGAGGCCGAGCGCGCTGCCCTGGCCGCCCGGACCCCGGCGGAGGCGAAGAATGCCGGCCGGCTGGTGCGCGGCTTCGACGAGACGGTGTGGGAGCGGGAGCGCCTCGGGATCGTCGTCGAGGGCAGCGTCCACAAGTTCTCCTCGAACGCGGCCCTGCGCGCGTACCTCCTCGGCACGGGCACGCGTGTCCTCGTGGAGGCCAGCCCCGTGGACCGCGTCTGGGGGATCGGCCTCGCGGCCGACGACCCCCGCGCCCACGACCCGGCCCGCTGGCGCGGCCTGAACCTGCTGGGCTTCGCCCTGATGGAGGCCCGGGACCGGCTGCGCGACGGCTGAGCAGCGGCTGAGAAGTAGCGGCTGAGCAGCGGCTGAGCAGTAGCGGCTGAGCACGACGCAGGGCCCCGCACCTCGTGAGGTGCGGGGCCCTGCGTCGTCGGCAGCGCCGCGGTAGCGCGCGCCGCTCAGCGGGGAGCGCTGAGGAAGGTCCCGGTCGACGACCAGGGGTCGTCGCCGGAATCGCTCCACTCGTCCGCGTGCGTCGCGATGTAGATGATGAGCCCGATGCCCGCGAGGCCGAGGGCGATGCCGATGGAACCGAGCGCGATGCCCGCGACGGCCTGCCCCTTGTTGCCCGCCTCGCCCCGCAGGAACCGCTTGCGCGCCACGATGCCGAGGGGCAGCGCGACCCCGCCCAGGATCAGGCCGAGGATGCCGTACGAGCAGAACGCGAGCACGACGCCGCAGATGCCCAGCACCATCGAGGCGATGGCCATTCCGTTGTTCTGCGGCTGCTGCCAGCCGGGCTGGCCGTATCCCGGGTATGCGTACCCGGGAGCGGCCGGGGGCGTCGGCGCCGCCGGGTAGCCGTACGCGCCGCCGGAGGTGTTCGCCGCCGGGTAGCCGTACGCGCCGGCCGGCGGCGTGGCCGCCGGGTAGCCGTAGCCGGGCGCGGCCGCCGGGCCGCCCGGGGCGACCGGCGGCGGCGGGACGTCGCTCGCGGCCGGCATGGACGTGACCGTCATCTGGTCGTGTACGGGCGGGGTCGACGGCGTCACGGGCTTGCTCAGCTCCACACCGTCGCGGTTCGGCGGAGCCCACGGGTCCGCCGGGTCGTACCCGCCCTGCGGCTGGTCTCGGTTGTCAGACATGGGCCTCCCCCATCGTGGTCACGCCATGTTACGACCTCCCCCCTGAGGGGGAACCGCCCGGCCTACGATGACCCGATGAGCGATCTCCATCCCTTCATCGCGGGTCTGCCCAAGGCCGAGCTCCACGTCCACCATGTCGGCTCCGCCTCGCCCCGCATCGTCGCCGAGCTCGCGGCCCGGCACCCGGACTCCAAGGTCCCCACCGACCCCGAGGCCCTCACCGACTACTTCACGTTCACGGACTTCGCGCACTTCATCGACGTCTACCTGTCGGTCGTCGATCTGGTCCGCACCCCCGAGGACGTCCGGCTGCTGACGTTCGAGATCGCCCGGGACATGGCCCGGCAGAACATCCGGTACGCCGAGCTGACCATCACCCCGTACTCCTCCACCCGTCGTGGCATCGACGAGCGCGCCTTCATGGCGGCGATCGAGGACGCCCGCAAGTCGGCCGAGGCCGAGTTCGGCACGATCCTGCGCTGGTGCTTCGACATCCCCGGCGAGGCCGGCCTCGCCTCCGCCGAGGAGACCGCGCGGCTCGCCACGACCGACGGGATCCGCCCCGAGGGCCTGGTCTCCTTCGGTCTCGGCGGCCCGGAGGTGGGTGTTCCGCGCCCGCAGTTCAAGCCGTACTTCGACCTGGCGCGCGCCGCCGGTCTGCACTCCGTCCCGCACGCGGGCGAGACGACCGGCCCGCAGACGATCTGGGACGCGATCAACGACCTGGGCGCCGAGCGCATCGGCCACGGCACCAGCTCGGTCCAGGACCCGGCGCTCCTCGCCCACCTGGCCGAGCACCGCATCGCCCTGGAGGTCTGCCCGACCTCCAACATCGCCACGCGGGCCGTCGCCACGCTCGACGAGCACCCGATCCGGCAGATGGTGGACGCCGGGGTCCTCGTCACGGTCAACAGCGACGACCCGCCGATGTTCGGCACGGACCTCAACACCGAGTACGCGGTCGCCGCCCGGCTCCTCGGCCTCGACGAGCGCGGTGTCGCCGCCCTCGCGAAGAACGCGGTGGAGGCCTCCTTCCTCGACGCGGCCGGCAAGGCGCGGATCGCCGCCGAGATCGACACGTACACGGACGGCTGGCTGGCTCGCTGACGACGGTGAGAATGGGGCCATGCGCCCTGTCACTGCCGTAGCTCACCGCGGCGACCCGTACCGCGTCCGCGAGAACACGCTCCCCTCGATCGCCTCGGCGATCGAGCGGGGGGCTGACGCCATCGAGGTCGACGTCCGGCTCACCAAGGACGGCGTGCCCGTCCTCCTCCACGACGACACCCTCAAGCGGCTCTGGGGCCACGACCGGCCGCTGTCCCGGCTCTCGTACGAGCAGCTGCGCGAGCTGACGTACGACGACGTGCCGACCCTGCGCGAGGCGCTGATCACCGCGGGGACGCACCGTCTGATGCTGGACCTGCCCGGCGGGAACGAGGACTCGGTCCGCACGATCGTCGGTACGGTGCGGGAGTGCGGCGCCGGGGAGCGCGTGTACTACTGCGCGGGGGGCGTGGCCATGCTCCAGGTGCGGGCGGCCGACCCGTCCGCCGAGATCGCCCTGACCTGGACCTCGCTCGCCCCGCCCCGGCGGGTGCTGCTCGACGCGGTGCGGCCGAAATGGCTCAACTACCGCTTCGGCCTGGTGAGTCGGGAGCTGACCGAGCGGGTGCACCGGGACGGTCTGCTCGTTTCGGCCTGGACGGCGGACACCACCCGCACGATGCGTAAGCTGATCTTCAACGGGGTCGACTCGATCACCACGAACCGGGTCGACGCACTCGCCGCCGCTCTGCGAAAGGCTCGCGCATGAACGACCGGATCCGCACCGACATCGCCCACAACGCCCGGGTGTGGAACTACTGGCTGGGCGGCAAGGACAACTACCCGGTGGACCGCGCGGTCGGCGACCAGGTCACCGCCTTCTACCCGAGCATCGGCGAAGTCGCCCGCGCGGACCGGGCGTTCCTCGGCCGGGCGGTGACCCATCTGGCCGCCGACGCGGGCGTGCGCCAGTTCCTGGACATCGGTACGGGCCTGCCGACCGCCGACAACACCCACGAGGTGGCGCAGCGGGTGGCCGCCGACGCGCGGATCGTCTACGTCGACAACGACCCGATCGTCCTCACCCACGCCCGCGCGCTCCTGACGAGCGCGCCGGAGGGGGTCACCGAGTACGTGGACGCGGACGCTCAGGACCCGGAGAAGATCCTGGCGGCCGCCGGCACGACGCTCGACCTGTCCCGTCCGGTCGCGGTGCTGATGCTCGGCATCCTCAACTTCGTCCTGGACACCGGCGAGGCCCGGTCGATCGTGAAGACCCTGATGGACGCCGTCCCCTCCGGCAGTTATCTGGTCCTGACCCACCCGACGCTGGAGCCGGAGCTCGGCGGCGAGGGCAACAAGGCCGCCATGGCGTTCTGGAACGAGAACGCGACCCCGCCGATCACCGCCCGCAGCCGGGCCGAGTTCGCCTCCTTCCTCGACGGGCTCGACCTGCTGGAGCCGGGCATCGTGTCCTGCGCGCGCTGGCGCTCCGAAGGGGCGGCCGAGGTCGCGCAGTTCGGCGCGGTGGGCCGCAAGCCGTAATGACCGCACGGGGAGACACGTCCGGGGACATACCGGGGGCGATACGCGGCGGGTGGCAGCGGGCGCGGAGCTGGGGCGCGGCGAACCCGTGGGGCGTGGACATCGGGATCGCGCTCCTCGTGCAGGCGGCGATGACGATGCCGTTCGTGGTACCGCGCCCGCCCGAGCTGGAGCCGGCGAGCTGGCCCGCGTACGGGCTGACGACCCTCATGGTGCTGCCGCTGGTCTGGCGGCGGCGCGCGCCGCTCGCCGTCCTGCTCGCGGTCCTGGTGGCGAGCGCGCTGTACCGGCTGGCCGTGGAGGGGCCGGGGCAGCCGCTGCCGTACACCGGGCTCGTCGTCGTCTACACGATCGCCGCGCTCTCCCCGTCGTGGAAGCGGCTGACGACGGCGGCGCTGCTGGTGGTCGCGGTGCCGGTCTCGGTCTGGCTCAACACCCGGTCGATGCGTGAACTCACCTTCTCCCTCTTCGTGTTCGGTGCCGCGTACGTCTTCGGGCGGCTCCAGGACGCGCGGCAGCGCGAGCACCGTGTCGAGGCCGAGCGGGCCGCCGCCCGTGAGCGGGCCCGGATCGCACGGGAGATGCACGACATCCTGTCGCACGCGGTGAGCCTGATGGTCGTACAGGCGGAGGCGGGACCGGTGGCGGTACGGGCGGCCCCGGAGCGCGCCGAGGCCGCCTTCGAGGCGATCTCGGCGACCGGCCGCGACGCGATGGCCCAACTGCGGCAGATGCTGGGGGTGCTGCGCGAGGGTTCCGAGGGCGGGACCGCCCCGCGCGAGCCGCAGCCCGACCTCGGAGGCATCGCCGAGCTGGTGGAACGGGTCCGGGTCGGTGGCCTGACCGTCACCTACGCGACGGAGGGCGGAGTCCGCTCCCTCCCCCCGGCGACCGGCGCGAGCGCCTACCGGATCGTCCAGGAGGCCCTGACGAACGTGGTCAAGCACGCGCGCGCCCGCACGGCCGAGGTCCGGCTGACGCATGAGGAGGGGGTGTTGCGTGTGACGGTGACGGACGATGGGCGCGGCCCGCAGGCGGGATCCGGCGGCCACGGCCTGGTCGGCATCCGGGAGCGGGCAGCCGCACACGGCGGCACGGCGGCGATGGGCCCGGGCCCCGGCGGCCGGGGCTTCGAGGTGCGGGTGCAGCTCCCCGTACCCTCCACCACGGGGGTGAGGACATGACGATCCGCGTGGTGGTCGCCGACGACCAGGAGCTGGTCCGCAGCGGCTTCGCGATGATCCTGGACGCGCAGCCGGACATCGAGGTGGTGGCGGAGGCCGGCGACGGCGCGGAGGCGGTGGACGCGGTGCGCCGCCTCAGCCCCGACGTGGCGCTGCTCGACATCCGGATGCCCCGGACGGACGGCATCGAGGCCTGCCGGACGATCAGCGCGGAGTCGGACTGCCGGACGGTGATCCTGACGACCTTCGACACCGACGCGTACGTGTACGAGGCGCTGCACGCGGGGGCGAGCGGTTTCCTCCTCAAGGACGTGCGCAGGGACGACCTGGTGCACGCGGTCCGGGTGGTGGCGGCGGGCGACTCGCTGCTTGCGCCGTCCGTGGCGCGACGCCTCGTGGAGGAGTACACCGCGGGCGGACCGCGCCGGACCGCCGCCGGCCCTGACCCCCGGCTCGATGTGCTGACGGGCCGCGAGCGGGAGACGCTGCTGCTGCTCGCGCGCGGCCTGTCGAACGCGGAGATCGCGGCGGAGCTGGTGGTCAGCGACCACACGGTGAAGACCCATGTGGGGAACGTGCTGGCCAAGCTGGGGCTGCGGGACCGGATCCAGGCGGTGATCTGCGCGTACGAGACGGGCCTGGTCGCGGCGGGTTCTCCCCCGCCCGGGGGAGGTACGGGCCCCGGCCCCTCCCCCGTGTCGGCGAGGAACTGACCCCCGCAAGACCGCCGGTGCGGGCGATCCGCGGATCTCGGCTGGTCAGCAGGATGGAGCCATTGAGAACAACGGCTCACACCACGGGAGTTGACCATGAAGAAGTCCACCCGCACCCTGCTCGCCGCCGCCCTGGTCCTGGGGGTGGCCGCGGGACCGGCGATCGTCCCGGCCGCGGCCGCCGCCCCGGCCGCCGCCGCACCTCAGAGTTCGGCCCCCTCCCTGGAGGCGGCGATGTCGGCCGCGATCGCCGGTCTGCCCCGGGCCGACGCCACGGCCGCGCTGGTCAGGGTCGGCGGCACGGAGGGTTCCTGGCAGGGCAGTTCGGGCGTCCACGACCTGGAGAGCGGCGCCCCGGCCGACCCGGCCGCCCGCTTCCGGGCCGGTTCGGTGACGAAGGTCTTCACGGCGGCGACCGTCCTCCAGCTCGCCGCCGAGGGCCGGATCGACCTGGACCGGCCGGCCCGCTCGTACCTGCCCGACCTGATCCCCGGCCGGTACGCCAGGGTGACCGTCCGCCAGCTCCTGAACCACACGCACGGCATCCCGGCCCCCGACTTCGCGGGCACGACCGTGGAGGAGTGGTACGCGAACCGCTTCCAGGTCCACACCCCCGAGGCGATGGTCCGTTCGGCGACGGCGAAGCCGCGCGAGTTCCGGCCGGGCACGAAGCAGCACTACCTCAACATCGGGTACACCATCGCCGGTCTGATCGTGGAGCGGGTCACGGGCGACACGTACGAGCGGCAGGTGGAGCGGCGGATCCTGCGCCCGCTCGGCCTCCGTGACACGTACTTCCCCGGCAAGGACCCCCGGATCGCCGGTCCGTACAACCACGGCTACCAGACGATGCGGCTCGACGACGGGACGACCGGGCTGCGGGACGTCTCCGTGTGGGGGACGACGGACGGCTGGGCGGCCGGCGACCTCGTGTCGACCACCGCCGACCTGGAGCGGTTCACGCGGGCACTGTTCGCGGGCCGGGTGGTGCGCGGGCCGCTCCTGGAGGAGATGTTCACCCTGCCGAAGGTCCCTGACCTGCAGTCGGGCGACCCGGCCGCGTACGCCGCCGGTCTGGCGATGAAGCGGCTCGGCGGGCGCGAGGTGTGGGGCAAGACGGGCGGCCGCTGGGGCTACAACGCGGCCATCGCGTCGACCCGCGGCGGCGGCCGCACGCTCGTCTACAGCGTCAACGCCACGATCGCCAAGGGCCAGGACATGAACCGGACGGCGCTGACCGTCATGGTGGCGGCGTACGGGATGCCCGGCTGATCACCACGCGTCCCAGTGGAGCACCTGCTCGCGCGGGATGCGCCGGGCCGGCCGGAAGTCGGTCCCGATCGTGTACGCGACGGGGATGAAGGCGGCCTGCATCACCTGCTCGTACGGGATGCCGAGGAAGCGCGCGAACTCCCGCTCCATCGGCAGGTTCCCCGTCGTCCACACCGTGCCGAGCCCCCGCTCGCGGGCGGCGAGCATGAAGCTCCAGGCGGCGGGCAGGATCGACCCCCAGGTGCCGGCCTGATGGGTGACGGAGGCGCCCTCGGTCCGCCCTTCGACGCAGGGGATGACGTACGCGGGGACCTCGTGCAGGTGCCGGTGCAGGTGCCCGACGCCGGAGTAGACGCGGTCCATCACCCCGGGCGCGACCTCGGCCCGGCGCACGTCCCGGTCGGGCAGCGGCTGGTGGGCGCCGGGCGCGGCGAGGGAGGCGCGCCACAGATCGGCGAGGACGGCCCGCCGCTCCGGGTCGGTGACGATGACGAAGTGCCAGCGCTGCCGGTTGCGGCCGGTGGGCGCCTGGACGGCGAGGTCCACGCACTCCTCCAGGAGCGCGCGGGGCACGGGCCGGGTGAGGTCGAGGCGGTGCCGGACGGCCCGGGTGGTGGAGAGCAGGGTGTCGGAAGCGAGACCGAGGTTCATGCGTTGAGCCTCGTACGGGCCGGGCGGGGCGGGAAGTCCGGGCTTCCACTGAGTGAAAGGCACGGTCGGCGACATGGGCGAGAGCGTGGCGGGGCGGCTCTTCTCGGTACTGGACGCCTTCGACGCCCCACGGGGCGGACCGGCGGCGCTGCGGCTCACCGACATCGCGGCGCGGACGGGACTCCCGGCGCCGACGGCCCTGCGCATGGTGCGGGAACTGGTCGCCTGGGGCGGTCTGGAGCGGGGCGCGGACGGCACGTACCGGCTGGGGCTGCGGCTGCGGGCGCTCGGCGCGGCGGCGCCCTGCCCGCGTGGCCTCCTCGACGCGGCGCTGCCCGCGCTGCGGGCGCTCGGCGCCAGGACGGGCGGCCACGCGGACGTGGCGGTCCTGTCCGGCCCCGCCGACGGGGGCGTGCTGTGCCTGGTGAGCGGGGAGCGGCTGCCGGGCCATGCGACGGCGTACGGCAAGGTCCTGCTCACCGCTCCCCCGGCGGAACTCCCCCGCCTCACCCGCCACACGGTGGTCTCGCCGGGGCCGCTGGCCGCCCAACTGGCCCGGATCCGCGCGGAGGGCCTCGCGGTCTGCGCCGAGGAGCACCGGCTGGGCGAGATCACGGTGGCGGCCCCGGTGCGGGGCCCGGCCGGGCCGGTCGCCGCCCTCGGCGTGACCGTCACCGCCGGCGTACCCCTGGAGCGCGTGACGGCGGCGGTCCGGGAGGCCGCTAGGCGGGTACGGCCGCCGGCGCCGTGACCGTCGCGGCCTCCAGGCGCTTGATCATCCGGCGCACGACGAGCAGCGGCAGGATCCCGATGACGCCGAAGGACATGTCGATGACCGACCACCAGAAGGGAATGCCCCTGATGGGCCCGCAGATCAGGGCGAGCGGGACGATGCCGGCGCAGGCGATCATCCCGAACTCGACGACCCAGATGTTGCGGACGGGGTCGCGGTACACGCCGTAGAAGGCGACCGCGATGACGAGGTGCGCGAAGGCCAGCCAGTCGGTCCCGTAGAGGAGGTACGGCGCCTGCTCGTCGGCGAGGGTGAGCCCGCCCCGCACCCGGGCGATCCACTCGGCGAGCCCGGGGAAGAGCTCGGCCACGGGAGCGGCCCAGGACTCCAACGCCTCGTCGAGGAAACGGACTTCGGTGACGAGCGGGAAGGCGGTGACCCCGCTCAGGACCAGGCAGATCACGAAGAGGACCAGCCAGTAACGGATGCGCGTGAGAAGGGCTCTCGGCCCGTTCGAGTCGCTCATGACGGCAGCGTACGCCCCTCATGAACGTGTTCAAAAACGGGGGTCGGCTCTCCTCGCGGCCGCTTGCTCACAGCCGTTGCTCACAGCCCCACGATCGCGTTCCACTTCTTCGCGAACTCCTGCCGCTCGTCGGCGCGGATGTCGCGGGCGATGGCGAGACGGCTCCGCATGTCGGCGTCCGGGAAGATCAGCGGATCCTCGGCGAGGGCGACCAGTTCCTCGTCGCCGGAGTCCGCGAGGACGCTCTGCGCGGCCGGCACGGGGCAGACGTAGTTGACCCAGGCGGCCAGTTCGGCGGCGACCTCGGGCTCGTAGTAGTAGTCGATCAGCTTCTCGGCGTTGGTCTTGTGCTGGGCGCGGTTGGGGATCATGAGGGACTCGGCCCACAGTTCGCCGCCCTCCTCGGGGACGACGAACTCGATGTCGGGGTTGTCGGCCTGGAGCTGGATGACGTCGCCGGAGTACGCCTGACAGGCGAGCACGTCGCCGGTGGACAGGTCCTTGATGTAGTCGTTTCCGGTGAAGCGGCGGATGTGCTTCTTCCGGACGAGCCCCTCGATCTGCTCGCACAGGGCGAGGAAGTCGTCGCGCGTCCACCGGGTCACGTCGACGCCGTTGCCCTGGAGGAGCAGGGACATGGACTCGTCGAGCCCGGAGAGCAGGGTGACCTTGCCGCGCAGGTCGTCGGCCCACAGCTCCTTCGTGGAGCGGAGTTCGCGGCCGAGCTTCTTCCGGTTGTACGCGATGCCGGTGATCCCGGACTGCCAGGGCACGCTGTGGAGTCGGCCCGCGTCGAACGCGGGCGCACGCAGCTGCGGGTTGAGGTGCTTCGCGACGTGGGGCTGGGCCGCGCGGTCCATCTCCTGGACCCAGCCGAGGCGGACGAAGCGGGCGGCCATCCAGTCGCTGACGACGATCAGGTCGCGGCCGGTCTCCTGATGGTTCATCAGGGACGGGCCGATCTTGCCGAAGAACTCGTCGTTGTCGTTGATCTCCTCCGTGTAGCGGACGGAGATCCCGGTGCGCTCGCGGAAGGCGTTCAGGGTCGGGCGCTTCGACGTGTCGTCGTCATCGGTGTCGATGTAGAGCGGCCAGTTGGCGAAGTCGAGCGTCCGGTCGCGCGCGGACAGATCGCGGCCGGCCCGGTCGCGCTCGTCGACGTAGGCGGCGGGCACCCCGCACCCGGCGAGCGCCGCGGCCGCCCCGACACCGCCGATCCCGCGCAGCAGGGACCGGCGGGACATCGTGTTCCTGGCTATCGCTCTCACCGCCCCAGCATCCCCACCGGCGGCCACCTGCGGCAATGGACGCTCCGTCGAGCGACAGAGCACGGCCCCGACACCCTGTCGACCAGGATGCCGGGGCCGCGTGTGACGCGCCGGGGTGCGATCAGCCCAGGGAGGTCATCACGTGCTTGATGCGCGTGTAGTCCTCGAAGCCGTACGCGGAGAGGTCCTTGCCGTAGCCGGACTTCTTGTAGCCGCCGTGGGGCATCTCGGCGACGAGCGGGATGTGGGTGTTGATCCACACACAGCCGAAGTCGAGGGCCTTGGACATGCGCATCGCGCGCGCGTGGTCCTTGGTCCAGACGGAGGAGGCCAGGGCGTACTCGACGTCGTTGGCGTACGCGAGGGCCTGGGCCTCGTCCGTGAAGGACTGCACGGTGATGACCGGGCCGAAGACCTCGTTCTGGACGATCTCGTCGTCCTGCTTGAGGCCGGAGACGACGGTCGGGGCGTAGAAGTAGCCCTTGTCGCCGACGCGGTGACCGCCGGCCTCGACCTTGGCGTGGGCCGGGAGGCGCTCGATGAAGCCGGTGACCTGCTTCAGCTGGTTGGCGTTGTTGAGCGGGCCGTAGAGCACGTCCTCGTCGTCCGGCTGGCCGGTCTTCGTCTCGGCGGCGGCCTTGGCGAGGGCGGCGACGAACTCGTCGTGGATGGACTCGTGGACGAGGACGCGGGTGGCGGCCGTACAGTCCTGGCCGGCGTTGAAGAAGCCCGCGACCGCGATGTCCCCGACGGCCGACTCGATGTCGGTGTCCTCGAAGACGACGACCGGGGCCTTGCCGCCCAGCTCCAGGTGGACGCGCTTGACGTCCTTGGCCGCCGACTCGGCGACCTGCATGCCGGCGCGGACCGAGCCGGTGATGGAGGCCATCGCCGGGGTCGGGTGCTCGACCATGGCCTTGCCCGTCTCGCGGTCACCGCAGATGACGTTGAAGACGCCCTTGGGGACGATCTGCCCGATGATCTCGGCCATCAGGACGGTCGACGCGGGGGTCGTGTCCGAGGGCTTGAGGACGACGGTGTTTCCCGCCGCGAGGGCCGGGGCGAACTTCCACACGGCCATCATCATCGGGTAGTTCCACGGCGCGACCTGAGCGCAGACGCCCACGGGCTCGCGGCGGACGATCGAGGTCATGCCCTCCATGTACTCGCCGGCCGAACGGCCCTCGAGCATGCGGGCGGCACCGGCGAAGAAGCGGATCTGGTCCACCATCGGCGGTACCTCCTCGCTCCCGACAAGGGCGGTCGGCTTGCCGGTGTTCAGCACCTCGGCGGCGATGAGGTCCTCGGCGCGCTCCTCGAAGGCGTCGGCGATCTTGAGGAGCACCTTCTGGCGCTCGGCCGGGATGCTGTCGCGCCACGCGGGGAAGGCCGCCGCGGCGGCCTCCATCGCGGCGTCGACGTCGGCCTGGCCGGAGAGCGGGGAGGTGGCGTACACCTCGCCGGTGGCCGGGTTGACCACCTCGATGGTGCGGCCGTCGGCCGCGTCCCGGAACTCCCCGTTGATGTAGTTACGCAGCCGGCGCAGCTCGGTGGTCACTTGCCACCCCTCCTGTCAGGTTCTGACATCGCACGTCCTCGTGCGGCGTCCCGATGGGTGAGACACCTCAGCCTAGTCGCTCGACTGACGCTTTCAACAGCCCCGACCCCCTGCAACTTCGGATTCAGTCAGATCCAGAGCTCCTCACAACGAATTTCATCACTTCGGGCTTGCATGACTGCCCATCTCGGTGCACAGTGAAGCCGTGGCCAGTCGAAGCACAGACTCCAGAACCGGAACCGGTTCGTCCCCGACGATCGATGCCGTCTCCCTGGCAATCATCGAACAGCTCCAGCAGGACGGTCGCCGTCCCTACGCGGCGATAGGCAAGGCCGTCGGCCTCTCCGAAGCCGCGGTGCGCCAACGCGTACAGAAGCTGCTCGACCAGGGCGTCATGCAGATCGTCGCCGTCACCGACCCGCTCACCGTGGGATTCCGGCGCCAGGCGATGGTCGGCATCAACGTCGAGGGTGACCTCGATCCGGTTGCGGAGGCGCTGACGGCCATGGCCGAATGCGAGTACGTGGTGATGACCGCGGGCTCGTTCGACCTGATGGTGGAAGTCGTCTGCGAGGACGACGACCACCTGCTGGATGTGATCAACAAGCGCATCCGCACCCTCCCCGGCGTGCGCTCCACCGAGAGCTTCGTCTACCTCAAACTCAAGAAGCAGACCTATATGTGGGGAACTCGATAATCGTGACCCAGGACCTGTCCAAGACCGCGTACGACCACCTGTGGATGCACTTCACCCGCATGTCGTCGTACGAGAACTCGCCCGTTCCCACCATCGTGCGTGGTGAGGGCACCTACATCTTCGACGACAAGGGCAAGCGCTACCTCGACGGTCTCGCGGGTCTGTTCGTCGTCAACGCCGGACACGGCCGCGAGGAACTGGCCGAGGTCGCGTACAAGCAGGCCAAGGAACTCGCGTTCTTCCCCGTGTGGTCGTACGCCCACCCCAAGGCCGTCGAGCTCGCCGAGCGTCTCGCGGACTACGCCCCGGGCGACCTGAACAAGGTGTTCTTCACCACCGGTGGCGGCGAGGCCGTCGAGACCGCGTGGAAGCTCGCCAAGCAGTACTTCAAGCTGCAGGGCAAGCACACCAAGTACAAGGTCATCTCGCGTGCGGTCGCCTACCACGGCACCCCGCAGGGCGCCCTGTCCATCACGGGTCTGCCGGCCCTGAAGGCCCCCTTCGAGCCGCTGGTCCCCGGCGCGCACAAGGTGCCGAACACCAACATCTACCGCGCCCCGATCCACGGCGACGACCCGGAGGCCTTCGGCCGCTGGGCCGCCGACCAGATCGAGCAGGAGATCCTCTTCGAGGGCGCCGACACCGTCGCGGCCGTCTTCCTGGAGCCCGTGCAGAACGCCGGTGGCTGCTTCCCGCCGCCGCCCGGCTACTTCCAGCGCGTCCGCGAGATCTGCGACCAGTACGACGTGCTGCTCGTCTCCGACGAGACGATCTGCGCCTTCGGCCGCCTCGGCACGATGTTCGCCTGTGACAAGTTCGGCTACGTGCCGGACATGATCACCTGCGCCAAGGGCATGACCTCGGGCTACTCCCCGATCGGCGCCTGCATCGTCTCGGACCGCATCGCGGAGCCGTTCTACAAGGGCGACAACACCTTCCTCCACGGCTACACCTTCGGTGGCCACCCGGTGTCGTCGGCGGTCGCGATCGCCAACCTCGACATCTTCGACAAGGAAGGCCTGAACCAGCACGTCCTCGACCAGGAGGGCAACTTCTTCAACACCCTGAAGAAGCTGCACGACCTCCCGATCGTCGGCGACGTCCGCGGCAACGGCTTCTTCTACGGCATCGAGCTCGTCAAGGACAAGGTCACCAAGGAGTCCTTCACGGACGAGGAGACGGAGCGCGTGCTCTACGGCTTCCTCTCCAAGGCGCTCTTCGAGAACGGCCTGTATTGCCGGGCCGACGACCGTGGCGACCCGGTCATCCAGCTGGCCCCGCCGCTCATCGCCGACCAGGGCACCTTCGACGAGATCGAAGGCATCCTGCGCTCGGTGCTGACGGAGGCGTGGACCAAGCTCTGATCCTCACCTCGCCGCAGGGCGCAGCCCCGCGAGGCACAGGACCTCACGCCGCCCTCACGGCGTGACAACGGCCCGGGCATGCCGCCATCCGAGTGGATGGTGACATGCCCGGGCCGCGTGCTGTCCGTACAAACCGATCTGAATCCTTACGGTGCATCCCTGGCCGCTCCCTGATTCCTCCCGGCGCCAGTGACCGAAAGGCCCGTCTCTTCGTTCCCCCGGACGGGGGAACACAGATCGGACGACATCGAGGTGTACGCGATGGCCCCACCGGACAACGACGTGCTCTGGGCGCGTTCCCTGCACTGCGCCCTGGGCGGTTCGGACGCCCTCAGCGGCGTCTCCCTCGGCGTCCGCGAAGGCGAGATCCTCGCCCTCGTCGGCCCCCGGGGCAGCGGCAAGACGACCCTCATGCGCTGCCTTTCAGGGCAGCTCGTCGCCCAGCAGGGCGAGGTCTGGTTCAACAGCAGCCCCGTCCACACCCTCGGCCAGGCCCAGCGCGAACGGCTCCGCCGCGACCGCTTCGGCTGGATCGACCCCGAGCCGGGCCTCGTCCCCGAGCTCACCGGCTGGGAGAACGTCGCCCTCCCCCTGCTGCTCCGCGGCGCCTCCCACCGGGCCGCGAAGACCGCCGCCGTCGAATGGCTGGAGCGCCTCGACATCGGCGTCTGCGCCCGCAAGCGCCCGCACGCGCTCACCCACTCCCAGCGCCAGCGGATCGCGATCGCCCGCGCCCTCGTCACCACCCCGTCGGTGCTCTTCGCCGACGAACCCACCGCCGCGCTGCACCGGGCCGACGGGGCGCAGGTCCTGCGCACCCTGACCGCCGCGGCCCGCTCGCACGGCATCACGGTGCTCCTCGCCACCCACGACAGCGAGGTGGCGGCGCTCGCCGACCGTACGGTCGCCCTCCTCGACGGACGCCGGGTCGGCACCGTCCCGCCGGCGTCAGGGGCGGAGGGCGTCACCGCGTGCTCGCTCTCCGTCTAGCCCGTGGGACCCATCCCCTCGTCCTGACGCGGCGGCTCCTCGTCGCCGCCGCGGCCGCGGGGGTGGGCTTCCTGCTGCTCTGCACCCTCGGATACGCCGTCGGGCACCCGGCCCAGTCGTCGGCCTCCGTGCTGCGCCTGTTGTGGTGCGCCCTGCCGCTCGCCGCCACGGTCCAGTTCGCCGTGGCCGTGGCCCGCACCGACCCCAGCACCCGGCCGCGCCCCGGACTCTCGGCCGTCGGGCTCGGCCCCGTCCGGCTCACCGCCGTCGCGGCCGCGTCGACGGCCGTCGCCTGCACGCTCGGCTCGATGGTCGCGCTCCTGTTCTACCTGCACCTGCGCGGCGACATCACGGGGCTGCCCTTCGACGGGGCGGCGGCCGAGCTGCTCGCCGCCGACCAGCCGATGCCGCTCGCCGCCGCCCTCACCCTGCTCGCGATCCTGCCGGTCGTCGCCGCCACGGCGGCGGGCCTCGCGCTGCGCCCGCGCTCCGCTCCCGCCGAGCCGGAGGGCTTCGAGAAGCCGGTGCCGTCCGGCCTGCCGTGGGGCGTCGCCCTGGTCGCGGTCGGCCTCGCCATCGAGACGTACGCGGGCCGCAGCGGCGCCGGGGACGACCTCCCCCTGCCGGGCCGGTTCGACGGCAGCCCGGCGGGCGTCCTCGCCGGCTGGGTGCTCACCGCCTTCGGCCTCGCGCTCGCGGGCCCCGGACTCACGTACGGCTGCGGCCGGCTCCTCCAGGCCGTCCGGCCGGGCGCCACCCGGCTGCTCGCCGGCCGTGTCCTCATGGACGAGTCCCGCCGTATCGGCCGCCCGCTCGGGGTGGTCTCCGCGGTGCTCTCCGGGACGCTCGCGGCGGCCGCGCTGTACGCGTCGGGCACGGGCCCCACCGCCTTCGGGCCGCTCACCGGTCTCGGCGCGGCCCTGGTCATGGCCTGCACCACGGCGACGCTCCTCACGGCGGCCCTCGAGTCCAAGCAGTGCCGCGCCCACACCGCCGAGGCGCTCCTCCGCCTCGGCGCCCCGCCGACGGTGCTGCGCACGGCGGCCCTCATGCGAGCGGGCGCCCTCGTCGCCGTCTTCCTGCCGCTCACCTGGATCGTGGCGGAGCTGGCAGCCCTCCCCCTGACGGCCTGACGGGCGGCCCGTCAGGCCCGATCGGCAGGCGCCCCCTATCGTGGGCCCATGGCGACGCCTCCTCCTGCCCACCGGCCGCCCGGTCCGCGCGGGCACGGACGCGAGATCCACACGCTCGGCGAGTTCGACGCAGCGCTCACCCGGCCCGGCGCACTCGCCGGGCTCCGCGTGCAGTCCGTCGACCTGACCGACCGGACGTTCGCCCTGCTCACCGCCTCCGCCGTCGGCGCCGTCTTCCTCGGCTGCCCCATGGAGCCGGAGGCCGCCGCCAAGGTGCGTGCCGACGGGGCGCTCGTCTTCCCGCCCGTCCCCGACCTGCCGTTCGACCCGTACCGCTCGGGGCTCTACACCGCGGAGGAGCTCTACGTCGGCATCACCACCGCCGGATACGAGTCGACGCCCGACGCCCTCGCGTACGCGTGGTTCGAACGGACCAGGGCCGACGGCGACATCTTCTCCTCGATGCTCCGCTCGGTCCACGACGACGCCGTCTCCGACGCCCTCGACGAACTCCTCGAAGGGACGCGCGTCGTCGGCGTGATGGGCGGGCACGCGATGGGCCGGGGCACCGAGGCGTACGCGGGCGCCGCCCGGCTCGGCAGGTCGCTGGCCCGCTCCGGCCTCACCGTCGCGACCGGCGGCGGACCGGGCGCGATGGAGGCGGCGAACCTCGGCGCGTACCTGGCCCCGTTCCCCGACGGGACGCTCCCGGAGGCCCTCGCCGTCCTGTCCGCCGCCCCGTCCTTCACCCCCTCGGTGACGGAGTGGGCCCGCGCCGCGTTCGAGGTACGGGCCCGGTGGCCGCGGGGCGGCGACTCGGTCGGCATCCCCACCTGGTTCTACGGCCACGAGCCGCCGAACCCGTTCGCCGGGCACATCGCCAAGTACTTCGCCAACGCCCTCCGAGAGGACGGCCTGCTCGCCCGCTCCACGGCGGGCGTCGTCTTCCTGCCGGGCGCGGCGGGCACGGTCCAGGAGATCTTCGCGAACGCCACCCCGAACTACTACGGCTCCCTGGGCGCGCCCACGCCGATGGTCCTGGTCGACCGCGCCCACTGGACCGGACACCTCCCTGCCTGGCCCCTCCTGGAAGCCCTGGCCGCCGGCCGCCCGATGGCCTCCCGCATCGCCCTGGTGGACTCGACCGACGACGCCCCGGCGGCACTGGAACGGCTCCGGAAGGCGTAGCGAGCGGGACGGGGCCGGTCCGGGCGGAAATCCGTTGGCCGCCGGTACCCCGCGCAGAGAGAATCCGCAGGGTACGGCGGCCGGGGGGAGAGTACGTGGACGTGTTCGTGTGCAGGGGGTGCGGCACCGCGCTGACCGCACCCTTGTCCCCCGTCGCGCTCCCCGCCCACGCCCATCAATCGGTCGGACACGTGATGCTCCCGCCACTGATGGAGCCCGGGACGTACGCCGTCGATCCGGCGCCTTCCGGGGCTCCGTGGCGCTGGGAGGGGATCGGGGAGGCCGAGGCCGAGGCCCAGGGCGTCTTCGCTCCGATGGGCTCGGTCTCCTTCGGAGCCCGGGGCCGGACCGTCGTCGCACCGGGCGACACACGTGGCACCGTCCTGATTCCCGAGAAGTGCGACGGCGACTGCTTCGGCCCGGACGGCCGGGACGGCCCCAATCTCGCGTGCGAGCGGTGCGGCCTCCCGGTCGCGACCCGCATCGACGACTGCTCTCAATGGCAGGCGGTGTGGCTCGAACCGGACGCCGTGCGCCCTGAGCCCGCCGGAGAGCCGGCTCCCCCGCCGCTCGGCTGGGAGAGCATGACGCGGAACTCGTACAGCACACCTCCCTTCGCACCGGAGGACACCTGGCACTACCGGTGGCAGGCGGCGGCCGGATCGGCACTCGCCCATCTCCTGGTGGCCTCCGACGGCCGGCCGCTGACGCTCCCCGACGGCCCCGTCATGGATCTGCTCGGCCGCGCGGTCGCCAGGCTGCTGCCCCCGGGGCCCGCCGCGAAGTCCGTGGCCCTGGCGGGTCCCGGCCTGCGTGCCTCCGACGCTGCCGTAGCAGTGCCCGACATCGCCCTCGTACCCCGGCATCCGCGCACGGGCGAGCCCTGGAAGCCGCCGTCCGACGCCACGGTGGCCGTGCCGCTGGCCACCGAGGTCTGGGCACACCTCGCCCTCCCCCGCGAGACGTCACCGCGTCCGATGTCAGGCAGGCTCCCGGACGGTGTCCTCCGCGACGACTACCCGCTGCCCGACCGTCCGTGGAGACTGTTCGAGCCGGACCAGAAGGTGTTCCGCCGCACGCTGGCGCGGCTGCCCGCCGTCCGGCAGCCCTGGCTGCGCGCGCTCTACGACGGGCGCACCACGCCCTGACACGGGTCAGTCGCCGAGCACCACGACGTCCTCCACCGCGAACCGCACGTCCACCCCGGCCCCCTCCGCCGGCGCCTCGCTCAGCGGGAACTCCGCCTCCAGCGGCGGCCCGTCCGCCGGCCGGAGCCGTACCACGACGCGGTCGCCGCGGAAGGTCCGCGACTCGACGGTCCACGCGTCCGATGCCCCCGGGACGACACGCACCCCGCCCGGCCGGACGAGGAGCCGCCGCTCCCCCTGCGGCGAACCCTCCGGCACCGGGACCTTCCCCCACACCGTCTCCGCGACCGTCCCGGCGACCCGCGCCGCCACCACGTTGTCGAAGCCGAGGAAGCGGGCCACGAACTCCGAGGCCGGCCGCGACCACACCTCGACGGGCGCACCCGACTGGGCGATCCGCCCGTCCCGCATCACCACGACCCGGTCGGCGAGCGCGAAGGCCTCGCCCTGGTCGTGGGTGACGGCGAGGACCGTCGTCCCGAGCCGCCCGAAGAGCTGCCGCAGCTCGACGACGAGCCGCTCCCGCAGCCCCCGGTCGAGCTGCCCGAGCGGCTCGTCCAGCATGAGCAGCCGGGGTCGCGGCGCCAACGCCCTGGCCAGCGCCACCCGCTGCTGCTCGCCGCCGGAGAGCGCGGACACCGAGCGCCGCTCGGCGCCCGGCAGCCCGACGAGGTCGAGCAGCTCCCGTACGCGCTCCGCCTGCTCGGCCTTCGCGGCCCCGCGCATC
Organism: Streptomyces sp. NBC_01255; assembly: GCF_036226445.1. Classification (NCBI taxonomy): domain Bacteria; kingdom Bacillati; phylum Actinomycetota; class Actinomycetes; order Kitasatosporales; family Streptomycetaceae; genus Streptomyces; species Streptomyces sp. NBC_01255. The sequence continues at coordinate 2,489,705 of NZ_CP108474.1, forward strand.
CGGGGCCCGAAGGCGATGTTCCCGCCGACGTCCCGCTGCGGGAAGAGCTGGTGGTCCTGGAACATCAGCCCGACGCCGCGCCGGTGCACCGGCACACCCGCCTGGTCGGCGCCCCCGAGCAGCACCCGGCCGCCGTCGAGCGCCTGGAGTCCGGCGACGACCCGGAGCAGTGTGGACTTGCCGCTGCCGCTGGGACCGAGCACGCACACGATCTCGTGCTCGGCGACCTCCAGGTCCACGGCGTCGAGCGCGGCCCGTTCCCCGAACCGTACGGTCGCGTCCTGGATCGAAAGCATCAGAACTCCCCGGAGGTCCGCTCGGTGCGCAGCCGTTCCAGCAGGAGCAGGGACACCGCGCACACCACCATCAGAATCGTCGAGAGGGCCATCGCCTGGCCGTAGTTGAGCTCGCCCGGCCGCCCGAGCAGCCGGGCCACCGCCACCGGCAGCGTCGGGCTGTCCGGGCGGGCGATGAAGACGGTCGCGCCGAACTCCCCGAGCGAGACGGCGAAGGCGAACCCGGCAGCGATGAGGAGCGCCCGCCGCACCAGCGGCAGATCCACCTCCCGCCAGGCCCGCCACGGTGACGCGCCGAGCACAGCCGCCGCCTCCCGCAGCCGCTCGTCGACCGCCCGCAGCACCGGCAGCATCGTCCGTACGACGAAGGGGACGCCGACCAGGGCCTGGGCGAGCGGTACGAGGATCCAGCTGGCCCGCAGGTCGAACGGCGGCTCGTCGAGCGTGATGAGGAACCCGAAGCCGACGGTGACGGCCGAGACCCCGAGCGGCAGCATGAGCAGCGCGTCGAAGCCCCGCACGAGCCGCCCGGCCCTCCTCGTGAGCGCGGCCGCCGCGAGACCGCCGATCAGCACCGCGATGCCCGTGGCGGCCGCCGCGTACCGCAGCGAGTTCCCGATCGCCTCCAGCGGCGGCACCAGGAATGTGCCGGCCTCGTCGAGCGACCCGAGCGCCCGGTAGTAGCCGAGCCCGTACCCCTGCGGCCCGGCGAAGGAGCGCTCCACGAGCACGCCCAGCGGCAGCAGGATCAGCAGCGCCACCGAGACGAGGACGCCCGCGAGCAGCGCCCACTGTCCGAATCCGCGCGGCCGGCGCGCGGTCGTCTCCGGCGGGACGAGCCGCAGCGCGGTCTCCCGCCGCCGTACCGTCCGGGCGTGCACGGCCAGGATCGCCCCGACCGCGGCGAACTGGACGAGGGTGAGGACGGCGGCCGTCGGCAGGTCGAGCAGCCGGGCGGTCTGCCGGTAGATCTCGGCCTCCAGGGTGGAGTACCCGTCCCCGCCGAGGATCTGTACGACACCGAAGGAGGTGAACGTGAAGAGGAAGACCATCAGGGCGGCCGCCGACACCGCCGGCACGAGCGCCGGCAGGGTCACCGTCCGCCAGGCCGTCCAGCGCGAGGCGCCGAGGACCCGGGCGGCCTCCTCCTGGCGCGGGTCGAGCTGGGACCAGAGGCCGCCGACGGTCCGTACGACCACCGCGTAGTTGAAGAAGACGTGCGCGAGGAGGATCGCCCAGACGCTGGTGTCGAGCCGCAGCCCCCACAGCTCGTCCGTCAGACCGCCCCGGCCGACGACCGCCAGGAAGGCCGTGCCGACGAGGACGGTCGGCAGCACGAACGGGACCGTGACCACGGCCCGCAGCACGCTCTTCCCGGGGAAGTCGAAGCGGGCGAAGACGTACGCGCCGGGCAGCGCCACGAGCAGTGTCAGACCGGTGGAGGCGGCCGCCTGCCACACGGTGAAGCCGAGCACGTCGAGGATGTCCGGCCGGCTCAGCGTCTCGCCGACCCGGCCGAACCGCCAGACGCCGTCGGGCCGCAGCCCGCGTTCGACGATCGACGCGACGGGCCAGGCGAAGAAGACCCCGAAGAACGCGACGGGCAGGGCCATCAGCCCCAGCCGCGTCGCGCTCCCCCGCAGGTCGCGGACCGGCCCTACTTCAGAACGAGCGACGACCACTGCTGGATCCACGCGTCACGCTTCTCGGCGATCTTCTCGGGCGCCATGGTCTCCGGCTCGTCGACGACCACACCGTGCTTCGTGAACAGCTCCGGCAGCGTCGCGTCCTTCGCGACCGGGTTGACGAACATCTGGAGCGGCATGTCGTCCTGGAACTTCTTCGAGATCAGGAAGTCGATCAGCGCCTTGCCGCCCTCGGGGTTCTTCGCGCCGTTCAGCAGGCCCGCGAACTCGATCTGCCGGAAGCAGGTGCCGGTGGAGACCCCGGTCGGAGCCACCTTCGGCTGCGGCTCGCCGTACAGCACCTCGACCGGCGGGCTGGAGGCGTACGACACGACGAGCGGCCGGTCGCCCTTGGCCTGCTTGCCGCCGGCCGAACCGGAGAACTCCTGGTTGTAGGCGAGCTCCCAGCTGTCGACGGTCTTCACGCCGTTGTCCTTCAGCTTCTTCCAGTAGTCCTGCCAGCCCTCGTCGCCGTACTTCGCGGCCGTACCGAGGAGGAAGCCGAGGCCCGGGGAGGACCGCTCGGGGTTCTCGACGACGAGCAGGTCCTTGTACGCCGGCTTCGCCAGGTCGTCGAAGGTCTGCGGCGGCGCCAGCTTCTTGTCGGCGAAGTACTTCTTGTCGTAGTTGACGCAGATGTCGCCGGAGTCGACCGGGGTGACCCGCTGCTCCTTGTCGAGGCGGTACGCGGCCGGGATCCGGTCCACGCCCTTCGCCTCGTACGGGACGAAGATCCCGTTGTCGAGGGCGCGGGAGAGCAGGGTGTTGTCGACGCCGAAGAAGACGTCGCCCTGCGGGGAGCCCTTGGTCAGGATCTCCTTGTTGACGGCCTCGCCTGCGTCGCCTGCCTTGAGGACCTTGACCGTGTATCCGGTCTCCTTCTTGAACTCCGCCAGCACCTCCTTGGAGGCGTTGAAGGAGTCGTGACTCACGAGGGTCACGGTCTTCGACACGGGCTTGCCGGACGTGTCCGCCTCACCCTTGGCACCGGACTCGGTGCCGCAGGCGGCGAGGGTGGTGACGCCCAGCGCCGCGACGAGCGCGACGGCAGCCATCTTCTTGGTGCTCGCCGAAATGGTGGTGCTCACTGAGATTCCTCCTGGGTATGACCAGGAAGAGACGCGGCCCTGCCCACGTCCGGCGGAACCCGGACGCGGGCAGGGCGCAACAGCTTGAGTTAACGACCGAACTTCCTACCCAGAATGACCTGGGCAAGGTTCAGAGGGTCTGCGGTCCTACGGTGACCGCACTCTCAGCGCTGTGGCGCTCCCCTGTCGGAATATGGAGATGTGTTCGAGCTCAGAGTACAAGGTCAGCGCTCGGAGGCCGCCAGCTGTCCACAGGCACCGTCGATCTCCTGGCCTCGGGTGTCCCGGACGGTCACCGGAACGCCGTGGCGGGCGATGGCGTCGACGAAGGCCCGCTCGTCCTCCGGACGGGACGCCGTCCACTTCGAACCGGGCGTCGGGTTCAGCGGGATCAGGTTGACGTGCACCCGCTTGTTCTTCAGCAGCTTGCCGAGGAGGTCTCCGCGCCACGCCTGGTCGTTGATGTCGCGGATGAGCGCGTACTCGATGGAGATCCGGCGGCCCGACTTCTCCGCGTACTCCCAGGCGGCGTCGAGGACCTCGCGGACCTTCCAGCGGGTGTTCACCGGCACGAGGGTGTCGCGCAGCTCGTCGTCGGGGGCGTGCAGCGAGACCGCGAGGCGGCACTTGAAGCCCTCGTCGGCGAAGCGCTGCATCGCCGGCACGAGACCGACCGTGGACACGGTGATCCCGCGCTGCGAGAGTCCCAGGCCGTCCGGCTCGGGGTCGGTGAGCCGCCGGATCGCGCCGACGACCCGCTTGTAGTTGGCGAGCGGCTCGCCCATGCCCATGAACACGATGTTCGAGAGGCGCGCCGGCCCACCGGGCACCTCGCCGTCCCGCAGGGACCGCATGCCGTCCACGATCTGGTGCACGATCTCGGCGGTCGACAGGTTCCGGTCGAGCCCCGCCTGCCCGGTCGCGCAGAACGGGCAGTTCATGCCGCAGCCGGCCTGCGAGGAGATGCACATGGTCACCCGCTCCGGGTAGCGCATGAGCACCGACTCCACGAGCGTGCCGTCGTGCAGCCGCCACAGGGTCTTACGGGTGGTGTCGTCGTCGCACGAGATGTGCCGCACGACGGACATCAGGTCGGGCAGCAGCTCGCCGGCCAGCTTCTCCCGCGAGGCCGCCGGGATGTCGGTCCACTGCGCGGGGTCGTGCGTGTACCGAGCGAAGTAGTGCTGCGAGAGCTGCTTGGCGCGGAACGGCTTCTCGCCGATCGCGGCGACGGCTTCCTTGCGCTCGGCGGGCGTCAGGTCGGCCAGGTGCCGCGGCGGCTTCTTGGCTCCCTTGGGGGCGATGAAAGTGAGTTCTCCGGGCACTGGACGGGCCACGATCGGGTGTCTCCTCAGACGGCACGAGGTCCGGACAGCCCCGCGTCGGCGGGAAGCGCGGCATGACGATGCCGAAGCCAGGAGACCTCACTGGAGCGCCCTCGCGGCGGCGAGGACGGCGGAAGGGCCCGCGGCGCACGCGCCACGAGCCCTTCCAGAGTACCCGCTGTCCGTCAACCGTCTCCGACGGCCGGAAATCGACCGGCCGGTCAGCCCGTCCCCACGAACAGCGCGAGCAGCAGCCACACCACCGGCGCCGTCGGCAGCAACGAGTCCAGCCGGTCCATGATGCCCCCGTGGCCCGGGAGCAGCGTGCCCATGTCCTTGATGCCGAGATCGCGCTTGATCATCGACTCGCCGAGGTCACCGAGCGTCGCGCTCGCCGCCACCGCCAGACCGAGGACCAGACCCTGCCACCAGGTCCCGTCGTCGATCATGAACTCCATGCACAGCGCGCCCGCCGCCATCGCGAAGGCCACCGCGCCGCCGAGACCCTCGCGGGTCTTGCCGGGGCTGATCCTCGGCGCCAGCTTGTGCTTGCCGAAGCGCCAGCCGACCGCGTACGCACCGGTGTCGCTGACCACCGTCAGGATCAGGAAGGTCAGCACCCGCTGCGGACCGTCGTCCGCGGTGAGCAGCATCGCCACGAACGTCGCCAGGAACGGCACGTAGAACGCGGCGAAGACACCCGCCGTGACGTCCTTCAGGTAGCCCTCGGGGGGCTCCGTCATCCGCCAGACGAGTACCGCGAGCGCCGTCAGCGCCATCGCCACCCAGGCGCCCTCGGGGCCCCGGACGTAGCCGGCGACGACCATCGCCGCACCGCCGACCGCGAGCGGCACCAGCGGAGCCTTGATGGCCTTGCGCTCCTGCAGTCGGGACGTCAGCTCCCACAGCCCGACGACCACGGCGACCGCGATCACCCCGACGAACGCCGGCTTCCAGATGAACAGCGACGCGACGATGACCGCGCCGAGACCGACCCCGACCCCTATGGCCGCGCCCAGGTCACGCCCCGCGCTCTTTTTCGGCCGGGGCGCCGTCGGCGCGGGCGGCGGAGGCGGGGTGGGGCTGGACATGGGCTCCTGCGGGTGCTCGTGCGGCGTCTCGTCACGGAACAGGGGACCGCTCTGGTGAGCGGCCCCCCGGCCGTGACCGTCCTGGAATCCGCCGGCGGGAACGTCGGGCACGATGGGCATGGGCCGAGTCTGCGCCGCCTGATGCCGATCGTATGCGGGACCCGCCGGGGCAGGCCCCTGGTCGGGTCCCCGGCGGCCGCTGCCGCCCGGGGCCCCCCAGGAAGAGTCGTTCATCAGACCTCGAGCAGCTCGGCTTCCTTGTGCTTGAGCAGCTCGTCCACCTGCGCGACGTACTTCGCGGTGGTGTCGTCGAGCTCCTTCTCGGCGCGACGGCCGTCGTCCTCGCCGACCTCGCCGTCCTTGACGAGCTTGTCGATGGACTCCTTGGCCTTGCGGCGCACGGCGCGGATCGAGATCTTCGAGTCCTCGGCCTTGCTCTTGGCCACCTTGATGTACTCCCGGCGGCGCTCCTCGGTCAGCTCGGGGAACACCACCCGGATGATGTTGCCGTCGTTGCTCGGGTTGACACCGAGGTCCGAGTCGCGGATCGCCTGCTCGATGTTGCGCAGCGCGCTCTTGTCGAACGGGGTCACCACGGCCATGCGCGGCTCCGGAACGGAGAACGACGCCAGCTGGTTGATGGGGGTGATGGCACCGTAGTAGTCCGCCACGATCTTGTTGAACATCGCCGGGTGCGCACGGCCGGTGCGGATCGCGGCGAAGTCCTCCTTGGCGACCACGACGGCCTTCTCCATCTTCTCCTCGGCCTCGAGGAGGGTCTCTTCGATCACCACATGCTCCTGCGTGTCGTCGCGTTGTGTCCTGCACGGTGGGTACGACCGGCAGGGCTCTGTCCATCCCCTTGCGGGGCGGTTCCCGGTTCGGGTGTCAGGCCCGGGTGCCCTGGTCGCTCACGAGCGTGCCGATCTTCTCACCCTTCACCGCGCGAGCGATATTGCCCTCGGTGAGCAGTTCGAAGACGAGGATCGGGAGCTTGTTGTCCCGGCACAGGGTGATGGCGGTGGCGTCGGCGACCTTGAGGTCGCGGGAGAGCACCTCGCCGTACTCCAGCGCGTCGAACTTGACCGCGTTGGGGTTGGCCTTCGGGTCGGAGTCGTAGACCCCGTCCACGCCGTTCTTGCCCATGAGCAGGGCCTCGGCGTCGATCTCCAGGGCCCGCTGGGCCGCGGTGGTGTCGGTGGAGAAGTAGGGCATGCCCATGCCCGCGCCGAAGATGACCACGCGGCCCTTCTCCAGGTGGCGCACGGCGCGCAGCGGAATGTACGGCTCGGCGACCTGGCCCATGGTGATGGCGGTCTGGACGCGCGAGTCGATGCCTTCCTTCTCCAGGAAGTCCTGGAGGGCGAGGCAGTTCATCACGGTGCCGAGCATGCCCATGTAGTCGGAGCGGGCCCGGTCCATGCCGCGCTGCTGGAGCTCGGCGCCACGGAAGAAGTTGCCGCCGCCGATCACCACCGCGATCTCCGCGCCGTCGCGTACGACCGCCGCGATCTCACGCGCGATGGCGTGCACGACGTTGGGGTCGACGCCCAGGCCCGTACCGCCGGAGAAGGCTTCTCCGGACAGCTTCAGCATGTAGCGGCCGGCCTTTTTGCCGTTGTTGTCGTCGCCCTGTACGGCGCCCTGGTTCATGGAGATCTCCTCGTGCACATACGAAGGAGGCCATTGCCTTGGGTCCTCGCGGTATCCCGTACGGCAATGGCCTCCTCGTCAGATCTGCGGTCGTCCTGCGCGGGGGCGGACGACTGCCTCAGACCCTACCGGGGTCCGGTGTCCGTCGCGTTCGCGGACGGACTCAGATGCCGACCTTGATGCGGGTGAAACGCTTCAGGGTGACACCGGCCTCGTCCAGGACCTGCTGGACGGACTTCTTGTTGTCAAGGGCGTACGGCTGACCGAGCAGCGTCGCGTCCTTGAAGAAGCCGTTCACGCGACCCTCGACGATCTTCGGGAGCGCGGCCTCGGGCTTGCCCTCGGCGCGGGTGGTCTCCTCGGCGACGCGACGCTCGGTCTCGATGACCTCGGCCGGGACGTCCTCACGGGTGAGGTACTTCGGCGCGAAGGCGGCGATGTGCTGGGCGACACCCTTGGCGACGGCGGCGTCGGCCTTGTCGAACTCGACGAGGACACCGATCTGCGGCGGGAGGTCCGGCATCGTGCGGTGCATGTACGCGAAGACGAAGCCGTCGGCGTACTGCGCGAAGCGGTCCAGGACGATCTTCTCGCCGAGGTTGGCGTTGGCCTCGTCGACGAACGCCTGCACGGTCTTGCCGGCCTCGATCTCGGAGGCGAGCAGCGCCTCCAGGTCGGCCGGGGCGGTCTTCGCGACGTGCTCGGCGAGCTCGGCGGCGACGGCCTGGAACTTGTCACCCTTGGCGACGAAGTCCGTCTCGCACTTCAGCTCGACGAGGACACCGGAGGTGTTGTCGTCGGCGATGAGGGAGACCACGGCGCCGTTCTCGGCAGAGCGGCCCTCGCGCTTGGCGACACCCTTCTGGCCCTTGATGCGCAGCGCCTCGACGGCCTTGTCGACGTTGCCGTCGGCCTCGTCCAGGGCCTTCTTGCAGTCCATCATGCCGGCGCCGGTGAGCTCGCGGAGCTTCTTGACGTCAGCGGCGGTGTAGTTCGCCATGAGTCTGTTTCTCTCTCGAAGTCTGAAAGATCGGGCGGGTCCACGGGTGGACGGCGGGGGCTTCGTGAGCCCCCGCCGTCATCACCCGAAGGTCCTGAAGGGTCAGGCCTGCTCGGCGTCCGCGGCCGGAGCCTCGGCCTCGGCCTCGGCGGCCGGAGCCTCGGCGGCCGGAGCCTCGGCGACGGCCTCGGCGACAACCTCGGCGGCGTCGGCAGCCTCGGCGTCCGCGACCTTCTCGGTCTCGGCGGAGGTCTGGACCTCGGCGTCGTCGGCCTTCTTCTCACCCTCGAGCAGGTCGCGCTCCCACTCGGCGAGGGGCTCGCCGGCGGCCTTCTCGCCCGGCTTCGAGTCACCGGTCGCGGCACCGGAGCGGGCGATGAGGCCCTCGGCGACGGCGTCGGCGATCACGCGGGTGAGCAGGGTGACGGAGCGGATCGCGTCGTCGTTGCCCGGGATCTTGTAGTCGACCTCGTCGGGGTCGCAGTTGGTGTCGAGGATCGCGACGACCGGGATCTTGAGCTTGCGAGCCTCGCCGACGGCGATGTGCTCCTTCTTGGTGTCCACGATCCAGACGGCGCTGGGCACCTTGGACATCTCGCGGATACCGCCAAGGGTCTTCTCCAGCTTGCCCTTCTCACGCGAGAGGACCAGGAGCTCCTTCTTGGTGAGGCCGGACGCGGCCACATCCTCGAAGTCGATCTGCTCGAGCTCCTTGAGGCGCTGCAGACGCTTGTAGACGGTGGAGAAGTTGGTGAGCATGCCACCGAGCCAACGCTGGTTGACGTACGGCATGCCGACACGCGTCGCCTGCTCGGCGATGGCCTCCTGGGCCTGCTTCTTCGTACCGACGAACATGATGGAGCCGCCGTGCGCGACGGTCTCCTTGACGAACTCGTAGGCGCGGTCGATGTACGACAGCGACTGGAGCAGGTCGATGATGTAGATGCCGTTGCGCTCCGTGAAGATGAAGCGACGCATCTTCGGGTTCCAACGACGGGTCTGGTGACCGAAGTGGACGCCGCTTTCCAGCAGCTCCCGCATCGTGACGACGGCCATGGCCGTATCTCCTTGGGTTTCTCGGTTGTTTTCCTGACGCCCCGACGCGCCATGCCCACAAGGGACCGAAAGGCGCTGCCACGACCGGTGAGGGCTATGGCGGGGCGTGCGAAGTCGACCCGGTGTCCCGAGTCGCCATAGGAAGTGTACGGGACCCCGGGAGCGGCGGGTGACGGCGCTGTCCACAACCGGCGGGCAGTCCACAGAAACCGTCCCCGAACCCCGCGAACCGCTCCCCCGGGGCAGCCTTCCCCCATGCGCCTCACGACCTTGCTCCTGGCCCTGGGCCTCCTCTGGCCGGTGGGCCCGCCCCCGCCCGAGATCCTCCGCGGCTGGCAACCCCCGGCGGGCCCGTACGGCCCCGGTCACCGCGGCGTCGACCTGGCGGCCGCACCCGACGCCCCGGTCCTCGCCGCGGCGGCGGGCACGGTCTCGTTCGCGGGCCCGGTCGGCGGCCGCGGGGTCCTCACCCTCACCCTCCCGGGCACGGGCACTCCCCCGCTGCGCACGACCTTCTCCCCGGTGATCCCCCTGGTGACAGCGGGCACCCGGGTCACCGCCGGCACCCCCGTGGCCCGCGTCGCACCGAGCACCCACTGCCCACGGACCTGCCTCCACTGGGGCCTGCTCCGCGGCGACACCTACGTGAACCCCATGCACTTGACCCGGAGAGCCCCGTCACGGCTGCTGCCGACGGGCGGTTGACCGGGGAGGCTCAGGCCGAGGAGCCGGTGACGCCGTGGAGGGCCATCGTGACCGCCGCTTCCGCGATGGCCGTGGGTTCCTCGGCAGCGCCGAGTTCGATGCGGCGGACGGCCGCGTCGACGACGCCCTGGAGGAGCATCGCGCCCAGGCGGGGCTCGGGCTGGCCCAGGGCGGCGAGGGCTTCCACGATCATGGTGACGAGGCCGCCGTGGGCCGCGCGGATCTTCTCGCGGGCCCCGTCGTCCAGCTCGCTCGCCGAGATCGCGACGACCGCCCGGTGGCGCCGGTCCCCGACCAGGGTCAGCTGCGTGCGGACGTACGCCTCGACCTTGCCCTCGGGCGTCTCGGCGCCGGCCATGGCGGTCTCGACCTCGGCGGCCCATACGGGGAAGTCGACGGCGCACAGCTCTTCGACCACGGCCGCGCGCGAGCGGAAGTACTCGTACACCGAGGACCGGGCCAGGCCCGTGCGCTCGGCGAGTGCGGGGAAGGTCAACGCCTCCGTACCGCCCTCGGACAGCAGGGAACGCGCGGCGTCCAACAGGGCGCCTCGCTGCATCGTCCGGTGCTCGGCCACGGAGGCCGCTCGAATCCTGGGCACGGCTCCACTGTACGACCGGCCCCGGGCGGCTCAGCGTCCGACGTCGGCCAGTTTGGCGCGGAGCTGGAGGACCGACTTGGTGTGGATCTGGCTGACACGGCTCTCGGTGACGCCGAGGACGTGGCCGATCTCGGCCAGCGTGAGGCCCTCGTAGTAGTAGAGCGTGACGACGGTCTTCTCGCGCTCGGGGAGCGTGTTGATGGCCCGGGCGAGCAGTCGGCGCAGCTCGCGGTCCTCCGCGACCTCGACGGGGTTGTCCGCCGCCGTGTCCTCCAGCGTGTCCATCAGGGAGAGGCGGTCGCCGCCCTCGCCGCCGACGTGCAGCAGCTCTTCCAGGGCGACCACGTTCGCCAGGGACAACTGGCTGAAAACCGCGTGCAGTTCCTCCAGCGTGACGCCCATCTCCGCGGCGACCTCACTCTCGGAGGGGGTGCGCCGGAGCTGGGCTTCGAGGGTCGCGTAGGCGCGTTCGACGTTGCGCGCCTTCTGGCGGACGGAGCGGGGGATCCAATCGAGGGCGCGGAGTTCGTCGATCATGGCGCCGCGGATGCGGGTGATCGCGTACGTCTCGAACTTGATGGCGCGCTCGACGTCGAACTTCTCGATGGCGTCGATGAGGCCGAAGACCCCGGAGGAGACGAAGTCGGCCTGTTCCACGTTGGACGGCAGCCCCACGCTGACGCGTCCGGCGACGTACTTGACGAGCGGCGAGTAGTGCAGGATCAGCTGCTCCCGCAGCCGCTCGTCGCCCGAGTCCTTGTACGAGCGCCACAGTTCGTCGAGCGAGGTCGGTGCGGGTGGTCGCACGGCGCCCCGGGCTGCTGGGGGCACCGCAGCGCGGTCAGACCCGGAGGTGTGCTGGGGCATGCGTTGCCTTGAGCCGTTCTGCTGTCGGGTGCGTCGGTGGGGGTGTCCTGTGGGGTGTCCTGTCGGGAATCCTGGTGAGCGTAGCGTGAGTGCGCTGTCGCGGTGCGCGAACATCGGCGGATCGCGCCGGTCCGGGTGGACACCATCGGCCACATCTTCGAACCCGGGCCGTGGCGCGTGTCGACCCCTCGGTTCCGGCCGAGAGAACTCGATTGTTCATCGGCTTCACCCTGTCACCCGAATGCTCCAGGTCAAGTATCGCCTCGCCGCGCGTTCGACTCGTGAGTGGCCGTGTTCGTCAACTGCCAGCCCTCTCCGTACCGTTCGACGAAGCCGAGGGCGTGCAGTTCGTACAGCTTCGCGAGGGTGTCGTCGGGGGTGGTTCCGGCCCGGCGGGCGATGGCGGTCGTGGGGGTGGGGCCGCGGGCGGGGACGGCTTCGAGGATGTGCGCGGTGGCGGGCGCGAGCAGGTCGCGCGGCAGGACGGGACCGCGGCGGGCGGGCGCGAGTTCCCCCATGTCGCCGACGAGTTCGACGATCTCCTGGGCGTCGGTGACGAGGGTGGCGTCGCCCCGGAGGAGCTCGTGGACGCCGGCGGAGAGGGCGCTGGTGACGGGGCCGGGGACGCCCATGGTGTGGCGGCCGAGGCGGGCGGCGGCGCGGGCGGTGACGAGGGAGCCGCTGCGGTGCTGGGCCTCGATGACGACGGTGCCGCGGGTGAGGGCGGCGATCACGCGGTTCCGGAGGATGAAGCGGCTGGGTGTGGGGTGGCTGTCGGGCGGCAGTTCCCCGACGACGAGGCCTTGTTCGGCGATGCGGCCGATGAGCCCGGCGTGGCCGCGGGGGTACGGGGTGTCGACGCCGCAGGCGAGGACGGCGACGGTGGCTCCGCCGGCGGCGAGGGCGCCGCGGTGGGCCGCGCCGTCGATGCCGTAGGCGGCGCCGGAGACGACGACCCAGCCCTGTCGGGCGAGGCCGGTGGCGAAGTCGGCCGCGATGTGGGCGCCGTACGGGGTGCAGGCGCGGGCGCCGACGAGGGCGACGGAGCGCAGGGCCCAGGTCCGCAGGTCGGCGGGGCCCCGGATCCAGAGGCCGAGCGGGCGGGCGTGGCCGAGGTCGTCGAGTTGCCGGGGCCATTCGATGTCGCCGGGGACGAGGAAGCGTCCGCCGAGCCGGTGCACGGTGTCGAGGTCGCGGGCGGGGTCGGCGGCGGCGGCGCGTCGTCGCCAGCTGTCGACGCGTGTGGCTCCGGTGCCGGGGAAGGGGTCGTCGCCGGGGTGGAGGAGCCGGTCGAGGAAGCCGACGGCTCCGTGGTGGCGGAGCCAGCGGCCGGCGTGTTCGTCGCCGGGTTCGACGGCCCGGGTGAGGGTGGCGCGGGCGAGTCGCTCGTCCATGGCCTCGGCAGTGCCCGGGGTCTGGGAGCCGGTCATGTGCGCTCCCCCGCTCCGACGGGCACGCCGCGGGCGATGCCGGTGCGCATTTCGAGGGCGAGGGCGATGTCCTCGCTGTCGGGCCGGTCGTGTCCGGCGAGGTCGGCGACGGTCCAGGCGACGCGGAGGACGCGGTCGAGGCCGCGGGCGGTGAGGAGTCCGCGCTCGATGTCGCGTTCGGCTGCGGCGAGGGCGCCGGGTGCGGCGAGGTAGCGCGTACGGAGTTCGTGCCCGGGGATCTCGCTGTTGACGCTCCAGGGGGTGTCGGACAGGCGTGTGGTGGCGCGGGCTCTGGCCTCGTGGACGCGGGCGGCGACCACGGCGGTGGTCTCACCGCGCCCGCCGTGTCCGAGGAGGTCGGAACGGGTGACGGGTTCGACTTCGACGCGCAGGTCGACGCGGTCGAGGAGGGGGCCGGAGAGGCGGGCCTGGTAGCGGCGGATGAGCGAGGCGGGGCATTCGCAGCCGGCGCCGAGGAGGGTGTGCCTCCCGCAGGGGCAGGGGTTGGCCGCGAGGGCGAGGAGGAAGCGGGCGGGGAGGCGGACGACGCCCGCGGCGCGGGCGATGACGACGTGTCCGGATTCGAGCGGCTGGCGGAGTGCGTCGAGGACCTTGCCGGAGAACTCGGGGGCCTCGTCCAGAAAGAGGATGCCGCGGTGTGCCAGGGAGACGGCGCCCGGCCTCGGGAGGCCGTTGCCGCCGCCGACGAGGGACTGCATCGTGGCGGAGTGGTGGGGCGCGCAGTAGGGGGCGCGGCGGACGAGGGGTTCGCCGGGCGGGAGGATGCCGGCGACGGAGTGGACGGCGGTGACTTCGAGGGATTCCTGCCGGGTGAGCGGCGGGAGGATGCCGGGGAGTCGCTCGGCGAGCATGGTCTTCCCCGCGCCCGGAGGGCCGGAGAGCAGGAGGTGGTGACTTCCGGCGGCGGCGATCTCCAGGGCGTGGCGTGCCCGGTGCTGGCCGGCGACGTCGGCGAGATCGGGTCCTTCGGTGGGGTCGGCGGCGAGTCCGGTGCCGATGCCGGCGCCGGGGACGAGGAGTCCGGCGAGCATGGCGTCGGGTCGCCCTTCCTCCACGGGTTCCTCGTCGGGGACGGGTTCGTCGGTGAGGACGGCGATCAGCTGTCGGAGGGTGCGGACGCCGAGGACGGAGACGCCGGGGACGAGTGAGGCTTCGTTGGCGGTCTGTTCGGGGACAACGACCTGGCGGTATCCGGCGTCGGCGGCGGCGAGGACGGCGGGCAGGACACCTCGGACGGGGCGGACGCGTCCGTCGAGTCCGAGTTCGCCGATGAGGACGAGGTCGGCGATGGCGCGGGGGTCGATGCGCTCGGCGGCGCCGAGTACGGCTGCCGCGACGGCCAGGTCGAAGCCGCTGCCGCTCTTGGGGACGGACGCGGGGCTGAGTCCGACGGTGAGTTTCTTCTGGGGCCATTCGGCGCCGGAGTTGACGACGGCGGCGCGGACGCGGTCGCGGCTCTCGCTGAGGCTCTTGTCGGGGAGGCCGACGAGGGTGAAGGCGGCGACGCCGGGTTCGAGGTCGGCCTGGACCTCGACGACGACGCCTTCGACGCCGACGAGGGCGACGGAGCACGTGCGGGCGAATCCCATCAGGCCACCCCCTGGGCGTGGGTGAGGACGGGGGCGCCCTTGCGGGGGAGGACGATGCCGACGAGGTCGATGCGGACGCCGCCCGTGGGGGCGGGGGTGCCGCTGCGGTCGAGCCAGCAGGCGGCGAGGCGGCGGAGCCGCTCGGCCTTGGTCGGGGTGACGGCGGCCATCGGGTGTTCGTAGGCGCCGTGGCGCCGGGTCTTGACCTCGCAGATGACGAGGGTGTCGCCGTCGCGGGCGACGATGTCGATCTCTCCGGCCCGGCCGCAGCGCCAGTTGCGGGCGAGGATGTGCATGCCGGTCGCGGTGAGCCGGCGGGTCGCCAGCTCTTCTCCGTACCGTCCGAGGGCTTGGGTCCTGTTCATGCGGTACCACCTCCGTCACCGACTGTGACGGAGTGGACCGGACCGCGTGCGGGCCTGTGGAGGACCGGGGTGCTGTGGAGAACTCGCTCACCCCTGAGGGTGATTCAGGAGGGGCGGTTCAATGGCGGTTCAAGGGTGGGTCAGCTGCCGGGGAGTTCGAGGTCGCTCTTGTTGAGCTCCTCGATGTTCACGTCCTTGAATGTGAGGACCCGGACCTGCTTGACGAACCTGGCCGGCCTGTACATGTCCCAGACCCAGGCATCAGCCATGCTGACCTCGAAGAAGACCTCACCTTGCACCGAGTGCACCTGCATCTCGTAGTCATTGGTGAGATAGAAACGTCGCTCTGTCTCGATCACGTATTTGAACAGCCCGACGACGTCGCGGTACTCCCGGTAGAGCTTCAGCTCCATCTCGGTCTCGTACTTCTCGAGGTCCTCGGCGCTCATGGCATGTTCCCCTTCAGCCGTGCGTCCACCTATTGTGCGCCAGCCGGCCGCACCCCTAAACGATTTCCGGGGCGAGAACGACCGGTGCACTCGGAGGTCCCTCGTCGAGCAGCGTGCGCAGCAGCTCGGCGAGTCTGGTCGGGTACACCGTCTCACGGGCCGCCGACAGTTCGGCGGAGGTCCACCATCTGAGGCCCGCGAGGCTGCGGGTCTCCAGCTCCGTGAGGGCCTGGGGGCGGGGTTCGGTACCGATCCGGGGGACGCGGGCCAGGTAGTACCACTCGTCCTGGTCCCAGCGGCGCCCGTCGAAGGGAAAGGAGCAGTACCGCTGCCACAGGACCGGTCCGAGCTCGGCGTCGGTGATGCCGGTCTCCTCGGCGAGTTCGCGCAGCGCGGCCTCCGCCCGGGTCTCGTCGCCCTCCAGGCCTCCGCCGGGGGTGAACCACCAGGTGTCGGCGGGGTCGTCCGGTTCGTACCCGTGCATGAGCAGGATGCGGTCGTCGGGGTCGAGGAGCACGACCCGCGCCACCTGTCGCACGGCGGGCTTCGGTTCGCCGGAGAGAGCGGGATCCGGATCCGTCATGTCCCCACCTTCTCTCCCGACCGCGCCCCGGGCCGTGTCCCGGAGCCCGTCCCGCCGGGTCGCCGCGCCAGGAGGCGGGCCACCGGCCCGTACGCGGCCCCCACCAGGATCAGTACGCAGCCGGCCACGATCGCGGCGAAGAGGGCCGTGAAGGGCCCCGGCGTCGAGATCCCGCCGGGAAGGGCGGCGAACCCCGTCGCGGGCTTCAGGAGGCCCTCGGCGGGCCAGACGACGGCGTCGACCCTGGCGACGACCGCGGAGCGGGGCACGGACCCCTGCCCGGCGTCCTCCATGTGCGAGCGGGAGTCGAGCGAGGTGTGGCGGTCGTCGCCGAGGAGGAAGAGGTTCCCTTCGGGAACGGTCACGGAGAACTCCTGGCCGGACGCGACGACCTTGCCTCCCGGCCCGGGGCGCAGATAGGGCTCGTCGACGGCCTCGCCGTTGACGGTGAGCCTGCCGTCTCCGTCGCAGCAGGCGACGGTGTCGCCGCCGACCGCGACGACCCGCTTGACCATCGGGGAGGAGCTCCACAGGGCGTCGATGAAGACGACGACGTCACCGCGCCGCACCTCGTCGCCGTCGATGCGCTCGGCGAGGACCCGGGAGCCGACGGCGATGGTGGGGGTCATGGAGTCGGAGGGGACGGTGTAAGGCCGGTAGACCAGCGCTCCCCAGACGAACCCTCCGAGGAAGAGCACACAGCCGACGGCCACGGTCAGCCCCGACAGCACGCTGCCGAGGCGACCGTGGCCGCCCACTGCTTTTCTGTTTCCGCTCATGCGCACCCCAGAGGTCTGTCGACGGTCCGGGACGGCAATCTACCCGCGGGTCACTACTCGGCGGTATGCCCTGCCGTGCGCTTCTTCCGACGCCACAGCACCAGCGGGAGCGCTCCGGCCAGACCGGCCGCGCCCAGCGGGGCGGCGGCCACGGCCTGGTCGAGGCCGGGCTGGTCGAAGACCTCGGGCACCGGGAGGGTGGCCCAGCGGGTGACGGGCCAGGCGATCACGACGGCACGGCCCACGACCAGGTCGTTCGCGACGGTGCCGGCGCCGGGGAGCTGCTGGTGGAAGCGGGAGTCCAGCGAGTTCTGCCGGTTGTCGCCCATGACCCAGATGCGGCCCTCGGGGACCTTGACCGGGCCGAAGGAGTCCTGGCAGGGCACGGAGCCGGGGTAGAGATAGGCGCTCTCGTCCAGGGCCTTGCCGTTGAGGACGACCTTGCCGCCCTCCTTGCAGGAGACCGTGTCGCCGCCGACCGCGATGACCCGCTTGATGAGGTCCTTCTCCTCGGCGGACGGCATGAGGCCGATGAAGCTGAGGAACTTCTGGACGACGTTCGGCTCGGGTGTGGTCTGGCCTTCCAGCCAGCCGCCCGGGTCGTGGAAGACGACGACCTCGCCGCGCTCCGGCTCGGAGCCGAACCACGGGGTGAGCTTGTCGACGAGGACGCGGTCACCGCGCTGGAGGGTGTTCATCATCGATTCCGAGGGAATCGAGAACGCCTGCACCAGGAAGGTCTTGATCAGGAGCGCGAGCACCAGGGCGATGCCGATGAGGAGGGGCAGTTCCTTCCAGAAGGAACGCGGCTTCTTCGGGCTCCTGCCCGACCCGCCCGGCGGCTCGCCGTCGTCGTCGTGCGCCCGCTCGTCATCCGTCACATCGTCACCCGTCACGTCGTCGCCGATGGCCTCGTCGGCCCTCTTCTCGGGCTCATCGTGTCCGGATCGTGCGCCGACGGCCAAATCCCCCACATCAACTCCTCACTCCGTGCGATCGCCTGCCCCGGAACAGGGACAGGCCCACCACTCCCATAACGAGCAGAAGTTCCGCAGGGGTCGGGAGCCCGGGCAATCCGTTCAGATTGCGCGGGGCCACACTATGCGACAGACCGAGCGCGGACTCGGAACTCGCACGCCCGTCCGGTACGGCGGCGAAGGTCTCGCGCTCCTCCAGGCTCCGCCAGTTCCCGACGGGCCAGGCGATCACGACGGCACGTCCCACGACCTGCTCCTCGGAGACGGTTCCGTGGTCCTTCTCGTCGAGGTGGTAGCGGGAGTCCGCCGAGTTGGAGCGGTGGTCGCCGAGGACGAAGATCCGGCCCTCCGGGACCTTCACCTCGAAGGGGATCGTGGACGGCTTGTTCCCCGGGTGCAGGTACGGCTCGTCCAGCGGTACGCCGTTGACGGTAAGCCGCCCGTCCTTGTCGCAGCAGCGGACGGTGTCGCCTCCGACGGCGACGACCCGCTTGATGAGGTCGCGGTCGTCGGCCGAGGGCAGCAGTCCGATGAAGGTCAGGGCCTGCTTGACCTGCTTGATGCCGATCGGGTCCTCGGAGGCCGGCGCGGCCTCCTTCTGGAGCCAGTTGCCGGGGTCCTTGAAGACGACGACGTCGCCGCGCTGGGGGCGGGAGCCGAACCAGGGGGTGAGCTTGTCGACGAGTACCCGGTCGTCGATGCGGATCGTCTGCTCCATGGAGCCGGAGGGGATGACGAACGCCTGGACCAGGAACGTCTTGAGGACGAGCGCGATGAGCACGGCCACGGTGACGAGGATCGGGATCTCGCGGATCGCGGAGCGCTGCCGGCGGCGCTTGACCTTGCGGGCGAGTCTGCGCCGCTCGGCCCGTCCCGGCAACGGCGCGGGGCCTGGGGCGTGTGCGGGGCCGTGTGCGGGCCCGCCCGGCGGTCGGCCGCGGCTACCCATGGGGGCGGCCCGTGCCGTGCCCACCGGCCGGCGGGGCAGGTACGGCGTCGAAGGCGCCCGTCCCGGGCACGGTGGACCAGCGGTCGAAGGGCCAGGCGATCCAGTCGGCGCGTCCGACGACCTTGTCGACGGGGACCATGCCGCCGCCGGGGCTGCCGAGGTGGTCGCGGGAGTCGCTGGACTGGCTCCGGTGGTCCCCCATCACCCAGAGCTTGCCCTCGGGGACGACGATGTCGAAGGGGACGCTGGACGGCTGGTCGCCGAGCATCACGTACCGCTCCTCGACGGGGACGCCGTTGACGGTGAGCCGCCCGTCCTTGTCGCAGCAGACCACCCGGTCGCCGCCGACGCCGACGACCCGCTTCACGAAGTCGGTCTCGTCGGGTTCCGCGAACCCGAGGGCGGCCGCGGCGTCGTGCAGGAGCCCGCTGACCGGATTGCCGTCGAGATCCTCCCGTACGAAGGAGCCGGTGCCGTCGAAGACGACGACGTCGCCCCGGCGCGGCTCGCTGCCGAAACGGTACGCCAGCTTGTTCACAAGGATCCGGTCGCCGATCCGGAGCGTCGGCTCCATCGAGCTGCTGGGGATCAGGAACGGCTGGATCACGAAGTGGCTCAGGAGCAGCAGGAAGAGCACACAGGCGACGCCGAGGAAGCCCGTACGCCGCCAGGAAACGCGCGCGGAGCGCGACCCGTCCTCCGTGTCGGTGGAGGGGTCGCGCTCCGTGTGCTGTGCTTCGGTGTCCATCGGGGACAGAGCCTATCCGGCCCGTCTGTGCGAGGACCTCAAGCGTCGCGTGAGCGGTGAGCCGGGGCTCAGCGGTCGCGCTTCTCCTTGATCTTGGCAGCCTTGCCGCGCAGCTCACGCAGGTAGTAGAGCTTGGCGCGACGGACGTCACCGCGGGTGACGAGCTCGATCTTCTCGAAGATCGGGCTGTTCACCGGGAAGGTGCGCTCGACGCCGACGGAGAACGAGACCTTGCGGACCGTGAAGGACTCGCTGACGCCCGCGCCCTGGCGGCGGATGACGACGCCCTTGAACTGCTGGATACGGGAGCGGTTGCCTTCGATGACGCGCACGTGGACGTTCACGGTGTCGCCGGCGCGGAAGGCGGGGAGGTCGGAGCGGATGGAAGCCGCGTTGACCTGGTCGAGCAGGGAGGCCATGGAGGTCTCTTTCCTCGCTGATGCCACAGGTCATCAGCGGTACGTTCGGATGTCTGGGGTGCCGTTCGTCCCAGGCGGGCGTCGTTCCCCCTGTGGCAGGGGCGCGCGCCGGACGGACGACAGCGGCCTATTCTTCCACGTCGGGGAGCTTGCGCCAAAATCGGCCACCCGGCTCGGGCGCCCACCCCATCATCGAGAGGATCTCGCGGTCCTTCTTGTCGAAGGCGGCCGGATCGCAGCGCTCGATGAGATCGGGGCGGTTGGCGACCGTACGCCGGAAGGCCTCGTCCCGCCGCCAGCGCGCGATCTTCCCGTGGTGCCCGCTGAGCAGGACGTCGGGGATGCCCCGGCCGCGCCACTCGGGGGGCTTGGTGTAGACGGGCCCCTCCAGGAGGTTGGCCATGGCGCCGGGGGCGAAGGAGTCGTCGCGGTGGGACTCGGCGTTGCCGAGGACGCCGGGCAGGAGGCGGGCGACGGCCTCGGTGACGACGAGGACGGCGGCCTCTCCGCCGGCGAGGACGTAGTCGCCGATGGAGACCTCGTAGACCGGCATGCGGGTCGCGTACTCGTCCATGACGCGGCGGTCGATGCCCTCGTAGCGGGCCGGCGTGAAGATCAGCCAGGGCCGCTCGGAGAGCTCGACGGCCAGCTCCTGGGTGAAGGGCCGGCCGCTGGGGGTCGGGACG
Organism: Streptomyces sp. NBC_01255; assembly: GCF_036226445.1. NCBI lineage: Bacteria > Bacillati > Actinomycetota > Actinomycetes > Kitasatosporales > Streptomycetaceae > Streptomyces > Streptomyces sp. NBC_01255. The sequence goes on from NZ_CP108474.1 coordinate 2,510,067, forward strand.
ACGAGGACCGGGCCGTGGGCGCCGGCCTCGTAGCCGTCGGCGAGCGCCTCGTCGAGCGCGTCGCCCCAGGGCTCGGTCTTCATGACCATGCCGGGGCCGCCGCCGTACGGGGTGTCGTCGACCGTGTTGTGCCGGTCGTAGGTCCAGTCGCGCAGGTGGTGGACGTGGACGTCGAGCTGTCCCCGCGCGCGGGCCTTGCCCACGAGGGAGACGTTCAGCGGTTCGAGGTACTCGGGGAAGATCGTGACGACGTCGAGCCTCATTCCCCTGCCTCCTCGGACTCCTCGGACTCGTCGGAGTCCTCGCGGGAGGAGGCGATCACGGCGCGGTCGTCGATCAGGCCGGGCGGCGGGTCGATGACGGCCCGCTGCTCCTCCAGGTCGATCTCGGTGACGATCGACGACACGAAGGGGATCATCAGCTCGGTGCCGTCGGGCCGCTCGACGATGAAGAGGTCCTGGGACGGCAGGTGGGAGATCTCGGTGATCCGGCCGATCTCGGTGCCGTCGGCGAGGACGACGTCGAGGTCCATGAGCTGGTGGTCGTAGTACTCGTCCTCCTCCTCCGGCATCTCCTCGGGGTCGACCTCGGCGATGAGGAGGGTGTTGCGCAGGGCCTCGGCGGCGTTGCGGTCGCGGACGCCCTCGAAGCGCAGCAACAGCTTGCCGCTGTGGACCTTGCCGGACTCGATGGTCAGCGGCCCGGCGGAGGCCGGGTCCGTGAGCAGGACGGCTCCGGGGCCGAGCCTGAGCTCGGGCTCGTCGGTCCGCACCTCGACGGTGACCTCGCCCTTGATGCCGTGGGCGCGGCCGATCCGCGCGACTACCAACTGCACTGCTCCACACTCTCCTGTCACACAGCTCGTACGACACAAACGACAACGGGCCGGGGTGGGCGTAAGCCCTCCCCGGCCCGTGCCGGCACATCATTCAACCGATGCGGCCGACTTGTTCAGCGGACCTGGTCCACGTCGACGAGGTCGACTCGGATCCCACGGCCGCCGATGGCGCCCACGACGGTACGCAGCGCACGCGCGGTGCGGCCGTTGCGGCCGATCACCTTGCCGAGGTCGTCGGGGTGTACCCGGACCTCCAGCACGCGGCCACGGCGCAGGTTGCGCGAGGCGACCTGCACATCGTCGGGGTTGTCGACGATGCCCTTCACGAGGTGCTCGAGAGCCTCCTCGAGCATGCTCAGGCCTCGGTCGACTCGGTCGACGCGGCCTCGGCCTCGTCAGCCTTCTTGTCGGCCTTCTTGGCCTTCTGGGTGATGGCCTCACCCTTGTCGTCGCCGGCCTCGAGGGTCTTCGCGAACTCGTCGAACGAGGCGCGCTTCGCCTCCTTCGTCGCGGGGACGAGCAGGGCCTTCTCGGGGGCCGGGAGGCCCTTGGCCTTCTGCCAGTCGCCCGTGAGCTTCAGGATGGCGAGGACGGGCTCGGTCGGCTGGGCGCCGACGGACAGCCAGTACTGCGCACGCTCGGAGTCGACCTCGATACGCGACGGGTTGTACGTCGGGTGGTAGAGGCCGATCTCCTCGATCGCGCGACCGTCCCGGCGGGTGCGGGAGTCGGCGACGACGATGCGGTAGTGCGGCTGGCGGATCTTACCGAGGCGCTTGAGCTTGATCTTGACTGCCACTGGAGTGGTGTCTCCTGGTCTTGACGTGGTTGGGCACTTTGAGATGCCACGTGGGGTTGCGGTACTCGGATGCCCGATGGACGCGTCAGCCGGAGGAGAGAGGGGTCCTATGCGACTGTCGAGTACAGCTGTCCATTGTGCCACACGCCGAGGGGGTGCCTTGGGCACCCCCTGAGGGTCAGCTGGCGGCGCCCACCGTCTCCGGGATACGGAAGGGCTTGCCGCAGCCGCCGCAGACGATCGGGGCCTGGGCCAGCACGGACGGCACCACGCGGACGTTCCGCCCGCAGTCGCAGACGGCCTTGACGCGGACGCCGCCGCCGGAGGAGCCGTGCCGGGCGGCCGGTCCCCGGAAGGAGCGCTTCGTGTCGGCCGCGGTCGCGACGGTGTGGGCCTTGAGGGCCCGCTGGAGGCGCTCGATGGTGGGGCGGTATCGCCGCCGCGCCTCCGGGTTGAGCGTGACCAGGGAGAAGCCGCTGCTCGCGTGTGGCTCCTCGGGGTGGTCGAGCCCCATCTCCTCGGCGATCGCGAGGAATCTGCGGTTGTGGTAGCGGCCGGCGCGGGAGGTGTCGCGGACCCCTCGGGCGGCGGCGATGCCGTGGACTGCCTCGTGGAGCAGTCGCTCGAAGGAGAGCTCGGCGCCGCAGGCGGACGAGGACTCTCCGATCAGGGACTCGGGCGCGGCTAGATCGGGCAGCTCGGGGTGGTGCCGCTGAATGTCGGCCCACGCCTGTGCCAGCTCTGCGGCGAGAACAGGTGGTGTCGTGCTCACGTCGTGTACAACGAGCCGATGTGCCCCCGGGTTCCATTCCGGGGCATCCCAAATATTTTGCACTTACCCGTCAGTTGCCGTTGATGCGTCCTGACGAGGGCCAGTGCGCCGATCTGCGGAGAAGCCGCGCAGGGAGCGTCAAGCCGGTGCGTAGTGACGCATACGCCCCGGCGCGTAGCCGTGGTGCGCACGCCCCCGTGAGGGGCTCCCGCAGCGTCCCGGGACGGGGGCGGGAAGTGTTGCAGGGACATTACCGGGTCGGCGTGCGCGGGCGCGCACCGCCCCTCCCCCGGGCGAATCGGTGCGGCGCCAGCACTGGACGCGGCCGGTGTTGCGCAGTTCCCTGACTACGGGGGGCTGTCGTCCAGGCACGGATTGGGGCTCTTTCCATGACACCTACGCTCGTCCCGCACCACCCCGCGCGTGACTGGGCCGAGATCCAGGAACGCATGCTCGTCCCGCTCTACGAGGCGGTGTACGACCGCGTCGGCGTGGGTGCGCGGTCCCGGCTGCTCGGCCTCGGCTCGGGCACCGGACTTGCCCTGCTGATGGCGGCGGCGCGGGGCGCGCGGGTGGTCGGCGTGGACCGGGACCACGCGCGCGTGGAGCTGGCAAGGGAGCGTCTCCCGGAGGACGTGACGGTCGCGGAGGAAGCGGCGGACGTGCCGACGGGAGACGGTCCGTACGACGTGATCACGGCGTTCCACGCGACGGCCGGGCTGCTCCCCGAGCTCACGGCACTCACCCGTTCGGCGCAATCGGGCGCGGTCGTCGTCCTCGCGGGGTGGGGGCCGCCGGAGCGGTGCGCCACGGAGCCGGTGCTGCGGGTCGCGGACCGGCTCGCGGACCGGGCGCCGTCGGTGCGGGCCGACCTGGACGGTCTGGTGGCCCGGGCGGGGCTCCGGCCGGCCGGTTCGGGGCGGGTCGCGTGCCCCTTCGGGTACGCCGACGGGGCCAGTGCCGTGCGCGGCCTGCTGTCGACGGGAGCGTTCGACGAGGCCGTGCGGGCGACCGAGCTCTCGCAGGTGGAGAAGGAGATCGAGGAGGCGCTCGCCCCGTACGTCCGGGCGGACGGGACGGTGTGGATGCCGAACGTCTTCCGGTACGTGCTCGCCGGCGTGCGGTGAGGCCTCGCGGCGGGGCCGGTCGTCGTTCCCGGCGCGGCAGCAGGCCTCCTGCCGGGCCGGGCCTCAGGCCTCCTGTCCGGCGCCGGGCAGGTCGTCCTTGCCCGCGCGGGTGACGCCGGCCGCGCGGTAGGCCGCGTCCTCCTCCAGGGTCTCGTTCGCGAGGAGGGCGGCGGCCAGGGCGTCCAGCTGGGGGCGGTGGTCACGGAGCAGCCGTACGGCGCTCTCGTAGCACTCGTCGACGATGCGGCGCATCTCGGCGTCGACGGTGTCAAGGGTGGCGGGGGCGGCGGAGAGGCCGTACGCCTGCTGGGCGTCGCTCGGGATGGCGGTGAGGCGGCCGACGCGCTCGCTCATGCCCCAGCGGCCGACCATGCCCCGGGCGATGCCGGTGACCTGCTCCAGGTCGCTCTCCGCGCCGGTCGTGACGACGCCGAAGACGACCTGCTCGGCCGCCATGCCGCCGAGGGCGCCGATGATCCGGCCGCGCAGGTACTCCTCCGTGTAGGCGTACCTGTCGGCGTCGGGGGTCGACAGGGTGACGCCGAGGGCCCGGCCGCGCGGCACGATGGTGATCTTGCGGACCGGGTCGGCGCCGGGCTGGAGCATGCCGAGCAGCGCGTGCCCGCTCTCGTGGTACGCGGTGCGGCGCCGCTCCTCCTCCGGCATCACCAGGGGCCGTTCGGCGCCGAGCTGGACCTTCTCCAGGGCGTCGGAGAGGTCGGACCGGGTGACGGCCTTCTGCTCACGCTTGACCGCGAGGAGGGCGGCCTCGTTGGCGAGGTTGGCGAGTTCGGCGCCGGTCATGCCCGGGGTCGTCTTGGCCACGTGCTCCAGGTCGACGTCCTTGGCGAGGGGGATCTCCCGGGTGTGGATCCTCAGGATGGCCTCGCGTCCGCCCCGGTCGGGCGGGTTGACGTGGACGATCCGGTCGAAGCGGCCCGGCCGGGTGAGGGCGGGGTCGAGGACGTCGGCGCGGTTGGTGGCGGCGAGGACGATGACGCCTTCGGAGCCGGTGAAGCCGTCCATCTCGGTGAGGATCTGGTTGAGGGTCTGCTCGCGCTCGTCGTGGCCGCCCATGCCCGAGCCGCCGCCCCGGGCGCGGCCGATGGTGTCGATCTCATCGATGAAGATGATCGCCGGGGCGACCTTGCGGGCCTCGGCGAAGAGTTCCCGTACCCGGGAGGCGCCCACGCCCACGATCATCTCGATGAACTCGGAGGCGGAGGCGGAGAAGAAGGGCACTCCGGCCTCGCCGGCGACGGCCCGGGCGAGGAGGGTCTTGCCGGTGCCGGGAGGGCCGGCGAGGAGGACGCCGCGGGGCATCCTGGCGCCCATCTCGCGGTAGGAGTCGGGGTTCTTCAGGAAGTCGACGACGTCGTTGAGCTCGCCCTCGACCTCGTCGATGCCGGCGACGTCCGCGAACGTGGTGCGCTTGCCGCCCTCCAGTTCGACGGGCTTGGGCGGGGTCTTGCGGCCGAGCATGCCGCCCGCGCCGCCCATGCCGGAGCTCATCCGGCGGGCGATGAACACCCACAGCACGACGAGCAGCAGCATCGGGGCGAGCGAGATGAGGAGGTTGACGAGGAAGCTGCGTTCCTTGACGACGGGTTCGGCGGTGACGGTGACGTTCTGCTTGGTCAGCTGCGCCCACAGGTCGTCGTCGGCGAAGGCCGGCCGCTGGGTCGTGAACTTGGTGTAGTCGCCCTTGCCGTCCGGGACGGGCCGCTTGTCCTTCAGCTGCCCCTGGATCGCGTCGCCCTTGGAGTAGATCTTCGTGACGTTCCCGGCGGCGACCTGCTTGTCGAACTCGGTGTACGAGATCGTCGGCCCGTCGCCCTCGTTGAAGAACGACAGGACGATGTTGGCGAGCAGGTACACGACGAGTGCGGTGAGGATGAGCCCGCCCCAGCCGCCCGGCATCTTCTTCTTCTTCTTCGCCGGCGGGGGCGGCGGGGCCCCTTCCGAGCGCCAGGGCTGATCGGTCCGGTCGCGCGGGGGGACGGGGTTGGCCACGTGACTCTCCTCGGGGCGGCAGTGGCCCCAGTATCGAAGAGCAGGGCAAACCCGGCATCGCGGGCGGGCCGGAGGAGTGAAAAGGGGCCCTGGGCGGTTTCGTACCGCCCAGGGCCCCTCTCATGGCTTCGCTCAGCCCATGAACTTCTTGAACTCGTCCGGGAGCTCGAAGTCCTTCGGGCTCTGGGCCGCCGCCGGGAGGCCGAAGGCGCCGCCCTGCTGCGCCTGCTCGCGGCGCTCGGCCTCGGCCTGCTCCTCGGCCTTCCGCTTCATCGGGTTGCCGCTCTTGCGCTTGCCCTTGGCCTGCTTGACCTGCTTCTTCTGCCGGCCGGGGCCACCACCCATGCCGGGCATGCCGGGCATCCCCGGCATGCCGCCGCCCTGGGCCATGCGGGACATCATCTTGCGGGCCTCGAAGAACCGCTCGACCAGGCCCTTCACCGCGCTGACCTCGACGCCCGAGCCCTTGGCGATACGGGCGCGGCGGGAGCCGTTGATGATGGTCGGGTCGTGGCGCTCGCCCGGGGTCATCGACTTGATGATGGCGGCCGTGCGGTCGACGTCCCGCTCGTCGATGTTGGCGATCTGCTCCTTCATCTGGCCCATGCCGGGCAGCATGCCGAGCAGCTTCGAGATGGAGCCCATCTTGCGGACCTGCTCCATCTGCGCCAGGAAGTCGTCGAGCGTGAAGTCCTGGCCCTTCTTCGACGCGAGCTTCGAGGCCATCTTGGCGGCCTCGTCCTCGTCGAAGGTCTGCTGGGCCTTCTCGATGAGGGAGAGCATGTCGCCCATGCCGAGGATGCGCGACGCCATGCGGTCCGGGTGGAACGCGTCGAAGTCGTCGAGCTTCTCGCCGTTGGAGGCGAACATGATCTGCTTGCCGGTGACGTGCGCGATGGAGAGCGCGGCACCACCGCGGGCGTCGCCGTCGAGCTTGGAGAGCACGACGCCGTCGAAGCCGACGCCGTCGCGGAAGGCCTCGGCGGTGTTGACCGCGTCCTGGCCGATCATGGCGTCGACGACGAAGAGGACCTCGTCGGGGCTGACGGCGTCGCGGATGTCCGCGGCCTGCTGCATCAGCTCCTGGTCGATGCCGAGGCGGCCGGCGGTGTCGACGATGACGACGTCGTACATCTTGGTCCGCGCGAACTCGATGGAGTCCTTGGCGACCTGGACCGGGTCGCCGACGCCGTTGCCCGGCTGCGGGCCGTAGAACGCCACGCCCGCGCGCTCGGCGACGACGCCGAGCTGGGTGACGGCGTTGGGGCGCTGGAGGTCGCAGGCGACGAGCAGCGGGGAGTGGCCCTGGCTCTTGAGCCAGACGCCGAGCTTTCCGGCGAGGGTGGTCTTACCGGCACCCTGGAGACCGGCGAGCATGATCACGGTCGGCGCGGTCTTCGCGAACCGCAGGCGCCGGGTCTCGCCACCGAGGATGGCGATGAGCTCCTCGTTGACGATCTTGATGACCTGCTGGGCCGGGTTCAGGGCCTGCGAGACCTCGAGCCCGAGGGCGCGCTCCTTGACCTGCTTGATGAAGGACCGGACGACCGGCAGGGCGACATCCGCTTCGAGCAGCGCGATACGGATCTCGCGCGCGGTGGCGTCGATGTCCGCCTCGGACAGACGGCCCTTGCCGCGGAGGTTCTTGAAGGTCGCTGCAAGGCGGTCGGAGAGGGTATCGAACACGGCGGTCGCGGATCCTCAGGTGTCGGGGGCGGTCGGATTGCCCTCCAGGGTATCGGGCCGCTCGGAGGATGTGCTCCCGCCCACCGGATCCGGTGGGCGGGAGCGGGTCGGTTCGCGGGGTCAGCGCAGCGCCGACTCCAGGGCGCGGGCCAGGTCCACGGCCTCCTCGTCGGGGAGGAGGGAGCCGTCGGGGCGGGTCACGTACAGGGTGTCGACGGCGTTCGCGCCCAGGGTGGAGACATGGGCGCTGCGGACACGGACCTCGGCGCCCTCCAGGGCGCGGCCGATGCGGTGGAGGAGGCCGGGGGCGTCCTGGGCGCGGACCTCGATGACGGTGGCGAGCCGGGAGTGGGCGGCGGCGACGGTGACGCGGGGCGGCGGGGCGGTGAGGCCGCGCCGGCGCGGGTAGGCGGCCTCGCGTTCGGCGAGGCGGGCGGGGATGTCGAGGGAGCCGTCGAGGGCGCGGACGAGGTCGGCGCGGAGGCGGGCGGCCTCGGGCAGGGAGCCGTACTCGGCGGCGACGCGCCAGTCCAGTACGAGGACGGCTCCGGCGCCGATCCCGGTGGGGAGTTCGACGGCGCGGAGGTCGGCGGCGCGGACGGTGAGCCGGTGGAGGGCGAGGACGCCGGCGACGGCGGGGAGGACGCCTGGCTGCTCGGGCAGCGCGATGAGGAGTTCGACGCCGACGGGTTCGGGTTCCTCGGGTTCCGCCACGACCGGTTCGGTGTGGAGGGTGAGGACGGGTTCGCCGGTGCGCAGGGCCTCGATCGCGAGGCGTTCCTGTTCGGCGCTGGGGGCGGCGGCCTCGGGGTCGGGGAGGGGCTCGCCCGCGAGGACGCCGGCGACCCGTTTGACCAGGTCGGCGACGAGCGACGCGCGCCAGGAGGACCAGGCGGCGGGGCCCGTGGCGAGCGCGTCGGCCTCGGTGAGGGCGTGCAGCAGTTCCAGCGTGCCGAGGGTGCCGACGGCGTCGGCGACGGACCGGACGGTGGCGGGGTCGTCGAGGTCGCGCCGGGTGGCGGTCTCGACGAGGAGGAGGTGGTGGCGGACGGCGGTGGCGATGACGCCGGTGTCCGTGCGGTCGAAGCCGATGCGGGTGGCGAGGTCGCGGGCGATGGTCTCGCCGGCGACGGAGTGGTCGCCGGGCCAGCCCTTGCCGATGTCGTGGAGGAGGGCGGCGACGAGGAGGAGGTCGGGGCGGCCGACGCGGCGGGTGAGGGAGGCGGCGCGTACGGCGGTCTCGACGAGGTGCCGGTCGACGGTCCAGGTGTGGACGGGGTTGCGCTGGGGGCGGCACCGCACGCGCTCCCAGTCGGGGAGCAGCCGGGTGATCAGCCCTTCGGCCTCCAGGGCCTCCCAGACGGGCACGGTCGACTCCCCCGCGCCGAGGAGCGTGACGAGCTCCTCGCGGGCCTCGGCGGGCCACGGTACGGGCAGGGGTTTGGCGGCGGCCGCGAGGCGGCGTACGGCGTGCAGGGAGATCGGCAGGCCGGACTGCGCGGCGGCCGCGGCGGCCCGCAGCGGGAGGACGGGGTCGCGGTCGGGTTTGGCCGAGAGGGCGAGGACGACCTCGCCGTCCATCTCGACGACGCCTTCGGCGAGGGGCGTGCGCTCGACGGGCGGCTTCGCGCCACCCACCCGTGCCCCGCCCGTCCGGCCGGCCGCCCTGCCGCCACCGGCGCGTCCGCCGAGGAGGGCGCGCAGTCGGGGCCGTGCCGAGCGGGCCTTGAGGACGCGGTTGACCTCGCGCCAGGTGACGTCGGTGGCGTACGAGATGACTCGCGCGGCCTCGTACACCTCGCGGAGCAGGGTGTCGGCGTCGAGGAGGCCGAGTTCCTCGGCGACCGCGTCCTGTTCCTGAAGGGCGAGCCGGTCGGTGGCCCGGCCGGTCGCGAGGTGCAGGGCGTCGCGGGCGTCGAGGAGGCGGCGCCTGGCGGCGTCGAGGCCTTCGCGGGGGGCGTCGGCGAGCCAGGAGGCGGCGACAGCCCGGAGCACCTGGGCGTCGCGCAGTCCGCCCCGCGCCTCCTTGAGGTCGGGTTCGAGGAGGAACTGGAGCTCCCCCATGCGGTCGGCGCGCTCGCGGCAGAGTTCGTCGAGTTCGGGGAGGCGTTTGGGTGCCTGGTTGCGCCAGTCGGCGAGGACGGTGGTGCGGAGGGCGGCGACGAGGCCGGTGTCCCCGGCGACGTGCCGGGCGTCGAGGAGGCCGAGCTGGACCTTGAGGTCCTCGCCGGCGGTGGTGCGGGCCTCGGCGGGGGTGCGGACGGAGTGGTCGAGGGCCATGCCCAGGTCCCAGACGGGGTACCAGATCCGGTCGGCGAGGGCGGCGACGGCGGCCTTGTCGGCGCTGCCGTCGTGGAGCAGGAGGAGGTCGAGGTCGCTGCGGGGGGAGAGTTCGGCGCGCCCGTAGCCGCCGACGGCGACGAGGGCGGTCCCGCGGGGCGGTGCGGCGGCGGCGAAGAGCGCGGCCAGCCAGTCGTCGGTGAGCCGGGCGAGGGCGGCACGGCGCGGCGGCCCGGACCGCTCCTTCTCGTGGAGGAGGAGCAGCCGGGCCGCCGCGTAACCGCCGGGTCCCGAATCTTCGTTCTGCGTACGCGCTTCGAGGCTCGTCACCCGGCGGCTCCTTCGTGTGCTTACAGTGCGTCCGGACCGCGTTCGCCGGTGCGGACCCGTACGGCGGTCTCGACCGGCACGCTCCACACCTTGCCGTCTCCGATCTTGCCGGTTCGGGCGGCCTTCACGACGACGTCGATGAGCTGTTCGGCGTCCTCGTCCTCGACGAGGACCTCGATGCGGATCTTGGGGACGAGGTCGACGGTGTACTCGGCGCCGCGGTAGACCTCGGTGTGGCCGCGCTGGCGTCCGTATCCGCTGGCCTCGGTGACGGTGAGGCCGTGGACGCCGAAGGCCTGGAGGGCCTCCTTGATCTCGTCGAGCCGGTGCGGCTTGACGACCGCGGTGATGAGCTTCATGCGTCCACCTTCTTGTTCTCCGTGACGGCCGGGGCGGGGGCGGCGGTGGAGCGCGAGGACGCGCCGCCACCGGCTCCGCTGAAGTCGTACGCGGTCTCGGCGTGCTCGACCTGGTCGATGCCGGAGACCTCGTCGTCCTCGCTGACCCGCATCCCCATCGTCTTGTCGATGATCAGGGCGAGGACCGCGGAGGCGATCAGAGAGTAGGCGAGGACGGCGAAGACTCCGACGGCCTGCTTGCCGAGCTGGTCGAGTCCGCCGCCGTAGAAGAGGCCCTTGACGTCGGACTGGACGCCGCCGGTGGCGAAGAGGCCGACGAGGAGGGAGCCGATGACGCCGCCGACGAGGTGGACGCCGATGACGTCGAGGGAGTCGTCGTAGCCGAACTTGTACTTGAGGCCGACGGCCATGGCGCAGAGGAGACCGGCGATGGCGCCGACGGCGATCGCGCCGAGCGGGCTGACGGCGCCGCCCGCCGGGGTGATGGCGACCAGGCCGGCGACGGCACCGGAGGCGGCACCGAGGGTGGTGAAGGAGCCGTGGCGGATCTTCTCGTACGCGAGCCAGGCGAGCATGGCGGCGGCGGTGGCCACCTGGGTGTTGACGAACATCACGGCGCCGACGCCGTCGTCGTTGCCGAGCCAGGAGCCGGCGTTGAAGCCGAACCAGCCGAACCAGAGGAGACCGGCGCCCAGCATGACCAGCGGGAGGCTGTGCGGGCGCATCGGGTCCTTCTTGAAGCCGACGCGCTTGCCGATGACGAGGATCACGCCGAGGGCCGCGGCACCGGCGTTGATGTGGACGGCGGTGCCGCCGGCGAAGTCGATGACGCCCATCTCGAAGAGCCAGCCGCCGGAGCCCCAGACCCAGTGGGCGACGGGGAAGTAGACGACGGTGACCCAGAGGGTGATGAAGAGGGCCCAGGCGGTGAACTTGACGCGGTCGGCGAGGGCGCCGCTGATCAGGGCGGGCGTGAGGATCGCGAACATCAGCTGGAAGACGGCGAAGACGTACACCGGGATGGTGTAGCCGTCCCACAGCTCGGTGACGCCGATGCCGCTGAGGCCGACGTACTCGGAGGACCAGCCGATGATCGATCCGGAGTCGGTGCCGAAGGCGAGGCTGAAGCCGTAGAGCACCCAGAGGATCGTGACGATCCCCAGGCTGATGAAGCTCATCATCAGCATGTTGAGGGTGGACTTGACGCGGACCATGCCTCCGTAGAAGAAGGCGAGAGCCGGGGTCATCAGCATGACCAGGGCGGAGCAGATGAGCATGAACCCGGTGTTGGCTGCAGACAGCTCGGGGGCGTCTGCGGCCAGGGTCGTGATGGCTGGTGCCATCGGCGTCTCCTCGTCGTCGGTACGGCCTGTGCGGGGCGGGGCCGGAGAGAGCGGCGGCCGTGAGGGTGGCCGGTTATGGGCCAGAGATTCGCGCAGCGCGGTTTCCGCCGATGCCGCACGATGTTTCGCACCGGTGACGAAGGGGTGGGGCGTGTTACGCGGCCGTGAACGGCCGGATCACGGGTGGGTGCCGTGCGTACCCTCCCGGGATCGCGCGCAGGACACCCCCCGGAACACAAAACCGGCCGCGTCGGGCGTCCGTGTGACCTTGCGGCGGGGGAGCCGAGTCGGGCAGTACGGGACGTCCGGCGCGGCCGGGGTCTTGAGGGACCGTCCTGGGGCCGTCAGACCGCTTCGGCCGCCTCGGGCAGGAGCTGGGTGAGCCGGTCGGTGAGCTGCACGACCTCGGCGACGTCGCTGTAGTTGCGGGCGGCGTGGTCGACGGTCTTGCGGAGCCGGGTGTTGACGCGCTCGGAGCGGATGCTCCGCGCGACGCCCAGGGCCTTCTCGGCGAGGACGACGGACTGCTCGGGCTCGCGCTTGAGGAGGTGGACGGTGGCCATGCCGATCAGGTTGAGCGCGTACGACCGCTGGTGGTCGGGGTCCTTCTCGAAGAGCTCGACGGCCCGCTCCATGACGGGTTCGGCGAGGGACGCGTAGGTCGGTGAGCGGCCCGCGACGTAGGCGAGGTCGCGGTAGGAGTGGGAGTTCTCGCCGTTGAGTTCGGCCTCGGAGAAGAAGCCGATCCAGTCGGGCTCGGGCTCGCCGTCGAGACCGACGTCGGCGAAGGTGTCCTCGGCCATCCGGACGGCCCGCTTGCACTTGGAGGGCTGGCCCATGTTGGCGTAGGCGCGGGCCTCCATCGCATACAGCATGGCCTGGGTGCGGGCGGTGGCGCAGTCGCGACTGCCGTACTGGGCGAGGTGGATGAGTTCGAGGGCGTCGTCGGGCCGGCCGAGGTGGATCATCTGGCGGCTCATGGAGGACAGGATGTACGAGCCGAGGGGCTTGTCCCCGGCCTCCTTGGCGGCGTGCAGCGCGAGCACGAAGTACTTCTGGGCGGTGGGCTGGAGGCCCACGTCGTAGCTCATCCAGCCGGCGAGCTCGGCGAGCTCGGCGGCGCAGGTGAAGAGGCGCTTGGCGGTGGCGGCGGGCTGGGGCTCCTGGAGGAGGTCGGTGACCTCGTGGAGCTGTCCGACGACGGCCTTGCGGCGCAGTCCCCCGCCGCACTGGGCGTCCCACTTGCGGAACATGGCGGTGGTGGATTCGAGGAGGTCGAGCTCGATGTCGGAGAGCCGGTTGGAGCGGCGGCTGTCGGCGAGGGACTCGGGGCGCTCGATGTCGGTGACCGGGGTGGGGACGAGCCAGCGCTGCATCGGCTCGATGAGGGCGGGTCCCGCGGCGAGCGACAGCGAGGAGCCGAGGAAACCGCGCCGGGCGAGCATGAGGTCGCTGCGGGAGAACTCGCTCAGCAGGGCGACGGTCTGGGGCCCGGCCCAGGGCAGGTCCACTCCGGAGACGGACGGGGACTGGTGGGCGGTGCGCAGGCCGAGGTCCTCGACGGCGACGACGGAGCCGAAGCGCTCGGAGAACAGCTCGGAGAGGATCCGCGGGATGGGCTCGCGGGGCTGCTCGCCGTCGAGCCAGCGGCGGACGCGCGAGGTGTCCGTCGAGATGTGGTGCGCGCCCATCTGGCGCGCCCTGCGGTTCACTTGCCGTGCCAGTTCGCCCTTGGACCAGCCGCTGCGCACGAACCACGAGCCCAGCTGCTCGTTCGGGCGCTTGCCGGCAGTCGTACCGTCTGCGCCGTTGCCGCCCACTGGAACGCCCCCATCCACCTGATTGCCTGTCATGCGAACCCCTATCAGAATGCCGCCTCGCACGGCCGCTCGTCCGGGGTTCTCACTCCTTCGAACTGGAAACCGGGTTGCCTCCGGCATACCCGTGCGCGCAAGCGGCCCCGGGGTTCGAGTACCGAAAGTAATCCTACGATCACCCCTCCCGTGAGGGCGATTCAAGAAACGCCACCATTCGCCACCCCTTCGAATGAACTCGCCACGCGTCGGACGCGATTCACTTGACATGCGACGAACCCGGAGTCGGCGGACGGATGCGCGGAGAGGCGCGCGCGACGGCCCGCACCACCCCGCCCACGACCGCACGCCACAAACGGCGACGGACCGTGACCAAAGGTGACGACGACGCTCCGGGTCGTAACCACCGGCGCGTTCGACCCGTTGGAGGGGGCATGGGCTTCACGATCGGCGGCATTCGTGAGATGCGGTCCGGCGCGCGCCGCCGCGTGCGCACCACGGAGTGCACAGCGGTGGCCGAGTACACAGGACTGTGGGGCTGGGACGTGGCCCCCGGGGCACGCGCGGCCTCCGGCCAGTGCTCCTGCGGGGATCCGGCGTGTACGGCTCCGGGGGCGCATCCGCTCTCCTTCGCCGAACCGGTGCCGGCGGGCGCCGGTCTCGACGACGCGACGAAGGCGTGGGCGGAGTACCCGGGCGCGGCGCTGATGCTTCCCGTGGGCCGGGCCTTCGACGTCATCGAGGTCGCGGAGGCGGCGGGCCGCCTGGCGCTCGTCCGGCTGGAGCGCATGGGGCTGCCGCTGGGCCCGGTGTGCGCGACCCCGACCGGCCGGGCGCGGTTCTTCGTGGCGCCTGGCGCGGCGGCCGAGCTGCCGCAGCTGCTGTACCGGATGGGCTGGGACGACGCCGATCTGGACCTGCACTGTCTGGGGCCCGGCGCCCACATCACCGCTCCCCCGTCGGATCTGGGCGGGCTCGGGCCGGTGCGCTGGCTGCGGCCGCCGACGCTGGACACGGCGGGCGCTCCGCCGGAGGCGCGGCTGCTGCTCGGGACGCTGGCGTACATCTGTCACCGGACCCAGTTCTAGCCGCCGTACATACGTGAGGGCCCCCGCCGGTTCGTGGCGGGGGCCCTCGCGTGTGTTCCCGTACGGCCGTCAGTCGCCGATCAGGGCGTCGACGAAGGCGCCCGGCTCGAACGGCGCCAGGTCGTCCGGGCCCTCACCCAGGCCGATCAGCTTGACCGGGACGCCCAGCTCGCGCTGGACGGCGACGACGATGCCGCCCTTGGCGGTGCCGTCGAGCTTGGTCAGGACGATGCCGGTGATGTCGACGACCTCGGCGAAGACGCGGGCCTGGATGAGGCCGTTCTGGCCGGTGGTGGCGTCGAGGACGAGGAGGATCTCGTCGAGCGGACCGTGCTTCTCGACGACGCGCTTGACCTTGCCGAGCTCGTCCATGAGGCCGGTCTTGGTGTGGAGGCGGCCGGCGGTGTCGATGAGGACGACGTCGGCGCCCTCGGCGATGCCCTCCTTGACCGCGTCGAAGGCGATCGACGCCGGGTCGCCGCCCTCGGGTCCGCGCACGGTGCGGGCGCCGACGCGCTCGCCCCAGGTCTGGAGCTGGTCGGCGGCGGCGGCACGGAAGGTGTCGGCGGCGCCGAGGACGACGGACTTGCCGTCGGCGACCAGGACACGGGCCAGCTTGCCGGTGGTGGTGGTCTTGCCGGTGCCGTTGACGCCGACGACCATGACCACGCCCGGCACGTCGGCGGGGCTCTCGGTGTGCACCGTGCGGTCGAGGTCGGGGCCGAGGAGGGCGATCAGCTCCTCGCGGAGCAGGCCGCGCAGCTCGTCGGGGGTGCGGGTGCCGAGCACCCTGACCCGCTCGCGGAGCCGCTCGACGAGCTCCTGCGTGGGAGCGACGCCGACGTCGGCCGTGAGAAGGGTCTCCTCGATCTCCTCCCAGGTGTCCTCGTCGAGGTGCTCGCGGGACAGGAGCGTCAGGAGCCCCTTGCCGAGCGAGTTCTGGGAGCGGGCGAGCCGGGCACGGAGCCGTACGAGACGGCCGGCGGTCGGCTCGGGCACCTCGATCTCGGGCGCCGGGGGCGCGCTGACGAGGGGGTCCTCGACGGCGGCGGGCGTCTCGACGGCCTCATCGGCCGTCGGGAGCTCGACCTCCTCGACCGTGCGGCGTGGTTCCTCCCGCGGCGTCTCCGCCTCCTCGCCGACGTGCGGTTCGGCGGGCGGAGCGGTGATGGTCGGCGTGGTGGACGGCGGCTCGGCCGGCGGCAGCTGCTTCTTCTTGCGGCCACTGATCACGAGCCCGCTCGTCACGGCGACCGCGACGACCAGAGCGATGACTACAGCAAGGATGAGTTCCATAACGCTGACCAGTATCGGCCACGAGGGGCACAAAGGCGGAGCACGTAACCTAGATGGCTCCCCCACCTTTTTACGGAGTACCCCCATGTCCCACGACGCCTCCGAAGGCGCAGGCGCGACGCACGACGGCGCGATGGAGACCCGCGGTCTCGAGCCCGTCCCCGACGCCGAGCGGACCGGTCGGGTCCGCGAGCTGTTCCCGACCTGGGTCGCGGCCAACATCAGTGTGCTTCTGCTCACGATGGGCGCCGGTCTGATCGTCTTCAACGGCCTGAACTTCTGGCAGGTACTGACCGTGGCGATCGCCGCGCCGGTCCTCTCGTACGGGATCGTCGGCCTGATCTCGATCGCGGGCAAGCGCGGTGGTGCGCCGGGCATGGCGCTGTCGCGGGCCGTGTTCGGCCAGCGCGGAAACCTTTTTCCCGGTGCGCTGATCTGGGTCGCCCGCTGGGGCTGGGAGACCATCAACGCGGTGACCGGCGCCTACGCGGTGCTGACCGTGCTCGACCTGCTCTTCGGCGTGAAGTCGAACACGCTGCTCATCGTGGTGACGCTGCTGCTCTTCGTCACCTGCACCTTCCTCGTGTCGGGCCTGGGGATCAACGCACTGCGGGTGTGCAGCAAGTGGTCCACGTACCTCTTCGGCGCCTTCTCGGTCCTCGTCCTGGTCTATCTGGTGGCGAACACCGACTGGTCCGCGGTCTTCGACAAGCCGGCGGGTTCGACCGCGATGATGGTCGCGGGCATCGGCACGATCGCGGCCGGCGGCATCAGCTGGGTCCCGTCGGGGCCGGACTTCACCCGCTACCTGCCCCGTACGGCCTCCTCGAAGGCGATGGTCGGCTCGACGGTCGGCGGCGCCGGGATCGTGGTCCTGCCGATGGTGCTGATGGGCGCGGTCATGGCGGTGTCGACTCCGGACCTGGCCTCGGCGCAGGACCCGGTCTCCTTCATCGGTGAGCTGCTCCCGATGTGGATCTCCGTGCCGTACCTGGTCATCGCGCTGCTCGGGATGCTGCTGATCAACTCGATGTCGATGTACTCGGCCGGCTTCACCGCGCAGACGCTGGGCATCAAGGTGTCGCGCGCGGCGGCGGTCAGCGTGAACGCGGTGATCAGCCTGATCTTCGGCTTCCTGCTGATGGTGGTGGCGACCAGCTTCATCGGTTCGTTCATCTCCTTCCTCACCCTGCTCGCGGTGGCGTTCTCGGCGTGGATCGGCGTCTTCGGCGTGGACATGCTGCGCCGGAAGACGTACGACGCGGTGGCGCTGATGGACACCACCCGGACCAGTGCCTACTGGTACCGGGGCGGTTACGCCTGGCAGGCGATGACGGCGTGGGCCGTGGCACTGCTCGTGGGCCTGCTGTTCACGAAGGTCGACTGGTTCTCGGGTCCGCTCGCCTCGTCGTGGATCGGTGAGAACGGCCTGGGCTGGGCAGCGACGATCGTGGTGGCGGGCGTGCTGTACGCCGTGCTGCCGCGGACTCCCCGGCAGGCGCCGGCGGAGCCCGCCGAGGTGCGCGAGACCGTTTCCATCTGACGTCACGTCATATAGCGTCCCCCTTCGCCGGATCCCACGAGCGGAGGGGGACTTCCCATGCCCTTCACAGTCGTACGGTTCAACCTCGTCGACCCGCGGGCGACCCCCGTCTCCCTCGCGGCCCGCTACCGGGCCGCCGTCGAGATGGCCGCCCACGCCGACGCGCACGGGGTCGACACGGTCCAGACCGAGGAGCACCACGGCGTCGCGAACAACTGGCTGCCCTCCCCCTTCGCCTTCGCGGGCGCGGTCTTCGGGGCGACGAAGAGGATCGCGGTGACCGTCTCGGCGATCATCGGGCCGCTGCACGACCCGCTGCGCCTCGCGGAGGACATCGCGGTCCTGGACCTGCTGAGCGGCGGCCGTCTGGTGACGGTGGCGGGGATCGGCTACCGGCCGGAGGAGTACGAGGAGCGCGGGGTCGACTGGGGCCGGCGCGGGAAGCTCCAGGACCTGCTCCTGGAGACCCTGCTGACGGCCTGGAAGGGTGAGCCGTTCACGTATCAGGGCCGTACGGTACGGGTCACCCCGCGGCCGCTCACCCAGCCGCACCCGATGCTGCTGGTCGGTGGCTCGTCGCGGGCGGCGGCGCGGCGGGCGGCCCGGCTCGGGCTGCCGTTCTTCCCGAGCGCGCACCTGCCGGACCTCGAGGCGTACTACCAGGAGCGGTGTGCCGAGTACGGCACGGAGGGCTGGACGATGATGCCGGCCGAGGAGACGCCGCTGCTGCACCTGTCGGAGGATCCGGACCGGACCTGGGCGGAGTACGGGGAGCACTTCCTGCACGAGGCGCGGACGTACGCCTCCTGGCAGTCGAAGGACATCCGCTCGGCGGTGCGGTCGACGGCGACGACGGTGGAGGAGCTGCGTGCGGAGGGCGTGTACCGGGTGGTGACGCCGGACGCCTGCGTGGCGCTCGGCCTGGAGAGCCTGGTGCTGCATCCGCTGTGCGGCGGGATGCCGGTCGAGGAAGGGTGGCGGAGCCTGCGGCTGTTCTGCGACGGCGTACTGCCCCGGCTCAAGGCATAGGACCTCGGGCCGGGGCAGTTCCGTGGGTGAGGAGAGGGGCAGCGGGGATTAGCCCATCTCCTCCAACGCCTTGCCCTTGGTCTCCTTGACGTACCTGAGCACGAAGGGGATCGAGAGCACGGCGAAGAACGTGTAGATCATGTAGGTGCCGGAGAGGTTCCAGTCCGCGAGGGACGGGAAGCTCGCGGTGATGGCCCAGTTGGCGATCCACTGGGCGGAGGCGGCGACGCCCAGGGCGGCGGCGCGGATCCGGTTGGGGAACATCTCGCCGAGGAAGACCCAGACCACGACGCCCCAGGAGAGGGCGAAGAAGAGGACGAAGACGTGGGCGGCGACGAGCGCCACGACGCCCTGGGTCTCGGGGAGCTTGCCGTCGACGAGGTCGGCGGAGAAGGCCCAGGCCTCGAAGGCGAGGGCGATCGCCATGCCGACGGAGCCGACGAGGGCGAGCGGCTTGCGGCCGACCCGGTCGACCAGGACCATCGCGATCACGGTGCCGATGATGTTGATGATCGACGTGGTGAACGAGTAGAAGAACGAGCTCGACGGGTCGATGCCGACGGACTGCCAGAGCGTCGAGGAGTAGTAGAACGCGACGTTGATGCCGACGAGCTGCTGGAAGACGGAGAGTCCGATGCCGACCCAGACGATGGGCAGCAGCTTGAAGCGGCCGCCGGCGACGAGCAGGTCCTTGAAGGTGGACTTGTGCTCGCTGCGCATGGCCCGGTCGATCTCCTCGACGCGTGCGTCGAGGTCGATGCCGTGACCCTCGACCTCGGCGAGGACCTCCTTGGCCCGGTCGGTCTTCCCGACGGAGATGAGGAAGCGCGGGGACTCGGGGATGGCGAAGGAGAGCATGCCGTAGAGCACCGCGGGGACGACCATCACGCCGAGCATCCACTGCCAGGCCTCAAGGCCGCCGATCTCGCCGCGCTGGTCGCCGTCGGCGAGCTGGAGGATGCCGTAGTTGACCAGCTGGGAGATGGCGATGCCGATGACGATCGCGGCCTGCTGGAAGGAGCCGAGGCGGCCGCGGTACGCGGCGGGGGCGACCTCGGCGATGTACGCGGGGCCGATGACCGAGGCCATGCCGATGGCGAAGCCGCCGATGACCCGCCACATGGCCAGGTCCCAGAGGGCGAAGGGGAGCGCGGAGCCCACGGCGCTGACGGCGAAGAGGACCGCGGAGATCTGCATGCAGCGGATGCGGCCGATGCGGTCGGCGATCCGGCCGGCGGTCGCGGCGCCGATGGCGCAGCCGATCAGGGCGATGGCGATGACCTGGGCGAGCGTGCCGGAGCCGATGTCGTAGCGGTCGCGGATCGCCTCGACGGCGCCGTTGATCACGGAGCTGTCGTAGCCGAAGAGGAAGCCGCCCATCGCGGCGGAGGCCGTGATGAAGATGACGTGGCCGAGGTGGTCAGGATGGGCCGCTCGGCCTTCGGACGGCGGCGGCGTGGGCGCCTGCGCGGTACTGGTCACATGGACTCCTGGGTGGGGGGCAAGCCCTTCCAGTGGCGCACAACTTCACGCCGCTCACCACGTGAAGGTAAAAGCAACGTTGCAGAGACTATGCCTTCAAGTTTCGAAGTCAATAGTCGATGTCGTATGACTTTAAGAACTCCAGGGATGGCCATAGGTTCAACACTTGAAGAGATGTACGTCAGCGGAGCCGCTGGCTGATCACCTTCGAGACGCCGTCGCCCTGCATGGAGACCCCGTACAGCGCGTCCGCGACCTCCATCGTCCGCTTCTGGTGCGTGATCACGATCAGCTGCGAGGACTCCTGGAGCTCCTCCATGATCCGGATCAGCCGCTGGAGGTTGGTGTCGTCGAGCGCCGCCTCGACCTCGTCCATCACGTAGAACGGGCTGGGCCGGGCCTTGAAGATCGAGACGAGCAGCGCCACGGCGGTGAGCGAGCGCTCGCCGCCGGAGAGCAGCGAGAGCCGCTTGACCTTCTTGCCCGGCGGACGGGCCTCCACGTCGACGCCGGTGGTGAGCATGTCGTCCGGGTCGGTGAGGATCAGCCGGCCCTCGCCGCCGGGGAAGAGCCGCGAGAAGACACCCTCGAACTCCCGGGCCGTGTCCCGGTACGCCTCCGTGAAGACCTGCTCGACCCGCACGTCGACCTCCTTCACGACCTGAAGGAGGTCGGTCCGGGTCTTCTTCAGGTCCTCCAGCTGCTCGGAGAGGAACCGGTGCCGCTCCTCCAGCGCCGCGAACTCCTCCAGGGCCAGCGGATTGACCTTGCCGAGCTGGTGGTACGCCCGTTCGGCGGCCTTGAGCCGCTTCTCCTGCTCCGAACGGACGAACGGCCGCGGCCCGGTCTCCGGGTTCTCGGGGTCCTCTTCGGCGGCCGGCTCGCCGTCCACGGACGGCGACGGGGGTACGGGCTGGTCGGGGCCGTACTCGGCGACCAGCGCGGCCGCCTCCACCCCGAACTCCTCCAGGGCCTTCGCCTCCAGCTGTTCGATCCGCAGCCGCTTCTCCGCGCCGAGCACCTCGCCGCGGTGGACCGAGTCGGTCAGCTTGTCGAGCTCGGCCTTGAGGTCCCGGGCGCGGGCGCGGGCCACCGTGAGCCCCTGCTCACGATCGGCCCTCGCCGCCTGGGCCGCCACTCGCTCCCGCTCGGCGCGGACGAGCGAGACCTCCACATGGGCCAGGAGCCCGCGGGCCCCGGCGGCCACCGCGCCCGCGACCCGCCGCTCGTGCCGGAGCCGGGCCCGGCGCTGCTCGGCACGCGCGCGTGCCTCGCGTTCGGCGCGGGCGGCCCGGTCGAGGGAGTCGGCGCGCCCGGCGAGCCCCTTGACCCGTTCCTCATGGGTACGGACCTGGAGCCGCGCCTCCATCTCGGTCTGGCGCGCGTTGGAGCCGTCGATCGAGAGCCGGTCGCGGACGGAGGTGTCGGGCTCGTCTTCACCGCCTCCGGAGAGGGTGGCCTCCTGGGCGACGAGGAGCCGTTCCGCCAGCTCCTCCGCCTCGGCGACGGCGTTCTCCAGGGCGTCCTGGGCGCGGGCGACGGCCGCCGCGGTCCGCTCGGCCTCCCCCGCCGCTCCCCTGGCCTGGCCGGCGAGCCGCCCCAGTTCCTTGGCGACGGCCGACTTCTCCCGCTCGGCGGCCCGGCGGGTCGCGTCCAGCTCCTCGACGAGCGCTCCCGCGGTCCGGCGGCGCTCGTCGGCCTCGCGCTGCGCGGTGGTCAAGTTCTCGCAGCGTACGGTCAGTTCGTCGAGCTCGGCGGCGGCTTCGGCCACCGCGGCCTGGACTTCAAGCAGGCTGGGCGCACCGGCGGAGCCGCCGTGCGCGAAGTGCCCGCCGAGCAGGTCCCCTTCGGCGGTCACCGCGGTCAGTCCCGGCCGTGACCGGACCAGCCGCTCGGCCTCGTCGAGGCCGTCGACGACGACCACCCCGGCCAGCAGGCGGCGGACGGCGGGCAGGAGTTCGGCGGGGCCGCGCACCAGGTCGGCGGCGCTAGGGGGTGTCATGTCGATCAGGCCGGGCTCGGCCCCGGGGTCGGGGGACGGCTCCGGGGCGCCGGTCAGGAGGAGGGAGGCGCGGCCCGCGTCCTGCTTGCGGAGCAGGCGGAGCGCTTCGGCCGCGGCGGCCGGTCCGGTGGCGGCGACCGCGTCGGCGGCGGCGCCGAGGGCCGCGGCCACGGGGATCTCGTATCCCGGGGTGACGGTGAGGAGTTCGGCGGCCGGGCCGAGGAGTCCGGTGACGCCGGCGGAGAGCAGTACGCCCGTGCCGTCCTTGCGGCGCAGGCCGAGGGCGAGCGTGTCGTGCCGGGCCCGGGTCGCGGCCCGGCTCCGTTCGGCGGTGCCGAGCGCGTCGCGGGCGGCGCTCAGCGCGGCCTCCGCCTCGGCCAGTTCGCGGCGGGCCGCCTCGTACCGTTCGCCGTGCGCGCCGTCGGCGGCGTCGAGGCCCTCGACCTCCGCCGTGAGCTGCTCGTACTCCTCCTGGGCGGCGACCGCCCGCTCCCCCGCCTCGTCGCGGGCGGCGGCCAGCCGGTCGATCTCGGCCTGGGCGGCGGCGGCGCGCGAACG
This sequence comes from Streptomyces sp. NBC_01255, assembly GCF_036226445.1. Taxonomy (NCBI): domain Bacteria; kingdom Bacillati; phylum Actinomycetota; class Actinomycetes; order Kitasatosporales; family Streptomycetaceae; genus Streptomyces; species Streptomyces sp. NBC_01255. The sequence continues at coordinate 2,532,426 of NZ_CP108474.1, forward strand.
GGCCGCGTTGACCTGGCCGTTCAGGCGGGCGAGGCCTTCGCGCCGGTCGGCGATGGCCCGGGCCGCGTCCTTGAGGCGGCGCTCCTCCGCCGTCAGCGCGCGTTCGAGCTCGGCGCGGTGGGCGACGGTGTCCTCCAGGGCGCGTTCGGCCGCCTCCAGGGCGGCTTCCAGCTCGGCCTCCTGCTCGCGGACGCGGGCGGCCTCCCGCTCCAGGTCCTCGGGGTCGCGGCCGCGTCGCTCCTCGGCGGGGGCGTCGTCGGCGCTCTTCACGCGCGCGTCGGCGAGGGAGATCGTGCCGCGGACGCGTTCGGCGAGCTGCGAGAGGGCGTACCAGCTCTGCTGGGCGCGTTCGAGCCGCGGCGCGAGGGCGCCGGCCTCCGCTTCGAGTTCCGCCTCGCGGGCGAGGGCGGCGCGCAGCTCGGTCTCGGTGGCCTCCTTGCGGGCGAGGAGCGCGGCCTCGTCGGCGACCTCGGCGGTGAGCGCCCGCTGGAGCCGGACCAGGTCGTCGGCGAGGAGCCGGAGGCGGGCGTCGCGGAGGTCGGCCTGGATGACGACGGCGCGGCGGGCGACGGCGGCCTGCCGGCCGAGGGGCTTGAGCTGGCGGCGCAGTTCGTCGGTGAGGTCCTGCACGCGCGCGAGGTTGGCCTGCATCGCGTCCAGCTTCCGCAGCGCCTTCTCTTTCCGCTTGCGGTGCTTGAGGACGCCGGAGGCCTCCTCGATGAAGGCGCGGCGGCCCATCGGATCGGCGTGCAGGACGGAGTCGAGCTGTCCCTGTCCGACGATGACGTGCATCTCGCGCCCGATGCCGGAGTCGGAGAGCAGGTCCTGGATGTCGAGGAGCCGGCAGGTGTCGCCGTTGATCTGGTACTCGCTGCTGCCGCCCCGGAACATGATCCGGGTGATGGTGACCTCGGCGTAGTCGATGGGCAGCGCGCCGTCGGAGTTGTCGATGGTCAGCGAGACCTCGGCGCGGCCGAGCGGAGGGCGCCCGGTCGTGCCGGCGAAGATGACGTCCTCCATCTTGCCGCCGCGCAGCGACTTGGCGCCCTGCTCTCCCATGACCCAGGACAGGGCGTCCACGACATTGGACTTGCCCGATCCGTTGGGGCCCACGACACAGGTGATGCCGGGTTCGAACCGCAGGGTCGTGGCCGAGGCGAACGACTTGAATCCGCGGAGGGTCAGGGCCTTGAGGTGCACCCCGGGGACTCTACCGGGGCCTGCGCGTTTCACTCGCGAAGGTGCAGGGCAGATCACCGGGTGAGGAGGGGTGGGCCAGGGGTGGGCCGTGGGGGAAACGGCGGGTGAAAGAAAGAAGGGACGCCGAAGCGCCCCTTGCATATCCAGCTGTGCCGTGTCCGGCCCGGCTATGCCGGCGTGAACTTTCCCGGTCGGCGATGCCGGACGGAGTGTTTCCCACCTGCCGCCCCTGGGGGCGGGTTGTCAGGTGAGCGCAGGCTCCGCCTGGGGTACGTCGAGATCGATGCTGTCGAGCAGCGACTCGCCCTGGTGATGAGCGGCGGCAGCCGCGAGCGTGTCGTTCTCGGACTGGATCCGTACCAGCTCGGATTCCAGGTCCTGGACACGCTGCTGAAGCCGTCGCATCTCGGCGAGGAGTCGCGGGTCGGAGCCGCCGACGTAACCGAGAAGCGCCTTTGCCATGATGGATGGTCCTCCACACTGAGTGACCGACCGATTGCGGTGTGGGTCGTGAGGGATTCGCACCCGCGGTGCTCGGCAGTGCATCGTGCCGGTTCTTACTGCCAAACAGCTAAGGTGCGCGGGGATTCCAGCGTCTCACCAAAAAGTTTGACGGTCAACACGATCACGCCCCGTTTGAAGGGGCGACCGGGGAGTGGGCGGCCGCTCAGCACGCGGCGGCACCTCTCGACCCGGGTCCTCGGGGCGTGGCGATCATCCTTCACGGGCAGCCTTCCACGGCGCGCACTTCTTGGCAACCACCAGGCAGTTCTCCCGCCACGTGCTCGTCACCGCGCGTCCCCGCGACGCCCCTCCCCGTCACCGACGAGGGACCGCCGTCGCGAACGTCAGCGGATCACGAAGCCGTCATAGCCTCCGCGCGGGGTGCCCCATATCTCTGTCACGCCGTCCACGCGGCCGGGCGTGTCGCCCGTGCGGAGCCAGTCGAGAAGACGGTGGCAATTCTCACTCGGCCCCTCGGCCACCACCTGGACCCGGCCGTCATCGAGGTTCAGGGCGAAGCCCGCGAGGCCGCCGATCTCCAGTGCGTTTGCCCTGGTGAACCAGCGGAAGCCCACTCCCTGTACCCGGCCGCGCACCCAGGCGGTCATCCGTACGTCGTCACTCATGGCTGCACGCTAACCGGCGAATTGGCCGATGAGCACGTCGCCCCGGCTTCTCATCGCGTACAGTCCCGACGGAATGCGCCTCACCCGTTCGGGTGCGCGCCATTCGACAGTCGGCCCGAAGCGCGCCGACAGCAAAGATCAGCAAACGCCAGCAAAGATCCGCAGCGAACGGCGGAGCTCCGTAGAGGAAGGCAGGGCAGCAGATGGGACGCCACCGTCGCTCCGGCGCCGCACCCGCCGCAGAAGACTACGCGGCCGGTACGGACCACCGGCACCGGGGTGAGCGCCGCAAGCGGCTCACCCCCGTGCGCACCGGACTCCTCGGCGCCTCCGCGGCGGTCGCGGTGGGAGCCGTGGCCGTCGCCTCGGGTCTGCTGCCCGGCGGTGACACCTTCACCATGGGCACAGCCGGTACGGGCGAGCGCCAGGTCCAGTCCCGGCAGGCCCCGGAGCTGACGACGCAGGGCGGGGCGACCCAGACCCCGGCCGACGGCGAGTCGGGCGGCACGGGCAGCGGCACGGCCGCCAAGTCGGGCTCCGGGTCGGGTACGAGCCCGAGCGCGAGCGCGAGCGCGAGCAAGAGTGCGAGCAAGACCGCTTCGCCCTCGGCCGCCCCGTCCACCTCCGCGAAGCCCAGCCCGAAGCCGACCCCGCCGAAGCCCACGCCGGCGAAGCAGACCCCGTCGAAGTCGCCGAGCAGCGCCAAGCCCGTGACCCCTAAGGCCGCGCCCACGACGAAGCCGGTCACGACGAAGCCGGCCGTGCCGCGGCCGGCCCCGACCACCGAGGCGCCGGTCGAGACCTCGGCCGCTCCCTCCACGGCCGACCGCGACGAGGCGGCCGAGGCGGAGGTCCTCCGGCTGGTCAACGTCGAGCGCACCAAGGTGGGCTGCACCCCGGTCCGTGCCGGCGCTCAGCTCGCGGCGCTGGCCGGGGCGTTCAGCGCGGACATGGCGGAGCGCGGCTTCTTCGACCACACGGACCCGGACGGTGCCACGCCGTGGGCGCGCGCCGAGCAGGCGGGCGTCACGAGCCTGGGCGGCGAGAACATCGCCCGCGGTCAGGCGGACGCAGCGGCCGTGATGGACTCCTGGATGAACAGCGACGGCCACCGCGCCAACATATTGAACTGCGACTTCACGACGCTGGGCGTCGGCGTCCAGTTCGGCGACGGCGGCCCCTGGTGGACCCAGGACTTCGGCCGCTGAGCTCTCCCCGGGTCGTGATCTGTCCCTAGGTCGTGGCCTGTCGGCTCCCCCGGGCCGTCTCGGCATCCGCATCGGCGACCGAGGCGGCCCGTCCCCCTTTCGTGCCGGCCCCGCTGCGCCAACCGGCCGAACTCCGGGGCGATTCGCCGACCGCCTTCCGGCCCGGCTGGAACGATCCCCCTATGAAGCCGGGGGCAGGTACCACCAAGAGTTCGGCCTCGACTCGACTCGTCCTGCTGACGCTCGCGGCCGGTCAGTTCCTCATGGCCCTCGACAGCTCCGTCATGAACGTCGCGATCGCGACCGTGGCCGACGACGTGGGCACGACGGTGACGGGCATCCAGGGGGCCATCACGGCCTACACCCTGGTGATGGCCATGTTCATGATCCCCGGAGGCAAGGTCGGGGGGCTGATCGGCCGCCGGCGCGCGTTCATGATCGGTTGCTGTGTCTACGGCTGCGGCTCCCTCGTCACGGCGCTCGCGCCGAACCTGCCGGTGCTGCTGTTCGGCTGGGCGTTCCTCGAAGGGATCGGCGCGTCGCTCATCCTGCCCGCGATCGTGGCGCTCGTGGCCGGCAACTTCTCCGTGGAGCGCCGTCCGGCCGCCTACGGACTCGTCGCGGCCGCGGGGGCCGTGGCGATCGCGCTCGGGCCGCTCATCGGCGGCGTCGCGACGACGTACTTCTCCTGGCGATGGGTCTTCGCCGGTGAGGTGCTGGTGGTGCTCGTCATCCTGGTGTTCGCTCGCCGCATCGCCGACGCCCCGAGCGCCGAACGCCCCCGCATCGACCTCGTCGGCGTCGTGCTCTCCGCCCTGGGGCTCGGGATCTTCGTCTTCGGCGTCCTGCGCTCGGACGAATGGGGCTGGCTCCGGCCGAAGCCCGACGCGCCGTCGTGGCTCGGGGTCTCCGCGGTCGTCTGGCTGATGCTCGTGGGCCTGCTGCTCGTCTGGATCTTCCTCCGCTGGGAGGCCCGGCTGGTGGCGCGGCACCGGGAGCCGCTCGTCGACCCGGCGATGCTGCGCAACAAGCAGCTCACCGGCGGTCTGACGATGTTCTTCTTCCAGTACCTCGTACAGATGGGCGTGTTCTTCGTCGTCCCGCTCTACCTGTCGGTCGCGCTGGGCCTGTCCGCGCTCAACACCGGCGCCCGGCTCCTGCCGCTCTCGCTCACTCTGCTGGCGGCCGCGGTGCTGATCCCCCGCTTGCTCCCGGACGTCTCCCCGCGACGGGTGGTGCGGTTCGGGATCCTCTCGTTGCTCGTCGGCGCGGTGGTCATGATGGGCGCGCTCGACGCGGGCGCCGGTGCGGAGATCGTCACCGTCCCCCTCCTGTTGATCGGGCTCGGCATGGGCTCCCTGGCGTCCCAGCTCGGGTCGGTCACCGTGTCCGCAGTGCCGCAGGAACAGAGCGCGGAGGTCGGGGGCGTGCAGAACGCCGTCACCAATCTCGGTGCCTCGATCGGCACGGCACTCGCCGGATCGATCATGATCGCCGCGCTCACCTCGTCGTTCCTGGCCAACGTGGAGCAGAATCCGGCGGTACCGGCCGAGGTCAAGAGCCAGGCGACCGTCGAGCTCAGCAGTGGTGCGCCCTTCCTGTCGGACGCCCAGCTCACGACCGCCCTCGAGGAAGCCGGCACGAGCCCGGAGGTGACCCAGGCCGTGCTGGACGCCAACGACGACGCCCGGCTCGACGGCCTGAAGGCCGCACTCGCCGTCCTCGCCTTCGCCGCAACCCTCGCGCTCTTCTTCACCCAGCGGATCCCGACGACCCAGCCCCGAGCGCCGGCGGCGTAGCGACCGGCACGTCGCGACCGAGAACTAACTTCTGGAAAGCGCCAGCGGATGGTTAGCGCTGCATGCGAGTACGGTAGAGGGCATGACTGACGACCTCGCCTACGACGTGTTCGCCCGGGCCTGCCCGTCGCGCGGCACGCTGGAGCATGTGACGGGCCGCTGGGGCAGCCTGACCCTCGGCGCCCTGTACGACGGGACGTTCCGCTTCAACGAGCTGCGGCGGCGGGTCGACGGCGTGAGCGAGAAGATGCTGTCCCAGACGCTCCACGCGCTGGAGCGCGACGGTCTCGTCCACCGGGACGCGCAGCCCACGAACCCGCCGCGGGTCGACTACCGGCTCACCCCGCTCGGCCGTGAGATCGCGGAGCGGCTGATCGGGCTGATCCAGCTGGTCGAGGGCCGCATGCCGCAGGTCGAGGCGGCCCGCGAGAGTTACGACGCGGAGCGCGCGGGCCCCGTCACGGCCTGACGGTCACGGCCTGACGGGTCACGGCCTGACGGGTCACGGCCTGACCGCCAGGATCCGCCCCGTCACGCGCTCGGGCGCGGCGGGCGCTGGCAGCGCGGGCAGAAGTAGCTGGAACGGTTCATCCAGGGGCGCCGGCGCATCGGCGTACCGCAGCGGTGACACGGCTCGTCCTCGCGCCCGTAGGCGTCGAGCGAGCGGTCGAAGTAGCCGGACTCGCCGTTGACGTTCACGTAGAGGCTGTCGAAGCTGGTGCCGCCGACCGCGAGGGCCTCGTTCATCACGTCCCGGGCGTGCCCGAGGAGCTCGGCCGCGCGCGGCCGGGTGAGCGTGGCGGTGGGGCGGTCGTAGTGCAGCCTGGACCGCCAGAGCGCCTCGTCCGCGTAGATGTTGCCGACGCCGCTGATCAGCGACTGGTCGAGCAGAGCCCGCTTGACGGTCGTACGGCGCTGCCGCAGCGCGCGGTGGAACGCGTCCTCGTCGAACTCGGGGTCCAGCGGGTCCCGGGCGATGTGCGCGATGACGTCCGGCAGCCCGTCGGGGGTCTGGTCGTGCAGCGAGAGCCCGCCGAAGGTGCGCTGGTCGACGAAGCGGAGCTCGGTGCCGTCCGTATCGTCGAAACGGACCCGGATGCGGAGGTGCTTCTCGTCCGCGGCGTCCTCCGGCTGGACGAGCAGCTGGCCGCTCATGCCGAGGTGCCCGAGCACGGAGGTACCGGTGTCGGCCAGCGGCAGCCACAGGTACTTGCCGCGCCGCCGCGCCACCTCGAACCGCTGCCCCTTCAGCCGCGCGGCGAAGTCCGCGCCGCCCGCCGGATGGCGCCGTACGGCCCTCGGGTGCAGCACCTCGACCTCGGTCACGGTCCGCCCGGCGACCCAGCGCTCCAGTCCGCGCCGTACGACCTCGACCTCGGGCAGCTCGGGCACGGGGACTCCTCCGGACGACGTCGATCGACAGCGCTTCAACCCTACCGGCGTACTCACGGGGGAAAAGACGAGAACCCCGCCCTGGGGCGGGGTTCTCGGGAAGCGGTGGACGAAGGCCGTCAGGCCTCCGCGCCGTTCGTGGACGGAGAGGGGTCGGCGACCTCTCCCGTGCCGGCTTCGGCAGCGGCCTTGGCCGCCGCCACGCGCTCGTCCGCGGCGGCGCGAATCTCGCGCCACGCGGACTCCGCCGCCTGCTGTTCCGCTTCCTTCTTGCTGCGGCCGGTGCCGGTGCCGTACGAGACACCACCGACGCGGGCGGCAGCAGTGAAGACCTTCTCGTGGTCCGGGCCCTCTTCGGAGACGAGGTACTCCGGCACACCCAGGCCCTCGGCCGCGGTGAGCTCCTGGAGACTGGTCTTCCAGTCCAGGCCGGCACCGAGGTTCGAGGACTTCTCGATCAGCGGGTCGAAGAGCCGGTGAACCAGCTCGGCCGCCGCGTCGAGGCCCTGGTCGAGATAGACCGCGCCGATCACCGCTTCAAGGGTGTCGGCGAGGATGGACGCCTTGTCCCGGCCACCCGTGCCCTCTTCGCCCCGGCCGAGCCGGATGAAGGAGCCGAGTTCGAGGCCGCGACTGACCTCCGCAAGTGCACGTGAGTTGACCACCGCGGCCCGCAGTTTGGCCAGCTGGCCTTCGGGCAGGTCGGGGTGGGTGCGGTACAGCGTGTCCGTGACCACCAGGCCGAGCACGGAGTCCCCGAGGAACTCCAGCCGCTCGTTGGTGGGCAGACCGCCGTTCTCGTACGCGAACGAACGGTGGGTCAGTGCACGCACCAGAAGGGCGGACTCGAGCCGATAGCCGAGCCGCCCTTCCAGAAGCGTGTGGGACGAGGCATGGTCCGTCTTGTCGTCCGTCTTGCGGGACTCAGACATTGCGCCTCTCACCAGCCCAATCAGACCGAGAGGACCTGGCGCTTGTTGTAGGTGCCGCAGCTCGGGCACGCGATGTGCTGCAGCTTCGGCTCCTGGCAACGCTCACACGAAACCAGGGTGGGGACCGCAGCCTTCCACTGCGACCGGCGGTGGCGCGTGTTGCTGCGCGACATCTTCCGCTTCGGAACAGCCACGGCTACTTCTCCTGCTTCTCGGCGGCGCTTCGGACGTCCCCGTCAGAGGCCTTGCCGCTCATGTTGTCCTTCTCATCGGTTCCCAGCGAACCGGCGAGTCCCTGCAATGCCGCCCAACGGGCGTCGACGGCATCATGGTGGTGGTCCGGGTTCTCGTTCAGGTTGGCTCCACACTCGGAGCACAGACCCGCACAGTCATCCCGGCACACCGGCTGCATCGGCAGTGCGAGCACCACCGCATCAAGCAGCAAAGGTTCGAGGTCGAACATGCCGTCCTCGAGGGGGGTCATGCTCTCGTCTTCCTCGGCTTCGTCGTCCGCGGCCGCCTTGGAGCGGCCCCGGTCGTCGGAGTCGGGGTACGAGAACATCTCCTGGAAGTCCACGTCGAGCTCCAGCTCGACAGGCTCCAGACACCTTACGCACTCCCCCTCGGCCGATGCACGGGCGGTGCCTGTGACAAGCACCCCTTCCATGACCGACTCAAGACGGAGATCGATTTCCACGGGAGCGCCCTCGGGCACTCCGATGACCCCTTCGACGCCGAGGGCCGTGGGGGCCTCGACGGAACGCGAGAGCCGCTGGAGGGAGCCAGGACGCCGCCCCAGCTCGTGTGTGTCGAACACGAGGGGGTTGCGGTGGTCGAGGCGCGTGCTCAGGGCTCTTCCTGCTTTCGATTCGTGAGGGGGCTGCCAGAAGTGGGCAGCGAGGATCGCGGAATACGCGCGACCGAAGAGCCAGGATACTGGACGCTTCGCTCAGGGCCCAATCCGGGCCCCGCGCCCCTTACTGCCCCTGTTCGTACCGGCGCAACTGCTCCAGGTCGATCATGCTCGTGTCGAAGAAACTGGTCTCGTCGAGCGCGGCGGCCGGCTGCTGCTGCGGGGCCTGGGGCTGGTACTGGTGCTGCTGCTCGTAGCCGTACTGACCCTGGTACGCGTACGGGTCGGCCTGCTGCTGCTGGTACCCGTACGGGTCCGGCTGCTGCTGGTAGCCGTACGCCGGGTCCTGCTGCGGCTGCTGATGCTGCTGGTACGCGTACGGGTCGGGCTGCTGCTGGGCCGGGATCTGCGCGGGGGCCTGTGCGGGGACCGGGACCGGCTGGGGGTCGGCGAGCTCCGCGAGCCCGGCGAGGTAGTCGGCGTCGCTCGTGTGCACCGTGCCGCCGAGGCCGTCCTGTGCGGCCATGTGCTCGCCGAGGTCGTCGGAGGCGATCCGGCCGTGCAGCTTCTGCCGGCCGCGGCCGACGGCCTCCAGGGTCTTGCTGAGGACCGCCTCGAAGGCGCCCAGCTTGGCGTCCACGTACTCGTCGGCCCGGCTGATCAGGGTCTGCGGGTCCGCGCTGTACTCGGGGGCGTCCTCGTCCGCGTAACCGTCCTGGTCGAGGCCCGGGCCGCGGCCGAGGAGCTTCTCGCGGCCCCGGTCGACGGAGCCGATCGTCTTGTTGAGGACGACCTCGAAGTTCGCGAGCTTGGAGTCGACGTAGTCGTCGGCCTCGGCGCGGACCTCCTCGGCCTCGCGGCGGGCCTCGGCGAGGATCCGGTCGGCCTCGCCCTGCGACTCCCGGGCGACCTGCGTGTCGGAGACGATCGAGCCGCGCTCGGCGTGGGCGGCCTCGATGATCCGCTCGGCCTCCTGGCGGGCCTGCTCGACCAGCTGCTCACGGCCGCCGATCAGCTCCTGGGCCTGGGCGAGGGAGCCGGGCAGCGCGTCCCGTACCTCTTCGAGCAGGGAGAGCAGCTCGGCGCGGTTGACCACGCAGGATGCCGACATGGGCATGGAACGGGCGCCCTGAACGGTCGCGACGATCTCGTCGAGCTTCTTCTGCACGTCCACCGGGTGCTCGCCACTCTCTACAGCTGGATGGAGACGGACGGGACGACTGTAAGGGCAGTCGGCTCCCGTCCGACACCAGGTGACGGAGCGTCAGCGAAGGTGGCCGCGTGTCACTTCCGCGCGAGGCGCTCGGTCAGCCGGCCGAGGACCTGCGGCGGGACCAGGTGGGAGACGTCGCCGCCCCAGGCCGCCACCTCCTTGACCAGCGAGGAGGAGAGGAAGCTGTACGTCGGGTTGGTGGGGACGAAAAGGGTCTCCACGCCCGAGAGCCCGATGTTCATCTGCGCCATCTGCAACTCGTAGTCGAAGTCGCTGACCGCGCGCAGGCCCTTGACGATGGCGGGGATGTCCCGCTGCTTGCAGAAGTCGACGAGCAGTCCGTGGAAGGACTCCACCTCGACGTTGCCGAAGTCGGCGGTGACCTCGCGGATCAGCTCGATCCGCTCGTCGACCGTGAACAGTCCCTGCTTGGACTGGTTGATCATCACCGCGACGTGTACGACGTCGTACAGCTTGGAGGCGCGGGCGATGATGTCGAGATGTCCGTTGGTGATGGGGTCGAATGACCCCGGACAGACGGCGCGGCGCAACGTGAGTCCCTCGCTCTCCGGTCCGGTCATGGTGCGTCTTCGCACGTAGAGGCGGCGCGACCGTACCAAAACGTTCCCTCGCCGTAACGACGGGCCCGCAGTGGCTCGAATCCGTCCGGCCAGCCGAACTCCCCGCCTCGGGTGCTGCGCTCCACGGTGACGAGGGCATCGTCCGTGAGCCAGCCCTCCGAGCGGAGTGTGAGGAGGATCTCCCGAAGATCGTCGTCCGCGACGGCGTACGGGGGGTCGAGGAAGACCAGGTCGTACGGGTCGGCGGGGGCCGGTCCCGTGACGATCTGCTCCGCCTTGCCGGTCCGGAGCTCGGCGCCGGGCAGGCCCAGTGTCCTGATGTTCTCGCGGATCGTCTTCGCGGCGCGGGGCTCGGCCTCGACGAGGAGCGCGTGGACCGCGCCCCGGGAGAGCGCTTCGAGCCCGACGGCGCCGGAGCCCGCGTACAGGTCGGCGACCCGGGTCCCGTCGAGGGTGCCGAGGAACGCCTCCCAGGTGGAGAAGAGGCCTTCGCGCGCCCGGTCGGAGGTGGGGCGGGTGCCGGTGCCGGGGGGCACGGCAAGTCGGCGTCCGCCGGCGGTGCCGGCGATCACGCGGGTCATCGGTGTCCTCGTTCTCCGTAAGCCATTGCGTTCGCAACAGCTTATGGCGGTTGCCGCCGCCCCGGGGTCAGCCCTTCTCCAGGTATTCCTCCCGGTCCTTGTCGAGCAGGGCTTCGAGGGCGGTGCGCAGCCCGGGGTGGGCGGTGAGGTCCGGGTCGGCGAGGACGAGGGTGGTGGCCTCCTCGCGGGCGGCGGCGATGACCTCCTCGTCGTCGATGACGGTGAGCACCTTCAGGGAGGAGCGGACGCCGGACTGGGCCTGGCCGAGGACGTCTCCCTCGCGGCGCTGTTCGAGGTCGATGCGGGAGAGCTCGAAGCCGTCGAGGGTGGCGGCGACGGCGCCGAGGCGCTGCCGGGCGGGGCTGGCCTCGGGCATCTCGGTGACGAGGAGGCAGAGGCCGGGGGCGGACCCTCGGCCGACGCGGCCGCGGAGCTGGTGGAGCTGGGAGACGCCGAAGCGGTCGCCGTCCATGATCACCATGGCGGTGGCGTTGGGGACGTTGACGCCGACCTCGATGACGGTGGTGGCGACGAGGACGTCGAGGTCGCCGGCGGCGAAGCGCCGCATGACGTCGTCCTTGTCGTCGGGATGCATGCGGCCGTGCAGGACGGCGATCCGCAGGCCCGCGAGGGGGCCGGTACGGAGCTTCTCTGCGACCTCCAGGACGGCGAGCGGCGGACGCTTCTCGGCCTCGTCCTCGGCGGACGCCTTGGACTTCTTCTTCTGGTCCTCCTCGTCGCCGATCCGGGGGCAGACGACGTACGCCTGGTGGCCGTTCTCGACCTCCTCGCGCACCCGCTCCCAGGCGCGGGCGAGGAAGTGCGGCTTGTCGGCGGCGGGGACGACGTGGGTGGCGATCGGGGAGCGTCCGGCGGGCAGCTGGTCGAGGACGGAGGTCTCCAGGTCGCCGAAGACGGTCATGGCGACCGTGCGCGGGATGGGGGTGGCGGTCATCACGAGCAGGTGGGGCGGCTGCTTGCCCTTGCCGCGCAGGGCGTCGCGCTGTTCGACACCGAAGCGGTGCTGCTCGTCGACGACGACCAGACCGAGGTCGTGGAACTGGACCTTGTCCTCGATCAGCGCGTGGGTGCCGATGACGATCCCCGCCTCGCCGGTGACGAGGTCGAGGAGGGCCTGCCGGCGGGCGGCGGTGCCCATGGAGCCGGTGAGCAGGACGACCTTGGTGGCCCGGTCGGCGCCGCCGAGCATGCCTCCCTCGGCGAGCTCGCCCATCATCTCGGTGATCGAGCGGTGGTGCTGCTGGGCGAGGACCTCGGTGGGGGCGAGCATCGCGGCCTGTCCCCCGGCGTCGACGACGGCGAGCATGGCGCGCAGGGCCACCATGGTCTTGCCCGATCCGACTTCTCCCTGGAGGAGGCGGTGCATGGGGTGTTCGGTGGCGAGGTCGTCGAAGATCTCGCGGGAGACCTTCTGCTGGCCGTCGGTGAGGGTGAAGGGCAGCTTGGCGTCGAAGGCGTCGAGGATGGCGCCGGGGACGGGGCGCCGGGCGACGGCGGGGAGTTGGGTGTCGGCGTGCCGCCGACGGGCGAGGGCGACCTGGAGGACGAAGGCCTCGTCCCACTTGAGCCGGTCGCGGGCGTCGGCGACGTCCGCCTTGGTACGGGGGCGGTGGATCTTCCTCAGGGCTTCGGGCAGCTCGGCGAGGCCGCGGCCCTCGCGCAGGGCGGGCGGCAGGGGGTCGGCGGCGTCCTCGGCGTGCGGGAGGACGGCGTCGACGGCCTTGGCGATCTTCCAGGACTCCAGTTTGGTGGTGGCCGGGTAGATCGGGATGAGGGCCCCGGCCCAGCCGGCCACGGTGTCGGCGCTCGCGGTGGCCTCGTCGCCGTCGCCGCGGAGGAGTTCGTACGCGGGATGGGCGAGCTGGAGACGGCGGTTGAAGAGCGAGACCTTGCCGGAGAACATCGCGCGGGTGCCGGGCAGCAGGTCCTTGTGCGGCTTGTGCACACCCTTGCCGAAGAAGACCAGTTGGAGGCGGCCGCTGCCGTCCGTGATGGTCACTTCGAGGCGCTGGCCGCGTCCCTTGGAGCCGTTGAAGGTGAGCACGCGGGCGTCGGCGACCTGCGCGACGACCGTGACGTGCTCGTCGAGCGGCAGGTCGGAGAGTGTGGTCAGCTCCCCCCGCTCGGCGTACCGGCGGGGGTAGTGGTGGAGCAGGTCACCGACCGTGTGCAGGTCGAGTGCCTCGGCCATGACCTTGGCGGTGGCGGGGCCGAGGGACTTCTTGAGTGGTTCGTCGAGCGCGGGCACGACTCCTATTGCACACCACCGCTCTGACATTTCGCCCCTCCGCGTGTTTCTGGAACTCGGGGACACTCGTGTCGCCGGGGCGCTAGATTCGCGGCATGCCGTTGGGCATCGGGCAGGGCTTGTCCGTCATGAGTTCGCGTCAGCGGGCATGTGAGGAGCCACCGCATCACGCACCGGCGGAGTCACTGCACACCACGGCACCGACCGACACCGTGTGCCAAAGCGCCTGGGCTTTGGGGCCGCGATCTCGCGAGCCCAAAGTCCGGGCGCTCTCACTCCACTCCGATGAGCAGCGGCGGGGCTCCTTCGCCCGCGTGGTACGTGGTCGTGTCGACGGCCAGGTAGCCGCTGCGGACGTGGCGTTCGAGGGTGGCGGCGAGGTCGGGCGGGGTGTCGTCGGCGACGATCAGGGTGACGAGTTCGCCGCCCGCCGACAGCATGCGGTCGAGGACCGTGCGGGCCGTCTCGGTGAGGTCGTCGCCGATGACGGCGACGTCGCCCTCGATGAGGCCGAGGATGTCGCCGGCCTGGCAGACGCCGGCCGAGGTGAAGGACTGGCGCTCGGCGACGGCGAGTTCGGCGTAGCGGGTGGCGCCGGCGGCGGCGGTCATGGCGACGACGTCCTCGTCGAAGCGGCGGTCCGGTTCGTGGACGGCGAGGGCGGCGATGCCCTGGACGGCGGCCCGGGTCGGGATGAGGGCGACGCGGATGCCCTCCGCCCGGGCCCGTTCGGCCGCGGCGGCGGCGGTCTGGCGCAGGTCGGTGTCGTTGGGCAGGAGGACGACCTCGCGGGCGTGGGCCCGGCGGATCGCGTCGACGAGTTCGTCCCCTGCGGGCTGTTCGCCGGGGCGTGTCTGGACGGTGGTCGCGCCCGCCTCGGCGCACAGTCCGGCCAGGCCCGCGCCGGGGACGACGGCGACCACCGCGCGCTGGGCCCGCGCCCCGCGCGCGTCCGGCTCCGTCTCCGCCACGGGGCTCGCGAAGTGGGTGATGCGGATCCGGTGGGGCCGCCCGGCATCGATGCCGGCCTCGACGGCGGCTCCCGCGTCGTCGACGTGCACGTGGACGTTCCACAGCCCGTCGCCGCCGACGACGACCAGGGACTCCCCCAGCGCGTCGAGGCGGGACCGCAGCAGGTCCACGGCCGCGTCCTCGGCCTCCAGGAGGTAGATCACCTCGTACGCGGGTCCGTCCTCGGTGCCGCATTCCTCGGGCGCGGCGGGCCGGGCCGGTACGACCACGCCGTGCGGCGCCGTCTCCGGGCGGTCCGGCGTCCGGCCGGTCACGGTCTCCACGAGCGCTCCGAGGACGGTCACCAGGCCCTGTCCGCCGGCGTCCACGACCCCGGCGCGGGTGAGGACGTCCAGCTGGCCCCGGGTGGTCGCCAGGGCGGTCGTGGCGCCCTCGTAGGCGCTTCCGGCCACGTCCGCGAGTCCGCCGCCCCCATTGCAGGCCCGTGCGGCGGCGGAGGCCACCGTGAGGATCGTGCCCTCGACGGGGTGGGCGACGGCCCGGCGGGCCGCGTCGGCGGCCTCCGCCAGGGCGCGGGCGAGGTGATCACCGTCACGTCCCTCGGCGAGGACGGCCGCCATGCCGCGCAGCAGCTGGGCGAGGATGGTCCCGGAGTTGCCGCGGGCACCGAGCAGGGCCCCGTGCGCCATGGCCCGTACGGTCTCGGCGGCGTCGGGTTCGGCGGCGGCGAAGACGGCTTCGACGGCCTGGTGGGCGGCTTCCGCCGTCAGGTACAGGTTGGTGCCGGTGTCCCCGTCCGCGACCGGGTAGACGTTGATCGCGTCGATCTCCTCGCGCTCCCGCCCGAGGGCGTCAAGCGCCCGCGCGGACCAGGTCCGGAGCGCTTCGGCGTCGAGCTCGACGAGCTCCTCGGAAGGCGGAAGGGCTCGCGACAACAGGGGGCCTCCTTCGGCGGTGAGCTCACCGCAGGGTAGACCCGGGGTGTCCTGCCCGTGACCTGGGCCCGGGGCGAGGTCGGCGCAGACCATGGTAGTTTCGTTCCACCGAAGCAGGCGTTGTATGCTGCTTCGGTTGCCCGGTTCACACCGGGCCATCCCCCGGCAAGCCACTTCAGACTCCTGATTCCGGTGCGCCGGATTTCACTGTAAATCTGAAGTCTTTGGAGTGACCCGTGGCTGCCAACTGCGACGTCTGCGGCAAGGGGCCGGGCTTCGGCAACAACATTTCGCACTCGCACCGCCGTACGTCCCGTCGCTGGAACCCGAACATCCAGCGCGTGCGTGCCGTGGTCGGTCGGACGCCGAAGCGGCTCAACGTCTGCACCTCGTGCATCAAGGCCGGCAAGGTCTCGCGCTAATT
Organism: Streptomyces sp. NBC_01255; assembly: GCF_036226445.1. Classification (NCBI taxonomy): domain Bacteria; kingdom Bacillati; phylum Actinomycetota; class Actinomycetes; order Kitasatosporales; family Streptomycetaceae; genus Streptomyces; species Streptomyces sp. NBC_01255. The sequence continues at coordinate 2,547,915 of NZ_CP108474.1, forward strand.
GCGACGTTCCGTCGTAGCGCAGCCCCTGCGGTTGCCTTGAGAGGCCGGTTCACCTAGGTGAACCGGCCTCTTGCCGTACCCGGAATCTTTTCCGGAGAACCGGCTACTTCCTGAACCGCCAGCCGTGGTCGACCGGGCCTATGCCCGTGCCCAGGGCGAATCCGGCGGCGATGGCCCCGGTCACGTACTCCTTGGCCTGCCGTACCGCCTCCGGCACCGCCAGGCCCTTGGCGAGCCCGGAGGCCACCGCCGAGGCGAGCGTGCAGCCCGTGCCGTGCGTGTGCCGGTTGTCGTGCCGGGGCGCGCGCAGCCAGTGCTCCTCGGTGCCGTCCGTGAGCAGGTCCACGGCCTCCTGGCCCGTGGGCAGGTGCCCGCCCTTGATCAGGGCCCAGTCCGCCCCGTACGACAGGATCGCCTCGGCGGCCACCCGCATGTCGCTCTCGTGCACGACGTGGACGCCTGTGAGCTGCGCCACCTCGTCCAGGTTGGGCGTGGCGACGGTCGCGACCGGCAGCAGTTTCGTCCGGACGGATTCCAGGGCCGAGGCGGCGAGCAGCGAGTCCCCGTGCTTGGAGACGCCGACCGGGTCCACGACCACGGGCGCCGCCGTCCCGGCGAGGAGCTCGGCCACCGTCTCGACGAGCCCGGCGGAGGCCAGCATGCCCGTCTTCACGGCCTGGACGCCGATGTCGTCGACGACGGCCCGGTACTGGGCCCTGACGGCCTCCTCGGGAAGTTCCCACGCGCCCTGGACGCCCCGCGAGTTCTGGGCGGTGACGGCGGTGAGCACGCTCATGCCGTGGACGCCGAGCGCGAGCATCGTCTTCAGGTCGGCCTGGATGCCTGCGCCGCCGCCGGAGTCGGATCCGGCGACGGTGAGGACGAGCGGAGGCACGAGTGGAGGCACGAGCGGAGGCTGCCCGGAGGGCGTCACTCCGTCTCCCCGAAGTGGTCCCAGCCGCCCGTGCTGTGCCAGGGGGCTCCGTCCACGGTGACCTGCGGCAGCGCCGAGGGGTTCAGGACCTCGCCGATGACCTTCCAGCGGGCGGGGAGCTTCACGTCCGGCGGGAAGGTGGCCACGATGGCGTGGTCCTCTCCCCCGGTGAGCACCCACTGCATGGGGTCGACACCGACGGCCTGGCCGATGTCGTTCATCTGGGTGGGGATGTCGATGAGCCCGGAGCGCAGGTCGATGCGGACCTTGCTGGCCTCGGCGATGTGGCCGAGGTCGGCGATGAGGCCGTCGCTGACGTCGCACATGGCGGTGGCGCCGAGTCCCGCGGCGGCGGGGCCCGCGTGGTACGGCGGCTCGGGCCTGCGGTGGGCCTCGACGAAGGCGCGGGGCGAGCGGAAGCCTCGGGAGAGGACGGCGTATCCGGCGGCGGACCAGCCGAGCCAGCCCGTGTAGGCGACGACGTCGCCGGGCTGGGCCCCGCCCCGGGTCACCGGGTCGTGGTTGCGGAGGTCGCCGAGGGCGGTGATGGCGATGGTGATGGTGTCGCCCCGGACGACGTCGCCGCCGACGACGGCCGCGCCCGCGACCTGACATTCGTCGCGCAATCCGTCCATGAGTTCGACGGGCCAGGTGGCGGGCAGTTCGGCGGGGACGACGAGGCCGAGGAGGAGCGCGGTGGGGACCGCGCCCATGGCGGCGATGTCCGCGAGGTTCTGCGCGGCGGCCTTGCGGCCGACGTCGTACGCCGTCGACCAGTCGCGGCGGAAGTGACGTCCTTCGAGGAGGATGTCCGTGCTGGCCACCACGCGCCGGTCGGGTGCGGAGACGACCGCGGCGTCGTCGCCGGGCCCGATCCGTACCGCCGGGGTGGAGGTGAGCCGGGACGTGAGCTCTCTGATGAGCCCGAACTCGCCCAGCTCTCCGACTGTGCCCTTCACCGCGTCTCACCTCGTGTCTTCGTGCCGGCCGGCGGGCGGGGGCGTGCCTGGGCGCGCCGCGGGTCGCGGGCCGTCACCGTGCTGGGTACCGTCAAGTAGACCGTCAACTTCTGTCGTGCGTACGCCACAACGCGAGTGCCCCGGGACGCGGGGGTCTCCCCGTGGCCCGCGGCGACGCGGTACCGTGGCGTCCCTTTCTCCCACAAGATCCTCGTGGTCGCCCTGGAGGTTCCGTGGTACAGGCGTACATCCTCATCCAGACCGAGGTGGGCAAGGCGTCGACCGTCGCCGACACCATCTCCAAGATCCCGGGGGTGCTCCAGGCCGAAGACGTGACCGGACCCTACGACGTGATCGTGCGCGCGCAGGCGGACACGGTGGACGAGTTGGGCCGCATGGTGGTCGCCAAGGTCCAGCAAGTGGACGGCATCACGCGCACCCTCACCTGCCCGGTCGTTCATCTGTAGCCCCCGTCTACGCTTGGCCGGTGAAGTCATCCCACCGGCCCTTCGGCCTGCCCGCCGCCGTCACGGCAGCCGTCCTGCTGCTGGCCGCCACCGGCTGCTCCTGGACGGACGCCGGGGCGTCCGTGGCGGTTCCCCACCCCCCGGCGGCGGAGGCGGACCTCTGCCGGGCGCTGGAGAAGGAGCTGCCCGACACCGTGGCGGGTCTTGAGCGGAGCGATCCTGAGCCGGGCTCCGAGCTGACCGCCGGGTGGGGTGACGGTGCGATCGTACTGCGCTGCGGGGTCCCCCGGCCCGAAAAGATGAGCGATCCGAACTCCCAGGCCGTCGAGGCGAACGGCGTGAACTGGATGCTGGAGCGTCCGGAGGGCAGCGGACCCCGTTTCACGTCGGTGTACCGGGAGACGTACGTCGAGGTGACGCTGGACGAGCGGTACCGGCACGACGCCACACCGCTCGCCGATCTCGCCGCCCCCGTGGAGAAGACGATCCCCTGCGGCCTTGATCCGGAGTGCGTCTAGGCGCACCCCGGATCTCACGGTCCGGTCCGAACCGGGATCGGCTTCGGTCCGGCCCCGGTCCGGCTAGCGCAGGCCCGTGGAGCGGGTCAGCGCGGCCTGGATCAGCCGGTCGACGAGCTCGGGGTAGCTCACGCCGCTCTCCTGCCACATCCGCGGGTACATGGAGATGGGAGTGAAGCCGGGCATCGTGTTGATCTCGTTGATCACGAACTCGCCGTCCTCGGTGAGGAAGAAGTCGGCGCGGACCAGGCCCTCGCAGGAGACGGCCTCGTAGGCGGCGACGGCCAGGCGCTGGATCTCGGCGGTGGCCTCGTCACCGATCGGCGCGGGCACGATGCCGGAGGCCGAGTCGATGTACTTGGCCTCGAAGTCGTAGAAGTCGTGGTTCGTGACCGGCGGGATCTCGGCCGGGACGCTGGCGCGCGGGCCGTCCTCGAACTCCAGGACGCCGCACTCGATCTCGCGGCCGCGCAGGAGCGACTCGACGAGGATTTTGGGGTCGTGGCGGCGGGCCTCCTCGATGGCCTCGTCCAGGCCCGAGAGGTCGTCGACCTTGGTGATGCCCATGGACGAGCCGCCGCGGGCCGGCTTCACGAAGAGCGGCCAGCCGTGGTCGGCGGCGAACTCGACGATCTTCTTGCGGGCGGCGGCCGGGTTCTGCTCCCACTCGCGCGGGCGGATGACCTCGTACGGGCCGACGGGCAGTCCGAAGGAGACGAAGACGCGCTTCATGTACTCCTTGTCCTGGCCGACGGCGGAGGCGAGGACGCCCGCGCCGACGTAGGGGACGCCGGAGAGCTCCAGGAGGCCCTGGAGGGTGCCGTCCTCGCCGTACGGGCCGTGCAGCATCGGGAAGACCACGTCTACCTCGCCGAGGGCCCGCGGGACGGAGCCGGGCTCGCTGAGGACGACCTCGCGGTTCGCGGGGTCGACGGAGAGGACGACACCGCCCTCCGCGGACTCGGCCAGGTCGGCGACGTTCGGCAGGGCGCGGTCGGCGATGGCCATGCGCTCGGGGGCGTCGGCGGTGAGCGCCCAGCGCCCGTCCGTCGTGATGCCGATGGGCAGCACGTCGTACTTGTCCCGGTCGATGGCGCTCAGGACGGCGCCCGCCGTGACGACGGAGATGGCGTGCTCGGAGCTGCGACCGCCGAAGACGACGGCCACGCGCGGCTTGCGGGGGCTCTGGGTGTTCTCGCTCATATCGCGATGAGCGTACCTTGCGGCTCCCGAACGGCTGAGCGCCCCGCTCCCCCGCGCGCGTCCGTCACCCGTCCGTCAGCGGCGCTCGGACTTCGCGCTGCGGGACATCAGCTCCTTGAGGGCGACGACCGGCGGCTTGCCCTCGTGGACGATCGAGACGACGGTCTCGGTGATCGGCATGTCGACGCCGTGGCGGCGGGCCAGATCGAGCACGGACTCGCAGGACTTGACGCCCTCGGCGGTCTGCTTGGTGGCCGCGATGGTCTCCTGGAGGGTCATCCCGCGGCCCAGGTTGGTGCCGAAGGTGTTGTTCCGGGAGAGCGGCGAGGAGCAGGTGGCGACCAGGTCGCCGAGGCCGGCGAGGCCGGAGAAGGTGAGCGGGTCGGCGCCCATGGCGAGGCCGAGGCGGGTGGTCTCGGCGAGGCCGCGGGTGATGAGCGTGGCCTTCGAGTTGTCGCCGAGTCCCATGCCGTTGGCGATGCCGACGGCGAGCCCGATGACGTTCTTGACCGCGCCGCCGAGCTCGCAGCCGACGACGTCGGTGTGCGTGTACGGGCGGAAGTACGGGGTCATGCAGGCCGCCTGGAACCGCTGCGCGACCGACTCGTCGACGCAGGCGACGACGGCGGCGGCGGGCTGCCGGGAGGCGATCTCCAGGGCCAGGTTGGGTCCGGTGAGGACGGCCACGCGGTCGGCGGGCACGTCCGCGACCTCCATGACGACCTCGCTCATCCGCTCGGCGGTGCCGAGTTCGACGCCCTTCATGAGGGAGACGAGGACGGTGTCGGGGGCGAGCAGCGGCTTCCAGGCGGCGAGGTTGCCGCGCAGGGTCTGCGAGGGGACGACGAGGACGGTGAAGTCGGCGTCGTGGGCGGCCTCGGCCGGGTCCGCGGTGGCCGTGATCGCCCTCGGGAGTTCGATGCCGGGAAGGTAGTCGGGGTTGACCCGGGTGGCGTTGATCTCCTTCGCGAGCTCCGCGCGGCGGCCCCAGAGGCTCACCTCGCAGCCCGCGTCGGCGAGCACCATGGCGAATGCGGTGCCCCAGGATCCGTTGCCGAAGACGGCTGCCTTGGTCACTTGATGCCTCCTTCGGCGGCCTTGCGCCGCTGTTCGAGGCGGGCCTTGCGGTGGTCGTACGGTTCGTCGGGCGCCTTCTCGCCGCGGACCTCCTCCAGGAGGGCGGTGATGGCGGCCATGATGACCTCGGTGGCCTCGCGGAGCACCTCGGGCGTCGCCTCCAGGCCGTCGAAACGGGAGAGGTCGACGGGCGGACCGGCCTGCACGGTCAGCGTCTTGCGGGGGAACAGGCTGAGCTTCTTGTCCTTGGCGTACGGCGGCATCGCGAGGTTGGCGCCCCACTGGGCCACCGGGATGACCGGGACCTTGGTGAGGAGCGCGACACGGGCGGCGCCGGTCTTGCCCGCCATGGGCCACATGTCGGGGTCCCGGGTCAGGGTGCCCTCGGGATAGAAGGCGACGCACTCGCCGCGCTCGATCGCGTCGACGGCGGCCCGGAAGGCGTCCAGCGCGTTCGTGGTCTCGCGGTAGACGGGGATCTGGCCGGTGTTGCGCAGCATCATGCCGACGAAGGGGCTCTTGAAAAGGCCCGCCTTGGCGAGAAGGCGCGGGACCCGGCCGGTGTTGTACTGGTAGTGCGCGTACGACAGCGGGTCCAGGTACGAGTTGTGGTTGACCACGGTGATGAATCCGCCGTCGGCCGGAATGTGCTCCATACCGCGCCAGTCCCGCTTGAACAGAACCACCAGGGGGGGTTTGGCGATGACCGCCGCGAGGCGGTACCAGAAGCCGATTCTGCGGCGGGGCACTCGGACACCTTTCTCCGGGACTGGCTGGCAGGGGGTCAAGTGTCGCCCCATGCTCCTGGTCTGTCGAGGACACGGTACGCCCCGGGGCCTCCGCCGGACCGCGCGGGCGGGACAGAATGGGCCCCGATGAACAGTGACGCGGACGACGACTGGTGCCTCGTCTTACCCCTGAAACCCCTTGCCCTGGCGAAGAGCAGACTGGCCGCGGCGACGGGAGCCCTACTGCGCCCCCGGCTCGCCCTGGCGTTCGCCCAGGACACGGTGGGGGCGGCGCTGAACTGCGCGCGCGTACGGGATGTGGTGGTCGTCACGGACGATCCGACGGCCGGGACCGCCCTCGCGGCCCTGGGGGCGCGGATCGTGCCGGACCTTCCGGCGGCGGGGCTCAACGCGGCGCTGGAGCACGGGGTCGGCGCGATACGGGAGCGGCGGCCGCACGCGCGGGTGGCGGCGCTCAACGCCGATCTGCCGGCGCTGCGGACCGCGGAGCTGGCCCGGGTCCTGGACACCGCCCGAAAATTTCCGAGGGCATTTCTCGCGGATGCCGCCGAAATAGGTACGACATTCCTCTCGGCGGGTCCGGGGGTGGAATTGGAACCGGCATTCGGGGGCGCGTCGAGGCTGCGCCATTTGTCGTCGGGTGCGGTGGAAATCCGGCTGACCGGGGTGGATTCCGTACGCCGGGACGTGGACACCGGCGAGGATCTGGCGGAGGCCCGGGCGCTGGGGCTCGGCCCGCGGACGGCCGCCCAGTGGCTGCCGGCGGCCGGATAGGCTGCGGTCCATGCAGGCGACCGCGTACACGTACGACTCCGAGACCCGCAGCGGAAGTGTGCTGCTCGACGACGGCACCCCGGTGGACTTCGGGGCGGAGGCCTTCGACGCGGGCGGGCTGCGGCTGCTCCGGCCGGGGCAGCGGGTGCGGATCGAGGCGGAGCCGGGGACGTCCGGGGCCGGCCTGCGGATCACCCTGGTGACGCTCCAGACGTTCTGACCTTCCACACGGACGCGCCGCGGGCCGGGCTCCTGGATGGGGAGCCCGGCCCGGCGGGTGGTACCGCTCGTCCTACTTCTTGGCGGCAGCCTTCTTGGCGGTCGTCTTGCGCGCCGTGGTCTTCTTCGCGGGCGCCTTCGTCGCCGTGGCCTTCTTCGCGGCCGGCGCGGTCTTCTTGGCCGTGGCCTTGACGGCCTTCTTCGCCGCGGCCGTGGTGGTCTTCTTCGCGGCGGCGGTCGTGGTCTTCTTCGCCGCCGTCGAGGCCTTCTTCGCCGCAGCGGTCGTCTTCTTCGCCGCCGCGGTGGTGGTCTTCTTGGCCGGGGTCGCCTTCTTCGCGGCGGCCGTCGTGGCCTTCTTCGCCGGGGCCGCCTTCTTCGCGGCGGCCTTCTTGGCGGTGGTGGCCTTCTTCGCCGCGGCCTTCTTCACGGTCGCGGCGGCGGCACCACCGGTGAGGCTGCCCTTGGGGGCCTTCTTGACGGAGACCTCGCCACCCTTGGGGAGCTTCTTCGAGCCGCTGACCAGGTCCTTGAAGCCCTGACCCGCACGGAAGCGCGGAACCGAGGTCTTCTTGACCCGGACGCGCTCGCCCGTCTGCGGGTTGCGGGCGTAGCGGGCCGGACGGTCGACCTTCTCGAACGAGCCGAAGCCCGTGACCGAGACCCGGTCGCCCGCGACCACGGCACGCACGATGGCGTCGAGCACGTGGTCGACGGCTTCGGCGGCCTGCTGGCGACCGCCCATCTTGTCGGCAATCGCTTCTACGAGCTGCGCCTTGTTCACGTCTTCCCCTTCGGAGACATTGCCAGAACGAAAGTGTTCAAGCTTTTTCGCACGTTAGGCATGTATATACCGCAAATCAAACACGAAACGGGCTAATCACCCTAGTGCCGCAACGCAAAAGACCCGTCGCGGAGTTCCTGGTGTCAGTCGTCCTCTGGGAATCGGCCCTCGTCGAGGTCCTTCATCAACCGGTCCAGACGCGTTGCCGCGTCCTTGAGATCGTGCTTCGCCGCGGCCGTCACGACCAGCAGCTTCCGGGACAGCGCCATCCTTACGCCCTCCGGGACTTGCAGTGAGCGCACTCTTGTGTGCGCTTCCTTCAATCGGGCGGCGACTGACTCGTAGAGCTCGAGTTGGCTGTCGCGTTCCATGCACCGATTGTGCCATCTAGGGCGAGTTGTCGCCCGACAGGGTCCCAACAAGCGACTGCGCCCCCCACCAGGCGGTGGGGGGCGCAGTCTTGGAAAAGCGCTGCTCAGACCGTAATTGTACGGGGCTTATGGGCCGGTCGTGCCGCCTCGTAGGCCGCGATGTCGGCTTCGTTCTGAAGGGTGAGGCTGATGTCGTCGAGTCCGTTCAGCAGACGCCAGCGGGCGTTCTCGTCGAGCTCGAAGTCCGCGTCGATCCCGGCGGCCAGGACCTTGCGCTGCTCCAGGTCGACCGTGATCTCGGCGGTCGGGTCGGCCTCGGTCAGCTCCCAGAGGGCGTCCACCGTCTCCTGCGGCAGGACGACGGTGAGCAGGCCGTTCTTCAGCGAGTTGCCTCGGAAGATGTCGGCGAAGCGGGCGGAGATGACCGTCTGGAAGCCGTAGTTCTGGAGCGCCCAGACGGCGTGCTCACGGGAGGAGCCGGTGCCGAAGTCGGGGCCGGCGACCAGGACGGAGGCGCCCTGCCGCTCGGGGCGGTTGAGGATGAACTCGGAGTCCTTGCGCCAGGCCTCGAAGAGGCCGTCCTCGAAGCCGTCGCGGGTGACCTTCTTGAGCCAGTGCGCCGGGATGATCTGGTCGGTGTCGACGTTGCTGCGGCGCAGCGGGACGGCCCGGCCGGTGTGCGTGGTGAAAGCTTCCATGGTTCCTCAGACCCCCGCGGTGGTGGTGGCGTCGGACAGATCGGCCGGGGAGGCCAGGTGGCCCAGGACGGCTGTGGCGGCGGCGACCTGGGGCGAGACCAGGTGGGTCCGGCCGCCCTTGCCCTGCCGGCCCTCGAAGTTGCGGTTGGAGGTGGACGCGGAGCGCTCACCGGGGGCCAGTTGGTCGGGGTTCATGCCCAGACACATCGAGCAGCCCGCGTGCCGCCATTCGGCGCCGGCCTCCTTGAAGACCTTGTCCAGGCCCTCCTCCACGGCCTGCAGGGCGACCCGGACGGAGCCGGGGACGACCAGCATGCGGACACCGTCGGCGACCTGGCGGCCCTGGAGCAGTCCGGCGGCGTTGCGCAGGTCCTCGATGCGGCCATTGGTGCAGGAGCCTACGAAGACGGTGTCGACCTTGATGTCGCGCAGCGGCTGCCCGGCGGTCAACCCCATGTACTCCAGGGCCTTTTCGGCGGCGAGGCGCTCCGAAGCGTCTTCGTACGAAGCCGGGTCGGGGACGTTCGCCGAAAGCGGCGCACCCTGGCCCGGGTTGGTGCCCCAGGTGACGAACGGCGCCAGCGAGGCGGCGTCGATGACGACCTCGGCGTCGAAGACGGCGTCCTCGTCGGACTTCAGCGTCTTCCAGTACGCGACGGCGGCGTCCCAGTCCTCGCCCTCGGGGGCGTGGGCACGGCCCTCCAGGTAGGCGAAGGTGGTCTCGTCGGGGGCGATCATGCCCGCGCGGGCGCCGGCCTCGATCGACATGTTGCAGATGGTCATCCGGGCCTCCATCGAGAGCTTCTCGATGGCGGAGCCGCGGTACTCCAGGATGTAGCCCTGGCCGCCGCCGGTGCCGATCTTCGCGATGATCGCGAGGATCAGGTCCTTGGCGGTGACGTCCTCGGGCAGTTCGCCGTCGATCGTGATGGCCATGGTCTTCGGGCGGGCCAGCGGCAGCGTCTGGGTGGCGAGCACGTGCTCGACCTGGCTGGTGCCGATGCCGAACGCCAGCGCGCCGAAGGCGCCGTGCGTGGAGGTGTGCGAGTCGCCGCAGACCACGGTCGTGCCCGGCTGGGTCAGGCCCAGCTGCGGTCCGACGACGTGGACGACGCCCTGCTCGACGTCGCCCAGCGGGTGCAGCCGGACGCCGAACTCGGCGCAGTTCTTCCGCAGGGTCTCCAGCTGGGCGCGGGAGACGGGGTCCGCGATGGGCTTGTCGATGTCGAGGGTCGGGGTGTTGTGGTCCTCGGTGGCGATGGTGAGGTCGAGGCGCCGCACCTGCCGGCCGTTCTGGCGGAGGCCGTCGAAGGCCTGCGGGCTGGTCACCTCGTGCAGCAGGTGCAGATCGATGAAGAGGAGGTCGGGCTCGCCCTCGGCGCGCCGGACGACATGGTCGTCCCAGACCTTCTCCGCGAGTGTCCTACCCATCGCTTTCCCTCCGGCCGACGTCTACGCCGACACAACTAGAGACCCGTTTCGCGGGCCGTTGTGCGGCCGCATCACCAGAGTGCCAAGGTCCTCGGAAAATTGAACTTGCGTTTCACAGAGTGAGACGCGAATATCGTTGCATGGACAACTCTAGCGGCGTAGGCGTTCTCGACAAGGCAGCCCTTGTCCTGAGCGCCCTGGAGTCCGGTCCGGCCACCCTCGCAGGACTGGTCGCGGCGACGGGACTCGCACGACCCACGGCACATCGTCTCGCCGTGGCACTGGAACACCACCGGATGGTGGCGCGTGACATGCAGGGCCGGTTCATCCTCGGACCGCGCCTCTCGGAGCTCGCGGCCGCGGCCGGCGAGGACCGCCTGCTCGCGACCGCCGGCCCCGTGCTGACGCATCTGCGCGACGTCACCGGCGAGAGCGCGCAGCTCTACCGGCGCCAGGGCGACATGCGCATCTGCGTGGCGGCGGCCGAGCGGCTCTCGGGCCTGCGGGACACCGTCCCGGTCGGCTCGACGCTGACGATGAAGGCCGGGTCCTCGGCGCAGATCCTGATGGCCTGGGAGGAGCCCGAGCGGCTGCACCGCGGCCTCCAGGGCGCCCGCTTCACCGCGACGGCCCTGTCGGGCGTACGGCGCCGCGGCTGGGCCCAGTCGATCGGTGAGCGGGAGCCGGGCGTCGCGTCCGTCTCCGCGCCCGTACGCGGCCCTTCGAACCGCGTCGTGGCCGCCGTGTCGGTCTCGGGTCCGATCGAGCGTCTGACGCGCCACCCGGGCCGTATGCACGCCCAGGCGGTCATCGACGCCGCCGCCCGTCTCTCCGAGGCGCTCCGCCGCAACGGCTGACGCCTCCGTTCCTCCTGGCAGCCTTCTCCTGCCGACCCGTCCGAATCCTCGGCCCACCGCTTCAACGCCGCAGCGGTGGGCCGGAGTTGTACCTGCTTCTCCTGCGTGACAGCCGCGCACGAACAGCGAAGAAGCCCTCCCCCGAAGGGAAGGGCTTCCTCGTTCTGTACCCCCGACCGGATTCGAACCGGCGCTACCGCCTTGAGAGGGCGGCGTGCTAGGCCGCTACACAACGGGGGCCTTTGCGGATCAGATCCGCGGGTGCAGATGAGCTCTGCGAGCTGGCCTACCTGGACTCGAACCAAGAATGACGGTACCAGAAACCGTAGTGTTGCCAATTACACCATAGGCCATGGTGGTTACACCGTACCCCCGACCGGATTCGAACCGGCGCTACCGCCTTGAGAGGGCGGCGTGCTAGGCCGCTACACAACGGGGGCCCTAGCGATCCCACCCGGCATGAGCCGGGTGATGTCACCGCGGATTCACCGGGAGCTACCCAAGTGTTCCGCAGGATGGATCTGTACCCCCGACCGGATTCGAACCGGCGCTACCGCCTTGAGAGGGCGGCGTGCTAGGCCGCTACACAACGGGGGCTTTGTGGATGCCATCCACGAGTTGCAGATGAGCTCTGCGAGCTGGCCTACCTGGACTCGAACCAAGACTAACGGAACCAGAAACCGTCGTGCTGCCAATTACACCATAGGCCACCGGGGCAACGTCCCCACCAGGGAGGACCTTACTCGGCTTGCGCTTTCCGGGTTCTTGCCTTTCGGCTTGTTCCCCTCGGCGCAGAAAGAACATTACCCGAAGGTGGACGGTGCTCCAAAACGGGTATCCCCGCCGAGCAGGGCGGGGAGCTGGCGGAGGTCGGTGATCCGTCGCAGCTCGGGCCGGCCGCCGGTGTCCGCGCGGTCCAGCCAGATGCCCAGGAGCCCCGCCTCCACCGCGCCCCGCGCGTCGGTGTCGGGCTGGTCCCCGACGTACGCGATCTCCTCCGGGGCCAGGCCGAGGGCCGTGCAGGCGGCGTGGAAGGCCTCGGGGGCCGGTTTGGCGACACCGAGCTCGGCGGCGCACAGGACGGCCTCGAAACGGTCGTGGACGCCCAGGGCACGGAGCTTGGGTTCCTGGGCGTGGATGCTGGAGTTCGACAGGACCGCGTGCCGGTACTCGTCCGCGAGCAGGTCGAGGACGGGCAGGGCGTCGGGGAAGAGCTCCCAGGCCGCCTGGTAGTGGACGACGTACCGGTCGAACCAGTCGTCGGCCCCGGCGGCGGTGAGCTCCGGCGCCCCGAGGAAGTCCCGGACCCGGGCCCGCCGCTGGTCCTGGAAGTCGCCGCCCTCGATCTCGAAGCGGCGCCAGTGGAGTTCCGTGAGCTCCTTCCAGCGCTCCAGGGCCTGGTCGACGGAGTCGTACCCGTCGAGCAGGCCTTCGGCCGCCAGGTGCCCGCGCATGCCGGCGCGGTCGGCACCCTCGTAGTCGAAGATCGTGTCGTCCACGTCCCACAGGACGGCGCGGATGCTCATGCCACGACCGTACCGCCGCGCCCCGTCCCGCGCGGCTGTTTCGTCCGGGCCGGGAAACGCCCTGGGGGCGGCGACCGGAACTCCGGTCGCCGCCCCCAGGGACGGGATGGGCGCGGCTCAGCCGGCGAGCTTCGCCAGCGCGGCGTCGATGCGCGCCAGGGACTTCTCCTTGCCCAGGATCTCCAGGGACTCGAAGAGGGGAAGGCCGACCGTGCGGCCGGTGACGGCGACGCGGACCGGGGCCTGGGCCTTGCCGAGCTTGAGGCCGTGGGCCTCGCCGGCGGCCAGGACCGCGTTCTTGAGGGACTCGGGGTCGCTCCAGTCGGCGTCCACGAGCTTCTCGCGGGCCGTGGTGAGCAGCGCGGCCGGCTCGCCCTTCATCGCCTTGTCCCACGAGGGCTGGTCGAAGACCGGCTCCTGGAGGAAGAGGAAGTCGACGTTGGCCGTGATGTCCGAGAGGACGGTGATACGGGTCTGGGCGTGCGGCGCGATGGCCTCCCAGGCGGCGCGGTCGAAGTCCTCGGGCGCCCAGTTGGCGTGCGGGGCCTGGAGCCAGGGCTCGCAGGCCTCGGCGAAGGCCTTCACGTCGAGCATGCGGATGTGGTCCGCGTTGATCGACTCGGCCTTCTTGAGGTCGAAGCGCGCCGGGTTGGCGTTGACGTCGGCGATGTCGAACTTCGACACCATCTGCTCGATGGTGAAGATGTCCTGGTCCGCCGAGAACGACCAGCCCAGGAGGGACAGGTAGTTGAGCAGGCCCTCGCGGAGGAAGCCGCGCTCCCGGTAGAGGTTGAGGGAGGCCTCCGGGTCGCGCTTGGAGAGCTTCTTGTTGCCCTCGCCCATGACGTACGGCAGGTGGCCGAAGGCGGGGATCTCCTTGGCGACGCCCAGCTCGATCAGCGCCTTGTAGAGCGCGATCTGGCGCGGGGTGGAGGAGAGCAGGTCCTCGCCGCGCAGGACGTGGGTGATCTCCATCAGCGCGTCGTCGACCGGGTTGACCAGGGTGTACAGCGGGGCGCCGTTGGCGCGCACGATGCCGTAGTCCGGGACGTTGTCCGGGGTGAAGGTGAGCTCGCCGCGGACGAGGTCGGTGAAGGTGATCGGCTCGTCGGGCATCTTGAAGCGGACGATCGCGTCGCGGCCCTCGGCGCGGTAGCGCTCGATGCGCTCGGCGCTCAGGTTGCGGCAGGTGCCGTCGTAGCCGGACGGCTTGCCGGCCAGGCGGGCGGCGTCACGACGGGCCTCCAGCTCCACGGCGGTGCAGAAGCAGTGGTACGCGTAACCGCCGGCGAGCAGCTTCTCCGCGACGTCCTTGTAGATGTCCATCCGCTGCGACTGGCGGTACGGCGCGTGCGGGCCGCCGATCTCCGGGCCCTCGTCCCAGTCGAGCCCGAGCCACTTCAGGGAGTCGAGCAGCTGGTCGTACGACTCCTCGGAGTCGCGCGCAGCGTCGGTGTCCTCGATGCGGAAGACCATGGTGCCCTCGTTGTGCCGGGCGAAGGCCCAGTTGAAGAGAGCGGTGCGGACCAGGCCCACGTGGGGGTTGCCGGTCGGCGAGGGACAGAAACGGACGCGGATGTTCGCGTTAGCCACGCTTGATCACCTTATTGGTGAGAGTGCCGATGCCTTCGATGGTGACGGCGACCTCGTCGCCGACGTTGAGGGGGCCGACCCCGGCGGGGGTGCCGGTGAGGATGACGTCGCCCGGGAGCAGCGTCATGGCCTCGGTGATGTGGACGACCAGGTCCTCGATGGAGCGGATCATGTCGCTCGTCCGACCCAGCTGGCGCTGTTCGCCGTTGACCGTGGCCTGGATGGCCAGGTCGCTCGCGTCAGCGATGGTCATGTCCGTCTCCACCCAGGGGCCCAGCGGACAGGAGGTGTCGAAGCCCTTCGCGCGGGCCCACTGCTTCTCGCGCTGCTGGGCGTCGCGGGCGGTGACGTCGTTGGCGCAGGTGTAGCCGAAGATGACGTCCTTGACGCGCTCGCGCGGAACCTCCCGGCACATGCGGCCGATGACCACGGCCAGCTCGGCCTCGTGGTGCAGCTCGTTGGAGAAGGAGGGGTACTCGATGGCGTCGCCGGAGCCGATCACCGAGGTGGTGGGCTTGAAGAAGGCGACGGGTACGTCGGGGACCTCGTTGCCGAGTTCGGCGGCGTGCTCCGCGTAGTTGCGGCCGATGGCCACGACCTTGTTGGGGAGCACGGGCGGCAGGAGCCGTACCTTGCCGAGCGGGACCTTGGTGCCGCTGAGCTCGAAGTCGGTGTACGGGATGCCCTTGATGATGTCGAGGACGAGGCCGCCGGACTCGACGGTTCCCTCGCCCTCGACGGCGCCGAAGGCCACATTGCCGTCGATGGAGAATCTGGCGATGCGCACGAGTGCTGTCGCCCCTCACTTGGTACTGGCTGGAGTCTGACGCTCCAGGCTAACGCGGCGAGGGGTGGCCGACCGGCGGTGCCGGTGGTGTCAGCGGGACGCGGCGGCGTACGGGGCCGGCTCGTAGGGCGCGGGGGCGGTCATGAGGACGGTGCGGCGCGGGTTGGCCGTCTGCCCGGGGAGTTCGGTGGCGTACTCCGGCAGGGCGGGCCGGCCGAGCTGCGCGGCGTCCTCGAGGTGCGCGAGGGTGGAGCGGCGGGGGTTGGCCGTGGACTGGAGCGTCGCGGTGTTCGTGGGGTTCATGGTGTTGATCAGACCCTGTCCCGGGAGGGGCGCCCGTGCGGGCGCGAGCATCGTGTAAAGCGTCAGGCTAAACATGCGATTCCCTTCGAATGCATGGCTAAGACATCGATCATCGTGTGAGTTTGCTCACCAATCACTTCACATTCCAGGCATTACGGACTGCCGCGACCCGTCACGGAAACGGGCATTCCGGCACTGAATGCTCTATTCCGCTCCTGATCATCGCGACTGGGACACACGGACACCTGGACCTTTTCGAGGAGAAACGCCCGAATCCTCCGTGATCATCTTCTACATGGGGTGACACATCGGGTACGGGTTGTCATCCCGCTCCGGGTCCGACACGGGGCCCTTGTTGGAGGTCCGGCACTGTGCTGGAATTCCACGCACCGTCGCGGGTTTCAAGCCGGCGCGCAGGGGGCGCAACGCAGCGCCGGTTCCGAGTGGCGGGGAAGGGGGAACTGCGCCGGTCACCGACGACCACCTTGGGGCGCATCCTGCGTCCCCACGACGCCGACACCGTCCTCTCCGTTCACCCGGAAGGACGCCTGGTCCAGAGGTTGCGACGCTAGTGCAGGGACGTTTCAAGAGGGATGGCTCGGGGTCTCCCCAGGCCCGTCAGGGCCGAGCCGAAGCTCCGGCGGAGCAGGAACCGCGTGCCGGGACCGACCGCGGTCCCTCGGCCTCGCACACCCCCAACCAGGGCCAGGGACCGTCCGGCGACGGCGGTGACGGCAGGCGCGCGAGCACCAAGGCCGCACCGGCCGAGCCCGCCGCGGCTCCCGCCAAGCCCAAGGCCGCGAACGAGGTCGGCCCCCGAATAGCCCTGCGCAACTGGCGCATCTCCACGCGTCTGGTCGCCCTGCTGACCCTGCCCGTGGTCGCGGCCACCTCCCTGGGCGGTATCCGCATCAGCGAGTCGCTCCAGGACATCGAGCAGCTCGACCACATGCAGCTGCTGACCAAGCTGACCCGTGAGGCGACCGACCTCGCCCAGGCCCTCCAGGCCGAGCGTGACCTCTCCGCCGGCCCGCTGGCCAACGACAGGCCCATCACCGACTACCAGGTCGCGAACCCGCGCAAGCGGACCGACCGCGAGTACAAGGCCTTCCTCGACGCCACCAACGAGATCCCGAACGCCGAGGAGGACGACGCGCTGCGGAGCATCCGCCAGAACGTCAACCAGATCGCCTCGCAGGTCATCGGGCTCCACACGATCCGCGGCAACGCCTACGAGAAGGGCGTCTCCCACTCGGTGACGGTCGAGGCGTACAGCCGTCTCATCCGTTCGCTGCTCAGCCTGTCCCAGGACATGGCGCAGGCGACCAGCAACCCCGAGATGATCAAGCGGACCCGGGCGCTCGCCGCCTTCTCGTCCGCCAAGGAGTACGCCTCCATCGAGCAGGCGATCATCGCCGGCGCGCTCCCCCCGAGCGACAGGAGCTCCGGAAAGATCCAGCAGGGCGACCGCCTCTACGGCGAGGCCGCCTTCAACTCCGAGGGCGTCGAGCTCAAGTCCTTCCGGGCCATCTACGAGGACACCGGCGGCGACGCCGAGGACCTGACCGCCGCCCTCAACAACGGCGACCCGTCGATCACCGCCGCCGAGAAGTACGCCGAGCGCGTGCTGAAGTCGGACGAGGCGATGCCCGGCGGCACCAAGCGCGGTTACCTGAACTTCACCGACGAGTACGGCACCAAGATCACCGCCATGAACCGCATCGAGAGCATCCTGCTCGGCGACATGGAGAGCATGGCGCGTGAGCTGCGGCAGGAAGCCCAGCGCGACGCCATCATCAACGGTGCGCTGATCCTCCTCGTCCTCGGTGTCTCGCTCATCGGCGCCTTCATCGTGGCCCGGTCCATGATCCGCTCGCTGCGCCGGCTCCAGGACACCGCGACCAAGGTCGCCCAGGAGCGCCTGCCCGAGCTCGTCAAGCAGCTCTCCGAGTCGGACCCGCAGGACGTCGACACCTCCGTCGAGTCCGTCGGTGTGCACTCCCGGGACGAGATCGGCCAGGTGGCCGCGGCCTTCGACGACGTGCACCGCGAGGCCGTCCGCCTCGCCGCCGAGCAGGCCCTCCTCCGGGGCAACGTCAACGCGATGTTCACCAACCTCTCGCGCCGCTCCCAGGGCCTCATCCAGCGTCAGCTCTCGCTCATCTCCGAGCTGGAGTCCCGCGAGGCCGACCCGGACCAGCTGTCCTCGCTGTTCAAGCTGGACCACCTCGCGACCCGTATGCGCCGGAACGGCGAGAACCTCCTCGTCCTCGCCGGTGAGGAGCCGGGCCGTCGCTGGACCCGCCCCGTCCCGCTGGTCGACGTGCTCCGCGCCGCCGCCTCCGAGGTGGAGCAGTACGAGCGCATCGAGCTGGCCGCGGTCCCGGCGACCGAGGTCGCCGGCCGGGTCGTCAACGACCTCGTGCACCTCCTCGCCGAGCTGCTGGAGAACGCCACCTCGTTCTCCTCCCCGCAGACCAAGGTCCGTGTGACCGGTCACGCGCTGCCCGACGGCCGGGTGCTCGTCGAGATCCACGACACCGGCATCGGCCTCTCCCCCGAGGACCTCGCCGCGATCAACGAGCGGCTCGCCTCGCCGCCCACCGTGGACGTCTCGGTCTCCCGCCGCATGGGTCTCTTCGTGGTCGGCCGCCTGTCCCTGCGACACGGCATCCGGATCCAGCTGCGCCCCTCCGACTCGGGCGGCACCACCGCGCTCGTCATGCTTCCGGTCGACGTCGCCCAGGGCGGCAGGAAGCCCATGCCCAAGCCGAACGGCGCCGGCCAGGGCGCGATGCCCCCGGGTGCCTCGGCCCCCGGCGGCCGGCTCCCCGGCGGTCCCGGCGCGGCCGGTGGCCCCGGCGGCGGACGTCCGGGCGGTCCGGGCGGTCCGGGCGGTGCCCCCTCGTCGGCAGCCGGCCGGATCGGTGCCGGTGCCACCCGCGGCCAGGTCGGTACGAGCGCTCCGCGCGCCGCGCTGCCGGGTCGTGACGGCGCCCCGCTCACCGGTGGCCCCCAGCCGTCCCGTACGCAGCAGCCGCAGCACGCGCAGGACCAGACCGGGCAGCTTCCGCAGGCCCCGCAGGCGCCCCAGGCCCCGCAGCAGGACCCGCTGCGTCCGGCCCCCGGCGCTGGCGGTCTCATCGGCGGTGCCGCGAGCGCCATCCCGTCCCGTACGGACGTGTGGGGCAACCAGGGCGGCCGGCAGGCCGGACCGGGTGCCCAGCCGCAGGCCCCGCAGGGCGAGCAGCCCGCCGGTTACGGCGCCCCGCGCGCCGAGCTCCCGGGCGGCAACCCTCAGGCGCAGCGTCCGCAGGCCGCGAGCTGGGGCAACGACCCGGCGCAGCAGCCGGTCCGGCGCCCGCAGCAGGAGATGACCCCGCTGGACGCCCCGCGCGGTCACGAGGACCCGGAGACGACGGGCCGGTACGCGGCTCCGGCGGCCCCCCAGGGCCCCGGTTCCACGGGCCAGTTCCCGCGCCCCGACTTCGGTGCGCCGCAGCAGGCCCCGCAGGGTCAGCAGGCGCCCCAGGCCCCGCAGATCCAGACGTACCAGGGCGGTGTGCAGGACCCGGCGTCGACGGCGCAGTTCCCGCGCCCGGACTTCGGCGCGGCGCAGGGTCCCGGTTCCACGGGCCAGTTCGCGCGGCCGGACTTCGGCGCACCGCAGCAGGCGCCCCAGCAGCCGCAGCACGCACAGCAGCAGCCGCAGGGCTACCAGGGCGGCCAGCAGCAGCAGTTCGGTCAGCAGCCTTACGTACCGCAGGCCCAGCAGGGCCAGCAGGCCCAGCAGCAGGCTCCGGCCCCGCGGCAGCGGACCGGCGGCCCCGACTTCGGTGCCCCGCGTCCGGCGAACGAGCAGGCCGAGCAGCCGCGTCAGCCGCAGCTCCAGCAGCCCCGCCGTCCGGAGGCCCTGCCGCCGGCCGGCGCGGGCGACGGTCGTACCCCGCTGTACGACACGCTGGAGACCAACTGGTTCCACCAGGAGCAGGGCCAGCAGCAGGCCGCCCCGCAGGGTCAGGCCCCGGCCGCTCCGGTGGCACAGCGTCCGGCCGGAGGCCCGGCCGGTGCCGGTGTCGTCGACGGCCGGCAGAACGGCGGGGCCGCCTGGCGGACCTCGCCCAACGACGAGCTGGTGCGTCAGGCCGAGCGGGTGCGCAAGCCCGCGGCCGGCGGCGTCACCACCTCCGGTCTTCCCCGGCGCGTGCCGAAGGCCAACCTCGTACCCGGGACCGCACAGGAGCAGGCGCACACGGCCGGCCCCCAGGTCTCGCGTGCACCCGACGACGTCCGCGGCAGGCTCACCAATCTGCGCCGCGGCATCCAGCAGGGCCGACAGGCGGGCAACTCGACCACGGGTAACCACCAGCTCGGTCCGAACCACCAGCAGGAGCGCTAGTTGAACGCGATGAGCCAGGCGGCGCAGAATCTGAACTGGTTGATCACCAACTTCGTGGACAACACCCCTGGGGTGTCCCACACAGTGGTGGTCTCCGCCGACGGACTCCTGCTGGCCATGTCCGAAGGATTCCCCCGCGACCGCGCCGACCAGCTCGCGGCGGTCGCATCCGGACTGACCTCGCTGACCGCGGGCGCGTCCCGGATCTTCGAGGGGGGCCCCGTCGCGCAGACCGTGGTGGAGATGGAGCGCGGCTTCCTCTTCCTCATGCAGGTCTCCGACGGTTCCTCGCTGGCCGTGCTCGCCCACCCCGAGTGCGACATCGGCCTCGTGGGCTACGAGATGGCGCTGCTGGTCGACCGGGCCGGTAGCGTGCTCACCCCGGATCTCCGTGCGGAGCTCCAGGGCAGCCTGCTCCACTAGCGGGTTTTTCGCACCGACAGGGCGGTACGCCCCTCCGTACCGCCCTGAACATGTTCATCGTCCGGCCGCCCCACCCGGCCCCCCACCGGCCCCATCAGACGGCGGAAGCTCGCTGTCACGCCCGGAGGATTCATGACCCCGCCCCCCGCCTCTCACGATCCGTACGGCGCCTCAGTCGACGAGTACGGATACGAGGGCGACCAGCCGCTGGTGCGTCCGTACGCGATGACCGGCGGCCGGACCCGGCCGCGCTACCAGCTCGCCATCGAGGCGCTGGTCAGCACCACGGCCGACCCGGCGCACCTCGCCACCCTGCTGCCGGAGCACCAGCGCATCTGCCACCTGTGCCGTGAGGTCAAGTCGGTGGCCGAGGTGTCGGCGCTCCTTTCGATGCCGCTCGGTGTCGCCCGGATCCTCGTCGCCGACCTGGCAGAGGCCGGCATGGTGGCGATCCACCAGCCGGGCAACGGAGAGACCGGCGGCACGCCGGACGTGACACTGCTCGAAAGGGTGCTCAGTGGACTTCGCAAGCTCTAGCGGCGGCGCCGGCTCTCCCAGCCGGTCGACCACCAGCGCGAAGATCGTCGTGGCGGGCGGCTTCGGCGTGGGCAAGACCACGTTCGTCGGCGCCGTCTCGGAGATCAACCCGCTGCGTACCGAGGCCGTCATGACCTCCGCCTCGGCGGGGATCGACGACCTGACCCACACCGGGGGCAAGACCACCACCACGGTGGCCATGGACTTCGGTCGTATCACCCTCGACCAGGACCTGATCCTGTACCTCTTCGGTACGCCGGGCCAGGACCGCTTCTGGTTCATGTGGGACGACCTGGTCCGCGGCGCCATCGGCGCCGTCGTCCTCGTCGACACCCGCCGTCTCGCCGACTGCTTCCCCGCCGTCGACTACTTCGAGAACAGCGGCCTCCCCTTCGTCATCGCCCTCAACGGCTTCGACGGAAGCCAGCCGTACCAGCCCGAGGAAGTCCGCGAGGCCCTGCAGATCGGCCCGGACACCCCGATCATCACCACCGACGCCCGCCACCGCGCGGACGCCAAGAGCGCGCTCATCACCCTCGTCGAGCACGCCCTCATGGCCCGCCTGAAGTAACGGGCCGCAGGATCGGACGGCCCGTCGGACCGTGGACGGGCCCGTGCGTTTGTCATATGCCTCCGCGCGGGGTGATCTGTGTCCTTCGACACGGACGCCCCCGCGTTCATAACGTTTCGACAGAGAATTGGGGCGCCTCGGACACCCGACGCATCCGACCGGTGTCACTGCGCTCACATGAGCCCCGCCATTTGGCGGGGCTCGCTCTTTATGCCCGTTTTATGTCGGGCCTGGACCACGGAAAGCGGTCGCTTCCCACTGTTTGGAACGGAACCCCTTCACGTGCTGCAATTCATGAACTCCCGAGTAGTACGGCCCTGAACGAAACACCGGCACAACGTAGGTGCCGACGCCGAGAGGTTGTTGGTCGAGTGAGGCGCAGCAAGGAAAGCTCCGCGGAGCAGGAGACGCGGGGCAACTTCACCCCGCCGTCGCGCACAGCGGTGTCGCCCGCGGACGTGCCCGTGACACCGCCCCCGGCGGCGGTCCCGGGCAACTCCAGCAAGCTGTCGCCGCGCAACTGGCGGGTGCCCACCCGTCTGAACGCGATCCTCCTGATACCCGTGCTGGTCGGCCTCGTCATGGGCGGCTTCCAGGTCAAGGGAGCGATCGACACCTGGCAGGAGGCGCAGGACGCCGAGAAGACGGCCCTCATCGTGCGGGCCGCCTCGGAGTACAGCACCGCGCTCCTCAACGAGCGCGACCTCACGGCCGCTCCCCTGCTCGCCGCGAAGACCCCCGAGGACCGCAAGGCCGACGCGGTCGAGCAGGCGTACGCCGCGACCGATGCCGCTCGTCTGAAGTTCGACGAGGCCGCCAAGAACCTTCCCTCGGGCCAGGGTCTGGAGCGCCGTCTGCGGCTCTTCAAGGACGAGGAGCCGAAGCTCGACGCGCTCCGCAAGGCCGCGTACAGCCGCTCGCTCGACCCGGTGAACACCCAGCTCGGGTACACCGGCGTCCAGCACTACCTCACCGAGTTCTCCAACGAGCTCGGTCTCGGCACCGGCAACGTCACCACCTACGGCCGCAGCGTCTACGCGGTCCAGCTGGCCAAGGGCGCCGAGTCGCTCCAGCGCTCCATCGGCACGCAGCTCCTGGTCCGGCCCAGCCGGACGGAGGCGGTCTTCGCCCAGCAGTCCGTGGCGTTCAACTCGTACAACTACCTGGAGCAGATCGCCCTCGGCGAGTACAGCTCCGGCGCCCTGCCCGAGGACGTCGAGTTCCTCAAGAAGGTCATGGCCCGCAAGGCCGCCGACGGCGCGAAGCAGATGCAGGCCGCCGACGTCGAGCTACCCAAGGGCAAGGACGGCTCCGTCTACTCCGGCGTCGCCTCCGCGATCGGCACCGCCAAGAGCCCCGAGGCGCTGGCGGCCCTGAAGTCGAAGGGCATCACGACCGAGACCTGGATGGCCGTCGCGACCGCCAAGTTCGAGGGCTACTCCGAGGCCGAGAAGGCGCTCGTCGACAAGGCCGTGACCGAGGCCGTCAAGATCTCCGACGAGGCCAAGACGGACGCCTGGGTCATCGGTGGCATCGTCGTGGTCGCCCTGCTCGCCGCCTTCATCCTGGCCGGGATGATGGCCCGCCAGATGAGCCGCTCGATGCAGCAGCTGCGCACCGCCGCCTTCGGCATCGCCGAGCAGCGCCTGCCGATGCTCGTCGACCAGCTCTCCCGTACCGAGCCCGGCCGGGTCGACACCCGCGTACAGCCGATCCCGATCGACTCGCAGGACGAGATCGGCGAGGTCGCCCGCGCCTTCGACCAGGTCCACCGCGAGGCCGTCCGGCTCGCCGCCGAGCAGGCCATGCTCCGTGGCAACGTCAACGCGATCTTCACCAACCTCTCGCGCCGCAACCAGTCTCTGATCGAGGGCCAGCTGACCCTCATCACCGACCTGGAGAACAACGAGGCCGACCCGGACCAGCTGGAGAACCTCTTCAAGCTGGACCACCTGGCGACCCGTATGCGCCGCAACGGCGAGAACCTCCTGGTCCTCGCCGGCGAGGAGCCGGGCCGTCGCTGGGACCAGCCGGTGCCGCTGGTCGACGTCATGCGCGCCGCCTCCTCCGAGGTGGAGCAGTACGAGCGCATCGAGCTGGCCGGCGTGCCCGAGGCCGAGATCCACGGCCAGGCCGTGACCGACCTCGTCCACCTGCTCGCCGAGCTCCTGGAGAACGCCACCACGTTCTCCTCCCCGCAGACCAAGGTGCGCGTCACCGCGACCCGTCTCCCCGACGGCCGCGTGATGGTCGAGATCCACGACAAGGGCATCGGCCTCACCGCCGAGGACTTCGCGGACATCAACCACAAGCTGGCCAACCCGCCGACCGTGGACGCCGCCGTCTCGCAGCGCATGGGCCTCTTCGTGGTCGGCCGCCTCGCCGACCGGCACGGCATCCGGGTCCAGCTCCGCCCCTCGGGCGAGCAGGCCGGGACGACCTCGCTGGTCATGCTGCCGGACGCGATCACGCACGGTGGTGGCGGCGAGCAGCCGGTCCACGACGACTTCACCGTCTCGCAGATCATTCCCCAGCAGCAGCAGAACGCCTTCGAGGCTCCGGCTCCGCAGGCGATGCTGACCGCCGCGGACCTGGGCTTCGACGACTCGCGCTACGAGGAGCAGGGCGACGGCGAGCGCGAGCTCGACCCGGTCAACCGCTCGCTGACACGCGAGGAGCGGCGTGCGGCCCTGGGCGCCCAGGTGCAGGGCGGCGACCGTCCGCTCTTCCGCGACGAGGCGGAGCCCGCGGCGCAGGAGTACGGCCAGGGACAGCAGGAGTACGGCCAGGGCCAGGAGTACGCGCAGCCCGAGGCGTACGGCCAGGAGTACGCGGGCGAGTACGCGCAGCACCAGGAGCAGCCGCAGGAGTACGGGCAGCACCAGGAGTACGCGCAGCAGCAGTACGGCCAGGCCCAGGGCCAGGCTGGGGAGTACGCCGGCGAGTACCCGCAGCAGGGCTACGAGGCGTACCCGCAGCAGGGCTATGCGGAACCCACGTACGAGGCTCCGGCAGTCGAACAGCAGCAGTACGGCAATGCGTTCGATACCCAGCCCCACCAGGGTGAGTGGCAGGATCAGAGCGCTTACCAGGGTGGCTACGGACAGCAGTACGGGGCGGAATCGGAATCTGCTCCGGCCGCTCCCGAACAGGCCCCCGACCGCGTAGGCTTCGACCGTCCGGGTCCCACTTCGAACCCCGCCCCGGACGCCGGCCACGCGCTGACCGACGCAGGTCTGCCGCGCCGCGGCAGCGTCGCCCCGCAGACGCAGCAGGCGCCGCGACAGGCACCGCCCGCGCAGACCCAGCAGCCCGCGCAGGCGCAGCAGCCGGTGCAGGCCGAGCAGCCGGCGGGGTCGGTAGAGCAGCAGCAGGAAGCCGATGGCCCCGAGGCCTGGCGCTCGGCCAACGACGAGCGCTGGCAGCGGGCCGGGAAGCTGAAGGACCCGAAGGCGGGCGGGGTCACCTCGTCCGGTCTTCCCCGGCGGGTCCCGAAGGCCAACCTGGTCGAGGGCACGGCTGAGCAGACGCCGCAGGGCGGCCCCCAGGTCTCCCGCGCACCCGAGGACGTACGGGGCAGGTTGAGCAACCTGCGCCGCGGCGTCCAGCAGGGACGCAACGCGGGAACGGACACGAACGGATCGGGCCTCGGCCCGGGCAGTACCTACAACCAGGAGCGTTAGTGTGAGCATGAGCCAGGCGGCGCAGAATCTGAACTGGTTGATCACCAACTTCGTGGACAACACCCCTGGGGTGTCCCACACCGTGGTGGTCTCCGCCGACGGACTCCTGCTGGCGATGTCCGAGGGTTTCCCTCGTGACCGAGCCGACCAGCTGGCGGCCGTCGCCTCCGGACTGACCTCGCTGACCGCGGGCGCGTCCCGGATCTTCGAGGGTGGTGCGGTCAACCAGACCGTGGTGGAGATGGAGCGCGGCTTCCTCTTCATCATGTCGGTCTCGGACGGCTCCTCGCTGGCCGTGCTGGCGCACCCGGAGGCCGACATCGGCCTCGTGGGCTACGAGATGGCACTGCTCGTGGACCGCGCGGGATCCGTCCTGACTCCTGACCTCCGGGCGGAGCTTCAGGGAAGTCTTCTCAACTAACAGACAGACAGTGCGTTTCACGTCACCGCACCGTAAGGTGCGGTGGCGCGGCTCCAAGGGACATGGAACCGCGAGGCAGTCGGAGGAGGAGACGTGGGAACACCCCCGGGCGCAAGCCACTACAACGGATACGACGCGTACCAGACGCCGCAGGGCGACACCGCGCAGAACCGGTTCAACTTTCCCTCCGCCCCGAGCAGACAGGGCGTTTCGCAGCCCTATCGGCAGCCTCAGGCCCAGCACACGCCCGCGGGTTCGCCGAGCGCCCCGCGCGCTTCGTCCTCGGGCGGTTCGGGCGGGCACAACCCGCTCGTGCGTCCTTACGCGATGACCGGCGGCCGGACCCGGCCGCGCTACCAGCTCGCCATCGAGGCGCTGGTCAGCACCACGGCCGATCTGTCCAGGCTGCAGGGGCAGTTGCCCGAGCACCAGCGGATCTGCCAGCTGTGCATCGAGATCAAGTCGGTCGCCGAGATCTCGGCCCTGCTCTCCATTCCTCTCGGCGTCGCCCGGATCCTTGTCGCCGACCTGGCGGAGGCCGGACTTGTCGCCATCCACCAGCCAGGCGGCGACGAGGCCGCCGGCGGCCAGCCAGCCGTGACACTGCTCGAAAGGGTGCTCAGTGGACTTCGCAAGCTCTAGCGGCGGTGCAGCCCGCTCAACCACCAGCGCGAAGATCGTGGTGGCGGGCGGCTTCGGCGTGGGCAAGACCACGTTCGTCGGCGCCGTCTCGGAGATCAACCCGCTGCGTACCGAGGCCGTCATGACGTCTGCGTCCGCGGGCATCGACGACCTCACGCACACCGGCGACAAGACGACGACGACTGTCGCCATGGACTTCGGCCGTATCACCCTGGACCAGGACCTGATCCTGTACCTCTTCGGTACGCCCGGTCAGGACCGCTTCTGGTTCATGTGGGACGACCTGGTCCGCGGCGCCATCGGCGCCGTCGTCCTCGTCGACACCCGCCGTCTCGCCGACTGCTTCCCCGCCGTCGACTACTTCGAGAACAGCGGCCTGCCGTTCGTCATCGCCCTCAACGGCTTCGACGGGCACCAGCCGTACCAGCCCGAGGAAGTCCGCGAGGCCCTGCAGATCGGCCCGGACACCCCGATCATCATCACCGACGCCCGCCACCGCGCGGACGCCAAGAGCGCGCTCATCACCCTCGTCGAGCACGCCCTCATGGCCCGCCTGCGGTAGTCCCGACGGACGTCCCTACGGATCTACGAAGGAGGCCCCGCGCACCGGTCGGTGCGCGGGGCCTCCTTCGTGCGTCCGGGGGGCGTCCGGGGGGGGGGCGTCCGGCGGGCCTCCGACGGGCCTCCGACGGGCGTACCGCCGGCGGTACGCCGAAGGCCCCCGCTCCGGGTGGGAGCGGGGGCCTTCGGTGCGGCGGGGGTCAGCCCTGCCAGGAGTGGGAGGGGCGGAAGCCCGACTGGCGCTCCAGGCGGCGCCAGCCGGCCGTGGAGCGGCCGTCGTGCGCCGCCGCGAGCTCATCGGGGCGGGCGGACGCGCGGGCGAGCAGGACCGCCGTGATGGCGGCGAGCTCCTCGGGGTCGGCGTGGCCCTTCTCTACACGGAGAAGATTGGCAGGGGTGGTCACGTTGGGTGGCTCCTCTTACTGAGGCGGGTTGCCGTGCTTGCGGGACGGCAGGTCGGCGTGCTTGGTGCGGAGCATCGCGAGGGACCGGGCGAGCACCTGGCGGGTCTCGGCGGGGTCGATGACGTCGTCGACCAGGCCGCGCTCCGCCGCGTAGTACGGGTGCATCAGCTCGGCCTTGTACTCCTTGACCATGCGGGCACGCATGGCCTCGGAGTCCTCGGCCTCGGCGATCTGCTTGCGGAAGATCACGTTGGCGGCGCCCTCGGCGCCCATGACCGCGATTTCGTTGGTGGGCCAGGCGTACGTCAGGTCGGCGCCGATGGACTGGGAGTCCATGACGATGTAGGCGCCGCCGTAGGCCTTGCGCAGGATCAGGCTGATCCGGGGCACGGTCGCGTTGCAGTACGCGTAGAGCAGCTTCGCGCCGTGGCGGATGATTCCACCATGCTCCTGGTCGACGCCCGGCAGGAAGCCGGGTACGTCCAGAAGGGTGATGATCGGGATGTTGAAGGCGTCGCACATCTGTACGAAGCGGGCGGCCTTCTCGGAGGCCTCGATGTCCAGGACACCGGCCAGCGACTGGGGCTGGTTGGCGACGATGCCCACGACCTGGCCGTCGATCCGGGCCAGGGCGCAGATGATGTTGCGCGCCCAGCGCTCGTGGATCTCCAGGTAGTCGCCCTCGTCGACGAGCTCCTCGATGACCTTGTGCATGTCGTACGGGCGGTTGCCGTCGGCGGGCACCAGGTCGAGCAGGACGTCGGAGCGGCGGTCCGCCGGGTCCTCGGAGGCGACGGTCGGCGGGTTCTCGCGGTTGTTCTGCGGAAGCATCGACAGGAGGTAGCGGACCTCCGCGATGCAGGTCTCCTCGTCGTCGTACGCGAAGTGCGCGACGCCCGAGGTCTCGGCGTGCACGTCGGCGCCGCCGAGGCCGTTCTGGGTGATCTCCTCGCCGGTGACCGCCTTGACGACGTCCGGGCCCGTGATGAACATCTGCGAGGTCTCGCGGACCATGAACACGAAGTCGGTCAGGGCGGGGCTGTAGGCCGCGCCGCCGGCGCACGGGCCGAGCATCACGGAGATCTGCGGGATGACTCCCGAGGCCTTGGTGTTGCGCTGGAAGATGCCGCCGTAGCCGGCGAGCGCCGAGACGCCCTCCTGGATACGGGCGCCGGCGCCGTCGTTCAGGGAGACCAGCGGGGCACCGGCCGCGATGGCCATGTCCATGATCTTGTGGATCTTCGTCGCGTGGGCCTCGCCCAGCGCGCCGCCGAAGATCCGGAAGTCGTGCGCGTAGACGAAGACCGTGCGGCCCTCGACCGTGCCCCAGCCGGTGATGACACCGTCGGTGTACGGCTTCTTCGCCTCCAGGCCGAAGCCCGTCGCCCGGTGGCGGCGCAGCTGCTCGACCTCGCTGAAGGAACCCGCGTCGAGCAGCAGCTCGATGCGCTCGCGAGCGGTCAGCTTGCCCTTCGCGTGCTGGGCCTCGGTGGCGCGGTCACTCGGGCCGCGGAGCGCCTGCTCGCGCAGGACGTGCAGCTCGGCCACTCGGCCACGGGCGTCAGCGGGCTCGCTCGGGATCTGGTCCACAACGGTCATGTACCGACCCTACGAAGTCGGACAAGAAAACCCCGCCGTCGACTCCGTACAGTCTCCCGTGTCGATTCCTGGTGGGGCTGGACAGAACCGTGGCCCGTCCAGCCCGAGTCAACAGCCAGGCACCCCCCGTGTTTGTGGGGTTCTCACATAGACGAGCGAGGCTCTAGACGAGGACCTCGCAACGGTGCGTGGCTCCCGCCGTACCGGGGGTGATCCGCAGACGGAGCGAACCGCCGGTGCCGAGCACCTCCACCGAGGGGTCGTTCGCCAGTACCCGGCGGACCGGGCGGTCCCAGACCAGCTCCAGCGGCTGTCCCGTGCGGGGCGGTTCGGCGACCCTCAGGTCGAGCACCGAGCGCCGCCGGCGGACGAGGACGCTCGCCGGGGCGGTGACCGTGAGCGGCCCCACCGTACCGGCCTGCCAGAAGTTCGCCGCGGTCAGTCCGAGGGACGGGACGGCGACCGCCTGCCGCTCGGCGGTGTTGTCGAGAACGTGCAGCCAGCCGGGGTCGGCGGCGCGGGCGGCGATCCGGCGCCGGGAGGCACCGGGCATCAGGAGATACGCGTACGAGGCGGCGACCGGGTCCGTGCCGTGGTCGAGCCAGAGCGTCCGGTACCGGCGGGTGCGGCGCTCGGTCGAGCTGGTGGTGTTGATGTCGCTCCAGGCGCCCGTGCGGTCGTCGAGGAGCGTGTGGAGGTTCCCCGTGCCCGCGGGGAACACCCAGCCGCCGTGGCCGTCCAGGTGCGCCCAGCGCTCGCCGGTGGTGAAGGCCTGGGTGCCGGCCTCGCCGAGCAGGCGGTTGTCGACGATCGTCTCGACGGGCACGCCGTCGGTCGCGGCGATCCCCGCGCCGAGGCAGATGACGGCGTCCGCCGCGCAGAACCAGGACTTCCGGGCCTCCAGGGTGGAGCCGAGGCCCTTGAGGTGCTGGCCGACGGCCGCGTACTCGCCGTCGGTGGCGCCGCCGACCCACCGTACGGCCGGCTTGGGCGCGCCCCACTCGCCGCCGGCCCGGTCGGCGAGGCGCCGGGTGGAGACGGTGGCGCCGGGGAGGCGGTACGGGTCGACGGTGGGCCAGAACCAGTCGGTGTACTGGTCGCCGAGGTCCGGGGTCCACCAGGAGAGCATCCCGGCGCCGGTGTGCCAGCCGCGCGGGTTCTCGCCGTTGCCGCACTCGTAGTACGAGATCCGCTGCGAGGCCATGGCGATGTTGGCGGCCCAGCCGGGGCGGCGGTGCACGGCCCGGTCCATGGCGGTGAAGAGCCGGTGTCCGGTGGGCTCGGGCGCGGCGGGGACGGGGGCGGCGGCCACGGCGTGCAGCCGGGCGAGGTCGGCGACGCCGAACTGGCGGGCGGCGAGGATCGGGGAGACGGTGTCGCGGCGGATCCACCCCTTCACGCGCGCGTGCCAGCGGTCGCGCTCGGCGGGAGAGGCCCCGCCGGCGAGGAGGGCCATCGCGGCGATCACGCCCTGACCGTGGAAGTGGTCGGAGCGCATGATCTGCCGGTCGTCGTTCTTGAGGTACCCGCGGCTGATGGCACGGCCGTTGACGCTGTCCATCATCAGGCCGTCGTAGATGAGGGGCGCGTAGGCCTTCTCGACGCTGTCGAGGACGATCTGCCGGTTCGGGTCGGTGACGGCCCAGGTGGAGCCGGCGAGGAGCGAGAAGAGCCGGCCGAGGCCGTCGAGCATGACCTGCCCGTACGTGCCCGAGTAGGCGACCCAGGTGTGCTGGACGAAGGAGCCGTCGGCGTAGAGGCCGTCGCCCTGGGTCACGTACGGGAAGACGGGCGAGAGGGCGTCGCGGGCGAGGGCGATCTTGGCGGGGTTCGCGCCGAGGACCCCGCGCAGGGCGACCGAGCGGCACAGGTCGACGCGGTTGGCGCCGGTGGAGGTGCCGCTGTAGTTCGCGAGCACCGAGTCCGGGACGAAGTGGTCGACGGCGGCGCAGGCGGCGGCGATCCGTTCGGCGCCGAGGTGGGGGTGGAGCGCGGCGACGATGTCCATGAGGAGGCGGGGGCTGCCGATCTGCCACTCCCACCAGTTGCCGTAACGGGGAGCGCCCGCGCGGTAGACCGTGGCGGAGAGGTGGTCGAGGCCGGTCAGGACGTCGGCGAGCAGGGCCGGGTCGCCGGTGAGGCCGGTGCCGGGCTGCGCGTACGCCTGGGTCATGGTCCACAGGCGGCTGTAGCTCTGGGTGATGCCGGCCGGCGGGTCGAAGGTGACGCCGGGCCAGAGGGACGTGGGCGCGGGGGCCATGGAGGCGCGGAAGGCACGGGCGAGGGTGCCCGTCTCGGCGAGCTTGGAGGCGTAGGGCTCGGCCCCGGCGTCGAAGCCGGAGCCGAGCGCGAGGTCGAGCCAGCGGAGCCGCAGCTCCTCGAACTCGCTCTCCGCCGCGGAGGCGGGGAGCGGGAGTCCGAGGGCCGCGGCCGTGGCGGAGGCGGTGATCAGGAACGTACGGCGGGACCAGGCGGGGACGGGCACGGGAGCCTCCCGGGGGAAGTGGTGGAGACCGTTCGGCGCCTGGTGTAACACCGGTTTTCCGACGCAATCAATGAGCACGGCACGGGCGGGCGCCGGTTCGGCGAAAGCGCTTACCGCCCGGTGCCGGCTGCTCAGGCCCCGTCAGCTCCCGTCAGCTCCCGCAGTGGAAGCGGGCGTTCCCCCAGTCCGCGTGGTCGTTGCCGTTGCTGTCGCCGCCGTCTCCGACCACCAGGTCGACATAGGTGGCGCCGGTGAGGTCGGCGGTCAGCGACCAGGCGGTGTCCGTGGCCTTGAGGACCGGGGACTTCACCTTCTCGGTGCCGTCCGCGAGCACGCTGAACTGGACGGTGCCGCGGCTGGTCTGGACGTCGTCGACGCCGACCTCTGCGGTGAGGGAGGTGCACCGGCCGCCCAGGTAGTAGCGGACCTTGGCGGGGGCGTGGCTGCCGAGTCCCTTGGCGTACGTCACTCCCCCGATCCGCAGCGGGGAGCCGTCCCCGGTGCCGGTCTCGCCGTTGGAGAGGTCGCGCTCGACGGGTCCCCAGCCGTTGGCGGACGAGGTCCAGTCGAGGTCGCTCGCCCAGCTGTCGGCGGTGGGCGGCGGGGGCAGGGTGCGGACGGAGGTGGCGGCGGTGAGCTTCCGCGCGCCGCCCCCGAGGGTGTACGTGACCTCGGCGCCGAGCGTGTACGGCCGGTAGGCGGCGTCCACGGGCGGGGTGATCCGCCAGGCGACGGTGGTGCTGCCGCCCGCCGCGACGGGGTCGAGGGCGACGGGCGCGGCCGGTTCCGCGGTCCAGCCCTCGGGGAGGGTGAGCGCGGCCTTGGCGCCGGTGATCGCGGCGGCCTCGTCGTTGGTGAGGGTCGCCGTGACCTCGTTGGCGCGGCCGGGCTCCAGGGTCTCCGGGGCGGCGACGGCGAGGGTGCCGCAGGCGGCCCGCTCGGCGGCCGGGCCGAGGTCGGTGACGGTGAAGGAGTCGAGGACGAAGTCGGCACCGTCGGGGGCGTCGCCGCGCTTGCGGAGCCCGGTCCAGGTGTCGCCGCAGCCGGCCGTCACGGTCTCGGAGAAGTGCCCGGTCGTGCGCTGCTGCCCGATCGGGGTGCGGCGGGTCTCGACGGCCGGCCCGGTGCCGGTCGTCCGGTCGTAGCCGGTGACCCACTCGTACGCGCCCGCGTGGCTGGACTGGTAGTCGTACGCGACGCGGTAGGTGTGGCCGTCCTTCATCGGGACGGTCCAGGGCGCGGTGCGGTAGACGAGGCCGCTGTTCTCGTCGTGCGACTTGAGGGACTCGGCGCCGCCGATGACGTCGTCGATCAGCTTGCCGTTCCAGCCGGCCTGCGTGTAAGGGGCGTGCAGCTGGGAGATGTGGGTGCGCGGGTCGGTCGTCCCGCCGGAGTCGCCCTTGAGGAAGGGGCCCCAGCCCTGGTCGACGGCCTCGAAGTCCTCGTACGCGGCCGCGCCGGCCTTCGTCGCCGGTGCGTTGGCCACGATCCGGACGTCGTCGATCCGGACGGTCGCCGGGCTGCCGCTCGCGGCCTCGATGCGCAGCGGGGTGGAGCCTTCGGCGGGCGCGGTGAAGGTGACCTTGGCGCGCTGGAAGCGGGTGCCGTTCCAGTCGGAGGCGGCGACCCGGTCGTCGAGGGCGGAGCGCTCGACGGTGACGGAACGCCCGCCGATGGAGAGGGTGGTGGGGCGCGTCGTGCCGGGTTCGACCTCGATGAGGGCGGAGGCGGTGTAGCGCGTGCCGGGGGTGAGGCCGGTGATCTGCTGGCGTACGGACGCCGTGGCCGAGCCGCTGAGCTTCGCGCTGTTGCGGCCCTGCGCGTCGGTGTCACGGGCGACGGCGCCCGCCGTGGCCCAGGAGCCGAGCCTGGCGTCGTTGAAGCCGGGGTCCTTCACCGGGGTGCCCTGGCCCCACTTCGGGGCGGGCTGTGCGGGGGCGCGGTCGGGGTGGAGGACGTAGGGCTGTCCGGCGACGGCGTCGAGGGTGATCTTCCCGTCGACGGGCCGCACGGTCGCGGTCTTCACGCGGCCGTTGTCGGTGAGCTTGTGGACGGAGTACGAGCGGGTCCCGGCGGGGACGGCCCAACTGGTCGTGCCGCCGGTCTTGTTGTAGTGGTAGAGCTTCTTGCCTCCGTCCCACGGCAGCAGGTAGTTCTCGCCGTCGAGGACCTTGCGGCCGTTCTCGTAGAAGGTGCGACGGCCGTCCTCGACGGTGCCGCGGACACCGCCGGTGAAGGTGATGTCGTTGCCGTTCCAGCGGGTGATCCTCTGCTGCTGGAGGTACTTGGCGGGGAGGTTCCGCTGCCAGATGTTGGCGGTGAAGTCGTTCCAGTCGGTCTCGCCTGTCCAGCCCTCGAAGTCGACGAGCGCGGTCTGGCCGAGGACCGGGTGGTTGTTCCAGACGTCCTTCTCGCCGTTGCGGATGAAGCGGACGATCTGGGAGTTGAGGCCCTTGTTGGTGGCGCCGCCGTAGTCGAGGTCGTTGGCCCAGTGGGACCAGAGGGAGGCGCGCTCGAACTTCTCGGACCACTCGGTGGCGACGTTCCAGCCCTGCTTCTGGACGGCCTGGACGGTCTTGTCGGCGATCCAGCCGTGTGTGTAGTAGACGTCGATGTAGAGGGCCGAGAGGTTGGGGTCGGTCTCGTCGCGCAGCTGCTGGAAGCGGCGGGCGAGGTCGCCGCTGTTGATGTCCCGGCGCTGGTCGATGTAGTAGCTCTGGTTGAGCCAGTTCCAGCCGGGCTTGGTCTTGTCGACCAGGGTCTCGCTGAAGTTCTTCGCCTCGGGGTACGACTCGGTGGCGTTGACGTGGACGCCGAAGCCCGCGCCCCACTTCCTGCCCTCCCTGAGGAGGGTGTTGAGGTCGGCGAGGCCGCCGGCGCGCTTGTTGTAGT
The DNA here is from genome assembly GCF_036226445.1 of Streptomyces sp. NBC_01255. Lineage (NCBI taxonomy): Bacteria > Bacillati > Actinomycetota > Actinomycetes > Kitasatosporales > Streptomycetaceae > Streptomyces > Streptomyces sp. NBC_01255. The sequence goes on from NZ_CP108474.1 coordinate 2,581,779, forward strand.
TGCCGCCGTAGTCGGGGTGGGCGGAGTCGTGGCCCTCGGAGCCGTACCCCTTGAGCAGCGCGAACTGGCCGAGTCCGTCGGTGGCGAGCGAGATCCGCTTGACGTCGTCCAGGGTGCGCAGGAAGGGGTGTGTGGCCTGCGAGGCGAAGTTGAACGGGATGTGGGCGACCACCCGGTCGGGGGTCTGCTCGCTGCCGGGCGCCTTGATCCCGATCGTACGGAAGGCGAGGGCGCCGTCCTGCCAGTCGGTGGCGCCGTCGGCGTTGGCGTCGGGGGTGACGACGACCTTGGCCCAGGGCAGGCCGTCGCCGCTCTCGGGCTGCGGGGCGCCGGCGCCCCGGTAGGTCCACTGGCCGGACCAGACGCCGACGCGGGTCTCGGTCGCGGTCGTCCTGGCCTGGTGCCAGAAGCGGGCGCCGTCGCGGGCCGAGGCGCCGGCGGGCTTGTCGTAGCTGGAGTTGGACTCGACGGCGGCGGCCAGCCGGCCGGTGTTGACGAGCGCGTAGCTCGCGCCGACCGGGTTCGGTTCGGCGGCGGTGGCTGCGGTGACCTGGGCGAAGACGTCGGCGGTGCGGGTGGAGTCCGGGTCGAGGCGGGTGAAGGCGGTGGCGGCGCCGCCGTCCGACGATCCCACGGAGACCAGGTCGTGGCCGGGGATGTCGAGGGTGCCGACGCGGAAGGTGTCGGTGTCGCGGACGGCGGTGACCCGGAAGGTGGTGGTCCGGCCTGCGACGCTCAGGCTCGCGTCGATCTCGACGCCGGGCAGCGCGGGGAAGGCAAGGGTGTACGCGGCGGAGGCGGCGGTCAGGACGGGGGCGCCCTTGGCCTGGACGGCGTAGGGCGTGCCGTTGAGGACGACCTGCGTCACCGGCGCCGTACTGCCGAGGAGGCGGGCGCCGCCGGCCCGGTCGGTGTACGAGAGGACGCGGGGGAAGTCCTCGGCGACGGCGACGGAGAGCCGGTCGGAGGCGATGACGGCCGAGGCGGTGTCCTCGGCCCTGGTGTCCGCGACGGTGGTCCGGCTCTCGGCGAGGGCGGGTCCCGCCAGGGCGAACACGGCCGACGAGGCGGCGGCGAGTGCGCAGGCCGCACGGATTCTTCGCGACTTGGGGAGGGGCATGCGCACTAGTTGGCCCCGCCCCGGCGGCACCGTCAACGAGATCGCGCCGCGCGGGCCCCTCCAGTCCAAGAACCCCCTCCGGTTAGTCCAAGTGGCCACCGGAGGGGGTTCTTTACGGGCGGGGCGTGCGGTCAGCAGCCGCCGCAGTTGTAGAAGGTCACGTCCCAGTGGTTGCCCTCGTCGGCGTAGACGTTGCCCGCGCCGGACTTCCACTGCGGGGCTCCGTCACCGCGTACACCGATGTACGTGAAGGTGTTCTTGATGTAGTTCCCGACGCACGTGTACTTGCTGAAGTCGAGCTTGTAGCCGTTCCAGTGGGAGTACGTGCCGCTCGCGTGGCCGGTCTCAGTGCCGCCGGTGATGTTGAGGGCGCAGCCGCTGGCGCTCTTGAGGGTCTGGGCGCCCTGGGCGGTGGCGAGGTTGAGCTGCTCGAAGGACGTACAGGTCGAGACGTTCCGGTTGGAGCAGTTGCCGGACGACGACCAGGTGATCCCGGAGGACCGGAACATCGAGGTCGCGGTGGCGTGGCTGATCTTGGTGACCGCGTGGGCCTCGCCTGCGGAGGTGAGGACGCCGACGCCGGGGGCGAAGAGTGCCCCGAGGACGAGGGCGAGGGCGGTGAGGACGGAGCGGAGTTTCATCGGGAGTGCCTCCTGCTGGTGACCGTGACGGTTGGGGACGGCGGTGCAGGTGGTGCCGGCAGTACGGGTGGAGCCGGTGGTGCGAGTGGAGCCGGTGGCGCGAGTGGAGCCGGTGAATCCGGTGGCGCATGGGAGATGGTGCCGCAGTTCTACGCGCGTCCGAAAGAGGGCCTCGGGCGTCTTTCGGCGCCGTGCGGGTGAACATCCTCCGGAGATGTTGAAAGTTGAACGGAATGGAGTTACAGTCATTCTCGTTGAAGGTTAAACCAATCCCGATCAAGGAGCTGTCCGCCATGGGTCTCTTCGGCCGCAAGAACACCGAGTCCGCCACTGCCACCGCCACCCTCCCCGTCGACCCGGCGCTCGCCGCCCTGACCGGTGACTACAGCATCGACCCGGCCCACAGCAGCATCGGCTTCACCGTCCGCCACGCCATGGTCACCAACGTCCGCGGCACGTTCGCCGAGCACGAGGGCGCGCTGAAGCTGGACGGCTCGAACCCGGGCGCCTCCTCCGCCTCGATCGACGTCAAGATCGCCTCCATCGACACGGGCATCAACGACCGCGACGGCCACCTGCGCAGCGGCGACTTCTTCGACGCCGAGCAGTTCCCGCTGATGAGCTTCCGCTCCACGCGCGCCGAGCAGCTGGGCGGCGAGAAGTACCGGGTCACCGGCGACCTGACGATCAAGGACGTCACGAAGCCGCTCGCCATCGACCTGGAGTTCAACGGCACGGCCACCGACGTCTACGGCAATGAGCGCGTCGGCTTCGAGGGTTCGGCCGAGATCCTGCGCTCCGAGTGGGGCCTGACCTGGAACGCGGCCCTGGAGACCGGCGGCGTGATGGTCAGCGACAAGGTCAAGCTGAACTTCGACATCTCCGCGATCAAGAACGCCGCCTGACCGGCTGGACGTCCTGCCGGACACACGAGCGCGCCCGTCCTCCGCTGCTGCGGAAGGCGGGCGCTCGGCGTTCGCGGGGGGGGCGGTCAGACCGCCTTCGCCGCCGCCTCGACGACGGCCGGAACCAGCCGGGTGTTCTCGGCCGCGCCCGGGCCTCCGGCGAAGGCGAAGCGGCGGCGCGCGTAGCCGTAGGCCAGGCCGGTCGCCGGGTCGGCGAAGGCCTGGGAGCCGGGGGCCCCGCTGTGGCCGACGGCGGCCGCGCTCAGGGACGGGTAGCGGATGGCGAGCGGGACCAGGCCGAGCGCGAAGGCGTTCTCCATCCCGGTGACGAGGTCGGTGCCCTTCGAGTGGATCCGGGCGAACTCGGCGAGCGTCTCGGGCGCGAGGAGCGGGGGCCGGCCGTCGAGCTCGCCGGCGAACGCCGCGTACATCCGGGAGAGGCCGCGCGCGGAGCCGACACCGCCGCCGGAAAGCGGCGCCCGCTCCCGTACCGCCCGGGAGTTGGCGTAGTCGACCAAGTCGAGGGGTGTGGCGGCGTGGAAGTTGAACGCGATGGCCATGAGGCTGTCCGGCGCGATCGGGTTCTCCGCGAGGAACGCCTGCTCGGCGGGGGTGGGCAGCATCGGCAGAGCCGTACGGAAGCGGGGCTCCAGCTCCTCGGGCAGGCCGAGGTGGTACTCGATGCCGTACGGAGCGCGGACCCGCTCCTCGTACAGATCCTGGACCGTCCGGCCGGTGGCCCGCAGGACCACCTCGCCGACCAGGGCGCCGATGACCACGGCGTGGTAGCCGTGCCCGGCGTCCGGCTCCCAGTAGGGGCGCTGCCCCGCGAGGCGGGCGGCGATCAGCCGGTCGTCGGCGAGCTCCTCGGGCGAGAGGCCGCCGTCGGCGCCGATCACTCCGGAGCGGTGGGCGAGCAGCTGGCGGAGGGTGATCCGCCCCTTGCCCTCGGCCGCGAACTCGGGCCACCAGGAGGAGACTTCCCGGTCCAGGTCGAGGGCCCCCTCCTGGACGAGGAGGGCGGTGACCAGCGCCATGGCGCCCTTGGAGCAGGAGTAGAGCCCGAGCAGGGAGTCCCCGTCGACGCCGTCACCGCCCCACAGGTCGACGACGAGACGGCCGCGGTGGTGGACGGCGAGCTGCGCGCCGCCGTCCCGCGCCTCGTTCGCGGCGACCTCCGCGAACACCTCGCGTACGGACTCGAACCCGGGCTCCACCGTGCCGTGGACGCGGACGTCGCTCATCGCGTGCTCTCCCCCATGCCTGCCGCTGTCGTGAACCACTTAATCAAACACTAGTACGGTCGAGGGTGCGATCGCCTTCCCGCACGCCCGAGTTCACGGCCGCTCCGTCCCGGGAGGTCGCGAAGAGCAGGCCCGCCGCGAGGAGGACCACGGCGCCGGTCGCCGCGTGGATGCCGAGCGCGGCGGCGTATCCGCCTCCGTGGGTGAGGACGGCGAGGCAGTCCCCGAAGGGGACGATCGCGAGGAGCAGCATCACCCAGGCCAGCGGGCGGCGCTTGCCGAGGGCGAGCAGGGTGAGCACGATCGCGCCGTTGGCGAGGTCGCGGCCCGCCTTGACCGTGAAGTATCCGGCGGCGTCGCCCTGGGGCCAGGCGGGGATGCCGAAGCCGGTGGCCGCCCACTCCGGGGCGAACAGGAAGTTGATCCCGAACCAGAGGCAGGCGAGGCCGAGCAGGACGGACAGGACGGTGGCGAGGCGGTGCGCCTTCATGATTCCCCCAGAGGTTCGATCTAGCGTTGCTAGGACTGACGGCAACGCTAGACCTATCAATGCCCTCATGTCTAGCGGCGCTAGCACTCGGCTAGGGCCGTGCACCGGCACCGAGAGCCGAGGGGCGCCTGAATCTGCTGGTCAACGGCATTGATGCTCCTATTGATCGTCAAGCGCTCTGCGGACGAGGTGGAGGGTAGGTTCGCTCTATGTCACTGATTCCCGACGATGAAGTCCGCAGCCGCGACGAACTGGTCTCCTTTGTTCGAGGACTGCATGAGGACTATCTCCGAAGGGGAGACGAGTGGGAGAACCAGACCCTCGATCGATTCCTTGAGGCCCTTGCGGCATGGATGCATGACTCGCCGGGCTGGTATCAGAACGTGGGTCAAGAGCTCCCCGAAGGCGGGAACTGGGCTTTCCTGGCGAAAGCGCTTCAGGCCGCCACTGGCTATGAGTGAACCTCCGCGTCAGAGGGTCAAGCTGCGATGAGCCAGTCGCGGTAGGCGCCTGCGAGGTAGTCGTCGCGGCGGGTGCCGCGTTCGACGCAGGAGATGACGGCGGGCCAGACGCCGAAGTGCTCGGCCACGGTGGTGAGGGTGATGTTCTTGGACCGCCGCAGAGGTCGTAGGTCGGCGATGTCGGGGACGGTGACCGTGGTGGTGAGGTAGCGGAACACCTCGCGGGCGATGGCCCGCTTGAGGAGACGGATGATCTCCTTCTTCGTCCGGCCGGCCGCGGTCTGCCGTGCCACGTATTCGCGTGTGCGCCGGTCGCTGGCCATGCGGACGAGGGATATGCGGTAGAGGGCCGCGTTGGCGGCCCGGTCACCGCCTCGGGAGAGGCGGTGACGGCTGGTCTTGCCACTGGAGGCCGGCACGGGTGCGACGCCGCATAGAGCGGCGAAGGACGCCTCGGTGCGGAGGCGGTCGGGGTTGCCGCCGGCGGTGATCAGGAGCTGGGCCGCGGTGTCGGGACCGACGCCGTAGGCAGCTCGCAGGCCCGGATTGTGGGTGCTGACCACGCCGTCGAGTGCGGCTGTGAGCTCGTCGTGCTCGCCGGTGAGGGCCTGGACCCGCCTGGCCAGGCTCTTCAGGGCGGTCAGGACGGCAGTATGGACCGCGTCCCCGTGGGGTCGCTGGCGGGCGAGGGTGTCGATCAGCACCTTGCCGCGTAGGGCCCGGTAGCGGTCGCGGATAGCGTCGGGGGCACTGACCAGGATGTGACCGATCTGGTTGATGGCGGCGGTGCGGGCTTTGACCGTGGACCGGGCGGCGTTGTGGAGGGCACGTATGCCGGTGACGGCGTCGTCCTTGGGCGCGCTGGACGCGCGTCCGGACAGTGCGGCGCGGGCGGCGGCGTAGGCGTCGATGGGGTCGGACTTGCCGTTGCGGCGGCGTTCGGCGCGGTCGGGGCGGTTGACCTCGACCACGGTCAAACCGGTGGCCCGGGCCGCGCGGGTGAAGCCGGTTCCGTAGGACGCGGTGCCTTCCACGCCGATCGCGATCACGTCCCCATGGGCGCCCAGGAACGCGAGGGCCGCGGTGTATCCGGCCGTGGTGGTGGGGAACTCGGCGTCGGCAACGTGACCGCCGTTGTCGGTGACGACCGCGACGTGGATGGTGTCGGCATGAGAATCCACGCCGCCGAACACCCACTGCTGATCCATGTCCACCGTGCCCGCTGACGTCATGCTGGGGGTGCCTTCCTAGCCGGAGGTGACACCGGCCAGGTGGCGCAGACAGGACATTGATGGGGCTTCTGACCAAGCTCCTATCAGGTCATGTTCCACCTGGCCGGAGCCATGAAGAACGGGTCCCGGCGGCCGGACGGTACAACGCGAAGACAGCCCAGCAGGGCGTCAGTCAGTGGGAGAGCCACGGCCCCCGGAACCCGCTACGAGTATCAATGTCAGTGGGGGTCGCTAGCGTCGGCGGCATGGAATTCCGTATCGACAGCAGCGTGTTGACCGACGCCGTGGCCTGGGCGGCGCGCGTCCTGCCGGCCCGCTCCCCGATGCCCGTCCTCGGCGGTCTGCTTCTGGAGACGGCCGAGGGCCGGCTACGGGTCTCCGGCCTCGACCACGAGGCCTCCGCCCGCGTCGAGGTCGAGGCCGACACGGTCGCCGAGGGCAGGGCCCTGGTGCTCGGCCGCCGACTCCTCGACATCTGCAAGGTGCTGCCGCACGGTCCCGCGGAGCTCGCGGTGGAGGGCGCCCGCCTCACGGTGACCTCGGGCGGCGCCCGCTTCGGCCTCTCCCTGCTGCCGCTCGACGACTACCCGGCCCCACCCGTGCTGCCCGAGGTCCGGGGCCTGGTGGACGGGGACGCCTTCGCCGCGGCGGTCGGCCAGGTGGCCGTGGCGGCCGGCCGGGACGACTCCCTGCCTGTCCTCACCGGGATACGGCTCGCGCTGGACGGTTCGACGATGACGGTGGCGGCGACCGACCGCTACCGGTACGCGGTCCGCACCCTGGAGTGGCACCCGGACGCCGGGACTCCCGCCGGGGTGTCCGGAGCGTTCGAGGCGTCCACGGCGCCCGAGCCCGCCGACGTGGTCGTCCCGGCCCGCCGGCTGACCGAGATCGCCCGCTCCCTCGCGGGCGGCGGCCCGGCCCGCCTCGCGCTCGACGCCGGCTCGATCGGCTTCGAGAGCGCGGGCATGCGCACCACCACCCGACTGCTCGACGGCCGGCTCCCCCGCCACGACAAGCTCTTCGCCCTCGGCGACCACGCCCTGGCGGTCACGGAGCGGGCCACACTGACCGCGGCCGTCAAGCGGGTGGCGGTGGTCGCCGAGGGCGACAGTCCGGTCCAACTGACCTTCACCGCCTCGGGAGTCCACCTCCAGGCGGGGTACGAGGACGACGTGGCCTCCCAGCACCTCCCGGGCACCCTCACCGGGACGGACTCCATGACGGTCGCCTTCAACCCCGGTTACCTCCTGGACGCGCTGACCTCCCTGGACGCCCCGGCGGTCCGCTTCCATCTCGTCGGCCCCGGCCAGCGGGCCCTGCTCACCGACGCCGAGGAGCCGGCCCACCGACACCTGCTGATGTCGGTGAAGCCACTGGTCTGACCTGAATTCCGGCCGTTCTCCGACCATTTCAGATGCTCATAAAATCGCACGACTCCCCCCAGCGCCCGCCTGCCGCGCCCCCGCCGCGCCACGTGATACCCCTGCCTCATGGACGATCCCTTTTACCCCATTTGTCACTCCTCTGACGTGCGCCGGGTCCGCGCCATCGCGCTGGCCCGCGCCCTGAGCGCCGCCCCGTCGGCCTGGTGGGGCACGGTGCTCAGGCCATAGCTCAGGCGGGCGAGGGCCTGTTCGGCGCGGGCCGACCGGATGTGCGGGTAGTGGTCGAGGAAGAGACTCCAGTGGCCGAAGGCCTCCTCCGTCTCCCCGTCGCCGAACAGGACCTCGGCGAGCCGCGCCTGGGTGAGCGCGTGCGCGCGGTGCTGCCCCGGCGGACGCAGGGCGACGGCCTGACGCAGCGCCCCCACCGCCTCCTTCCGCTGCCCCAGGGCGTGGAAGACCTCCGCCCGCTGGTAGTCGAGGCCCGACCGCGGATAGGCGGTGAAGGGGCCGGGCCGGCCGGTGGCCCGGTCGTGCAGCCGCTCCGCGGCGGCCATGTCGGCCCGCGCCGCCCGCTCCTCCCGCTTGAGGGCGTACGTGAGCGAGCGCTGGACCAGCGCGAAGGAGACGGTGACGTCGTCCCCGGTGGCCCGCGCCGCGCGCACGGCCTCGTCCGCGTAGGCCGCCGCGCTCCCCCGGTGCCCGAGCCGGGCGGCCTGGGCGCTCAGCGAGCGCAGCACGATCGCGCGCATCCGCAGGTCCTCCGCCTCGGCGGCGAGCCCCAGCGCCAGCCGGTAGTAGCGCTGGGCGAGCCCCGACCGCCCCGCGTCGTCCGTCGACGCGGCCAGGACATGGGTCAACTGCGCCGCGCTGGTGAACAGTTCGGCGCGCAGCCCGGGCGGGGCGGTGGACCGGAGCGCCCTGGCCACGTCGTCGCCGAGGTAGGCGGCGAGAGCGGTCCGAGCGTGCCCGCCGCCGTGCGACGCGGCGAGATCGCTGAAGACCTGGGTCAGCCGCCGCATCAGCTCGACGTCTCCGGCGCCCGCCCGGTGGGTCATGCGGGGCGCCGGCCGGCCCGTACCGCCGCGGCGTCCGGGCGGGGGGACGTAGGCCGCGTCGTACACGATCTCGGCGAGCAGGCCGCGGCGGGTGGGGCTCGCGTCGCTCCGGCAGAGCGCCATCAGCTCCCGCACGGGGTCGGCCCGGGCCGGCGGCGCGGCCACATCGGACCCGGCGCCGCCTCCGGCCCTGACGAGCCCGGTCTCCTCGGGCGTCACCACCCGGTCGAGGCGCTGGCTCAGCGCCTGCGCCGCCAGTTCGCCCGCCGGCGGGCGGGGGAAGGAGCCCGCCATCCAGTGCGCCACCGCCGAGCGGTCGTACCGCAGGGGGATGCCCTGCCGGGTGCCGAGGGCGTTCACGGCCCGGGCCAGGTCGCCGGCGCTCCACCGCGCCTCGGCGAGCAGCCCGTTCAGCAGATGACCGGTACGTCGAGTGGTCACGGCACTGTCCTCCTTCTCATGCGCGTCCGTCCTCCTGTCCATGGTCCCCTCACGGCAGCCTCACCACTTGGGCGGCGTAGGCGACGCCGGCCCCGAACCCCGACAGGAGGGCGAGCCCGCCGGAGAGTTCGGGCCGTTCGCCCAGCAGGGACTCCATGGCCAGCGGGATGGAGGCCGCGGAGGTGTTGCCGCGCCGGACCACGTCCCTGGCCACGGCCACGGTCGGGGGCAGCCCGAGCGCCTTGGCCAGACCGGTGATCATGCGGTCGTTGGCCTGGTGCGGGATGAAGGCGTCGAGCTCCCCGGCCGCGATCCCGGCGCGCTTCAGGGCCTGGCGCGCGTTCTCCGGCACGTGGGCCATGACCCAGCGGTACAGCTCGGGACCCCGCATCCGCAGGTACGGAGGCCGGGTCTCGCCCTCCGGTGGGTGCCGCGGGTCGCCGGGCGCCCGGCTGAGGAGGTCGCCCTGAGTGCCGTCGCTGCCCCACGCGGCGGCGGAGATCCCGGGCTCGCCGGAGCCCTCGACGACGACCGCGCCCGCGCCGTCGCCGAAGATGACGCTGGTGGTCCGGTCGGCGGCCTCGACGATGTCGGACATCCGCTCGGCCCCGACGAGCAGGACGCGGCGGAACACGCCTCCGGAGACGAGGCAGCGGGCCAGTTCGAGACCGGTGGCGAAGCCGGCGCAGGCGGCGGAGACGTCCAGGGCCGCGCGTGGCGCCGGGTCCAGCCGGTCGGCGATCTCCCGGGCGAGCGAGGTGCCGCCCGCGAGGTGGCTCATCGTGGCGGCGAGGACGCAGTCGATGTCGCCCGCCCCCAGGCCCGCCCGCCGCACGGCCCGTTCGGCCGCGTGCGCCCCCATGAGGGCGAGGGTCTCGTGCGGGGCCGCGAGGCCGCGCGCGCCGATGCCGGTGCGGGCGCGGATCCACGCGTCGGTGGAGTCGAGACGGTAGGTGTCGATGAGTTCGGCGTTGCCGACGGAGCGGACCGGGTGGTACGCCGCGACCGAAACGATCCGCGCGTGGCGGCGCGTCGTGCTGCTCGCCGGGCGCACGGTCAGGAGTGCGGAGCCGGTCGGGAGGCGGGCAGCGGTGCGGGGCGCGCCGGCCCGTGGGCGCCGTCGTCGACGAGGACGAGCTCGACACCGGCATCCGCGACGGTCTCGGAGCCGACCCGCGCGGTGCCGCGGAACGAGACGGCGGCGCCGGCAGCCCCCAGGGCTCCCTTCGGATCCTCGGCGGCACTGGTGACCTCGCCCTCGAAGACGACGGTCTCCCCCGCGTGCACGAGCTTGTCGGCGCTGAGGAACCAGCTGACCGGCAGCCACCGCAGGTGCCCGCCGCGCGCGGCGACGGCGTGGTCGATGAGCGAGGTCATGCCGACGGAGAGGGTGGCGACTGGGAGCACCGGGTGGCCGGCGAAGTGGCCGGGGCACATCTCGGGGGTGACGGTCAGTGTGGCGGTGCCGTGCCCGCCCCGGATCTCCACCCCCTCCAGGGGCATGGGCAGGGAGTACGGGTTGACCGTGACCGGGGCGTCGGGGACCCGGTCGCCGAGGACCCGTTCGAAGACGGGCTGCGCCAGCACGTCGTACTCGACGTCGAGGGTGGCGAGCAGGCTGCCGTCCCGGTCGGTGAGACGAGTGGCCGCCGCCGCGCGCCGCGGGGAGGCGAAGAAGGCGCTGGCGCTGCCGGTCAGCCCGTCGGCGACGGGTGCGCCCTGCGGCGTGGCGGGGGCGTGCCAGCTGCCCCGGGCGGCGCGGGCCAGGTAGAAGTGGCGGCCCTCGCGGGGGTTGACGGTGGCGGCGGCGCAGAGTCCGGCGATCGCGAGGTGGCGGCCGATCTCGGAGATGCCGAGGGGGGTGGCCTGGCGGCCGCCGTCGGCCTCGGCGGCTATCTCGGCGGTGACCTCGCCGGGTGCCTCCCTGCGCAGGTCGCGGAGGGCGAAGTAGGGGGGTTCGACGCAGATCAGACCGTCGACGTCCAGCGGTGCGGTGGTGCTGTTCGGCACGGTGGTGCGACCTTTCGGTGTGTTCGCGGCGGCGCGGGCCGCGCCGCCGCGAGCACTGTCACCGATCACCGTTCGTGCGAGCACGTTTACTCAACGCGTTCAACGCGTGGGGGCCGCCGGGCCCGCAGAAGCTGCGGTCAGAACCCGCCGCCGCCGTCGAATCCGCCGCCTCCGCCGAAGTCGCCGCCGCCGAAGCCGCCACCCGAGCCGAAGTCGCCGCCGGAGAAGTCGCCGCTGGAGAAGTCGCCACCGGAGAAGTCGCCGCCCTCGAATTCGCCGCCGCCGTACTCGGAGGCGTACGCCGGGGTGGCGAGCGCGGAGCCGAGCATGGTGCCCACGAGGAGGCCGGGGAGGAGGCCGCCGCCGAAGTAGCCGCCGGCCCAGGGGCCGTAGGCGGGGCCCGCCTCCCAGTAGGGGCGGCGGCCCGAGTCCGTGTCGACCGTGCGGGCGAGGGGGTCGAGCCCGTCGTCGAGGCGCGCGGCGTCGGCGGCGCAGACCGGGACCTGGCGGGCGGCGCTGCCGGCGGGCCTCCACTCACGGTCCTCGGTGGAGAGCCCGTGGCGCGGGTCGAAGAAGCAGGGGGGCCGCCGCTCGGGCAGCGGGCGGGACTCGCGGCGGGCGGCCAGGAGGGCGAGGGAGAAGCGGCCGTCGTCCAGGGCCTGGGTGACCGGGCGGACGTCGTGCGGGTGAGCCGCGGAGCCCATCAGGGACTTGGCTTTGTCGTACGAGTCGAGGGCGCGTTCGTAGTCGTCTCGCTTGGCGTCGTCGGCGCCGGGCTCGGCGGGGTGGAAGTCGAGGCGTTCGAGCTCCTCGCCGAAGGCGGTGATGTCCTCGTCGACGACGACCCGCAGCTTGTCGAGGGCCGCCCGCTCCTCGGCCTCCTTGCGGAGCCTCTTGCGGCGGACGACGGCGTAGGCGGCTCCGCCGCTCACGGCGACGACCGCGCCGAGGGTGACGAGTCCGGCGACGGGGACCCCGGAGTCAGCGCCGACGGCGCCCCAGGTGGAGGGGGCGGAGCCGCGGATGGTGGGGAGGGCCTGGTCGGCGAAGTTGTTGAGCTCGGTGGCCGCGTCGACGCCGGGCTGGCGGACGGAGGTGACGAGGTTCTGCACGGCCCGCTCCGAGATGACGGAGGCGTCGGCCTTCGCGTCGAAGCCGTCGCCGAGGCGGATCGCGTACAGGCCGCTGACGCCGGTCTGGGTGCGCAGGATCTGGAAGAGGTCCTCCGGCGGGTACTCGGCGGTCGCCGGCAGGACGGCCATGAAGAGCGGCTTGTCCGCGTCCTTGATCTTCTGGGCGAGGGCGTCCGCGTCGGCCTGCGAGAGCTGGTCGGCGGCGCCCGGGTCGACGTACACCGGGCCCTGCTTCAGGGCGGCGGCCGCGTCGGGTATCCCCGCGGCCCTGGCGCCCACGGAGGGGGCCAGGGCCAGGAGCAGCAGGAGTATCAGCCCGGCGAGGGCCGACAGTGCGGAAAGCGACCTGGTCCTCATGTATCGAAGTTACCCGAATGGCCCCAAACAAGACATAGGTGGCCGATTCGGTTTGCCAGGTGGACGGCCCGGTCTGCTCGGCGGGGTCGGTCCGGTCTACTCGGCGGGGTCGATCCCGGCCCGCAGCAGCCCGTACGTGAAGGCGTCCTCCAGGGCCTGCCAGGAGGCCGCGATCACGTTCTCGCCGACGCCGACCGTGGCCCACTCGCCGTTGCCGTCGCTGGTCGTGATCAGGACCCGGGTCGTGGACTCGGTGCCGTGGCGGCCCTCCAGGATGCGGACCTTGTAGTCGACCAGCTCGAACTTGGCGAGCTGCGGGTAGATCCGCTCCAGGGCCACCCGCATCGCCAGGTCGAGGGCGTTGACCGGGCCGTTGCCCTCGGCGGTGGCGACGATCCGCTCGCCCTTGGCCCAGAGCTTCACGGTGGCCTCGTTGGCGTGGATGCCGTCGGGGCGGTCCTCGACGATCGCGCGCCAGGACTCCGTACGGAAGTAGCGGCGGGCCCGGCCCTCGGCCTCCTCGCGGAGCAGCAGCTCGAAGGAGGCGTCGGCGGCCTCGTACGTGTAGCCCTGGAGCTCGCGCTCCTTGACCCGCTCGACGACGCGGGCGACGAGCGCGCGGTCGTCGCCCAGGTCGACGCCGAGCTCCTTGCCCTTGAGCTCGATCGAGGCGCGGCCGGCCATGTCGGAGACGAGCATCCGCATGGTGTTGCCGACGAGCTCGGGGTCGATGTGCTGGTAGAGGTCGGGGTCGACCTTGATGGCGGAGGCGTGGAGCCCGGCCTTGTGCGCGAAGGCGGAGACGCCGACGTACGGCTGGTGCGTGGAGGGCGTGAGGTTGACGACCTCGGCGATGGCGTGCGAGATCCGGGTCATCTCGGCGAGGGCGCCCTCGGGGAGGACCTTCTTGCCGTACTTGAGCTCCAGGGCCGCGACGACGGGGAAGAGGTTGGCGTTGCCGACCCGCTCGCCGTAGCCGTTGGCGGTGCACTGCACGTGGGTGGCGCCCGCGTCGACGGCGGCGAGGGTGTTGGCGACGGCGCAGCCGGTGTCGTCCTGGGCGTGGATGCCGAGGCGGGCGCCGGTGTCGGCGAGGACGGTGGAGACCACGGCCTGGATCTGGGCAGGGAGCATGCCGCCGTTGGTGTCGCAGAGGATGACGACGTCGGCGCCGGACTCGTGCGCGGCGCGGACCACGGCCTTGGCGTAGTCGGGGTTGGCCTTGTAGCCGTCGAAGAAGTGCTCGCAGTCGACGAAGACGCGGCGGCCCTGGGCGGTCAGGTAGGAGACGGTGTCGCGGACCATCTCCAGGTTCTCGTCGAGGGTGGTGCGCAGGGCGAGCTCGACGTGCCGGTCGTGGGACTTGGCGACGAGGGTGATCACCGGGGCGCCGGAGTCGAGCAGCGCCTTGACCTGCGGGTCCTCGGCGGCGTTGCCGCCGGCCCGGCGGGTCGCGCCGAAGGCCACGAGCTGCGCGTTCTTGAACGCGATCTCCTGGCGGGCGCGGGCGAAGAACTCCGTGTCGCGCGGGTTGGCGCCGGGCCAGCCGCCCTCGATGAAGCCCACGCCGAAGTCGTCGAGGTGGCGCGCGATGGTCAGCTTGTCGGCGACGGTGAGGTTGATGCCCTCCCGCTGCGCTCCGTCGCGCAGCGTGGTGTCGAAGACGTGGAAGCTGTCGTCGACATGGCGGTCGTCGAGGCGCGGGCTCTCGCCGTTCTCCGTGGTCATGACTGTGATGGCTCCTGTCGGATGTGGCTCCGGAAGGTCTGGATCCACTTGCCCCCATTCTCACGCGCTGTCCGCTTCCGGCGTGGGTGGGGCCGGAAAACGAAAAAACCCCTCGCGGGTGCGAGAGGTCTGCGCGCGGGTCTGAGGCACGGTGTCCACTGCCGCGGGGGATGTGCCGCGGAATCAGTGGCCACTGCGGACCGGCGCGCTGCTGCCGATAATCATCGTGGTAGCAAGCACGCCGGAAGTCTGACACAGGTGTGGGGCCGCCGGGACGGCGGTCTCACGATACGGGCAGCTGATCTCGTTTCTGGCCGGGCAGGGTGCCGGGGCCGCCGGAGCCGGAGGCGCCGACCCGGCCCAGGTCGATGTCGCGGGTCTCCCGCATGACGAGATAGACGACCAGCGAGACGGCCGCGCAGCCCGCCACGTACCAGGAGAAGCCGGACTCGATCCCCGCGTTCTTGAACCACAGCGCCACGTACTCGGCGGTGCCGCCGAAGAGGGCGTTGGCGACGGCGTACGGGAGGGCGACGCCGAGGGCACGGATGCCGGTCGGGAAGAGCTCGGCCTTCACACAGGCGTTGATGGAGGTGTAGCCGGTGACGACGAGCAGCGCGAGCAGGGAGAGGCCGAGGGCCGGCCAGAAGGAGCCCGCGTGCTTGAGCATCGCCAGGATCGGCACGCTGAGGAGGGTGGAGCCGATCGCGAAGGTGATGAGGAGCGGGCGGCGGCCGATCCGGTCGGACAGCGCGCCGGCCAGCGGCTGGAGGCAGGCGAAGACGATGAGGGCGCAGAAGGAGACCAGGGTCGCGGTCTGCTTGGGCAGCCCTGCGGAGTTGGAGAGGTACTTGGTGAGGTACGTGGTGTACGTGTAGTAGGCCACGGTCCCGCCCATGGTGAGGGCGACGACGAGGAAGGCCTCGCGCCGGTGCCCCCAGAGCGCCTTGAGGGTGCCCTGCTCGCCGGCGGCCACCCCGTCGCCCGCGCTCTCCTCGTACACGTCCGTCTCCAGCATCGTGCGGCGCAGGTAGAAGACGACGGCCGCACCGAGGGCGCCGATGACGAACGGGATGCGCCAGCCCCAGCTGTGCAGGGCCTCGCTGGACATCGTCTGCTGGAGCACGATCAGCAGGCCGAGGCCGAGGACCTGGCCCGCGGTCATCGACACGTACTGGAAGCTGGAGGCGAAGCCGCGGTGCTCCGGCGCGGAGGCCTCCGTGAGGTAGGTGGCGCTGGCGGCGTACTCGCCGCCGACGGAGAGCCCCTGGAGGAGGCGGGCGATCAGGAGGACCGCCGCGCCGCCGTAGCCGGCGACGGCGTAGGTGGGGGCCACGGCGATCAGGAGCGCCGAGGCGGACATGAGGGTGACGGTGAGGGTGAGCGCCGCCTTGCGGCCCTTGCGGTCGCCGACCCGGCCGAGGAGCCAGCCGCCGACGGGCCGCATGAAGAAGCCGACGGCGAAGATGCCGGCGGTGTTCATGAGTTTCGCGGTGTCGTTCCCCTCGGGGAAGAAGGATCCCGCGAAGTAGGTGGCGAAGCTCGCGTACACGAACCAGTCGAACCATTCGACCATGTTGCCGGCGGAGCCGACCCAGATCTTCTTCCAGTGCTCTCGTCCCATGGACCGGAACCGTGCCGGAGGTCACGCACGCCCAACAAGGCTGTAGCGCACAACGATCCTGTGTACTTGCGTGCGTTACGGTCGCGGCAGCAGGTCCTGCTCGATGAACTCCCGTACGTGGGCGAGGACTTGCTCCCGGCCCGTGCCCGGGATCCCGACGGCCACATGCACACTGAAGCCGTCGAGCAAAGCCCTCGTACGGGTGGCGAACCGGTCCGGGTCGACCGCCCGGAACTCCCCCCGCGAGACCCCTTCGGCGAGGATCGCGACCAGGTCCCGGTGCCAGGCCCACTCGATGGCGGCCTGCCGGGCGCGGGCGTCGTCGTCGGCGTTCGGCGAGCGGTTCCAGACCTCCAGCCACAGGGTCCAGTGCGGGTCGCGCGGGCCCTTGGGCACGTACACGTCGACGTACCCGTCGAGCCGCTCGCGCGCGGTCCCGGGCCGGGCGAGCAGCGCGCTCCGCGCGGCGCCGAGCCGCCCCTCGCTCCACTCCAGGGTCTGGAGCAGCAGCTCGTCCTTGGTGCGGAAGTAGTAGAGCAGGTGCCCGCTGCTCATCCCGACCTGCCGCCCGAGCCCGGCCATGGTGAGCCCGTCGAGCCCGCGCTCGGCGATGGTGTCCATCGCCGCGGCGAGCACGTCCTCGCGGGGCGGGGCGGCCTGGTTGCGGCGGCGGGGAGGGGGTGGGGTCGGGTCGCTGCTCTGACTCACCCGTATGTTCTACAGGATGGCCCCGTCGGGGCCGGTCCGGGCCCTGTCGGGTCGGCTCCCGGTCCACGCGCGGAGCTTCTCCGGGTTGCGGACCGCCCAGATGCGGGTGACGCGGTCGCCGTCGAGCTCGAACGCGGCCACGGTCACGGTCACCCCGGTGTGCTGGGCGACGAGCCCGGGCAGGCCGTTGACCGTCCGCTCCAGGAGCCTCAGCCCCGGGGCCTTGTCGGCGATGTGGATCAGGTACGCGGCGATCTGCTCGGCGCCCTCGACCGGGTGCAGGACGGTGCCGACCAGGCCGCCGCCGTCGGAGACCATCGCGGCGTCGGGGTCGAGGAGGCCGACGAGGGCCTCGATGTCCCGGGCCTCCCACGCCTCCTTGAAGTGCCGCACCAGACCGGCCTGCCCCGGCGAAGGAGCCGTCGGCGCCGCCGGGACCCGCGCGGCGCCGACGCGCCGACGGGCCGAGGTCGCCAGCTGGCGGCAGGCGGCGGGCGTCCGCCCGATGATCTCGGCGATCTCCGCGAAGGGGTAGCGGAAGACGTCGTGGAGGACGAACGCCACGCGCTCGGCCGGCGTCATCGACTCCAGGACGACGAGGAAGGCCATGCTCACCGACTCGTCCAGGGTGATCCGGTCGGCCGGGTCGCCCCCGCCCGCCCACTCCGCGCGGTCGGGCAGCGGCTCGGGTATCCACGCCCCGACATAGCGCTCGCGCCGGGCCCGCGCCGAGCCGAGCACGTCGAGGCAGATGCGGCCGGCCACGGTCGTCAGCCAGGCGCCGGGCGACGCGATGGCCGCCTGCTCCCGCCGCGACATCGCGTACCAGCGGGTGTACGTCTCCTGTACGGCGTCCTCGGCCTCGGCCAGTGAACCGAGCAGCCGGTAGGCGAGGTTGGTGAGGTGGCGCCGCTCGCCGACGACGGCGTCCGGTTCCACCTCGGGCTGTGTGCTCATGGTGCCGACCGCTCCCTGTTCCCCCGTGGGTCCGACACCTCGCCTCACATTTCGCGGGGCTGCGTCGTCGGACTGTCGAGAGAGTACCGATCCACCGCCGCGAGGCAGAAGAAGGGACCACATCATGGCCGTACAGACGACTCCGGCACCGGGCAGGTTCACGTTCTCGCAGGTCGCGGTCGCCCTGCAGACCCTGGCCCTGTTCTTCCAGGCGGTCACCGCCGGCATGCTGCTGTCCGGGTCCCTCGGCACGACGCTGCACGACGCCGGCTCGAAGGTGATGTACGGCGCGTCGATGCTGTACCTCGTGGCCGCGATACTGGCGTGGCGGCGGGGCGGGGGCTCCCCTCGCCCGGCCCTGTACGCCACCGGCTTCCTCGTGCTCGCCTCGGCGCAGGTGGTGCTCGGCGTCATGCACGTGCCGTCGGTCCACGTCCCCCTGGGCATCGTGATGTTCGCCCTGAGCGTCCTGGCGCTGGCCGCCACGGTGCGGACTACACGCGGGGCTGCTGCTGCGTGATGCAGTGGATGCCGCCGCCGCCCGCGAAGATCGCCCGTGCGTCGACCAGGGTCACCGTGCGGTCCGGGAAGAGCCGGCGGAAGATCTCGGCGGCGAGTTCGTCGTGCGGGTCGTCGAAGGCGCACAGGACCACGCCGTCGTTGCACAGGTAGTGGTTGATGTAGGAGTAGTCGACCCAGTCGCCCTCCTCGTCCTTGAGGACGGTGGGGGCCGGGATCTCCACGACCTCCAGGGGGCGGCCCTGCGCGTCCGTCTGACCGCGGAGGATGCTCACGTACATCCGCGAGCGCTCGTAGTCCGGGTGGGCCGGGTCCTGCTGGCTGTGGACGAGGATCGTGCCGGGGCGGGCGAAGGCGGCGACGATGTCGACGTGGCCCTGGGTGCCGTACAGGCCGTAGTCGCCGCTGAGGCCGTGCGGGAGCCAGATGGCCTTCGTGGTGCCGAGCTTGGCGTGGATCTCGGCCTCGACCTGTGCGCGGGTCCACTCCGGATTGCGGCCCGAGCCGAGCTGGACGGTGTCGGTCAGCAGGACCGTGCCCTCGCCGTCGACGTGGATCGCGCCGCCCTCGTTGACCAGCGGGGAGGAGAGTACGGGGATCCCGGCGGCGTCCGCGACATGGCGGGCGATCTTGGAGTCGTGCTCCCAGCGGGCCCAGTCCTGGGCGCCCCAGCCGTTGAACACCCAGTCCACGGCCGCCAGTTCGGTGCCGTTCGTGACGAAGGTCGGGCCGATGTCCCGCATCCAGGCGTCGTCGAGGTCGCGCTCGACCAGCTCGATCTCCGGGCCGAGGAGTTCGGCGGCCGACTCCGTGTCGCCGGGGGCGACGACCATCGTCACCGGCTCGTAGCCGCGTACGGCCCGGGCCACGGACGCCCAGGCGGCGCGCGCCTCGGCGAGCTCCTCCTCGTTGGTGAAGGTGGGGTTGGTGCTGGGCCAGGCCATCCAGGTGCGCTCGTGCGGCATCCACTCGGCGGGCATACGGAACGTCATCGAAGAGTCCTAGAGGAAGTAGAGGCGGTTGAGGGAGACGGACTCGGCCGCTTCGGAGCGGATCGGGGAGCCGTCGAGCGAGACGAGGCCCGTATCGCCGTCGACCTGCACGTCTCCGGTACGGGAGTTGAAGACCAGGTCCGCGGGGCCGATGCCGCGCGTGCCGCGCACGGGGACGCGGCGGCGGCGGGTCGGCAGCGCGTCGGAGCCGAGGTCGACGGCGGCCCGCGCCACGAACGCGACGGAGAGGTCGGCGGCCGTGGCGCCGTGCGCGCCGAACAGCGGTCCGAGGACGAGCGGTTCACAGGTGTCCGTGGCGGCGTTCGGATCGCCCACGACCCCCCACGCGGGGAAGCCGGACTTCAGCACCATCTGCGGCTTGGCTCCGAAGAACTCCGGCCGCCACAGCACGATGTCGGCCAGCTTGCCGACCTCGATCGAGCCGATCTCGTGTGCGAGGCCGTGGGCGATCGCCGGGTTGATGGTGAGCTTGGCCATGTACCGCAGGACGCGCGCGTTGTCGTCGTGCGCGCCGTCGCCCTCCAGCGGGCCCAGCTCGGCCTTCATCTTCCCGGCCATGGCGAAGGTCCGGCGTACGGTCTCGCCGGCCCTTCCCATCCCCTGCGCGTCGGATGAGGTGATCCCGATCGCGCCGAGGTCGTGCAGGACGTCCTCCGCGCCCATCGTCCCGGCCCGGATCCGGTCGCGCGCCATGGCGGCGTCGCCCGGGAGGTCGGTCTTCAGGTCGTGGACGGAGACGATCATCCCGTAGTGCTCGGCGACCGCGTCGCGGCCGAAGGGCAGGGTGGGGTTGGTGGAGGAGCCGATGACGTTCGGCACGCCCGCCATCTTCAGGACGTTGGGGACGTGTCCGCCGCCGCAGCCCTCGATGTGGAAGGCGTGGATGGTCCGGCCGTCCAGGACGCGGAGGGTGTCCTCCACCGAAAGGCATTCGTTGAGGCCGTCGCTGTGCAGGGCGACCTGGACGTCGTGCTCCTCGGCGACCCGCAGGGCGGTGTCGAGGGCCCGGGTGTGGGCGCCCATGTCCTCGTGCACCTTGAAGCCGGACGCCCCGCCCTCCGCCAGCGCCTCCACGAGCGGCGCCGGGTCCGAGGACGAGCCGCGGGCCAGGAAGCCGATGTTCACCGGCCAGGCGTCGAAGGCGTTGAAGGCGTGGCGCAGCGCCCAGGGCGAGTTGACGCCGACGCCCCAGACGGGGCCGAACTCCTGGCCGATGATCGTGGTGACGCCGCTCGCGAGCGAGGCCTCCATGATCCGGGGGGAGAGCAGGTGGACGTGGGTGTCGACGGCTCCGGCGGTGGCGATGAGGCCCTCGCCGGAGACGATCGAGGTGCCGGTGCCGACGACGACGTCGACGCCGTCGAGGGTGTCGGGGTTGCCGGCCCGGCCGATGGCGTGGATCCGGCCCTCGCGGATGCCGATGGACACCTTGCGGATGCCCTGCACGGCGTCGATGACGAGGACGTTGCTGATGACGACGTCGCAGGTCTCGCGGACGGCGGCGGCCTTGAGGTGGAGGCCGTCGCGGGCGGTCTTGCCGAATCCGGCGAGGAACTCGTCGCCGTGCTTCTGGGAGTCGGACTCGACGCGGACGACGAGCCCGGAGTCGCCCAGGACGACGCGGTCGCCGGCCCGGGGGCCGTGTACGGAGGCGTACTCGTACGGGTCCATCAGTTGCCCTCGATTCCCAGGTAGCCGCACGCCCGCGCCCTGCGCAGGGCTTCTTCCTTCGCGCCGGGCGCGTCCAGCGGGCCGTCGACCAGGCCCGCGAAGCCGATGGCGACGCGCGCGCCGCCGATCGGCACGAGGCCGACCTCGGCCTCGCCGCCCGGGTCGAAGCGGAAGGAGGCGCCGGCCGGGATGGCGAGCCGCATGCCGTAGGAGGCGGCCCGGTCGAAGTCGAGGCGGGGGTTGGCCTCGAAGAAGTGGAAGTGGGAGGTGACGCTCACGGGCACGGTCGCCGTGTTCCGTACGTGGACGGTGACCGCGGGCGCGGGCTCCGGGTGCTCGGGGCCGGGCAGCAGGGCGCCCGGCGCCTCCGCCCCCAGCCGTCCTCCGCCGATCGGGTCGGAGACGACCGCGAGCCGGGAACCGTCGTCGAAGACGGCCTCCACATGGACCTCGGTGACCACGTCGGCGACGCCGGGGAGGACGTCGTCGGGGCCGAGGACCGAGCGGGCCTGGGCGATCGCCTCGGCGAGTCGCTTGCCGTCGCGGGCCGCCTCGCAGACGGTGTCCGCGATGAGCGCGGTCGCCTCGGGGACATTGAGCCGCAGGCCCCGGGCCCGGCGGGCACGGGCGAGCTCGGCGGCGCCGAAGAGCAGCAGCCGGTCGCGTTCCGTGGGGGTCAGTCGCACGTCCGAAACACCTCCTGTTTGAGCGCCACTCTAAATGTTGAGACGCCGGGAGCCAAGCATTGACGTGGCCGACGACGTAAGTCACATTGAGCGTCACTCTAAAAGTGAGCCCGTTCCCGTCCCCCAGGCCCCCAGGAGTCCTCATGCCGATAGAACAGCGCGGAGTCGACACCGTCCCCGAGGCCGAACGCACCAGCGGCCCCCGTGATCTCTTCTCGATCCTGCTCGGCTCCAACCTGTGTCTGGGCGTGATCGTCTTCGGCTGGCTCCCCGTCTCCTTCGGCCTCGACCTCTGGGGCTCGGTCACCTCGGTGGTCGCCGGGACCGTCGTCGGCGTCGCCGTCACCGCCCCGCTCGCGCTCGTCTCCCTCCGTACCGCCACCAACCTCTCCACCTCCTCCGGCGCCTTCTTCGGCGTCCGCGGCCGGCTCGTCGGCTCGGTGGTCGGACTGCTGCTGTCGCTCGGCTACACCGCGCTGACGCTGTGGATCGGCGGGGACGTCATCGTGGGGACGCTGGCCCGGCTGACGGGCCTGCCGACCGGCGGCGCCTCGCACGCCGTCGTCTACGCCCTGCTCGCCGCCGGCACGGTCGTCGCCGCGGTCTACGGCTACCGGCTCCTGCTCGCGCTGAGCAAGGCCCTCGCGGTCGGCATGACCGTGCTCCTCGCGCTCGGCCTGGTCGCGTACGCCGGGGACTTCACGGCGGCCGCCGTACCGGAGACCCCGTACCTGCTCGGCTCGTTCTGGCCGACCTGGCTGCTCTCCGCGGTCGCCGCCGGGCTCAGCGGGCCCGTCGCCTTCATCACCCTGCTCGGCGACTACACCCGGTACGTCTCACCCGAACGGCACGGCGCGAAGAAGGTCTGGCGCGCCACCTGCCTCGGCCTGCTCGTCGGCCTCCTGATCCCCCAGCTCTTCGGCACGTTCACCGCTCTCGCGTCCCGCGGTGCCCTCGACTACGCGGGGCCGCTCGTCGCCGCCTCCCCCGCCTGGTACCTGGTGCCGCTGCTGCTCGCGGCCACGGCCGGGTCCGTCGGCAACGCCGGGCTGATGCTGTACTCGATGGGGCTCGACCTCGACGCGATCCTGCCCAGGGCCACCCGGGCGCGCGCCACACTCGTCGTCGCGGCGGTGGCGACGGCCTTCGTGTTCCTGGGCCACTTCGCCTCGGACGCCCAGACGGCGATGACCTCGTTCGTCCTGCTGCTCACCGCGATCGGCACCCCGTGGGCCGTGATCACCCTGATCGGGCACGCGCGCTGCGGGGGGACGTACGACCCGGAGGCCCTCCAGGTCTACAACCGCCGCTCGCGCGGCGGGATCTACTGGTTCTCGGCGGGCTGGCACCCGCGCGCCACCGCCTCCTGGGCGATCGGCGCGGCGGTCGGCCTGGCCGGGGTGTCGACGCCGCTCTACGAGGGGCCGCTGCTCGCCCTGACGGGCGGGATCGACTGCAGCTTCATGCTGTCGGGGCTGGTGGGCGGCGCGCTGTACGCCGTACTGACGCCGACGAGGGCCCCCGAGACGGTTCCTGCCGTCTCCGAGGCCCTCGCGGAAGTGGAGTAGCGACTAGCCGAGCTCGTGCATCCAGCCGTGGGCGTCCTCGGCCTTGCCGGTCTGGACGGCGAGCAGCGCGTCGCGCAGCTTCATCGTGACCTCGCCGGGCTCGCCGCCCGACTGCTGCCACTCGCCCCGCTCGGACTTGACCGTGCCGACCGGGGTGATCACGGCGGCGGTGCCGCAGGCGAAGACCTCGGTGAGGGTGCCGTTCGCGGAGTCGGCCTGCCACTGGTCGATGGAGACGCGGCCCTCCTCCGGCTTCAGACCGAGGTCCGCCGCCAGCTTGAGCAGCGAGTCACGGGTGATGCCGGCGAGGAGCGAACCGGTGAGGGTCGGGGTGACGAGCTTGTCGCCGTACACGAAGTACAGGTTCATGCCGCCGAGTTCCTCGACCCACTTGTGCTCCACGGCGTCGAGGTAGGCGACCTGGTCGCAGCCCTTCTCCGCCGCCTCGGCCTGCGCGAGCAGGGAGGCCGCGTAGTTGCCGCCGGTCTTGGCGTCGCCGACGCCGCCGGGGACGGCGCGGACGCGGTTCTCGGAGAGCCAGATGGAGACGGGCTTCACGCCACCGGGGAAGTACGGGCCGGCCGGCGAGGCGATGACGACGAAGAGGTACTCGTTGGCCGGGCGGACGCCCAGGCCCACCTCGGTCGCGATCATGAACGGGCGCAGGTAGAGCGAGGCCTCGCCGCCGTGCGCCGGAACCCACGCCTTGTCCTGCCGGACGAGCAGGTCACAGGCCTCGACGAACGTCTCGACGGGCAGCTCCGGCATGGCCAGACGGCGGGCGGAGGCCTGGAAGCGGCGGGCGTTGGCGTCCGGGCGGAAGCTGGCGACGGAGCCGTCGGGGCGGCGGTAGGCCTTCAGGCCCTCGAAGATCTCCTGCGCGTAGTGCAGGACGTTCGTCGCCGGGTCCAGGTGCAGCGGGCCGTACGGCACGAGCTGGCCGTCGTGCCAGCCTCGACCCTCGGTCCACCGGATGGTGACCATGTGGTCGGTGAAGTGGCGGCCGAATCCCGGGTTGGCCAGGATCGCCTCGCGCTCCGCGTCGGACAGCGGGCTGGAGGAGGGCTTGAGCTCGATCGTGGGCGTCGTCATGAGTGCGTGTCCTTCACCGGTTGTGTGTGTCGGACCGCGCTCACGCCTCAGTCATCGGCTGATGTCCATGACTGCTTGGACGTCCGAGCATGCCCGCATGCCGCGGCCCCACGTTCGATTATCGCTCGCGGGGACCGGTGGAGGAAACGGGTGAACGCGGTCCAGGGTTCGATGGTGGCACCCTTCGGCCGCACAGGTACAGCCGCCGGGTGCAGGTGCGACCCGGCGGCTGCTGTCAGATGTCAGTCGGCTGCGCGGGTCAGCTCGCTACTCGCGCGGCGAGCGCGTCGCCGATCTCGGCCGTCGTACGGACGGCAGCGCCCCGCTCCGTGAGGTCGGCGGCGACGGCCTTCTCGACCCGGACGGCCTCGGCCTCGTAGCCGAGGTGGCGCAGCAGGAGGGCGACGGAGAGGACGGTGGCCGTGGGGTCGGCCTTGCCCTGGCCCGCGATGTCCGGCGCGGAGCCGTGGACCGGCTCGAACATGGACGGGAACTCGCCGCTCGGGTTGATGTTGCCCGAGGCGGCGACGCCGATGCCGCCGGAGACGGCCGCCGCGAGGTCGGTGATGATGTCGCCGAAGAGGTTGTCGGTGACGATGACGTCGAAGCGGGCCGGGTCGGTGACGAGGAAGATCGTCGCGGCGTCGACGTGCAGGTAGTCGGTAGTGACCTCGGGGAACTCGGCCGCGACCTTGGTGAAGATGTTCGTCCACAGGTGACCGGCGAAGGTCAGCACGTTGTTCTTGTGGACCAGCGTGAGCTTCTTGCGCGGGCGGGCCTGGGCGCGGGCGAAGGCGTCCCGGACGACACGCTCGACACCGAACGCGGTGTTGACCGAGACCTCGGTGGCGACCTCGTGCGGGGTGCCCTTGCGGATGGTGCCGCCGTTGCCGGTGTACGGGCCCTCGGTGCCCTCGCGGACCACGACGAAGTCGATCTCGGGCTGCCCGGCGAGCGGGGTGGCGACGCCGGGGAGCAGCTTCGAGGGACGCAGGTTCACGTGGTGGTCGAAGGCGAAGCGGAGCTTCAGCAGGAAGCCGCGCTCCAGGACACCGGACGGCACCGACGGGTCGCCGATGGCGCCGAGCAGGATGGCGTCGTGCTTCTTGAGGGAGTCGAGATCGGCGTCGGTGAGGGTCTCACCGGTGGCGTGGTAGCGCTTGGCGCCGAAGTCGTACTCCTCGGTCTCCAGCTTCACGTCCTGGGGAAGGACGGCCGAGAGGATCTTGAGACCCTCGGCCACGACCTCCTGGCCGATGCCGTCGCCGGGAATGACTGCGAGATTGATGCTGTGAGACATGTCGGCACCCTACTCTTCGTCCCATCGTCTGACACGTTCCGTCCATCATGTGGACGAACGGACAGTCCGAACGGGGGACGTCAGTGGCCGGTGGAGCCGCCGTTGTCACGGCGGTCGAGGGCGCGCTGGAGGGCGGCGGCGGCGTTCTGGCGAGCCTCGTCGCTGGAACGGCCGGCGGAGTGGCGGACACGGCGGGTGGTCTGAGATGCCATGAGGGATCGACTCCTTGAGATCAGTGATGATCCGAAAGTGCGGAGATCAGTGGTGATCGAAGGTGCCGGCAGGGGCGGGGAGCGCCGCCGCAGGGGTTGCCTGCACAGGGGCGTCGCGCTCTCGACCGCCATTCGCTGATGTAGCGAGACGTTCGGCTTCTACAAAGCTAGGGCAGGCCGCCGCATCTGTCTCCACAATTACTCGGACTTCCTACTATCTGAGACGGCGTGGGACCGAGGGTGGACGGGAAGTCACCCGGCGACGGCCCGCAGCTCGCGGATGAGCGCCCGTACGGCGAGGGACGAGGCCAGTTCGGGGGTGGTGACGTACCCCACCGAACGTGTCGGGCGCTCCGGTCCGAGATCGGTGATCTCGACCGTGGACGGTGCTCCGACCAGCGAGAGTTCCGGCATCACGGCCATGCCGTAACCGGTGCTCACCATCGAGAGCACCGCTCCGTCGTCCTCGGCCTGCACCGTCGCCGGCGGCAGCCACTCCTGCCCGGCCCACCATTCCCGGGTGTACGAGGTGCAGTTCTCCGTCCAGTCGACCAGCGGCAGCGAGCGCGGCGCCGGGTGCCCGGCCGGATGCACCAGCGCATACCCCTCCTCCACCAGTACGCCCCCGACCAGCTCCGGCGGCACGGGCGAGGTGGTCCCGAGGGTCGCGATCCCCAGGTCCGCCCGCCCGTCGAGGACTTCGCCCGCCGTGCCGCGCCCGATCTCCCGCACGATCCGCACCTCCGGCACGATCTCGGGGTGCCGCGCCGTCAACCGCCCCAGGGCACGCGGCAGCAGATGCAGCGCCGCACTACGGAAGGCCGCGATCCGCAGCGGCCCGGCGAGGGTGCCCGACGCACCGTCCTGCGCCGCGCCGCGCACCTCGGCGGCCATCACATCGAGGAGCCGGAGCACGCGCCGGGCGTGCGCGAGGGCCCGCTCACCGGCCGCCGTCGGAGTGGCGCCGGTCCGCCCCCGGTCGAAGAGGACGGCACCCAGCTTGCGTTCGGTGGTACGCACCGAGTGCGAGACGGCGGACTGGGTCATCCCGAGGGCGACGGCGGCGGCCGAGAAGCCGCGCTCGCGGCCGACGGCCACCAGGACGCGCAGTTCGCGCGGGGCGATGTCGTCGGTCCTCGCGGTTCCGTCGGTCCTCGCGGTTCCGTCGGCCATCAGGGCTCCCACCTGCCTGTATGAGCGGCATTCATGGATCGGCCGCGGCCATCGACGCTACCCCCTGCCCAGGCCGCGGATCCCCTCCTACCGTCACCTCCATGACGACCGACACCATGATCACCGTCCAGCAGGCCGCCCGTCCCACCGGCTTCCCCACCCCCGACCTGTTCTCCTTCGTCGAGTCCCCCGTCCCGGCACCGGAGCCGGGCACCGCCCTCGTCGAGAACCTCCAGTGGTCCGTCGACCCGTACCACCGCGAGGCGATGGACACGGACGAGATCTGGACGCTGGACTCCCCCATGGAGGGCCGCACCCTGGGCCGTGTGGTCGACTCCCGCGACCCGGCCCTGCGCCCCGGCGACCTCGTCCTGCACCGCAAGGGCTGGCGCACCCACGCCCTGGTCACGAAGGACGAGGCCCGCCCGGTGCCGGACTTCGAGGGCGTCCCGCTCGCCGCGCATCTGAGCCTGCTCGGCGGTACGGGCCTGTCGGCCTACGTGGGCCTCACCCGGATCGCACGGCTCCAGCCGGGCGAGGACCTCTTCGTGTCCGCCGCGGCGGGCGGCGTGGGCACGGCAGCGGGACGGCTCGCCCGGCTGCTGGGCGTGGGGCGGCTCGTGGGCAGCGCGGGTTCGGCGCGCAAGGTGGCGTACCTGACGGAGGAGATCGGCTTCGACGCGGCCTTCGACTACCACGAGGGCCCGGTCCCGGAGCTGCTCGCGAAGGCGGCCCCGGCCGGGCTCGACGCGGTCCTGGACGGGGTGGGCGGCGAGCATCTGGAGGCCGCGATCGCCTCGCTGCGCCCGTTCGGCCGGATCGCCTGGGTCGGCGCGGTGGGCCAGTACCACGCGCTCTCCGCTCCCCCGCCGGCCCCGCGCAACCTCTTCGACGTGGTCGGCAAGAGCATCCGGCTCGAAGGCTTCCTCGTACGCGACCACGCGGACGCGCTGGAGGAGCTGTACGACCTGACCGTCCCGCACCTGCGCGGCGGGACGCTGCCCCTGGATGTGACGGTGGTGGAGGGCTTCGAGCACATCGTGAGCGCGTTCCTGGGGATGCTGCGCGGCGAGAACCTCGGAAAAATGCTGGTCGCCGCCTAGGCCCGACACTCCTATCTAGTTTGCATTCCTACCTAGCTGGTGCTCCAATACACCCATGGCCGCAGACCGCAGATCCAGCTGGCTCAAGGGAGTCCTCGACCTGCTCGTCCTCTCCCGCCTGACCGACGGCGAGAGCTACGGGTACGAGATCGCCAAGGCGCTCGCCGAGGCGGGACTCGGCGAGATCAAGGGCGGGACGCTCTATCCCGTGCTGAACCGCCTGGAGGAAGCCGGTCTGGTGGAGGCCGAGTTCCGCGCCGCCGAGCGCGGACCGGGCCGCCGCTACTACCGGCTCACCGAGCGGGGGCGCGAGCACCTCGCCGCCGAGAGCCGGGACTGGCTGCGGTTCCACCGCGCCGTCGAGACCACGCTGCACCCAGGGGGAACCACGACATGAGCACGACCACGGACACCGACCGGTACTTCACCGAGCTGACCGACGCCCTGCGGACCGCGGGCGTGCCGGACGAGCAGATCACCGCCACCGTCGAGGACCTCCGCGGACACCTCGCCGAGACCGGGACGCGCCCGGAGGAGGAGTTCGGCCCGGCCGCCGACTTCGCGGCGCAGCTCGGCGGGCTGGCCCCGCGCCCCGCCGAGCCGGACGAGCAGGCGGAGAACTGGACCTGGACGGCCGACATCTTCAACGACCGCCGGATGCTTGCCGCGCACGGCGACCAGGGCTGGGAGGTGGAGTCCCTGGACTCCCTCGGCCGGTTCGTCTGCCGCCGCTCCGCGACGGCGGCACTGCGCTGGGAGTACCGCCGTGAGGTCATCGGCGCCCGGCGCCGCGCCAAGGTGCTGGCCGAGCTGGAGCCCGAGGGCTGGGAGCTGTGCGGCGAGTGGCTGGTGTACGGCTACTTCAAGCGGCCGCGCGCGGCGACGGCGGGCCCGGCGGGCGCCCTGGAGGCCCGGCCGGCCGCCCCGCTCCGGTGGCTGTTCCTGAGCCGGCGCGGCAAGGTGGCGCTCGCGGTGTGGCTCGTGCTGGTCGGCGGCGCGATGGCGGCCTGCTTCATGGGGACGCTCGGCACGGGCGGGCTCGCGATCACCATCGCCCTCGTCTCCATGTTCTCCGCCCTGTTCACCTCCCACCTGGAGACGACCAAGGGGCGGGTGGATCAGGGCCGCTCCACGTCCTGACCGTCCCTGCCCTCCCTCACATCACGTCCCCGTCGCGCCAGTCGAAGACGAGCGGGTCGGCGGGGTCCGGCAGGGCCCGGCCACCCGCCGCCGGACGCAGGAAGGCGGACCCCTCCTCCTCCGTGAGCCGGACGATCCCCTCGGGCCCGAGGACCTCGATCCGCCCCTCCCAGACCCGCCAGCCGCGCGCCCGGTAGAGCGCGGCCCCGTCGTCCGACGCGCTGAGCGCCCCGAAGGCGTACGCGCCGTCGATCACCTGCTCCAGGCCGTCCATCACGGCCCCGCCGAGCCCCCGCCGCCGGAGGTCGCTCCGGACGCCGACCCCTTCGACGTACCCGACGCGGTACGAACGCCCCCGGTGGAGCACGCGCCGCATGACGACGGCCCCGTGGGCGGCGATGCCCCGCCCGTCCTCGATCCAGGCATGGACGCCGCCGAGGGCGTGGTCCCAGTCCTCGTCGGCGAAGTCGCCGTCGAAGGCGGAATCCAGCATCGCGCGGACGGAGCGAAGCCGCCCGGCCCCGAGTTCATGGGTGGGCGCGATCCTCAAGGTCATGCGCTCACCCTCCCACAATCCAAGCTAACCCCTTAAAGGCAATTGACAGGTTAGCTCGGGCCTGATTGAGTCAAGCCCGTCAAGCCGTAACCAGCGAGATGCACTTAAGGGGTTAGAACGATGACCGTGCTGCCGATCCACCACCGCACCGCCACCGTCCGCGGCCACGAGATCGCCTACCGCGAGGCCGGGCCGGCCGACGCCCCGGTCCTGCTCCTGCTGCACGGCTTCCCCACCAGCTCGCACATGTTCCGCGATCTGATCCCGCTGCTCGCCGACGACTACCGGCTGATCGCCCCCGACCACCTGGGCTTCGGCCGCAGCGCGGCCCCCTCCGCCGCCGACTTCGACTACACGTTTGCCGAACTGGCAGCGCTCACCGACGAGTTCACCCAGACCCTGGGCCTGGACCGGTACGCCCTCTACATCCAGGACTACGGCTCCCCCATCGGCCTGCGCCTCGCGCTCGCCCACCCCGAGCGCGTCACCGCGATCATCAGCCAGAACGGCAACGCCTACGACGAGGGCCTCGGCGCCGAGGCCTGGGCCCCGGTCCTCGCGCTCATCGAGAACCGCACCCCCGAGACGGAGGAGCCGGTCCGCGGCATCCGCTCCCTCGACGGCATCAAGTGGCAGTACGAGACCGGCGTCCCCGCCGAGTACCGCGACCTGCTCAGCCCCGACGCCTGGCACCACGACGCCACCCTCATGGCCCGCGAAGGCCAGGACGAGATCCAGCTCGGCCTGATCGCCGACTACGGCTCCAACTTCGCCCTCTACCCCGCCTTCCAGGAGTACTTCCGCACCTCCCGGGTCCCCCTCCTCGCGGTCTGGGGCGAGGGCGACCAGGTCTTCGTCCCGGCGGGCGCCGAAGCCTTCCGCCGCGACCTCCCGGACGCGGAGATCCACCTGCTCCCCACGGGCCACTTCGCCCTGGAGACCCACGCGCCGGCGATCGCGGGGCTCATCGGCGACTTCCTCAAGCGCCGCGCCGGGGAATGAGAACCGCCCCCGTCCTCAATTGGGGGTAGAGGAGGGGGGCGGTGTCAGGGGCGGGCCTCGGCGAGGCCCGGAGGGGCGTCAGCCCATGTGCGGGTAGCCGTACTCGGTCGGCGGAACCAGCGTCTCCTTGATGGCGCGGGTCAGCGTCCAGCGCATCAGGTTCTGCGGGGCACCGGCCTTGTCGTTCGTACCCGAGGCACGGCCGCCGCCGAAGGGCTGCTGGCCGACGACGGCGCCGGTCGACTTGTCGTTGATGTAGAAGTTGCCCGCGGCGAAGCGCAGCTTCTCCATCGTGTACGCGGCGGCCGCACGGTCACCGGAGATGACCGCGCCGGTGAGGGCGTAGTCCGAGACCGACTCCATCTGGGTCAGCATCTCGTCGTACTTCTCGTCCTCGTAGACGTGGATCGCGAGGATCGGGCCGAAGTACTCGGCCTTGAAGACCTCGTTCTCCGGGTCGGTGCACGCGATGACGGTCGGCCGGACGAAGTAGCCCACCGAGTCGTCGTACGTGCCACCGGCGACGATCGTGCAGGTCGGGTCGGCCGCGGCACGGTCGATCGCGGCCTTGTTCTTGGCGAACGAGCGCTCGTCGATGACGGCGCCGATGAAGTTCGACAGGTCGGTGACGTCACCCATGGTGATGCCGTCGACCTCGGCCGCGAACTCCTCCTTGAAGCCGTCGTTCCAGATGGAGGCCGGGACGTACGCACGCGAGGACGCGGAGCACTTCTGGCCCTGGAACTCGAAGGAGCCACGGGTCAGCGCGGTCTTCAGGATGGCGCGGTCGGCGCTGGGGTGCGCGACGACGAAGTCCTTGCCGCCGGTCTCGCCGACGATCCGCGGGTACGAGCGGTACTTCTCGATGTTGGTGCCGACCGTCTTCCACAGGTGCTGGAAGGTCTTGGTCGAACCGGTGAAGTGGATACCGGCAAGGTCGGGGTGGTTCAGGGCCACCTCGGAGACGGCGATGCCGTCGCCGGTCACCAGGTTGATGACGCCCTTCGGCAGGCCGGCCTCCTCCAGGAGCTCCATGAGGAGCACGGCGGAGTGCGTCTGCGTCGGGGACGGCTTCCAGACCACCACGTTGCCCATGAGGGCGGGGGCGGTGGGCAGGTTGCCCGCGATGGCCGTGAAGTTGAACGGCGTGATCGCGTAGACGAAGCCCTCCAGCGGGCGGTGGTCCAGACGGTTCCACACACCCGGGGAGTTGGCCGGCGGCTGCTCGGCCAGGATCTGGCGGGCGTACGCCACGTTGAAGCGCCAGAAGTCGACGAGCTCGCACGGGGTGTCGATCTCGGCCTGCTGGGCGGTCTTCGACTGGCCGAGCATGGTGGACGCGGCCAGCGTCTCGCGCCACGGGCCGGCGAGCAGCTCGGCGGCGCGCAGGATGATCGCGGCGCGGTCGTCGAAGGCCATCGCGCGCCAGGCCGGAGCCGCGGCGAGGGCCGCGTCGACGGCGTCCTGGGCGTCCTGCGTGGTGGCGCCGCGGAAGGTGCCGATGACAGCCTGGTGGTTGTGCGGCTGGACGACCTTGAACTCCTCGCCGCCGCCGAGGCGCTTCACGCCGCCGATGGTCATCGGCAGCTCGCGCGGGTTCTCGGCCAGCTCCTTGAGCTTGGTCTCGAGGCGGGAGCGCTCGGCGGAGCCGGGGGCGTAGCTGTGCACCGGCTCGTTGACCGGAGCGGGGACCTGGGTGACAGCGTCCATGAGTCGCAGTACTCCTTGTGAGAGGTGGTGGGCTCAGCCCTTGGTGAGGATGGAGCGGACGAAGAACAGCAGGTTGGCCGGCTTCTCCGCGAGACGGCGCATGAAGTAGCCGTACCAGTCGGTGCCGTAGGCGGTGTACACGCGCATGCGGTGGCCCTCGGCGGCGAGACGGTTCTGCTCCTCGCTGCGGATGCCGTACAGCATCTGGAACTCGTACTCGTCCAGCTTGCGCCCGGCGCGGCGGGCCAGCTCCTGGCCGATGGAGATCAGGCGCGGGTCGTGGGAGCCGATCATCGGGTAGCCCTCGCCGTCCATCAGGATCTTCATGATCCGGACGTACGCCTTGTCGATCTCGGGCTTGTCCTGGATGGCGACGGAGGCGGGCTCCTTGTAGGCGCCCTTCACGATCCGGACGCGCGAGCCGTTGTCCGCGAGGCGGCGGGCGTCGTCCTCGGTGCGGAAGAGGTACGCCTGGATGACGCAGCCGGTCTGCGGGAACTTCTTCCGCAGCTCGTCGTGGATGGCGAACATCGAGTCGAGGGTCGTGTGGTCCTCGGCGTCCAGGGTGACGGTGGTGCCGATCTCGGCGGCGGCCTCGACGACCGGGCGGACGTTCGCGAGGGCGAGCTCGTGGCCGCCCTCCAGGGACTGGCCGAACATCGACAGCTTGACGGACATCTCGGCGCGGGCGCCGAGGCCCAGCTCCTTGAGACGGCCGATGAGCTCCAGGTAGGCGTCCCGGGCGGCGTAGGACTGCTCGACGGTGGTGATGTCCTCACCGACGACGTCGAGGGTGACCTCCAGGCCGCGGTCGCTCAGCTCCTGGACGATCGGGACGACGTCGCCGACCGACTCACCGGCTATGAAGCGGGCGACGACCTGCTTGGTCCCGGGGGCGGCCGACACGAGACGGCGCATCTTGTCGCTGCGCGACGCGGCGAGAATCACGGGACCCAGCACGGGGCACCTCCAGAAGGACAGGGTGACGAATAGTGCTGTACCCGGTCTTTCGCAAGAAACCGGTAACAGCACGGAGAACCACCGTGAAACCTATGGATCGCTCCGATCCTCTGCCATCGACAGCTGTCACGCATCCGTGCGCGGCATCTCATACACATGTCTGAAGGGGTGCGAGAATGGCGCTGTGAAGGGCGATTACCAAGAACTGGTCGACGAGATCTCCGCGCTCCTGGGCGCCCCTGCGACACTGGAGAACCGCGATTTCGGGCTGATCGCCTTCGGGGCGCACGACAGCGACGACGACGCGGCGATGGACCCCGTCCGTACGCGATCGATCCTGACCCGGAAGTCGACCCCGGCGGTCCGCGCCTGGTTCGAGGGCTTCGGCATCACCCGGGCGACGGGCCCGGTCCGCATCCCGGCCGCCCCGGACGCCGGAGTGTTCCGGGACCGGATCTGCCTCCCCGTACGTCATCGGGGCGTCGTCCTCGGATACGTCTGGCTCCTGGACGCCGAGCCCGGCCCCGCGCCCGCCCAGCTCGCGGCCGCGATGGAGGTCGCCACCCGGATCGGCGGGCTCCTCGCCGACGAGGAGCGCGCGGACTCCGACCTCTCCCGCGAGTTCGTCGCGGTCCTGACCGCCGGGCGCGGCTGGCAGAGCGACATGGCCGTCGCGGCGCTCCGGGCGGCCCTGGGCCCCAGCGCGGACGGTCTGCACACCGTCGTCTGCGTGACCCCCTGGCAGGGCGACGCCCCGTCGATCCGGGCGGTCCCCGGCGCGGCGGCGGTCGCCACGCTCCCGGAGGGCGAGTCCCTCGCCGTTCTCGTACGGCTGCGCACGGCCGAGGACCTCTCCCCCGCCCACACGGCCGCGGACCGGCTGCGCGCCGCCGCACCGGCCGGCATCGCCACGCCCCGCCGGGGTCTCACGGAGCTTCCGGCGGCCTGGCGCGAAGCCAGCACGGCGGCCCGCGCCGCCACGGCACAGCCGACGCTCGGCCCGGTCGCGGAGTGGGCCGGGATCGGCCCGTACCGCCTGCTCGCGGCGCTCTACCACCCCGAGATCGACCCCGCCGTCGCGCCGCTGCTCGCCCCCGCCCACGCCGAACTGGCGCGCACGGCCGAGGTGTTCCTCGACAACGCGGGCCAGGCGGGCCGCACGGCGGCGGCCCTGGGCATCCACCGGCAGACCCTCTACTACCGGCTGTCCCGGGTCGAACAGCTCACGGGCCTGGACCTGGACGACGGCGAGGACCGGCTGCTGCTCCACATGTCCCTGAAGTCCGCGAAGCTGTAGGCCCCTGACGGGAACTCAGTCCCGCTCCCCCATCAGGACCTTGAGCCCCTCCGTGAGGTCCTCCGCGCTCGGCGCGGTCTCCGGGTCGACCATCCACTGGATCATCACGCCGGTGGCGAGGGCCTGGCAGAGCAGTCCGGCGACCCGGGCCTTCTCCGGGTCGGCCTCCGGGTCGATGCCGAGGAAGCCCTCGGCCATGCCGAGGCGCCCCTCCCGCTGGGGCTCCTTGATGGCGTCGCGCAGCTTCTCGTCGTCGTCGAGCCGCGTGACGATCTCGGTCTGGAGCTTCCAGACGGGCCGGCTGGCCTCGGCCGCCCCGATCACCTGCTCCCAGACGGCGTGGAAGCGCGCGTACGGGTCGGCCGGCAGCTCCCGCTTGTCCTCGCCGGTGCCCGCGGGGCCGACCTGATGGCCCCACTCCTCGGTGAGGGCCAGGAAGGCCTGCTGGAGCAGGGCGTCCTTGGAGCCGTAGTGGTAGCCGATGGAGGCGAGGTTGGTGCCCGAGGCGGCGACGATGTCGCGGGCCGTGGTGCGCCCGTACCCCTTCTCCAGGAGGCAGCGCTTGGCACCGTCGAGCAGGTCTTCCTTGTGTCCCATGACAGCACTGTACCCGGCCTCTAGACAATCGTGTAAGACGAATGTCTAGAAACCGGGTACGCGTACGTGTGTACGGAGGGGCTTCGCGTCAGATCAGGTTGACCGAGCGGGCCGAGGCGGCGCCGATCTCCTCGGCGATCTCCGCCAGGACGGCCGCCGGCAGCGTGTCGTCCACGGTGAGGACGACGAGCGCCTCGCCACCCTCCTCCGCGCGGGAGACCTGCATGCCCGCGATGTTCAGACCGGCCTCGCCGAGGATCCGGCCGACGGTGCCGACGACACCGGGGCGGTCCTCGTAGCGCAGCACGACCATGTGGTCGGCGAGCGCCAGGTCCACGTCGTAGTCGCCGACCGCGACGAGCTTCTGGAGGTGCTTGGGGCCCGCCAGCGTGCCGGAGACCGCGACCTCCTCGCCGTTCGCCAGCGTGCCGCGCACGGTGACGACGTTGCGGTGGTCGGGCGACTCGGAGCTCGTCGTCAGACGGACCTCGACACCGCGCTCCTGCGCGAACAGCGGGGCGTTGACGTACGACACGGTCTCGTCGACCACGTCCTCGAACACGCCCTTGAGCGCGGAGAGTTCGAGCACCTTCACGTCGTGCTGGGTGATCTCGCCGTAGACCTCGACGTCGAGACGGGCCGCGACCTCGCCCGCGAGGGCGGTGAAGATCCGGCCGAGCTTCTCGGCGAGCGGCAGACCCGGCTTCACGTCCTCGGCGATGACACCGCCCTGGACGTTGACCGCGTCCGGGACCAGCTCGCCCGCGAGCGCCAGGCGCACCGACTTGGCGACCGCGACGCCGGCCTTCTCCTGGGCCTCGTCCGTGGACGCGCCGAGGTGCGGGGTGCAGACGACCTGGTCGAGCTCGAAGAGCGGGGAGTCCGTGCAGGGCTCCTTCGCGTACACGTCGAGGCCCGCGCCGGCGACCCGGCCCTCCTTGAGGGCGGTGTAGAGCGCCGCCTCGTCCACGATCCCGCCGCGCGCGGCGTTGACGATCCGGACGGAGGGCTTGACCTTGTGCAGCGCCTCGTCACCGATGAGACCGAGGGTCTCCGGGGTCTTCGGCAGGTGGACGGTGATGAAGTCCGCGACCTCCAGGAGCTCGTCCAGGGCCAGCAGCTTCACCCCCATCTGGGCGGCGCGGGCCGGCTGCACGTAGGGGTCGTACGCGACGATCTTCATGCCGAAGGCGGACATGCGCTGGGCGACCAGGACGCCGATGCGGCCGAGGCCGACGACACCGAGGGTCTTCTCGCTCAGCTCGACGCCGGTGTACTTGTTGCGCTTCCACTCGCCGTTCTTCAGCGCGGTGTTGGCCTGCGGGATGTTGCGCGCGGTGGCGACCAGCAGACCGCACGCGAGCTCGGCGGCGGTGACGATGTTCGAGGTCGGGGCGTTGACGACCATCACGCCGGCCTTGGTGGCGGCGGAGACGTCGACGTTGTCCAGACCGACACCGGCACGGGCGACGACCCGGAGCTTCTTCGCGGCGGCAATGGCCTCGGCGTCGACCTTGGTCGCGGAACGGACCAGGATCGCGTCCACATCGGCGATGGCGGGGATCAGCTCGGCGCGGTCGGCGCCGTTGCAGTGCCGGATCTCGAAGTCCGGGCCCAGCGCGTCGACGGTGGCGGGCGACAGCTCTTCAGCGATGAGTACGACAGGTTTCGAGCTCACGTGAGTCCTCACAGATCCAGTGCGGACGGCCGTCCCGACGGCCGCAGGCGGTGGAGGGGGCTTGCCGCGTGAAAGCGCACGACGCTGTGGGCCTGACGCGTATGTTGTTGAGAAGTGTAGTGGTGCATCGGCGCAGCTCATACGCCTTGGTGGAAGGATCACCCGTCCGTGGTTGGACGAGGTGTCCAACGATGCGGGAAGGGGCCGGACACAGTGTCCGGCCCCCTCCCTGAAGGCTTACGCCTCCTCGTCGTTCACCCAGCTCATGAGCTTCCGCAGCTCCTTGCCGGTGGTCTCCAGGAGGTGGTTGGCGTCCTGGGTCTTGTACTCGTTGTACTTCTTCAGGCCGCCGTGGTACTCGGCCATCCACTCCTTGGCGAAGGTGCCGTCCTGGATCTCCGCGAGGACCTTCTTCATCTCGGCCTTGGTGGCGTCGGTGATGATCCGCGGGCCGGTGACGTAGTCGCCCCACTCGGCGGTCTCGGAGACCGACCAGCGCATCTTCTCCAGGCCGCCCTCGTACATGAGGTCGACGATGAGCTTCAGCTCGTGGAGGCACTCGAAGTAGGCGATCTCCGGCTGGTAGCCGGCCTCGGTCAGGGTCTCGAAGCCCGCCTTGACCAGCGCCGCGGTACCACCGCAGAGGACGGCCTGCTCACCGAACAGGTCGGTCTCGGTCTCTTCCTTGAAGGTCGTCTTGATGACGCCCGCGCGGGTGCCGCCGATGCCCTTGGCGTACGAGAGCGCCAGCGCGAAGGCGTTGCCGGTCGCGTCCTGCTCGACGGCGGCGATGCACGGAACGCCGCGGCCTTCCTCGTACTGACGACGGACCAGGTGGCCCGGGCCCTTCGGGGCGACCAGGGCGACGTCGATGCCCTCGGGGACCTCGATGAAGCCGTAGCGGACGTTCAGGCCGTGGCCGAAGAAGAGGGCGTCGCCCGCCTTCAGGTTGTCCTTGATGGACTCCTCGTAGACCTTGGCCTGGATCGGGTCCGGGGTCAGGATCATGATGAGGTCGGCCTCGGCCGCGGCCTCGGCGACGGAGACGACGCGCAGGCCCTGCTCCTCGGCCTTGGCCTTGGACTTGGAGCCCTCCTGGAGACCGACGCGGACGTCGACACCGGAGTCACGGAGCGACAGCGCGTGGGCGTGTCCCTGGCTGCCGTAGCCGATCACCGCGACCTTGCGGCCCTGGATGATGGACAGGTCGGCGTCGTCGTCGTAGAACAGCTCGGCCACTGGAAATCTCCTTGAGGTGCTGGTGTTGCGTCCCACCGTACGGGGGAGCGCTTGAGGGAAGCTTTGGGGTCTCGTCAGTCGGACCGCCGGATGGACCGGCGGTTGACCTCCGATGACTCTCAGGCGCTGCGGTCGAGGGCCCGCAGGGACCGGTCCGTGATGGACCGGGAACCACGCCCTATGGCGATCGTGCCGGACTGGACGAGCTCCTTGACGCCGAACTGCTCCAGCATCTTGAGCATCGCGTCGAGCTTGTCACTCGAACCGGTGGCCTCGATGGTGACCGCCTCGGGCGAGACGTCCACGGTCTTGGCGCGGAACAGCTGCACGATCTCGACGATCTGGGAGCGGGTCTCGTTGTCGGCGCGGACCTTCACCAGGACGAGCTCGCGCTGGATCGCGGCGCTGGGCTCGAGTTCGACGATCTTCAGGACGTTGACCAGCTTGTTGAGCTGCTTGGTCACCTGCTCCAGGGGCAGTCCCTCGACATTGACCACGATGGTGATGCGGGAGATGTCGGGGTGCTCGGTGACACCGACGGCGAGCGAGTCGATGTTGAAGCCGCGGCGGGAGAAGAGCGCGGCGATCCGGGCGAGGATGCCGGGCGTGTTCTCGACGAGAACGGAGAGCGTGTGCTTGGTGGACATGTCTGGGTCTCTTCCTTTTCGCTCTTCGCTATCAGTCGTCTTCGCCGTCGCCGAAGTCGGGGCGCACGCCCCGCGCGGCCATGACCTCGTCGTTCGAGGTGCCCGCGGCGACCATCGGCCAGACCTGGGCGTCCTCGTGGACGATGAAGTCGACGACGACCGGACGGTCGTTGATGGCGTTCGCCTCGGCGATGACCTTGTCCAGGTCCGCCGGGTCCTCACAGCGCAGGGCGACACAGCCCATGGCCTCGGAGAGCTTGACGAAGTCGGGGACGCGGGTGCCCTTGTTCGCCTGGACGTCGTCCGGGCCGGAGTGCAGGACCGTGTTGGAGTAGCGCTGGTTGTAGAACAGGGTCTGCCACTGGCGGACCATGCCGAGGGCGCCGTTGTTGATGATGGCGACCTTGATCGGGATGTTGTTCAGCGCGCAGGTGGTGAGTTCCTGATTGGTCATCTGGAAGCAGCCGTCGCCGTCGACCGCCCAGACCGTGCGGTCCGGCATGCCGGCCTTGGCGCCCATCGCGGCGGGGACCGCGTATCCCATCGTCCCGAGGCCGCCGGAGTTCAGCCAGGTGGCCGGCTGCTCGTAGTCGATGAAGTGGGCGGCCCACATCTGGTGCTGGCCGACGCCCGCGGTGAAGATCGTGCCCTCGGGGGCGAGCGCGCCGATGCGCTGGATGACCTGCTGCGGCGAGAGGCTGCCGTCCTCCGGCAGGTCGTAGCCGAGCGGGTAGGTCTCGCGCCAGCGGCTCAGGTCGCTCCACCAGGCGGTGTAGTCGCCCTTGTTGCCCTCGCTGTGCTCGGCCTGGACGGCCTGGACCAGGTCGGCGATGACCTCGCGGGCGTCACCGACGATCGGCACGTCGGCGGCGCGGTTCTTGCCGATCTCGGCCGGGTCGATGTCCGCGTGGACGATCTTGGCGTACGGGGCGAAGCTGTCGAGCTTGCCGGTGACGCGGTCGTCGAAGCGGGCGCCGAGGGCGACGATCAGGTCGGCCTTCTGGAGCGCGGTGACGGCGGTGACCGCGCCGTGCATGCCCGGCATGCCGACGTGCAGCGGGTGGCTGTCGGGGAAGGCGCCGAGGGCCATCAGGGTGGTGGTGACCGGGGCGCCGGTGAGCTCGGCAAGGATCTTCAGCTCGGCGGTGGCGCCGGCCTTGATGACGCCGCCGCCGACGTACAGGACGGGCCGCTTGGCGGCGGAGATCAGCTTCGCGGCCTCGCGGATCTGCTTGGCGTGCGGCTTGGTCACCGGGCGGTAGCCGGGCAGGTCGGTCTGCGGCGGCCAGCTGAAGGTGGTCTTCGCCTGGAGGGCGTCCTTCGCGATGTCGACCAGGACCGGGCCGGGGCGGCCGGAGGAGGCGATGTGGAAGGCCTCGGCGATCGTCCGCGGGATGTCCTCGGCCTTGGTGACCAGGAAGTTGTGCTT
The DNA here is from genome assembly GCF_036226445.1 of Streptomyces sp. NBC_01255. NCBI lineage: Bacteria > Bacillati > Actinomycetota > Actinomycetes > Kitasatosporales > Streptomycetaceae > Streptomyces > Streptomyces sp. NBC_01255. The sequence continues at coordinate 2,621,865 of NZ_CP108474.1, forward strand.
GGTGATCGGCATCGTGATGCCGCAGATGTCCGCCTCCTGGAAGGCGTCCGTGCCGATGGCCTTCGAGGCGACCTGGCCGGTGATCGCGACGAGGGGGACGGAGTCCATGTGCGCGTCGGCGATCGGGGTGACGAGGTTGGTCGCACCGGGACCGGAGGTCGCCATGCAGACGCCGACCTTGCCGGTGGCCTGCGCGTAGCCGGTGGCAGCGTGGCCCGCGCCCTGCTCGTGACGGACCAGGATGTGGCGCACCTTCTCCGAGTCCATCATCGGGTCGTACGCCGGGAGGATGCAGCCGCCCGGAATGCCGAAGACGGTGTCGGCGCCGACTTCCTCGAGAGAACGGATGAGGGCCTGCGCGCCCGTGACGTGCTCGACGGTGGTGGCGGGCTGCGCGCCGCCGCGGGGACGCGGCTGCGGATGGTGCCCGGTGGCCTGGTCGGTCATCAGCATCTCTTCTCGAAGCAGAGGGTGTTTGCGAGGCGTTTTGCGAGGGTTTGCGTCGCCCTGGGGGTGATCCAGTGCAACAAAAAACCCCTCGTGCCGTGAGGCAAGCGAGGGGAGCGCGTCGGGTGCTTTCTCAGCCGGGCCTATTGGTGGCCCCGCTTCAGCCGACGCGCTTTCCAAGTACGAGAATTCGGGTGCGCATGGCACTGACCCTCCCTCTCCCACCTCACCGGTGTCAAGTGGGTGGGACGGGCGTCTCAGTATTTGAGCGGAACGGGGGACGGTTTCCGGCCCGTACGGGGACCGCTCCGGGGAGCGGGTACTCGTCCCGTACGAGGGCCCTGCGCAGGCGGTACTCGTCGAGCGGGCCCGAGAAGGCCATGCCCTGGGCGTGACTGCAGCCCATGGCGCGCAGGGCGAGCACCTGCTCCGGTACGTCGACACCCTCGGCGACGGTCTGCATGCCGAGTTCGCCGGCGATGCGGAGCACGCCTCTGGTGATCTTGCGGAGCCGGGCGGACTCGACCACGCCCTCGACGAGGGCTCGGTCCAGCTTCAGTATGTCGACGGGAAGCCGCCGGAGGGCGTCGATCGCCACATGTCCGCTGCCGAATCCGTCGAGCGCGATCCGCACTCCGAGACGGCGCAGGGTCACGAGGCGCTGTTCCAGCTCGTCGAGCGAGGTCCGGGGGTCGCTGTCGGCGAGCTCGATGATCAGCGAGCCGGACGGCAGCCCGTGCCGGGTGAGCAGCGACTCGACCGAGCCGAGCGGAAGCGAGCGGTCCAAAAGGCGGCCGGCGGAGAGCCGGATGGACACGGGCGCGCGGTGGCCGATGCCCGCCCGCTCGGCGGCCTGCTCCACCGCCTCTTCGAGGAGCCAGCGGCCGAGCTCGGCGGTGCGCTCGCCGTCGTCGGTGACGCGAAGGTACTCGGCGGGGGTGAAGAGGATGCCCTGGGCCGAGCGCCAGCGGGCCTGGGCACTGACGGCGGAGATCCGGCCGGTGGCGAGGTCGACGACCGGCTGGTGGAGCAGGGCGAACTCGCCGTCGTGGAGTGCGGTGCGCAGCCGGGCGGCCAGCTCGGTCCGGCGTACGACCTCGGCCTGCATCTGGGGCGCGTACAGCTCGACACGGTCCTTGCCGGCGGCCTTGGCGCGGTACATCGCGAGGTCGGCGTTGCGCAGGAGGTCGCCCGCCTCCATGCCGGGCTCGGCGAAGGCGACGCCGATGGAGGCGGCGACCCGGACCTCGTTGCCGCCGTCGACGCGGTACGGCCGGGAGAGCGTGAGCCGGAGCCTGTCGGCGATCTCCTGGACCTGGGTCTCCCGGGCGTCCTGTTCGCGGCCGCCGTCGCCGAGGATGAGGGCGGCGAACTCGTCGCCGCCGAGCCGGGCGGCGGTGTCCCCGGCCCGGACGGACTCCTGGAGGCGGCGGGCGGCCTGGACGAGGAGGTCGTCGCCCGCCTGGTGGCCGAGGCGGTCGTTGACCCCCTTGAAGCCGTCGAGGTCGATGAAGAGCACGGCGGTGCCGGGGTCGGAGCATCTACGGCCGCTGAGCGCCTGCCGGACCCGACGGGTGAAGAGCGCCCGGTTGGGCAGGTCGGTCAGCGGGTCGTGCTCCGCGTTGTGCTGCAACTGGGCCTGGAGCCGGACCCGTTCGGTCACGTCCCGGCTGTTGAAGATGAGGCCGCCCTGGTGGCGGTTGACGGTCGACTCGACGTTGAGCCAGTCTCCCCCATTCTCGGTTTCTCCCCCAGCCTCCGGCCGGAAGGTGCCCCCAGAGCGGGAGGTACCCCCATGGCCCGAGCGGAAACGGCACTCGATCCGGGTGGTGGGCTCCTCGGCGGGCGAGGCCGCGAGGAACCGGCGCACCTCGTGGACGACGGCGCCGAGGTCCTCGGGGTGGATGAGGGAGGCGAGCTCGGAGCCGATGAGCTCCTCGGCCTCGCGTCCGTACACGCCGGCGGCGGCCGGGCTGACGTAGCGGAGTATCCCGGTCGGCGCGGCGATCATGATGACGTCGCTGGAGCCCTGCACGAGCGACCGGAAGTGGTTCTCCTTCTGGGCCAGTTCGTGGGTCAGCGCGATGTTGTCGAGGAGCATGATGCCCTGCCGGACGACGAGGGCGAGCACGACCGCGCAGCCGGTGAGGACGACGACCCGGTCGACCCGGCGGCCCTCGACGACGTTGTACAGGATGCCGAGGGTGCAGACGGCCGCGGCGAGGTACGGGGTGAGGGCGGCGAGCGAGCCCGCGACCGGACGGCTGTGCAGCCACGGACCGCGGGCGGCGGCCGTGGTGTCGGGCAGGCGCCGCACCCCCCAGGGGGCGTACGCGAGGAGCAGGGAGCCGGCGAACCAGCCGGCGTCGAGGAGCTGGCCGGACGCGTAGTTCTCGCGGAGCAGCGGCGAGGTGAACAGGGCGTCGCACAGGACGGTCAGGGCGAGCGCGGCGATCGCGGTGTTGGTCGCCGAGCGGTTCGCCTGGGAGCGCCGGAAGTGCAGCGCGAGGACCATGCTGACCAGGACGATGTCGAGCAGCGGGTACGCGAGCGACAGCGCGGCCTGGGCGACGGACTCGCCGTCGAAGTGCGCGGTACGGGCGAGGGCGAGGCTCCAGGAGAGCGTGAGCAGGGAGCCGCCGATGAGCCAGGCGTCGAGCGCGAGGCAGACCCAGCCGGCCCGGGTGACGGGCTTCTTGGCCAGGACGAGGAGCCCGACGACGGCGGGCGGCGCGAAGAGTAAGAAGAAGAGGTCGGCGACGGAGGAGTCGGGCACCTGCGTCCGCAGGACGACCTCGTACCACCCCCACACCGCGTTCCCCGCGGCGGCCATGAAGGAGGAGAAGGCGAAGAGCAGCCAGGCGGGTCGGTCGCTGCCGCGGTGGGCGCGGGCGTAGAGGAAGCAGGAGACCGCGGCGGTGAGCGCGGCGGCGCTGAGTCCGAAGTCGCCCATGAAGAGGGCGAGTTCCGGCGAACCCCAGCCGAGCGACGCGCCGGTCGTGTAGCCCGCGCAGAGGAGCCCCAGGGCGACCTGAGCGAGAATCGAGCCGATTCCGGGACGGTCACGGCCGGGGTTCCCGGCTTCGCCGCCGACGGTACTGCGCGCGACGACCGCCCCGGGCGTGCTCACCGGCCCCTCCGGCGTCGCGCCGGCGCACCCGGCCGGCTGGTGCGGACGCGCGGGCGGCTCCTCGGCACCCCCGGGGGCGTGCCCGTCGCAGTCGTGCGGCCCGGCGGCGCGTGGCGCGCGGGGCGGCGTGGCCTGGCCCGGCACCGAACGCGCGAGGCCGGCAACGAGGCGCGGGAGGCTTGCCGGCGGCGCCGCCGCCGCGTCGGATCGTCGGTCCTCCGGCCGTGCTTCACCCGTCGCCCCCCTCGAAATCTGATGACCCGTCACTTCGCTCCCCAGCGTCAACCCGTCATCGACGCAGCCCCCCGCTCCGGGACGATACACCAGGACCGTCACTCAGGGACAGGGCCGCAGTACTCTCCGTGACTACCTGGGGGCTTGTGAGCGGCGCGCGTCGGGGGCGCACACCGCCCGCCCCGGCCGACCAATTCCCGTACGGGCTCAGTCGGTGGTGAGGATGACGTTCGCCAGCCCCTCCCCCGCCGCGAACCTCCGCAGCTGCCCCGCGATCAGCCGCTTCGCACGCGGCATGAACGCCGAAGTGGAACCGCCCACATGGGGACTGATCAGGACACCGGGAGCGTGCCACAAAGGATGCCCGGCCGGCAGCGGTTCCGGGTCGGTGACGTCGAGCGCGGCCGTGATCCGCCCGCTCTCGACCTCCTTGAGCAGCGCGGCCGTGTCCACGACCGGACCCCGGGCGACGTTCACGAGCAGCGCCCCGTCCTTCATCCTGGCCAGGAAGCCGGCGTCGGCGAGGTGGTGGGTCGCGGGCGTGAGCGGAGTGGACAGCACGACCACGTCGGCCTCCGGGAGCAGGGCGGGCAGCTCCGCGAGAGCGTGGACCGGCCCGCGCTCGGTGGCGCGCGCGGAGCGTGCGACGCGCGCCACCCGCGCGCACTCGAACGGCGCGAGCCGGTCCTCGATGGCGGCGCCGATCGACCCGTACCCGACGATCAGCACGGACTTGTCGGCGAGCGCCGGGTAGAAGCCCTCCCGCCACTCCTCCGCGTCCTGGCCGCGCACGAACCCCGGGATGCCGCGCAACGAGGCCAGGATCAGCGCGAGCGTGAGCTCGGCGGTGCTGGCCTCGTGCACGCCCTTCGCGTTGCAGAGGGCGACCCCGGGCCGCAGCGAGGGGATGCCGGGCATGACGTGGTCGATGCCCGCGGACAGCGTCTGCACGGCCCGGACGGAGGTCATCGCCGCCAGCGGCCGTACAGCGATCTCCGACCCCTTCATGTACGGGACGACGTAGAAGGCGCAGCGTGCGGGATCGGCGGGGAATTCCGGTCCGCCGTCCCAGAAGCGGTAGTTCAGGCCCGACCCGCCCGGCGCGGGGAGTCCTTCGATCTCGTCCGCGGGAACCGGAAGCCACACGTCTGCGGTGCTGTCTTCGAAAGTCATGACCGGGAGGCTATGCGAAGAATCCCGCGCGCCATTGGTTACTTTGGGGGACGGCACAGGGAGGGGTACCGGCAGGTGGAGCGCAGGACTATCGGGGCGACGGCGCTCGGCGTGGGTGCGATCGGCCTGGGGTGCATGCCGATGAACTGGGCGTACAGCCGTTCGCAACAACGGGGGGACCGCTCGCTGCGGACGGTGCACACGGCACTTGACGCCGGCATGAGCCTGCTCGACACCGCCGACATGTACGGGCCGTTCACCAACGAGCTGCTGGTGGGGCGGGTGTTGAAGGAGCGGCGGGCGGAGGCCTTCGTCTCGACGAAGTGCGGCCTGCTCGTCGGCGACGGCGGCGAGCGGCGGCACGTGGTCGCCAACGGCAGGCCGGGGTACGTGCGTCGGGCGTGCGACGCCTCGCTGCGGCGGCTCCAGACCGAGGTGATCGACCTCTACCAGCTCCATCGCGCGGACCCCGAGGTGCCTGTCGAGGAGACCTGGGGCGCGATGGCCGAGCTGGTGTCGGCGGGCAAGGTGCGAGCGCTCGGGCTGTGCGCGGTCGGCGCGCGGTCGGCCCGCAGGGGCGCGACGGGCGTCAGCCGCGACGGTTACGAAGGAACGATCCGCCAACTGGAGCGGATCCAGCAGGTCTTCCCGGTGGCGGCCGTCGAGGCCGAGCTGTCGGTGTGGTCGCCGGAGGCACTGGTCCGGCTGCTGCCGTGGTGCGCGGCCCGCGGGGTGGGGTTCCTGGCGGCGATGCCGCTGGGGAACGGTTTCCTCACGGGGACGCTGACCCCGGGCGGCGGCTTCGAGCCGGACGATCCGCGCGCCCGGCACCCCCGGTTCACGGCCGAGATGATGGCGGCGAACCAGCCGCTGGTGGCGGGGTTGCGGCGGGTCGCCGCGCGGCACGGGGCGGATGTCACCCCGGCGCAGGTCGCGCTGGCGTGGGTGCTCGGCCACGGGCCGCACGTCGTGCCGGTGCCGGGCGCGAAGCGGGAGCGGTGGGTCGTGGAGAACGCGCGGGCGGCCGGACTGCGCCTGACGGAGGGGGACCTCGCGGAGATCGCGGGGCTGCCGGCGCCCCGGGGGTCGTGGGACTGAGCGCCACGTCGGAATGGGTGTTCGTGGGCGGGAACCTGATCGGGTCGAGCGGTGTATCAAGGGTGTGAGGATGCCGCTCGACTCGTCGAAGGGGACCGGACCATGAGCCGTCCTGTTGTGCTGAAGGCCCTGTGGGGCGCCGCCGTGCTGGTGCTGGTGGCGGGCTGCTCCTCGGGCGGTACCGAGGATCGGCCGGGTACGGCTCCGCCGACGTCGGCCTCGGCGCCCGCGTCCGATCCGCCGGCCTCGGCGTCCGCGACGGCATCCGGAAGCGCGTCCCCGGGTGGCGAGCGGGTGTCGGTGGCGGGCACCCTCACCGAGGGGCTGAAGTCGCCCTGGGGGCTCGCCGAGCTGCCGGGAGGCGACCTGCTGGTCTCCTCGCGGGACGAGCGGACGATCACCCGGGTCGACGGCGAAAGCGGCGCGAAGACCTCGCTCGGCGAGGTCCCGGGGGTGGTGCCGGGCGGTGAGGGCGGGCTCATGGGCCTGGCCGTCCGCGACGGCTGGGTCTACGCGTATCTGACGGCCGCCTCGGACAACCGCATCGTGCGCATGCGGTACGGCGGCGGGGACGGCGACCGGCTCGGGGCGCCGGAGCCGGTGCTGACCGGCATCCCGAAGGGTGTCGTGCACGACGGCGGGCGGATCGCGTTCGGTCCGGACGGGATGCTGTACGCGGGCACGGGCGAGACCGGCGAGACCGGCCTGGCCCAGGACCGGTCCTCGCTCGGCGGGAAGATCCTGCGGATGACGCCGGAGGGCAGACCCGCGCCGGGCAATCCCTTCACCGACTCGGTGGTCTATTCGTACGGGCACCGCAATGTGCAGGGGATCGCCTGGGACGTTGCAGGGCGGCTGTGGGCGGCCGAGTTCGGGCAGAACACCTGGGACGAGCTGAACCTGATCAAGCCCGGGAAGAACTACGGCTGGCCCGAGGCCGAGGGGCAGGCGGGCCGGGAGGGGTTCGTGGACCCGGTGGCCCAGTGGCCGACGTCGGAGGCCTCCCCGAGCGGCATCGCGTACGCGCGGGGCGCGATCTGGATGGCCGGGCTCAGGGGCGAGCGACTGTGGCGCGTTCCGCTCTCCGGAGAGGAACGGTCCGGGGACCCCGAGGCGTTCCTGTCAGGTGAGTACGGCCGCCTGCGCACGGTTCTCGCCGGGGGCGACGGCCGGCTCTGGCTGGTGACCAGCGAGACCGACACCCGGGGCACGCCCGAGCCCGGGGACGACAGGATCCTCCGGCTGGAGGTGAGGTGAGGGAGGCGGTGACCGTGTTCGATCCGATCGCGGAGCTCTTCGCGCCGGGGCGGCGGCACGCCGAGGAGGAGCTGCGCCGGCAGGCCCTCACGCGGGAGGACCCGGGAGACGGGGACCCGGGGCGCGGCCCGATAGACCTGACGTCGGGCCGGGTGACGATACGGATCCCCCGCCCCGGGGCGGAATCGGACCCTCGCTCGGGGTCAGAGGGTCGTGTCGAGGAGGTGGAGTCGATGGGCGAGGGCGGCGGCCTCTCCTCGGCCGGCGACGCCGAGCTTGGCGAGGATGTTGGAGACGTGGACGCTCGCCGTCTTCGGTGAGATGAAGAGCTCCTCGGCGATCTGCCGATTGGTGCGGCCGACGGCGACCAGGCGCAGCACGTCCTGTTCGCGCGGGGTCAGGCCGAAGCCGTCGTCCCCGGGCTCCGCGGGTGCCGGGAGCTGCTTCTCGGGCGCCAGGGAGAGGCGGGCCCGGGCGGCGAGGAGTTCCACGTCCTCGCGGAGCGGGCGGGCCCCGAGGCGGACGGCGGTGGTGTGGGCCTCGCGGAGCAGGGCCGTGGCCTCCTCCCGCCGGCCGCCTTCGACGAGCAGGGCGTCGGCGAGGCGGTGGCGGGCGCGGGCGAGCTGGGCCGGGCGGTCCAGCGGCTCGTAGGCGGCGACGACCTCGGTCCAGCGGGTGACGGACTCGCTGCCCTCGGCGCGGGCCAGCTCCTGGGAGACCTGGAGGGAGTGGGCGGCCCAGACGGGGGCCGGGGCGGCGAGGGCGCGGACGCAGCGGCGGATCACGGCCAGCGCCTCGGCGCGGCCCTCGTCGGCGGTGGGCAGTCCCCGGCTGTCGGCCTCCGCGGCGGCTGCGGTGAGGACGAGCGGCCAGCCGTAGCGGTGGGTGCCGGGCGGGAATCCGGCCTCCGCGGCGGCGACGAGCTGGGCCCGCACGTCCTGGACGCGGCCCTCGGCGGCCGCCACGGCGATCGCGACCTGGGCCATGGGCAGGGTGTACTGCGGGATCGGGTCGCGGGTGCCGTAGACGGCGGAGGCGTCGGCGAGGTGGCGAGTGGCCGCCTCCAGCTCGCCCCGCGCCGCGGCGAGCTGGGCCAGGCGGAGGGAGGCCGAGCCGCGGGGCTTGGTGCTGGTCGCGGAGCGCTGGAGCCGTTCGGCCGCTTCCCGTACCTCGTCCCATCGGCCCAGGGAGAAGAGGGACTCGGCGCGGTTGGCCTCGACCCAGCCGACGCTGTCGACGAGTCCGTACGAGCGGGCGAGGCGGATGCCGGAGTCGGCGATCTCGACGGCCTCGTGGGAGCGGCCGAGGGCCTCGAGGGAGGAGGCGATGTTGATGTGGGCGCGCGAGGCCTCGGCGAACTGGCCGAGGACCGTGGTCCGCTCCCGTACCTCGTGCATCTCGGCGAGACCGACCTCGACGTCCCCGGCTGCGGTCATGATGGTGCCGAGGGTGAGCCGGGCGTTGAGTTCGATCGACTCGGCCTTGACGTGCCGGGCGTACTCGACGGCGCGTTCGGCGGCGGTGAGGGCCTCGGGGCCGGGGTCGCGGAGCATGCCCCAGCCGGCGGCGCCGACGAGGACGACGGCGTGGACGGCGGACGGCGGGAGGCCCTTGACGAGCTCCTGGGCGCGGGCGATCTCCTCCGAGCCGTCACCGCGGCCGAGGTTGGACTGGAGGCGGGCCTTCTCGGTCCAGAACCAGGCGGCGCGCAGGGGGTCCTTCGCGTCCTCGCTGTCGAGGAGGCGGAGCGCCATCCGGCCGATCTTCAGGGCGCGCTCGCGTTCGCCGCTGAGCCGGGCGGCGACGGCAGCCTCGGCGAGGAGGTCGAGGTAACGGAGCGGGGTGGTCTCGGGGTCGCAGCCGCAGGGCGGGTAGGCCTCGGCGTAGTCCATGGGCCGGAGCTCGCGGCGGATCTCTGCGGGGGCCTCGTCCCAGAGCTCCATGGCCCGCTCCAGGAGCCGGAGCTGCTCGGCGTACGCGTGGCGCTTGCGGGTGGCGACGGAGGCGCGGAGGACGGCCGGGAGGGCCTTGGCCGGGTCGTGCGCGTGGTACCAGTACGTGGCGAGGCGGGTGGCCCGCTCGTCGGGCCGGACGAGCGCGGGGTCGGTCTCCAGGGCCTCGGCGTAGCGGCGGTTGATGCGGGAGCGTTCGCCGGGGAGCAGGTCGTCGCTGACGGCCTCGCGGACGAGGGAGTGGCGGAAGCGGTAGCCGTCGCCGTCGGGGACGGCGAGCAGGATGTTGGCACCGACGCAGGCCCGCAGCGCCTCGATGAGTTCGTCCTCGGTGAGCCGGGCGACGGCGGCGAGCAGGCCGTACTCGACGGTGGAGCCGCCCTCGGCGACGATCCTGGCGACCCGCTGGGCGTCCTCGGGGAGCGCCTCGACCCGGACGAGCAGGAGGTCGCGCAGGGAGTCGCTGAGCTGGCCGGGGGCGCAGCCTGCCTCGTGGGAGACGACGAGCTCCTCGACGAAGAAGGCGTTGCCGTCGGAGCGTTCGAAGACCTCCTCGACGAGCCCGGGGGCGGGTTCGGCGGCGAGGATGCCGGTGAGCTGGCGGTGCACCTCGGTGCGGGTGAAGCGGGAGAGCTCGATGCGGCGGATGGTGCGGAGCCGGTCGAGTTCGGCGAGGAGGGGGCGCAGCGGATGGCGGCGGTGGATGTCGTCGGCGCGGTAGCTGGCGACGACCACGATCCGGCCGCGGCGCAGGGTGCGGAGGAGGTAGGTGAGCAGGTGCCGGGTGGAGGTGTCGGACCAGTGCAGGTCCTCCAGGACGAGCACGACCGTGCGGTCGGCGGCGAGCCGCTCCAGGAGCCGTACGGTGAGTTCGAAGAGGCGGGCGGTGGAGTCCTCGTCGGAGGGCTCGTGGCTGCCGGGCTCGCCCAGCTCGGGCAGCAGGCGGGCGAGCTCGCCCTCCTGGCCGTCGGCGGCGGCGGTCAGTTCGTCGGGCAGCTTGCGTCGGAGCGAGCGCAGGGCGGTGGCGAAAGGCGCGAAGGGCAGGCCGTCGGCGCCCAGTTCCACGCAGCCGCCGACGGCGACGACGGCGCCCCGGTCGCAGGCCGTGTCGAGGAACTCCTCGATGAGCCGCGTCTTGCCGACCCCCGCCTCACCGCCGACGAGCAGCGCCTGGGGCTCTCCCGCGGTCGCGCGGGAGAGCGCCTCGGTGAGGGCGGTGAGTTCGCCGGCGCGGCCGACGAAGACGGGGCTGACTGACCTGGTCTCCACGGCGCCGAGCATCGCACAGCCATCCGTACGGTCGCTCATACGGGGGTCACGCGGCCCGGACGAAGTGACCGCGTCCGGCGCCGCTCACCGGCCCCTCCGTGTCGTGGCCCCCACTGCGGCGGCCGAAGCGGCGCAGGCCGCGGGCGGAACCGGTGGACCCGGCGGCCTCGTGGGCCAGGCGCTGGGCGGCGGCCTCGCGGACGAGCTGGGCGTGGTTCATGCGGTGGAGTTCGTACGCGAACATCGGGTGCTCCCTGGTCTCTTCGGGTTTCGGTATCGCTCCTTGCGATGCCTCTACTCTCGGTTCCCAGGGGGTGCGGTCACATCGGGCGAGTGCCGCATGTTCGGGGTACGGGGGGCCTTAGGCGGACCTCAGGGGGTCCTTAGACGGGGTGGGTACCCGGCTCAGGACCCCGTGGTGGGCAGGCTCAGGAAGAGGTCGAAGTAGGTACCGACCGACAGGAGCAGCCCGAGTCCGCCCAGGACGGCGCCGGCGATGGCGACCGCCCGGACCCAGACGGGGCGGTCGGGGCGGGCGAGGACCAGGACGAGGACGGCGGTGACGAGCGCGAGCAGCGCGAAGACGCCGTTGACCAGGGCGGTGCTGTGCCAGGCGTCGCCGTAGATCTCGGAGATCTGCTGGGCCGGGGCGGCGGACTGGCTGTTGATCTGCCCGATGAGCGTCTCGCGTTCGGAGACGACCTTGCCGGTCCAGGTGCCGGTGAGCGCGACGGCGCCGAGGGCGGCGGAGACGACGGCCGCGCCGCCGGCGCCGACGCCGGAGGAGGCGGCGGCCTCCTCGGCCAGGAGCTCGTCGTCGGCCGGCTCGTCGTCAGCCGGCTCGTGGTCGTCGGACGCGTCCGACGCGGCCGGCTCGTCGTCCTGCGCGGCGAGCGGCTCGACGGAGGCCTCGGCCGCGACGGAGTCCTCGGTGGCGGCCTCGGCCGCCGGCTCCGTCGCCGGCTCTGCGGTCTTCTCGTCGATCTTCGCGTCGGTCTTCGTGATGTCCATGCGGCGCACGCTAGGCGGCCCACATGAGAACCGTCTTAAGACGCGATCGTCTCCGCCGCGGCCTTGGCGGCGCGCCACTCGGGCGCGAGGACGGCCCAGACCTCCGTGTCGGCGCGGACCCCGCGGTACGGGTAGTTCTCGCGCAGGACGCCTTCCCGCGTCATGCCGAGGCGGCGGGCGACGGCGATGCTCGGTCCGTTCTTCGCGGAGGCGTGCCATTCGACGCGGTGGATGCCGCGCTCCTCGATCGCCCAGTCGATGATGACCCGGCAGGCCCGGGTGATGAGGCCCTTCCCGGCGGCCGAGGGCTCCAGCCAGCAGCCCGCCTCCGCGGAGCCGTACGCGACGTCCATGGTCCGGAAGAGGACGCCGCCGACGAGCGTGCCGCCGGTCCAGATGCCGTAGATGCGTCCGGTGTCGTTCGCGGCCTTCTCGGCGTACGAGCGGAGGTAGGAGCGGGCGGAGTCGAGGTCCGCGACGACGTCCGGGAGCCCGATGTGCTGCCCGACGAACTCCCGGCCCCGGTCCATGTGGGCGAGGAACTCGTCCGCCTGCCAGGGCTCCAGGGGCCGCAGCTCGGCACCGTCGTCACCCAGCGATATCGCGAACATCGTCGTTCTCCTCGACCGTCGAAACCGTCACACGTTGCCCCGGGATCTTCGCACGGGCGTCCGCCGCGGCGCGGCTCTCGGGCGGCTCGATGCTGATCCGGGGCAGGATCCGGTCGAGCCGCTTCGGCAGCCACCAGTTCGCTCCGCCGAGCATGTGCATGAGGGCCGGGACGAGCAGGGTGCGCAGGACGAAGGCGTCGAGGGCGACGGCCGCGGCGAGCGCGATGCCGAACATCGCGATGACCCGGTCGCCGGAGAGGACGAAGGCGAGGAAGACCGCGATCATGATGACGGCGGCGGAGTTGATCACGCGGCTGGTCTCGGCGAGGCCGACCCGGACCGCCCGCCGGTTGTCGCCGGTCTCCAGCCACTCCTCGTACATCCGGCTGACCAGGAAGACCTGGTAGTCCATGGAGAGTCCGAAGAGGACGGAGACCATGATCACGGGAAGGAAGGGTTCGATCGGTCCGGCGCTGCCGAGGCCGAGGAGTTCGCTCCCCCAGCCCCACTGGAAGATCGCCACGACGATGCCGAACGCGGCGGCGACGGCCGCGACGTTCATGGCGGCGGCCTTGAGCGGGATGCCGATCGAGCGGAAGGCGAGCAGGAGCAGCAGACAGCCGAGCGCGATGACGACGCCGACGAAGAGCGGCAGCTTGCCGACGATGATCTCGGCGAAGTCGTCGTAGGAGGCGGTGACGCCGCCGACGTGCACGTCCAGGGAGGTGCCGGCCTCGGCCTTCGGGAGGACGTCCGTGCGGAGCCGGTCGACGAGCTCGCTGGTCTGCTTGGACTGCGGCGAGGAGTCGGGGACGACGGTGAGGACGGCGGTGTCGCCGGAGCTGTTGTACGTGACCGGGGAGACGGACGCGACCCCGCGGGTGGCGGAGAGCGCGGCCGGCAGCTGGTCGAGGGCGACCCGGTCGTCGGCGCCGTCGAGCCCGGCGACGAGCGTGAGCGGCCCGTTGACCCCTGACCCGAAGCCGTCGGCGATCAGGTCGTACGCCTGCCGGGTGGTCGCGGTGGCCGGGCCGTTGCCCTGGTCGGAGGTGCCGAGGTGGAGCGAGAGGGTGGGCAGCGCGAGCACGCCCATGACGACGGCGGCGACGGCCCCGAGGAGCTTCGGGTGGCGCTCGACGAAGGCGGACCAGCGGGCGGCGAAGCCCGTGGGGAGCTCGGGCTGCGGCCCGCGCTCGGCGAGAATCCGCCGTTCGCGCCGGGACAGGGCGCGCATGCCGATGAGCGAGAGCAGCGCGGGCAGCAGGGTGATGGAGGCGGCGACCGTGAGGACGACGGTGAGGGAGGCGGCGATGGCGACGCCGTTGAGGAAGCTGAGCCGCAGGATCAGCATGCCGAGGAGGGCGATGCAGACGGTGGCGCCGGCGAAGACGACGGCGCGGCCGGTGGTGGCGACGGCGATCTCGGCGGCCTCGGGGACGGACAGCCCGCGTTTCAGGCCCTTCCGGTGCCGGGTGACGATGAAGAGCGCGTAGTCGATGCCGACGCCCAGGCCGACGAGCATGCCCAGCATGGGCGCGAAGTCGGCGACGGTCATCAGATGGCCGAGCAGGACGATCCCGGAGTAGGCGATGCCGACGCTGACCAGGGCGGTCGCGATGGGGAGCACGGAGGCGGCTAGGGAGCCGAAGGCGAGGAAGAGGACGACGGCCGCGACGGCGACGCCGACGACCTCGGCGATGTGACCGCCGGGGGCCTCGGTGAGGGCGACGGCGGTGCCGCCGAGCTCGACCTGGAGGTCGTCGGAGGTGACGGCCTTCGCGGTGTCGACGAGGGCCTGGGCCTGGGCCTCGGGGATGTCGTCGGCCTGCGCGTCGAAGGTGACCGTGGCGTAGGCGGTGTGCCCGTCCTCGCTGATCTGGCCGGCCGTGTCCCCGTACGGGGAGGTGACGGTGGCGATCCCGGGGAGTTCGGCGACCTCGTCGAGCATCGTGGTCATGCGCTTCTCGACGGCGTCGGCGCGGACGCTGCCCTGCTCGGTGTGCCAGACGATGGTGCCGCTGTCGCCGCCGAGACCGTGGAAGCCGCGGTCGAGGAGGGCGGTGGCGCGGCCCGATTCGGTGCCGGGGACCTCGTAGTCGTTGGAGTACGCGCTGCCGGCGAGTACCGCGCCGGTGCCGATCCCGCCGAGGGCGAGGAGCCAGAGGAGAACGACGACGAGACGGTGCCGAATGCACCATCGGGCGATGGATGCCAAAGGACGTGCTCCCTGGGTGGTTCGTGGATCTTGCACGGGAGCGGCCCGAGAAGAACGCATGACCTAATTGCGCCCACTCTTGCAGCCAAACGTGATCGTTTGCCCCTTTCGTGTCGATGCTCACAGCCGTGTGCGGGGGCTCGGGACCGAGGTCCCGGCCCCCGCACACGGAGGGGAGCCATCCGGAGTCGGCCGGTGGGGTCACCCGGAGACGCTGGGGCGTCCGTTCTCGATGTGGCCCATGAGGCGGCGGCGGAAGCCACCGGGCGCGGTGACCTCGACGTCGTACCAGCCGTGCGCGTCGGCGGCCGAGTGCACGACCGTACGGGTCTTCCCGGGCTTCACGGTGACCGTGCGGGTCCAGTCGGCGAGGTCGCGCTCGTCGACGTACCCGAGCGGCCGGACCGTGAAGGCGAGCGGGGCCGTGCCCGTGTTCCGTACGGTCAGGTGCAGGTCACGGTCGTGATGATCGATACGGGAGGTCAGCTCGGCGCCGCCCGCCGCGGGGCCCTCGAACTCACGGCGGAAGCCGTTCGGGCCGGTGATCGTGAAGCGGTAATGATCACCCGTAACGGGGACGGTCCACTCCCCCTTCCCCCTGACGTCCCGGTGCTGCGGGACGGCGAACTCGCCCGCGTACGGATAGAGGGCGAAGTGCGCGCTCGCCCGGCCGGTGTTGCGCAGGGCCACGGTCACGGCCCCGGGCGCGACGGTCGCGGAGGCGTCCGGCTGGTACGGCAGGGGGCGGGCCGGGCGGACGCCGGGCTCCTGGACGGGCATCCGCTGGACGGCCGGGGGCTGGGGCCGCCAGCGGCCGGTGAACGGCGGGATCGGTCCGGGCTGCTCGACGGGCGGCTGCCGGCGGCCGCGCTTGAAGTCGAAGGCGGAGGTGAGGTCGCCGGTGACGGCCCGGCGCCAGGGCGTGATGTTGGGCTCGGCGATGCCGGTCAGCTTCTCCAGGAAGCGGATCACGGAGGTGTGGTCGAAGGTCTCGGAGCAGACGTAGCCGCCGACCGTCCAGGGGGAGACGACGAGCAGCGGGACGCGGATGCCGAGACCCGTGGGCTGGCCCTTCCAGCGCTCGTCCGTGTTGTCGGCCGGCGGGACGGGCGGCGGCACGTGGTCGAAGAAGCCGTCGTTCTCGTCGTAGTTGATCAGCACGACGGTGTGGCGCCAGACGTCCGGGTGCGAGCCGAGGGCGTCGAGCACCTTGTAGACGAGGCCGGCGGAGGCGATCGGCGAGGAGGAGCCGGGGTGCTCGGAGTCGATCGCGGAGGGCACGAGGTAGGAGACCTCGGGGAGCGTGCCGGCGGCGATGTCGGCGCGGAAGGCGTCGGCGAGGGTGCCGCTCTCGACGCGGCGCAGTCCGCGCTCGAAGAGGGAGCGCTCGGCCTCGGTGAGACCCGCGACGCCCTCCTCCAGGAGACCGAGGAGCCGGGTCCGCTCCGCGGCGTCGTCGGTGTCGCGGACGGCCGCGTAGAAGGACTCCATGAAGGTGTGCCCGCCGGTCCCGGCGAGTGCCTTCCGGGCGATCTTCTTGAAGGTGGTGAAGAACTCGATGTTGTTGTCGGTGAAGTTCTCCCACTCCGTGTACGTCTTCCAGCTCCGCCCGGCGGCTTCGAGCCGCTCGGCGTAGGTGGGCCAGCCGTAGCCGGGGTGGGTGCCCTCGGCGTAGGCGGCGTTGGTGACGGCCCGGCTGCCGTCGGCCTCGAAGCCGGTCCAGCCGGACCAGAGGTGGTTGCGGTTGGGGCTCGTCGAGGTGTGGATGGACGAGTGGTACGCGTCGCAGATGGTGAACGTGTCGGCGAGCTCGTAGTGCAGGGGGATGTCGCGCCGGTCGTAGTACGCCATGGTGGCGGCCGTCTTGGCCGAGACCCAGCCGTCCATCCAGCCGCCGCGCCAGGCCTTGCCGCCGCCGCTCCAGGAGTGGTCGAGGTCGCCGATGTACTGGAGGTCCTTCTGCTGCGTCTCGGCGGCGCCGCGGATCGGGAACGGCAGCACCGTCCGGCCGAGCGCGGCGGGCTGCTCGAACACGGGCTTGCCGGAGGGCAGCTCGATGGCGTTGCGGTCGGAGAATCCGCGGACACCGCGCAGAGTCCCGAAGTAGTGATCGAAGGAACGGTTCTCCTGCATCAGGATCACCACGTGCCGCACCGCCCCCATCCCGCCGGCCGGGGGCTCCGCGGCCATCGCCGCCTGCAGCGACGGCGGCAGCAACGAGCCGGCCGCGGCGACACCGAGGGCGCCGCCGCCCAGTGCGAGGAGCCTTCTGCGGGACAGCTCGGGGGACTTCTCGGATGACAAGACCGACCTCCAGTCGACGGCCAATGGTTCGCCTTCGAGCCATTGGGTGGTACGTCGGGGACGGTAGTGAGGCGGGATGACGGCGAGAAGACCCGACGGGGGCGCGGTGGTGAACGTCCAAGAGGCCGTGCCGGGAATCCAAGCGATTTCCGGCCATCTTCGCCCCGCGCCGGAAAGACCCCGAGCACCGGATCCGTGTGCGGGACCGCTCCCGCGTTGACCTCCGACGCACCGGAACGGCAAGCTGACCCTCTGTCAATCACTGTGCCTTGGGGGAAACTTGAGCAACACGGCACACCACATCGGGCCCGACACCACTCCTGACCGGTACCGGCTCCTCCGGTCCATCGGGCGGGGCGGCGAGGCCGTGCTCTATCTCGCGGAGATCGAGCTGGCCGGCGGCACGGAGCCCGTCGTCGTCAAGATCCTCGACTCGAAGACGACGATCACGCCCGAGGTCTTCGAGCGGATCAGCCAGAAGTGGAACGAACAGGCGGAGCTGCTGCGCTTCGTCCACCGCCCGGGCGTGGTCGGCGTACGGGAGCACTTCCAAGGCCCGCCGATCCACCGCCCCGGCGAGTCCGGGACCATCACCGGCCGGGCCCTGGTCCTCGTGATGAACCACGTCGACGGCCTCGACCTGCGCGACTGGCGGGCCGAGCGCACGCTCACCACGCCGGCCGAACGGCGCGAGGTGATGCGGACCCTGGAGCAGCTCGCGGACGTCCTGGACTGGCTGCACTCCGGGAAGGCCACGCCCTCCGGGCGGACGGTCGTCCACGGCGACCTGTCGCCGGGCAACGTCATGGTCGACGAGCACGGCCAGGCCACCCTGGTCGACTTCGGTCTGAGCAAACTGACCGCCGACCACCAGACCGCCGAGGTGTGGTTCACCCCCGGCTACGCGGCACCGGAGATCTTCGCGGGCAAGCGCACCCCGAGCACCGACCGCTACGCCTTCGGAGCCATCGCGTACTTCCTGCTCAGCGGGGAGTCCCCGCCGGCCGCGCCCGAACAGCTGGTGTCCGCGCTCGGCGCGCTGCCGCAGATCGCGGGGCTGCCGCCGGAGCAGCGCGAGCGGGTCCTGAGCATCGCGGCCGCCGACGCGGACCGCCGCCCGCTCTCCCTGTCGTCCTGGGTGAAGGACGTCCGGCACGGGATGGTGTCCACGACGACGTCCCGCCCGGCGACGGTCCAGGACGCGGTCCCGCCGATCCCGACCGCCCGGCCGGTGGCAGCGCCCGCGGCGCCGCCGGTGGCGCCTCCCCTGGCCCCGCCGCCGCCGGCGACCCCGCCGGCCACGCCGGTGACCGAACAGCCCCTGACCCCACCGCCACTCGCGGCCCCGCAGCCGGTCGTGGGCCCGCAGCCCGCGGTGGCCCCGCAGCCGGTCGTGGCCCCACAGCCCGCCGTGGCGGCCCCGCAGCCCGTCGTGTCGCAGCCGTCCGCCGAGCCGCCCACCGAGCACTCACCCGGCTTCGGTCCACCCGCGCGCGGCGGGTCCGGGCCGGGCACCGCCGCGGCACCCCCGCGCGGGCGGAAGCGGCGCAACGCGGTGCTGGCCGCGGTCCTCGCCGCCGCCGTGCTGACCAGCGGCATCGTCATCGGAGCACGCTTCCTGGGCGACAGGCCGTCCGGAGGGAACGGCGGCGCGAACGGTGCCAAGCCGGGCAGCTCCACGACCCCCGCCACCACGTCCGGCACGCCCACCACGTCCAGCACGCCCGGAGACGGCACCGGGTCCGCGTCCGGGTCCGGAGAGACCTCCGCCACCGCGTCTCCGACGGACAGCGCGTCCCCCTCCGGGCACACACCCGGCCCCGGCCCGAGCTCGGTCTCCCTCACCACTCTCGACACCGTGGCCAGGGGCCAGTACGCCTCGCTGGAGGTCGGCAACGGCACGGTGAAGGCCACCTACTACGAGACGGCGCTGGTGCCCACGGGCATCGACGAGGAGTGCTCGGGCTCCGCCGAGTACAACCTGAGCACCGAGTGGAAGACGCTCACCCTCCTCGCCGGGGTCGACGACGCCTCCGAGAACACCGCCGCCCGGCTCACCATCAGTGTCGACGGCAAGGCCGTCCACACCGGTGTGGTCAACCTGGGCTCACCCGAGAAGCTGACGCTCGACCTCGACCACGGACTGCGCCTGCGCATCGCGTACCGGGACCCGGGAGACTCCTGCGACATGGGCCGGCTGGTGCTCGGCGAACCGACGCTGAGCAAGTAGCGGCACGGGCATACGAACGGCCCCGCACCGGAACTCCGGTGCGGGGCCGCTCACATGTCCGTACGAGAAGAGGCTCAGCCCTCGCTGACGCCCAGCTTCTCCAGGATCAGGTCCTTGACCTTCGCCGCGTCCGCCTGGCCGCGGGTGGCCTTCATGACCGCGCCCACCAGGGCGCCGACCGCCGCGACCTTGCCGCCGCGGATCTTGTCCGCGATGGCCGCATTGCCCGCGATGGCCTCGTCGACCGCCGTACCGAGCGCGCCGTCGTCGGAGACGACCTTCAGACCGCGCTTCTCGACGACCGCGTCCGGGGTGCCCTCGCCGGCGAGAACACCCTCGATGACCTGGCGGGCCAGCTTGTCGTTCAGGTCGCCGGAGGCGACCAGGGCGGAGACCCGGGCCACGTCCGACGGGGTGATCGCCAGCTCCTCCAGCGAGACGCCCTGCTCGTTGGCGTTACGGGCGAGCTCGCCCATCCACCACTTGCGGGCCGACGTCGCGTCCGCGCCCGCCTCGATCGTGGCGACGATCGAGTCGACCGCGCCCGCGTTGAGGATGGACTGCATGTCCAGCTCGGACACGCCCCACTCCTCGCGCAGCCGGTTGCGGCGCAGGCGCGGCAGCTCGGGCAGCCCGCCCCGCAGCTCCTCGACCCAGGCACGGGCCGGGGCGACGGGGACGAGGTCGGGCTCCGGGAAGTACCGGTAGTCCTCGGCGTTGTCCTTGATCCGGCCGGAGGTGGTGGAGCCGTCGTCCTCGTGGAAGTGACGGGTCTCCTGGATGATCGTGCCACCGGCGGTGAGCACGGCCGCGTGGCGCTGGATCTCGAAGCGCGCCGCACGCTCCACCGAACGGAGCGAGTTGACGTTCTTCGTCTCCGAGCGGGTGCCGAACTTCTCGACGCCGTGCGGACGCAGCGACAGGTTCACGTCGCAGCGCATCTGGCCCTTGTCCATGCGCGCCTCGGAGACACCGAGGGCGCGGATCAGCTCGCGCAGCTCGGCGACGTACGCCTTGGCGACCTCGGGGGCCCGCTCGCCCGCGCCCTCGATCGGCTTGGTGACGATCTCGATGAGCGGGATGCCGGCGCGGTTGTAGTCCAGCAGGGAGTGGGACGCTCCGTGGATACGGCCGGTGGCGCCGCCGACGTGCAGCGACTTGCCGGTGTCCTCCTCCATGTGGGCGCGCTCGATCTCCACGCGGAAGATCTCGCCGTCCTCCAGCTGGACGTCCAGGTAGCCGTTGAAGGCGATCGGCTCGTCGTACTGGGAGGTCTGGAAGTTCTTCGGCATGTCCGGATAGAAGTAGTTCTTCCGGGCGAAGCGGCACCACTCGGCGATCTCGCAGTTCAGCGCGAGACCGATCTTGATGGCCGACTCGACGCCGATCGCGTTGACCACCGGCAGCGAGCCGGGCATGCCAAGGCAGGTCGGGCACGTCTGCGAGTTCGGCTCCGCGCCCAGCTCGGTCGAGCAGCCGCAGAACATCTTCGTCTTGGTGCCGAGCTCGACATGGACCTCCAGGCCCATGACGGGGTCGAACGCCGCGAGGGCCGCGTCGTACGACAGCAGTTCAGTGACAGTCACGGTGAGAATTCCTCTGATGCCTTCGGCCTCAGCCGAACAGGACGTCGTCGTCACCGATGCGCTTGAGCTCGCGCACGAGGAGAGCGACGCCGGTGGCGATGGCGGCGGCGGACACGACGGCGTCGAGCAGCTTGAGCGTGTCGTGCTCGCTACGGGCCGCACGGCCCCGCTTGACCACGCCCAGCAGGCCGAACGCGGTGGTGCCGATGGACAGGTACGTGCCGGTCTTGGACTTCTTGAAGCCCTTGGCCTTCTGCAGTGCACTGGTACTCACAGCGACGGAGCCTCCTCAAGCAGCGGATGCCCCCACTTTTCCACGAACGCGGCCTCGACGGCGGCGCCGACCTTGTACAGCCGGTCGTCCTTCAGGGCGGGAGCGATGATCTGCAGACCGACCGGCAGCCCGTCCTCGGGAGCGAGACCGCAGGGCAGCGACATCGCGGCGTTGCCGGCCAGGTTGGTCGGGATGGTGCACAGGTCCGCGAGGTACATCGCCATCGGGTCGTCGGCGCGCTCGCCGATCGGGAAGGCGGTGGTCGGGGTCGTCGGGGAGACGATCACGTCCACCTCCTCGAAGGCCTGCTCGAACTCGCGGGTGATGAGGGTACGGACCTTCTGGGCCGAGCCGTAGTACGCGTCGTAGTAGCCGGAGCTCAGCGCGTACGTACCCAGGATGATGCGGCGCTTGACCTCGTCGCCGAAGCCGGCCTCACGGGTGAGGGCGGTGACTTCCTCGGCGGACCGCGTGCCGTCGTCGCCGACCCGCAGGCCGTAGCGCATGGCGTCGAAGCGGGCCAGGTTCGAGGAGCACTCGGACGGCGCGATCAGGTAGTACGCCGACAGGGCGAGGTCGAAGGTCGGGCAGTCCAGCTCGACGATCTCGGCGCCCAGCGACTTGAGCAGCTCGACGGACTCGTCGAAGCGCTGCACGACACCGGCCTGGTAGCCCTCGCCGCGGAACTGCTTGACGACGCCGACGCGCATGCCGGCGACCGAGCCGTTCCGGGCGGCCTCGACGACCGGCGGGACCGGGGCGTCGATGGAGGTCGAGTCGAGCGGGTCGTGCCCGGCGATCGCCTCGTGCAGGAGGGCCGCGTCCAGGACCGTACGGGCGCAGGGGCCGCCCTGGTCGAGGGAGGAGGAGAAGGCGACCATGCCGTAGCGGGAGACCGCGCCGTAGGTCGGCTTGACGCCGACCGTGCCGGTGACGGCGGCGGGCTGGCGGATCGAGCCGCCGGTGTCCGTGCCGATGGCGAGCGGGGCCTCGTACGCGGCGAGGGCGGCCGAGGAGCCACCGCCGGAGCCGCCGGGGATCCGGGTCAGGTCCCAGGGGTTGCCGGTCGGACCGTAGGCGCTGTTCTCCGTGGAGGAGCCCATCGCGAACTCGTCCATGTTGGTCTTGCCGAGGATGACGACGTCGGCGGCCTTGAGGTTCTTGACCAGGGTCGCGTCGTACGGCGGGATCCAGCCCTCCAGCATCTTCGAACCGACGGTCGTCGGAATGCCGACCGTGGTGAAGATGTCCTTGAGGGCGAGCGGGACGCCGGCCAGCGGGCCGAGCTTCTCGCCGCGGGCGCGCTTCTCGTCGACGGCGCGCGCCTGCGCGAGGGCGCCCTCGCGGTCGACGTGCAGGAAGGCGTGGACCTTCTCGTCGACGGCCTCGATGCGGGCGAGGTGGGCCTCGGTGACCTGGACCGCGGTGAGCTCGCCGGCGGCGATCTTCCCGGCGATCTCGGCGGCCGTGAGCTTGATGATGATGTTGTCCGTCATGACGTGTTAGTCCTCCCCCAGGATCTGCGGCACCTTGAAACGCTGCTGCTCCTGGGCCGGGGCGCCGGAGAGCGCCTGCTCGGGGGTGAGCGACGGACGGACCTCGTCCGCGCGCATGACATTGGTCAGCGGCAGCGGGTGGGAGGTCGGCGGTACGTCTTGGTCGGCGACCTCGGAGACGCGGGCGACCGCGCCGATGATGTCGTCGAGCTGGCCGGCGAAGTGATCGAGTTCTTCGCCCTTCAGCTCCAGACGCGCCAGCCGTGCGAGGTGGGCGACCTCCTCGCGCGTGATGCCAGGCATGCGGATCCTCACGGGGTGAGCTTGATGGTGTTGGCCCATCCTATGGGGCCGGTGCCACTCCCCGTGAAACGGTCGGGCCGGGGCGCGACACCCTCTACTGGACGACCTGGCCGGAGGGATGGTCGACGTCGACCTCGGCGGCGAGTTCGGCGGCGATGTCGACGGGGCGGCGCCAGCCGCGCTCGCCGCGGGCCAGCAGCCAGGCGGTCGCCTCGGCGGGCGGCATCGCGGCGGCGACCAGCCAGCCCTGGACGGCGTCGCAGCCCAGGTCGCGGAGGCGCTCCCAGGTCTCGTCGTCCTCCACGCCCTCGGCGACGACGAGGAGGCCGAGCGAGTGGGCGAGGTCGAGGGTGCAGCGGACGATCTCGGCGTCCTCGGTGTCGACGGCGAGCCGGGCGACGAAAGAGCGGTCGATCTTCAGTTCGCTGACGGGCAGCCGGCGCAGATGGACGAGGGAGGAGTAGCCGGTGCCGAAGTCGTCGAGGGACATCTTGACGCCGTGGCCGGTGAGGCCGTTGAGGGTATCGGCGGCCCGCTGGGGGTCCTCCAGGAGCACGTGCTCCGTTATCTCCAGCTGGAGGGCGCCGGCCGGGACGCCGTGGCGGGCGAGGCGGGCGGCGACGGCGCCCGCGAAGCCGGGGGTGTGGACGTCGCGCGGCGAGACGTTGACCGCGACCGGGACGTTGAGGCCCTGGGCGCGCCAGCGGGCGACCTGGGCGAGGGCGGTCTCCAGGACGTACTCGGTGAGGTGGGGCATCAGGCCGGAGGACTCGGCGATGGCGATGAACTCGTCCGGCGGGACCTTCCCGCGCTCCGGGTGGACCCAGCGGACGAGCGCCTCCAGACCGGCGACCTGGCCGTCGAAGCGGACCTTGGGCTGGTAGTGGAGTTCGACCTCGCCGGCGTCGAGCGCGCGGCGCAGGTCGCCGAGCAGGCCGAGCCGGTCGGGGGTGTTGGAGTCGCGCTTGGACTCGTAGACCTCGACACCCGTGCGGTCCCGCTTGGCCTGGTACATGGCGACGTCGGCGCGGCGCAGCAGGCCCTCGGCGTCGAGGGCGTGGTCGGGGAAGACGGCGACGCCGGCGCTGGCCTCCAGGACGAGGGTGAGTCCGTCGAGGTCGAGCGGGGAGGAGAGTTCCGCGACGAGATGGCGGGCGACGCGCTGGGCGCTGGTGGTGGAGTCGGCGGTGGGCAGCAGGACGGCGAACTCGTCGCCGCCGAGCCGGGCGGCCTCGGCGCCGCGGGGCAGGGCGAGGCGGAGCCGGTCGGCGATCTGGAGGAGCAGCCGGTCGCCCGCGAGGTGTCCGAGGGTGTCGTTGACCGACCGGAACCGGTCGAGGTCGATCAGGACGAGGGCGGCTCGGGCGCCTTCGCCCTCGGCCTCCTCCAGGGCCGTCCAGGCCCGCTCCAGGAGCCACTGGCGGTTGGGGAGCCCGGTCAGCGGGTCGCGCAGCTGTTCCTCGGCGCGGGCCCGGGCGATCCAGAGGGTGGAGTCGAGGGCGATGAGGGGGACGGCGAAGAGGGGCAGGAGGACGGGCCGGGTGGCGGCGACGACGCAGATGAGCGGGGCGATGCCGAGCAGGGCGACGGCGACGAGCCCCTGCCGGAGGAGGGCGGTGCGGGCGATGGTGGGCAGTCCGCGGCCCTGGGGCGCGAGCGTGTACCACAGCAGGATCCGGGTCACCACGAGGTAGGCGGCCGCGGCGAGGACGACTTCCGGGAGGTCCCCGATCGCCCAGTCGAGGGGCTGCCAGGGCTCCTCGACGGTCGGTACGTCTCCGAAGAGGGCGAGGACGAGGGCGGCGGCGCCGACCCCGAGGACGTCGGCGGCGCCGTGCAGCAGGCCCTGCCTCCAGCGGTGCCGGCGGGCGGCGCCGACGAGGGCGACGACGGTCAGCGAGACGAGTCCGGCGGGCACCCAGCCGTACAGCAGGAGCACGGCGAGGGTGAGGGCGGCGCCGGAGCCCGTACCGCCCCACCAGCGGTCGCGGCCGAGCGCGACCAGGTGACCGACGATGAGGCCGGTGAGGACGGCGAGGGACCAGCCGGCGGCCCCGCCGGGGAAGAGTCCGTGTCCGGTGCTCAGGGCCCGCTGGAGGCCGGCGACGAGCACGACGGCGGCGATGCCCACCACGGCTGCGGGCAGCCGGGAGGTCAGGCCCGTGGGGACCACACGGCCGTACGGCCGTGGGGCCGGGGCGGCGCTCTCGGTCGGTTCCATTCCCGTCCCTCTCACAGGCGGCGGTGCCGTCGGTGTGCGATGGGCCGCGCTCGCGCGGCCGTCCGTCGTCCGGCCGTCCGCCATGCGGCCGCCACCGGGCGGCCGTTCCTCATGCCACTGGGCCGTTCGTCCTGGCGCGCACGACCGGCACAGCCCTCGCGCGGACGTGCGGGACAGGACGCACGGTCACCACAGTAGGCCGCCGAGGGCTCCGACGGGCAGCGCTCTCCCTGTCTTGCCCGAATGCGACCCGGCCACCCGTAACGATCTGGTATGCGCCGAACGGGTGAACGCCCGGGCGGCCGGCGGCGGCTATTCGGCGACCGGCACCGCGGCCTCGCGAGCGGCTTCGGGACCTTGTTCGAGCAGGACGGAGAAGCCTTCCTCGTCCAGAACCGGAACCTTCAGCTGCATCGCCTTGTCGTACTTCGAACCAGGGTTTTCGCCCACGACCACAAAGGCGGTCTTCTTCGAAACGGAACCGGTCACCTTCGCTCCGAGCGCTTGGAGGGACTCTTTTGCGCCATCCCTGGTGAACTTCTCCAGAGTGCCGGTGACGACGACCGTGAGACCTTCCAGCGGACGCGGTCCGACGTCCTCCCCGGCGCCCTCGTCCTCCAGCGACACTCCGGCGGCGCGCCACTTGCGCACGATCTCGCGGTGCCACTCCTCGGCGAACCACTGCTTCACGGCGGTCGCGATGATCCCGCCGACGCCGTCGACGGCCGCCAGCTCCTCCTCGCTCGCCTGCTCGATCCGCTCCAGGGAGCGGAACTCACGGGCCAGCGCCTCGGCCGCGACCGGACCCACGTGCCGGATCGACAGGCCGTTGATGAAGCGGGCGAGCGGCCGCTCCTTGGCCGCCGCGATGTTCTCCAGCATCGACAGGGCGTTCTTCTTCGGCTCGCCCTTCTGGTTGGCGAAGACCGTGACGATCTTCTCCTCGCCGGTCTTCGGGTCCCGCTTGGGCAGCCCGCTGTCCGGGTCGAGGACGTACGCCTTGATCGGAAGCAGCTGCTCGATGGTGAGGTCGAAGAGGTCGCCCTCGTCGACGAGCGGCGGCGATGGGGGTGCCCCCTGCTCGAGCGAAGCCGAGAGCTTGGGGGACGGTGGAAGGGGGTTGGTCAGCGCCGCCGCCGCCACCGAACCGAAGTTCTCGATGTCCAGGCACTGGCGCCCGGCGAGGAAGAAGAGCCGCTCGCGCAGCTGGGCCGGGCAGGTCTGCGCGTTCGGGCAGCGGAGGTCGATGTCGCCCTCCTTCATCGCCTTCAGCGGCGTCCCGCACTCCGGGCACTCGGCGGGCATCACGAACTCCCGCTCGCTGCCGTCCCGCAGGTCGGCGACCGGCCCGAGGATCTCGGGGATCACGTCACCGGCCTTGCGCAGCACGACCGTGTCGCCGATGAGCACGCCCTTGGCCTTCACCACCTCCTGGTTGTGGAGGGTGGCGAACTCGACCTCGGAGCCGGCCACGGTCACCGGCTCCACCTGCGCGTACGGCGTGACGCGCCCGGTCCTGCCCACGCCGACCTTGATGTCGACCAGCTTGGTGTTGACCTCCTCCGGCGCGTACTTCCAGGCGATGGCCCAGCGAGGGGCGCGCGCCGTGGAGCCGAGCCGGCCCTGGAGCGGGATCTCGTCGAGCTTGACGACGACCCCGTCGATCTCGTGCTCGACGGAGTGGCGGTTCTCGCCGAAGTACGCGATGAACTCCCGCACGCCGGCGAGCGAGTCGACCACCCGGTTGTGCCGGGCGGTGGGCAGGCCCCACTCGTGGAGCAGTGCGTACGTCTCCGAGAGCCGGGTGATCTCGAAGCCCTCGCGGGCGCCGATGCCGTGGACCACCATGTGGAGCGGGCGGGAGGCGGTGACCTTGGGGTCCTTCTGGCGGAGCGAACCGGCGGCCGCGTTGCGCGGGTTGGCGAAGGGCTTGTCCCCCGCCTCCACCAGGCGGGCGTTGAGCCCCTCGAAGGCCTCCATCGGGAAGTAGACCTCGCCACGGATCTCGACGAGGTCCGGGATCCGCTCGCCGTGCAGCCGCTCCGGGATGTCGGCGATCGTCCGCACGTTGGGCGTGATGTCCTCGCCGGTCCGGCCGTCGCCGCGGGTCGCGGCCCGGGTCAGCCGCCCGTGCTCGTACGTGAGGTTCACGGCGAGGCCGTCGACCTTGAGCTCGCACAGGTAGTGGTAGTCGGGGGTGCCGACGTCCCGCGCGATCCGCTCGGCCCAGGCGGCCAGTTCCTCGTCGTCGAAGGCGTTGTCCAGGGAGAGCATGCGCTCCCGGTGCTCGACGGAGGTGAAGTCGGTCTCGTACTGCCCGGCGACCTTCTGGGTCGGCGAGTCCGGCGTCCGGAGCTCCGGGTACTCCTCCTCCAGTGCCTCCAGGGCGCGCAGGAGTTTGTCGAAGTCGCCGTCGCTGATGACCGGCTGGTCCTTCACGTAGTACCGGAAGCGGTGCTCCTCGACCTGCTCCGCCAGCTCGGCGTGCTTCTCCCGTGCCTCGGCGGGCAGGGCCCCCTGTTCGACTGCCACCTTCGTCCGTCCTCCCGTGCCTCGAAACCCGGTCACTCTGGGTTGTCCGCGAGCGATCTCGCCGCCCGGGCGCAGTGGGCGAGCGCCGCGCGGGCATAGGCGGGCGAAGCGCCTGCGAGCCCGCACGTGGGAGTGATGACCACGGACTCCGCGAGAGTCCCCGGATTCAGCCCCAACCTGCGCCACAGCGTCCTGACACCCATGACGCTACCGCCCGGGTCCGACAACGGGCCGTCGGTGGACGGCACCACACCGGTGAAGAGCTTCGTGCCGGCCTCCACGGCCTCGCCGATCGACTCCTCGTCACGTTCGGTGAGAAGCCCGAAGTCGAACGAGACCCCGGCGACGCCGGCCCGGCGCAGCAGCGCGAAGGGGACGTCGGGGGCACAGGAGTGGACGACGACCGGCCCGTCGTGGACCGCGACGACCTCCCGCAGGGCGCTTTCGGCGACCTGCCGGTCGACGGCCCGGTAGGTGCGGTAGCCGCTGGCGGTACGGACGCGTCCGCCCAGGACGGCCGTGAGCGAGGGCTCGTCGAGCTGGAGGACGATCCGGGCCCCGGGGATCCGCTTGGCCAGCTCCGCGAGGTGGGTGCGGAGCCCCTCCGTGAGGGAGCCGACCAGGTCGCGGCAGGCGCCCGGGTCGCGGAGGGCCGCCTCGCCCCCGCGCAGCTCCAGGGCGGCGGCGAGCGTCCACGGGCCCACCGCCTGCACCTTGAGGGGGCCCTCGTACCCCTGGGTGAACTCCTCCAGGGCGTCCAGGTCCTCGCCGAGCCAGGAGCGGGCCCGCTTGGTGTCCCGGCCGGGCCGGTCGCTGATCCGCCAGCCGCTCGGCTCGACGTGCGCGTAGAGGTCGACGAGCATCCCGATGGTCCGGCCGATCATGTCGGCGCCGGGCCCGCGGGCGGGCAGCTCCGCGAGGAAGGGGAAGTCCTCGAAGGAGCCGGTGACCGTCTTCGCGGCCTCGCGGGCGTCGCCGCCGGGCAGGGACCCGACGCCGGTGGCCGGGCCGAAGAGCCTCGTGTCGCTCATGTCCACCGTCCTACCGTCCCGGACGGACGGTCAGGTCGTTGATCTCGGCGTCGCGCGGCAGGTCGATCGCGGTGAGGATCGCCGTCGCGACCGACTCCGGGTCGATCCACTTCGACGCGTCGTACTCCTTGCCCTCCTGCTGGTGCACCTTGGCCTGCATGGGGCTCGCGGTGCGGCCCGGGTAGACCGAGGTCACCCGCACGCCGTTGGCGTGCTCCTCGTGGCGCAGGGAGTCCGCGAGGGCCTTGAGGCCGTGCTTGGAGGCGGCGTACGCGCTCCACTCGGCGTGCGCGGCGAGCCCGGCGCCCGAGTTCACGAAGACGACGTGGCCCTGGGAGACCCGCAGCTGGGGCAGGAGGTGCCGGGTCAGCTCGGCCGGGGCGATCAGGTTGACGTTGAGCTGGTGGTGCCAGGTCTTCGGGGTGAGGTCCCCGACCGGCCCGAGGTCGACGACGCCCGCGATGTGCAGCAGGCTGTCCACCTGCTCCGGCATGGTCTGGTGCGAGAAGGCCCAGGACAGCCGGTCCGGGTCGGCCAGGTCCCCGACGAGCGTCCGCGCGCCCGGGAACCGCGTGGCGAGCTCCTTGGCCCGTCCCGCGTCGCGCGCGTGCAGCACGAGTTCGTCCCCGCGCGCGTGGAGGCGGCGCGCGACGGCCGCGCCGATGCCGGAACCGGCTCCGGTGATCACATGTGTAGCCATGGGCACCATGCTCGCATCAGCGGGAGGCGATGTTCCCCTCCAGGTGGGCGAGGGCCGTCGGGCCGTCCTCCGCGAAGAAGACGAGGTCGGTGAGCGGGATCGGCAGGAAGCCCTCGTCCTCCATGCGGCGGAGCTGGGTCTTCAGGCCGTCGTAGAAGCCCGCCGTGTTGAGCAGGACCACCGGCTTGGTGTGCTTGCCGTGCTTCTTCAGCTCCAGGATCTCGGTGGCCTCGTCGAGGGTGCCGATGCCGCCGACCATGACGACGATGGCGTCGGACTTGGCGAGGAGGAGCGCCTTGCGCTCGGCCAGGTCACGGGCGACGACCATCTCGTCCGTGCCCGGGCGGGCCTTGGCCTGGAGGAAGTCGACGGAGACGCCGACGAGCCGGCCGCCCGCCTCCTCGGCGCCGTCCGCGACGACCTTCATCAGGCCCGTGTCGGAGCCACCCCAGACGAGGGTGTGGCCGGCCTTGCCGAGGAGGCCGGCGAACTCGCGCGCCGGAGCCGTGTAGCGCTCGTCGAGGTCGGCGGCGGAGAGGAAGACGCAGATGTTCATGCGCTCCACCGTAGGGGGTGACGCGCGGGGTTACACCGGGGTGGGCTCCGTCGTGCGGCGGGTCGTCGTGGCGATGGTGGCCGAGCCGACGACGCGCGTGCCGTCGTAGAGCACGATCGCCTGGCCGGGCGCCACGCCGCGGACCGGCTCGGCGAAGGCGACCGTGAGCTCGCCGTCCGCCAGGACGGCCGTCACCTCGGTCTCGCCGCCGTGGGCGCGGAGCTGGGCGGTGTAGCGGCCGGAGCCCTCGGGGGCCGTGCCGCACCAGCGGGGCTTGATCGCGGTGAGGGCGGTGACGTCCAGGGCCTCGACCGGGCCGACCGTGACCGTGTTGTTCACGGGCGAGATGTCGAGGACGTAGCGGGGCTTGCCGTCCGCGGCCGGGTGGCCGATCCGCAGGCCCTTGCGCTGGCCGATGGTGAAGCCGTACGCGCCCTCGTGGCTGCCGACCTTCGTGCCCGCCTCGTCGACGATGTCGCCCTCCGCCTTGCCCAGGCGGGAGGCGAGGAAGCCCTGGGTGTCGCCGTCGGCGATGAAGCAGATGTCGTGGCTGTCGGGCTTCTTCGCGACCGCGAGCCCGCGCCGCTCGGCCTCCGCCCGGATCTCGTCCTTGGTGGTGAGGGTGTCGCCGAGCGGGAACATCGCATGGGCGAGCTGCTTCTCGTCGAGCACGCCGAGGACGTACGACTGGTCCTTCGCCATGTCGGAGGCGCGGTGCAGCTCGCGCGTGCCGTCGTCGTTGAGGACGACCGTGGCGTAGTGACCGGTGCAGACCGCGTCGAAGCCGAGGGCGAGGGCCTTGTCGAGGAGCGCCGCGAACTTGATCTTCTCGTTGCAGCGGAGGCAGGGGTTGGGCGTGCGGCCCGCCTCGTACTCGGCGACGAAGTCGTCGACGACGTCCTCGCGGAACCGCTCGGCGAGGTCCCACACGTAGAACGGGATGCCGATGACGTCGGCGGCCCGGCGCGCGTCGCGCGAGTCCTCGATCGTGCAGCAGCCGCGCGCTCCGGTACGGAACGACTGCGGGTTCGCGGAGAGCGCGAGGTGCACGCCGGTGACGTCGTGGCCTGCTTCGGCGGCACGGGCGGCGGCGACGGCGGAGTCCACACCGCCGGACATGGCGGCGAGGACACGAAGGGGGCGCGGGCGCGGGGTCTCAGTCATAGCCCTACCAGGGTACGGGGCCCGGGAACCATGGTCGCGGGAGTAAACGTTCTCTTGGGCATGGGGAGCAAGGGGAGCGGTACGGACAGGCGGGTGGGGCGGCGGGCCGTCCTGCTCGGCGGCGGGGTCGCCGTGCTGGGCACGGCCGCGCTGGCCAGGGACGAGCTGGCGCGCGCGTGGTGGCGGCTGCCGGGCATGGAGAAGAAGCGGGTCGAGGGCGCGCTCGACCACCGGGGCGCCGAGTGGACCTCGGCGGCGCGGGCGAACTGGCGGCGGGCCGACCGGCCGGACGACTACGGGATAGACCGGGTCGTGATCCATGTCGTGCAGGGCAGTTACGCGACCGCGCTGAAGGTCTTCAAGAACCCGGGGCACGGGGCCGCCGCGCACTACGTCGTCCGCAAGGACGGCCATGTGGCGCAGATGATCCGGGAGCTCGACGTCGCGTTCCACGCCGGGAACCGCGACATGAACGAGCGGAGCATCGGCATCGAGCACGAGGGCTTCGTCGACCGGCCGCAGGACTTCACGGCGGCGATGTACGCGGGGTCGGCGCGGCTGACGGCCGACATCTGCGCCCGGTACGGGATACCTGTGGACCGGGAGCACATCATCGGGCACGTGGAGGTCGAGGGCACCGACCACACCGACCCCGGGCCGCACTGGGACTGGGACCGCTATCTGCGACTCGTGCGCGAGGCGTCGAAGAAGCCCGTGTGACGGCCCTTCCGGGCCTCAGCTGAGGCCGGCGGTCCTCGCGCGTTCCACGGCCGGGCCGATCGCCTCGGCGACGGCCGTCACGTCCTCCTCGGTGGAGGTGTGGCCCAGGGAGAAGCGCAGGGTGCCCCGGGCCAGGTCCGGGTCGGTGCCCGTGGCGAGCAGGACGTGGCTGGGCTGGGCGATGCCGGCGGTGCAGGCGGAGCCGGTGGAGCAGGCGATGCCGGCGGCGTCGAGCAGCAGGAGCAGGGAGTCGCCCTCGCAGCCCGGGAAGGTGAAGTGGGCGTTGGCGGGGAGCCGCTCGACGGGGTCGCCGCCGAGGATCGCGTCGGGGACGAGCGTACGGACGGCGGTGACGAGCTCGTCGCGCAGGGCGCCGACCTCGCGGGCGAACTCCTCGCGGCGCTCGGTGGCGAGCCGGGCGGCGACGGCGAAGGCGGCGACGGCGGGCACGTCGAGGGTGCCGGAGCGGACGTGCCGCTCCTGGCCGCCGCCGTGCAGGACGGGCACGGGGGTGTACTCGCGGCCGAGGAGCAGGGCGCCGATCCCGTACGGGCCGCCGATCTTGTGGCCGGAGACGGTCATCGCGGCGAGGCCGGAGGCGGCGAAGTCGACGGGGACCTGGCCGACCGCCTGGACGGCGTCGGCGTGCAGGGGTACGCCGAACTCGGCGGCGACGTCGGCGAGTCCGCGGACCGGCATGACGGTGCCGATCTCGTTGTTCGCCCACATGACGGTGGCGAGGGCGACGGATCCGGGGTCGCGGGCGATCGCCTCGCGCAGGGCCTCGGGGTGGACCCGGCCGTAGCGGTCGACGGGCAGGTACTCGACGTCGGCGCCCTCGTGGCCGGCGAGCCAGTCGACGGCGTCGAGGACGGCGTGGTGCTCGACCGGGCTGGCGAGGACGCGGGTACGGCGCGGGTCGGCGTCGCGGCGGGCCCAGTAGAGGCCCTTCACGGCGAGGTTGTCGGCCTCGGTGCCGCCGGAGGTGAGGACGACCTCGCTGGGCCGCGCGCCGAGCGCGGCGGCGAGCGTCTCGCGCCCTTCCTCGACGGTCCGCCGGGCGCGCCGGCCGGCGGCGTGCAGGGAGGAGGCGTTGCCCGTGACGGCGAGGTGGGCGGTCATCGCCTCGATCGCCTCGGGCAGCATGGGCGTGGTCGCGGCGTGGTCGAGGTAAGCCATGGTGGGTCGATTCTACGAGCCCACCGCGGCAGCCTCGGCGGCTGGCCTGTTTACGTCCCTGCCCACTCCGTCACGCGGGTCGCCCGGGGCGTCGGCCGCCCCGGGTTTCAGCCGCGCGGGAGCTTCAGCCGCGCGGGGGTTTCAGCCGCGCGGGGCGCGGGCCAGTTGGCGGGACTGGGCGACCAGGCGGTCGGCGCTGTCCCAGACCTCGGCGTCCTCCTCCAGGAAGCCGCCGGCGAGGTTGCGGGTCGTGATGGAGACCCGCAGGGGGCCGGGGGCCGGGCGGCAGCGGACGTGGGTGGTGAGCTCCACGGTCGGGGTCCAGCCCTTGAGGCCGAGCTCGAAGGAGGTCGGCGGCAGCGCGTCGACCGTGAGCAGCAGGGAGAGCGCGTCCGGCGCGCGGCCGTCGGCGAGGCCGAACCAGGCCCGCATCTCGCCCTTGCCGGACGGGGCGCCGACCGCCCAGCCCACGCAGGCCGGGTCGAGGCGGAGGTCCAGGCGGTCGGCGATGGCGGAGGAGCCGGGGATCCTCGGGGCCGGGTTGTCGGCGGCGCTGAAGCAGTTCTCGATCGGGGCGAACGCGGGCGGCGTCGCGGTGGTGCGGACGTCGTCGGCGAGGGCGTCGAGGTCGCCGTACGAGGCGAGGACGCGGATGCGCTCGACCTCGGTGCCGTCCTCGGCGTACTGGAAGAGCGAGGCCTGCCCGGTGGAGAGGGTCCGGCCGGTGCGGACGGTCTCGGTCCGGATCACCGCGGGCCCGGGCACGGACGGCGTGAGGTAGTGCGCCGAGATCGTGAACGGGTCCGGGTGCGGGAGGTGGTCGCCGAGGGCGCGGCCGAGCAGGGCGAGGAGATAGCCGCCGTTGACGGCCTGGATGATCGTCCAGCCGGCGGAGAGGTCGGCGTCGTAGACGCCGGGGGCCCGGAGGGTGACGGCGGTGTCGCGGTCGAACTCGCTCGCGGTCTCGACGGCGGTCGTCGCGGCGGCGGTCGTCTCGGTGCTCGTGCTCATGGCTCCGACGGTACACCGGCTCATTACTGAGCGGTAGCTTTTTGCGGTTCCTCGCGTGCGGAGGAGCGGCGGTTCCAGGCGCGGGGCGCGCGCCAGTGGTAGTGCATCGCGAGGAGGCGGAGGACGAAGGCCGTGAGGACGGCGGCGCCGCTGGTGAAGGCGTTGAGCATGTCGAAGCGGATGCAGAGCACGACCATCGTCGCTCCGACGATCGCGGGGACGGCGTACAGGTCGCGGTCCCAGCGCAGCAGGGACGGCACCTCGTTGGCGAGCACGTCCCGCAGGACGCCGCCGCCGACGGCGGTCGCCAGCCCGAGCGCGGCGGAGGAGGTGAGGCCGAGGCCGTAGTCGTACGCCTTCGTCGTGCCGGTCACGCAGAACAGCCCGAGGCCGGCCGCGTCGAAGACGTTGACGGCGCGCTGGGTCCGCTCGACCTCCGGGTGGAGGAAGAAGACGAGGACGGTCGCGACCAGCGGCATGACGAAGTAGCCGAGATCGGTGAAGGCGGCCGGAGGTACGGCGCCGATGATCAGGTCGCGGAGGAGACCGCCGCCGAGGGCGGTGACCTCGGCGAGGACCGCTATGCCGAAGACGTCGAAGTTCTTGCGGACGGCGAGGAGCGCGCCGGAGATGGCGAAGACGAAGATGCCGACGAGGTCCAGGGCGTGCTGGACGTCGGGGCTGAACAGATCGTGGAGCACCGCCCCATTGTCCCGGTTGTGTCCGCGGGACGACGGAGGCCCCTGCCGCATCGGTGCGGCAGGGGCCTCCGGGTGTCACGCCTTGGGCGCTTCGCCCTCGGTCGACGGCTCCGAGTCGGACTCGGGCGCCGCCGCGGACTCGGCCTCAGCCGAGGCCTCAGCCGAGGCCTCGGTCGCGGACTCCGCCTCGGCCTCCGTCGCCTTCTCCTCGGTCTTCGTGATCTCGACCGACTCCCGGGCCCCCGGGATCGTCAGGCCCTCCGTGTTCTCCGGGTGGTGGCAGGCCACACGCTGGCCCGGCCGGAGTTCCAGGAGCGGGGGCTCCTGGGTCTTGCAGAGGTCCGTCGCCTTCCAGCACCGGGTGTGGAAGCGGCAGCCCGGCGGCGGGGCGATCGGGGACGGGACGTCGCCGGTGAGCAGGATGCGGTCGCTCTTGGCGCCCCGGCGGCGCGGGTCCGGGATCGGGACCGCGGACATCAGGGCCCGGGTGTACGGGTGCATCGGGTTCTCGTACAGGGACTTGCGGTCCGCGAGCTCGACGACCTTGCCGAGGTACATCACCGCGATGCGGTCCGAGACGTGCCGGATGACCGAGAGGTCGTGCGCGATGATCACGTACGTGAGGCCGAGCTCCTGCTGGAGGTCGTCCAGCAGGTTGACCACCTGGGCCTGGATGGAGACGTCCAGGGCCGACACCGGCTCGTCCGCCACCACCAGCTTCGGCTTCAGGGCCAGGGCCCGGGCGATGCCGATGCGCTGGCGCTGACCGCCCGAGAACTCGTGCGGGTAGCGGTTGTAGTGCTCGGGGTTGAGGCCCACGAGACCCAGGAGGCGCTGGACCTCCTTCCGCACACCGCCCTCGGGCTCGACGCCCTGGAGCTTGAAGGGCGCGGAGACGATCGTGCCGACCGTGTGGCGCGGGTTCAGCGAGCCGTACGGGTCCTGGAAGATCATCTGGATGTCCCGGCGGAACGGGCGCATCCCGCCGACTCCCAGGTGGGAGATGTCCTTGCCCTGGAACTCGACCGTGCCGTCGGTCGGTTCGAGGAGCCGGGTGATGAGCCGGCCCATCGTGGACTTGCCGCAGCCGGACTCGCCGACGACGCCGAGGGTCTCACCGGGCAGGACCTCGAAGTCGATCCCGTCGACCGCCTTGACCGCACCGGTCTGGCGCTGGAGAAGCCCCTTCTTGATGGGGAAGTGCTTCTTCAGGCCGGTGACCTTGAGGAGGGGTTCCATGGTCTCGCTCACAGTTTCGGCGCAATCTCTTCGGTCCAGATCCGGGTGCGCTCCTCCTGCGGCATGTGGCAGGCCGAGAAGTGGCGGTCGCCGGCCGGCGCCAGCTCGGGCCGCTGGGTGCGCGTGATGCCGCCCTTGGGGACGTCCGCGTACGGGCAGCGGGGGTTGAAGGCACAGCCGCTCGGGATGTTGATGAGGCTGGGCGGGTTGCCCTTGACCGGGATGAGCCGCTCGGTCTGCTCGCGGTCGATCCTCGGCATCGAGCCGAGCAGACCCCAGGTGTAGGGGTGCTGCGGCTCGTAGAAGACGGATTCGGCCGGTCCGCGCTCGACACAGCGCCCGCCGTACATCACGAGGATGTCGTCGGCGAGCTCGGCGACGACGCCGAGGTCGTGGGTGATGATGACGACCGCCGAGCCGAACTCCTTCTGGAGGTCCCGCATCAGGTCGAGGATCTGCGCCTGCACGGTCACGTCGAGCGCGGTGGTCGGCTCGTCCGCGATGAGCAGTTCGGGGTTGTTGACGAGCGCCATGGCGATCATCGCGCGCTGGCGCATGCCGCCGGAGAACTCGTGCGGGTAGTTCTCGAACCGCTTGGCGGGCTCGGGGATGCCGACCCGGTCGAGGAGTTCGACGGCCCGCCGGCGCGCCGTCTTCTTGTCCACGTTGTTGTGGACGCGGTACGCCTCCACGATCTGGTGGCCGATCGTGTAGTACGGGTGCATCGCGGACAGCGGATCCTGGAAGATCATCGCCATCTCGCGGCCGCGCATCTTGCGGACCTCGTCGGGGTCCGCGGAGAGCAGCTCGCGGCCGTTGAGCCAGATCTCGCCGGAGATCCTCGCCTTCTGGCGGCCGTACTGGCCGACCGTGTGCAGGCCCATGATGCCGAGCGACGTGACCGACTTGCCGGAGCCGGACTCGCCCACGATGCCGAGGGTCTTGCCCTTCTCCAGCTGGAAGCTGAGGCCGTCGACCGACTTGACCAGACCGTCGTCGGTCGGGAAGTGGATCTTCAGGTCGCGTACGTCGAGGAAGGCGTCCGACGGGGCGTCCTTCGAGCGGGCGACGGGCTCTCCGAGCGCCGCGCCCGTCTTCGTCAGCTTGTCGGTCATGCGAGCCTCACTCGGGGGTCGATCACCGCGTACAGAAGGTCCACCACGAGGTTGGCGACGACCACGCAGGCGGCGGTGATGAGGGTGACCGCCAGGATCAGCGGCAGGTCACGCTCGCTCACGCCCTTGATGGCCAGGCCGCCGAGGCCGTGGAGGCTGAACGCGGTCTCCGTCAGGATCGCGCCGCCGACGAGGGCGCCGAGGTCCATGCCGAAGATGGTCAGGATGGGGGTCATGGTGGAGCGCATCGCGTGCTTGCCGAGCACGACCGGCTCCGGCAGACCCTTGGCCCGCGCCGTACGGATGTAGTCCTCGCCGAGGACCTCCAGCATGGTGGCGCGGGTGAGCCGCGCGTACATCGCCGCGTACAGGAAGGCGAGGGTGACCCAGGGCAGGAGCAGCCCGCCGAACCAGCCGCCGAACGACTCGGTGATCGGCGTGTACGTGGCGTCGACCCAGCCGAGCTCCGTACGGAAGACGAGCATCGCCAGCATGGCGGTGAAGAAGATGGGGAGCGAGACGCCCGCGAGCGCGGTGATCATCGCCGCGCGGTCGATGATCGTGCCGCGCTTGAGCGCGGAGATCACACCCGTGGACACACCGAGGACCAGCCACAGCACGGCGGCGCCGAGGACCATGGAGAGGGTCACGGGGAAGGCGTCGACGATCATCGTCCACACCTCCTGCTCGGTGCGGAACGAGTAGCCGAAACAGGGCATCGCGCAGTGGATGGTTTCGCCACCGCCCGTGTAGTCCCGGCCGACGAAGATGCCGGAGACGAAGTGCCAGAACTGAACCAGGATCGGCTCGTCCAGGCCCAGCTTCTGACGGATGCCCTCAATGGATGCCGGATCCGCCTGCTTGCCGACGAACATCGCGGCAGGGTCGCTGCCGGTCATCTTGGGGATGAGGAAGAAGATGCTGAGCGTCACGAGCGTGACGACGAGCAGCATCGCGACGACTGCGAAGAGCCGTCGGACTATGTATGCAAGCATGCGGTCGGCCGGTCGGCGGCAGGGGGACCCGATCGGATCCCCCTGCCGCCGCCCTCGGCCATCACCTGCCCTTCGGACCTGGCGGCGGGTGGTGCGCCGGTGAAGCGGGTCGGATTACTTGACGACGCCGAGCGACGCGTAGTCGTAGCGGCCGTTGTAGGCGTCCGCCGTGTAGACGTTGGTCAGCCTGGAGCTGCGCCAGATGATGTTCTTCTCGTGGGTGAAGGGCAGGTAGACCGCGGCCTCCGAGACCTTCGTGTTGATCTGCTTGTAGAGCTCGCCGGCCTTGTCGGGGTCGGTCTCCTTCAGTGCCTGGTCGAACAGGCCGTTGATGGCCTTGTCGTTCAGCTGGGAGAAGTTGTTGTTACCGCTCTGGAGGATGAAGCGGCCGTCGACCAGCGGCTGGAGGAAGCCCTGCCCGGTCGGGAAGTCGGCGCCCCAGCCCATGATGATGATGCCGTAGCCCTTGTCCTTGACGACCTTCGGCGAACCGATGATGCCGGACGTCTGGGCGCCGTCGAACAGGTCGATCTGGGCGTCGATGCCGACGGCCTTCAGCGAGTTCTGGAGGGACTCGGCGGTCGCGATCTCGACCTTCTTGTTGTTGCGGACCGCGATCGTGGTCTTGAAGCCGTCCGGCTTGCCGCACTTCTTGAGCGCGTCCTTCGCCTTGGCGAGGTCCGGCGCGCCGCCGAGCTTGCCGTACGGGTCGGCCTTCGCGTCGGCACCCTTGAGCGCCGGCGGCAGCATGTTGGTGGCGATGTCGCCACCGCCCTGCGGGCCGCCACGGGCGGTCTGGAGGGACTTGGAGTCGGCCGCGTAGATGATGGCCTTGCGGCACTCGATGTTGGGGATCACCGTCTGCGGGAAGACCGCGTAGCGGATGAAGCCCGTCTGCGGGTTGTCGACGTTGCCCTTGTGCTGCTGGAGCACCTTCTGGCGCGCGGCGGCACCGACACCCGTCGCGTTGATGTCGAGGTCGTACTCGCCCTCGACCAGACGGTTGTCCATGTCGTCGGCGTTCGTGGTGAACGTGACGCTGATCTTGTCCGGCAGGGCCTTGCGGATGGTGTCCGTCTTGGAGTCCCACTTGTCGTTGCGGACAAGCTTGATGGACTTGTTCGGCGTGTACGACTCCCACTTGTACGGACCGGAGGAGAAGGGCTTCAGCTGGTACTTGGCCTTGGTGTCCTTGTCCTGGCGGACCGGGGACGCGGCGGGCATGGCCAGCATCTGCAGGAAGTCACCGTTGGCGACCGGCAGCTTGAAGATGATGGTCTTGTCGTCCGGGGTCTCGATCGCCTTGAGGCCGAGCTTGTCCGCGGAGGTGTCCTTGTACGGGCCCTTGTACTCGCCCTTGGGGTCCAGGACCTGCTGGAGGTAGATCGGGCCGCCGGAGATGACGTCCTGGGCCCAGATGCGCTCGATGCCGTACTTGATGTCCTTGGAGGTGATCGGCTTGCCGTCCTCCCAGGTGACCCCGTCCTTCAGCGTGAAGGTGTAGGTCAGGCCGTCGGCCGAGACCTTGCCGGCGTCGGTGGCGAGGTCCGGGACGAGCTCGGTGGAGGCGGCGCCCGGCTCGGCCTTGAAGGTGACCAGCTGGCGGGTGTAGTAGCGGGCGAAGTCCCACACGAAGCCGTAGTAGCCGCGCTGCGGGTCCCACGAGTCGGCCTCCTGCGAGCCGATGAACTTCAGCTCGCCGCCCTTCTTGTCCGAGGGGTTGGCGACCTTGTTCACGGCGGCGTTGAAGCCGGCCGTGCCCGCCTTGTTGCCGTCCTTGCCGTCCGTCTTGCCGCCGTCGCCGCCGCACGCGGTGGTGACGACCATCGTGGCCGCTGCCAGCAGCGCGCCCGCGGCGATTCTGCGCCTCTGAGAGCTCATCAGAGTCATGGGTCTCGCAACCTCCGGAGTAGTGGCGGCCGTCATGTCGGTCCGCCGTTGGGGGATGAGCCTCCTGTCGCCAGCGGCAGGGGCGGGGCTTGTGTCGTCTTGGGTCCGTCGACGAGCGGTCAGCGGGAGCCCTTCGGGTCGAGCGCGTCACGCACGCCGTCGCCGAAGAGGTTGAACGCCAGGACGGTGATGAAGATCGCGAGGCCCGGGATCACCATGAAGACGGGGTCCGCCTCGTACGTGGTGATGGCCGTCGACAGCATCTGCCCCCAGGAAGCGGTGGGAGGCTTCACACCCGCGCCGAGGAAGCTGAGCGCCGCTTCGGTGAGGATGTTGGTGGGGATCATGAGGGTCGCGTAGACCATGATCGGGGCGATCAGGTTGGGGAGCAGCTCGCGGCGCAGGATGTAGAGGCGGCCGGCGCCCAGGCTCTGGGCGGCCTCGACGTACTCGCGGTTGCGCAGCGAGAGGGTCTGGCCGCGGACGATGCGGCCCACGTACGGCCAGCCGAAGAAGCCGATGACGACCACCAGCGCGGCGATGCGCACGCCGGAGCCGTCGAGGCCGAGGAGCTCGTTGGGCAGCACCGAGACCAGGGCGATCGTGAAGAGCAGCTGCGGGAAGGCGAGCATGACGTCCATGACCCGGCTGAGGACCGCGTCGATCCAGCCGCCGAAGTAGCCCGCGACGATGCCGAGGACCGTGCCGAGGACGACGGCGAAGACCGCCGCGAGGAAGGCGACGAGCAGCGAGATCCGGGCGCCGTAGACGATGCGGCTGAAGACGTCGCGGCCGTTGACCGGCTCGACGCCCAGGAGGAAGTCGGAGCTGATGCCGCCCCAGGACCCGATCGGCGTGCCGAAGAGCGGGTCGATCTGGTCCTCGTGGAAGTCGTTCGGCGGGTGGCCGAGGAGACCGACGATGACCGGGGCGAAGATCGCGACCAGGATGAGGAAGACGACGACGAAGGCGCCCGCGAGGGCGAGTTTGTCGCGCTTCAGGCGCGTCCAGGCGATCTGCCAGGGCGAGCGGCCCTGGATCGCCTTGGCGGAGGCGTCTGAGCTGCCGGAGTTGTCCGGAGTGCCGGGAGCGTCGGGCGCGCCGACGACGGTGGCGGTCGACTCGCCCGCACTCGTCTCGTGCAGTGGTGCCGTCATCGTGGTGAGGACCCCTCTCGGCCGCCGGTAGCCGGCCCTTGCCCTGCCGCGGGTAGCGGCTCGGTGGAACAACCTGCGGGGCTTCGATTCGAAGGGAGCCGAACGCCCGGTGTTCCGGGGAGTCTTCAATGCCTCCGCGATCACCCGCCAGCCCTGACGAGGAATGTTTGCTCAAACGTGATGCGGTGCTGCGACTTCCGTTATCCGGACGTCGCGATCACCTGAGCGGACCATCTCGGGTCCTCTTCACCGCAATCGGACATGTCACACAACTAGGCGTTCGAGGTGCGGTATTGGGGCGAACAACGGCCTCCGGAGAGGACTCCGGAGGCCGTTGGGGCAGGAAGGGGAAAGAGTGACGTCTCAGTATCCGGACTGGGCCGGCGGCGGGTAGCCGTATCCCGGCACGGCGGCGGATCCGCGTCCGGCGTGCGCCTCCCGGTCGTAGAAGGGCCGCGCGTTGGCACTCAGCCAGAGGGCCACCGGGTCGTACGCGTCGGAGAGCGCGACCGTCGAGACGGGCAGCCCGTCGGGCACGGCGGAGATCGACTGGCGCATCATCGCGCGGACGGAGTCGACGGCGGCCGCGGACGTGTCGTACAGGTCGAGTCCGACGGCGAGGTACGGGGAGCCGAGCGCGGGCTGCACCCAGCCGCGGCGCAGCGACCGGACGGCCGGCGTGCGGTGCGCGTTCTGCGTGAGCAGGGCGTAGAACTGCGGGATCTCCAGTGCCGGCTCGCTGACGCGCAGCGGCCCGGCGGGCATCCGGTCGAGGCCGGTGGCGATCCGGCGCAGGTCGGCCCACGGGATGCCGACGCCGCCGCCGGGGGCGTGCGGATTCAGCCAGATGCCCCAGCGGTCGGGGTAGAGGGCGCGGGCCATCTCACGGCCGGTGACGAGCTCGTGGGCGCGGTTCCAGCCGGAGGCGGCGAGCTCCTGCGCGGAGGTCACGCAGGGCGCGTAGCCGAAGCCGTCGACCTCCATGTTCCCGTACTGGGCGTCGGACGAGCCGGCCGAACCCTGCCAGAGCAGCATCCAGACCTCGCCGTCGGCCAGGGCGTGCAGCAGCCGCTCGTACGCGTCGTAGCGTCCGGGTGCCACCTGGCGCAGCATGTGCTCGACCTGACCGGTCGCAGCGGTGCCTGACGCGCTCACCCTGGGTCCCGCCCCTCTTCCGTTCACCACGTCCGCCCGGACGTCGTCTGTCCGGCTACCGATTCAGTTCAGCTTAAACAGGGTGCCGCTCACCCGGCGGCGCGCTGGTAGAAGGGGCGTACCCGCTCCAGCATCCAGTCGCCGACCGGGTCCTGCGCCATGTCGAGCAGGATGAGGTTGACCGGCCAGG
This sequence comes from Streptomyces sp. NBC_01255, assembly GCF_036226445.1. Lineage (NCBI taxonomy): Bacteria > Bacillati > Actinomycetota > Actinomycetes > Kitasatosporales > Streptomycetaceae > Streptomyces > Streptomyces sp. NBC_01255. Next base: position 2,664,011 of record NZ_CP108474.1, read on the forward strand.
CGACCTCGACGCGGCCGAGGGCGCGGCCGAGGGCGTCCAGGGGGGCGTTGCGGTCGACGCCGTCCCAGGCGGCGAGCTGGACGCCGATGAAGAGGGCGGGTTCGGTGCCCTCGACGCTCGCGAGGGCGCGGCGGGCGGTGGCGACGACGCCCGTGGCCTCGAACTCGGCGGACGCGGCGGCGAGGAAGTCGACGGGGTCGTCCTGCCAGTCGGGCTCGAAGAGCCGGACGCGGCCGCCGGTGGCCGGGCCGTCGAGCGGGGTGCGGCCGGTCCGGCAGAGTTCCGCCACGGCGGGCGGGGGCAGCGGGACGCCGACGGTGCCGCCGGGGTTCACGGCGATGCCCAGCTGCGGGGGCAGGCCGCGGGCGAAGTCGCGGGCGGGGGCGACGGTGTAGGACATGTGCGTGCCGACACAGGCGACGAACTGCTGCTCGGAGCTGAAGACGGGGACGAAGGCCGCGCCGTCGATCTCCATCGTGGCGAGGTCCAGGTCGGGACTGTCGGGACCGCCGCCGTTGGGCAGCGGGATCCAGACCGGGCTGCGGCCCAGCACCTCGACCAGTCGGCCCCCTGCGCCGGGGTTGCCGAGCGAGGCGGCCAGCACCTCTTCGAGCTCATTGCCCGGCCACGTCACGTCCACGGTCCCACTTCCCCTGTTCTCGCGCGGGCGCACCCTCCCGCGCCGCCCCGCAGCACCCTAACGCCGCCCCGGAGCCGCCGTGGCCAAAAGCAGGGGGTACGAGCAAGAGGGACGGCCCTCGGGCCGCGTCGGGGGCGCCCTCAGGCCGCGTCGCGGAAGCCGATCCTCCGCAGGGCGTCCGCGGCGTCCCGGTCCAGGAGCGTCGCGGACGCGCAGCCGTGCGGCAGGGCGCCGGACTCGGCGGCCCGCAGGAGCCGGCCGACGGCCCGCCGGTGCCGGGCGAAGGCGTAGGCGGAGACACCGCGGCCCCGGGCGCGCTGGCCGTCGCGCGCGATGTCCGGGCCGACGTCGAGCAGGACCAGGTGCAGGGCGCCGCCGCGGCGCCGCGCCTCGCGGGCGAGCCAGCGCCGCACCCAGGACTGGGTGCCGCAGTCGTGCACGACGACGCTCGCGCCGGAGCGCAGGGCGCGGCGCAGTCCGGCGTAGTGCGCGAGCCGGACCAGGGGGCGGTAGACCGCGTACGGCAGGAGGCGCGGCATGCGGGCCTCCCAGCGCTCGCGGACGTCCTGGGAGTCGATGCCCCGGCCTTCGGCGGCGCGTCTCATGAGGGTGGACTTGCCGCTGCCGGGCAGCCCGGAGACGACGACGAGGTCGCCGGCGGCGAAGGTGAGGGCACGGGGCCCCCGGCCGCCGCGCTCGCGCAGGTCCCGCAGGAGCCGGCCTCGGCGGCCGGTTCTGGCCCTGGTCCGGGCCCGGGCACGCTGGGACGGTATGCCGGTACTGGTCCCGTATGCGCCGGTGTGCTGAATCCTCATCGTTGCTCCCCCTGCCGGGCCTCAGGAGACCCTTGCCCACAAAGTGTAAAGAAGCGGTAATGAGATACAAGTGATGTGCCGCGCGGAGCACGCGTGCAATGATGTGCGCGCCAGGCGCGCTCAGTCGCCATACAACCTCATACCGGCCGCTCGAATCCGCGCGGGAGAGTTCCGGAACGCCTCGGCGTCCGGACGCCGAAGGAGCAAGACCCTCCCTTGAATCTCTCAGGCCCCGTACCGCGTGGATGAGGCAGATCTGAAAAGCGGGACACCCTGCCGTGTCCCCACCCAAGGTGCAAGCCGACCTCTCGTGTGACGAGATGCTCTCGGTGAACCTCTCAGGTTCCATGACAGATGGGGAGGACGTCCTCGCCCGTCATGTGTTTCGTCACCGAACCGCCCTTGGGATCCGGGAGCCACCCCATGAGCACTGCCCCCCGTCTGACCGCCCTCGATGCGCTGCATCGTTCGCTGGGCGCGACCATGACCGACTTCGCGGGCTGGGACATGCCCCTGCGCTACGCCAGCGAGCGGGACGAGCACATCGCCGTCCGGACCAAGGCGGGCCTCTTCGACCTCTCCCACATGGGCGAGATCACCGTCACCGGGCCGCAGGCCGTCGAGCTCCTCGACCACGCCCTCGTCGGCAACATCTCCACGGTGGGCGTGGGCCGCGCCCGCTACACGATGATCTGCCAGGAGGACGGCGGCATCCTCGACGACCTGATCGTCTACCGCCTCGGCGAGACCGAGTACATGGTCGTCGCGAACGCCTCGAACGCGCAGATCGTCCTGGACGCGCTGACCGAGCGCGCGGCCGGCTTCGACGCCGAGGTCCGCGACGACCGTGACGCGTACGCCCTGATCGCGGTCCAGGGCCCGGAGTCCCCCGGCATCCTGAAGTCGCTCACCGACGCCGACCTGGACGGGCTGAAGTACTACGCCGGTCTGCCCGGCACGGTCGCCGGCGTGCCCGCGCTGATCGCCCGTACCGGCTACACCGGCGAGGACGGCTTCGAGCTGTTCCTGAAGCCCGAGCACGCCGAGGGCGTGTGGAAGGCGCTGACCGAGGCGGGTACCCCGGTCGGCCTCATCCCCTGCGGCCTGTCCTGCCGCGACACGCTCCGCCTGGAGGCGGGCATGCCGCTGTACGGCCACGAGCTGACGACCGCCCTCACCCCCTTCGACGCCGGTCTCGGCCGGGTCGTCAAGTTCGAGAAGACGACCAACGACGGCCGCTTCGTCGGCCGTGAGGCGCTCGAGAAGGCCGCCGAGCGCGCCGAGACCGCCCCGCCGCGCAAGCTCGTCGGCCTGGTCGCCGAGGGCCGCCGGGTCCCGCGCGCCGGGTTCTCCGTCGTCAAGGACGGCGTGGTGATCGGCGAGGTGACCTCGGGCGCCCCGTCCCCGACCCTCGGGAAGCCGATCGCGATCGCCTACGTGGACGCGGCGCACGCCACGCCCGGCACCGAGGGTGTAGGTGTGGACATCCGCGGCACCCACGAGGCGTACGAGGTCGTGGCGCTGCCGTTCTACAAGCGCCAGAAGTGACGCAGTCGTCTCATCCCGGGTCTCATCCCGCGAGACCCACGTTCATCAGTACTCCCCCGATCCAGGAGAATCAGGTCATGAGCAACCCCCAGCAGCTGCGCTACACCAAGGAGCACGAGTGGCTGACGGCCGCCGAGGACGGCGTCGCGACGGTCGGCATCACGGAGTTCGCGGCCAACGCGCTCGGTGACGTCGTCTACGCCGACCTCCCCGAGGTCGGCGCGACCGTCACCGCGGGCGAGACCTGTGGCGAGCTGGAGTCGACGAAGTCCGTGAGCGACCTGTACTCCCCCGTCACGGGTGAGGTCGTCGCCAGGAACCAGGACGTGGTGGACGACCCGTCGCTGGTGAACTCGGCTCCGTTCGAGGGTGGCTGGCTGTTCAAGGTACGTGTCGCGGGCGAGCCGGACGAGCTGCTCTCCGCCGACGAGTACACCGCGTTCTCCGCCGGCTGAGACCGGGCCCGAGACCCCTAGGGATCGATTCATGTCGCTTCTGAACACTCCCCTCCACGAGCTGGACCCCGACGTCGCCGCCGCCGTCGACGCCGAGCTCCTTCGTCAGCAGTCCACCCTCGAGATGATCGCCTCGGAGAACTTCGCTCCGGTCGCGGTCATGGAGGCCCAGGGCTCCGTCCTCACCAACAAGTACGCCGAGGGCTACCCGGGCCGCCGCTACTACGGCGGCTGCGAGCACGTCGACGTGGCCGAGCAGATCGCGATCGACCGGGTCAAGGACCTGTTCGGCGCCGAGTACGCCAACGTCCAGCCGCACTCCGGCGCCTCCGCGAACCAGGCCGCCCTCTTCGCGATCGCCCAGCCCGGCGACACGATCCTGGGTCTGGACCTGGCGCACGGCGGCCACCTCACCCACGGCATGCGCCTGAACTTCTCCGGCAAGCAGTTCAACGTGGTCGCGTACCACGTGGACGAGGCCGGTCTGGTCGACATGGCCGAGGTCGAGCGCCTCGCCAAGGAGCACCGCCCCAAGGTCATCATCGCGGGATGGTCCGCCTACCCGCGTCAGCTGGACTTCGCGGAGTTCCGCCGGATCGCCGACGAGGTCGAGGCGTTCCTGTGGGTCGACATGGCCCACTTCGCGGGCCTGGTCGCGGCCGGTCTGCACCCGAACCCGGTCCCGTACGCGGACGTGGTGACCTCCACCACGCACAAGACGCTCGGCGGCCCCCGCGGCGGCATCATCCTCGCGAAGAAGGCGTTCGCGAAGAAGCTGAACTCCTCGGTCTTCCCCGGCTTCCAGGGCGGCCCGCTGGAGCACGTGATCGCGGCCAAGGCCGTCTCCTTCAAGGTCGCGGCCTCGGAGGACTTCAAGGAGCGCCAGCAGCGCACCCTGGACGGCGCCCGCATCCTCGCCGAGCGCCTGGTCCAGGACGACGTCACCGCGCACGGTGTCTCGGTCCTGTCCGGCGGTACGGACGTGCACCTGGTCCTGGTCGACCTGCGGAACTCCGAGCTCGACGGCCAGCAGGCCGAGGACCGGCTCCACGAGGTCGGCATCACGGTCAACCGGAACGCCGTTCCGAACGACCCGCGGCCGCCGATGGTCACCTCGGGTCTGCGCATCGGCACGCCGGCGCTCGCGACCCGCGGCTTCGGGACCGAGGACTTCACCGAGGTCGCCGACATCATCGCGGAGACCCTGAAGCCGGGCTTCGACGGCGAGAAGGCCGAGGCCCTCAAGGCCCGGGTGACCGCGCTGGCCGACAAGCACCCGCTGTACCCCGGCCTGAAGTAATTTCGTACCCTTTTGTTCGTACGAACGTTTGGGGCATCGCGCACACTGAAGGGTGAGCGCGGTGCCCCACCCCGTGTCGTGCCCCGTTTCGATCTTCCTGCTCCGTTCTGCACCACCCCGGCAGACAACGGCGTCTAGCCCCCACAAGGAGTCCCTCCGTGGCCATCTCGGTCTTCGACCTGTTCTCGATCGGTATCGGCCCGTCGAGCTCCCACACGGTGGGCCCGATGCGCGCGGCCCGGATGTTCGCCCGCCGGCTCAAGAACGAGGGCCTGCTCGCCCACACCGCGGCCATACGCGCGGAGCTGTACGGCTCGCTGGGCGCGACCGGCCACGGCCACGGCACCCCCAAGGCGGTGCTCCTCGGCCTGGAGGGCAGCTCGCCCCGCACGGTGAACGTCGAGACCGCGGACGACGAGGTCGAGCGGATCAAGTCGAGCGGCCGGATCAACCTCCTCGGCGCGCACGAGATCCCCTTCGACTTCGACGCCGACCTGATCCTGCACCGCCGCAAGGCGCTCCCGTACCACGCCAACGGGATGACGATCTTCGCGTACGACGCCGAGGGCGCGCTGGTCCTGGAGAAGACGTACTACTCGGTCGGCGGCGGCTTCGTCGTCGACGAGGACGCCGTCGCGGGCGAGAACCCGATCGTCCCCGACGACACCGTCCTGAAGTACCCCTTCCGCACCGGTGACGAACTGCTGCGGCTCGCCAAGGAGACCGGCCTCTCGATCTCCTCGATGATGCTGGAGAACGAGAAGGCCTGGCGCACCGAGGAGGAGATCCGCGCGGGTCTCCTGGAGATCTGGCGGGTCATGCAGGCCTGCGTCTCGCGCGGCATGTCCCGCGAGGGCATCCTGCCCGGCGGCCTGAAGGTGCGCCGCCGCGCCGCGAACACGGCCCGCAAGCTGCGCTCCGAGGGCGACCCCGCGGCACTCGCGATGGAGTGGATCACCCTCTACGCGATGGCCGTGAACGAGGAGAACGCGGCGGGCGGCCGGGTGGTCACCGCCCCGACGAACGGCGCGGCCGGCATCATCCCGGCGGTCCTGCACTACTACATGAACTTCGTGCCCGGCGCGGATGAGGACGGCATCGTCCGCTTCATGCTGGCGGCCGGCGCGGTCGGCATGCTCTTCAAGGAGAACGCCTCCATCTCCGGCGCCGAGGTCGGCTGCCAGGGCGAGGTCGGCTCGGCCTGCTCGATGGCGGCCGGCGCGCTCGCCGAGGTCCTCGGCGGCACCCCCGAGCAGGTGGAGAACGCGGCCGAGATCGGCATGGAGCACAACCTGGGCCTGACCTGCGACCCGGTCGGCGGCCTCGTGCAGATCCCGTGCATCGAGCGGAACGGCATGGCGGCGGTCAAGGCGGTCACGGCCGCGAAGATGGCGATGCGCGGCGACGGCAGCCACCTGGTCTCCCTCGACAAGGTCATCAAGACCATGAAGGAGACGGGCGCGGACATGAGCGTCAAGTACAAGGAGACCGCGCGCGGCGGTCTCGCGGTGAACATCATCGAGTGCTGAACCGTTTCACCGCACGGCCTGGCGCCGGTGCTCCGGAAGAGGCACCTCCGCCGGGCCGTCGCTGTAGTGTCCGCGTCATGACGACGCAGACTCAGACGGAGACCGCCGACGCGGAATGTCTTGCCCTCACCCGCAGCCTGAGGCGCCGCGGCGCGATCGTCCTCGCCGTGTTCGGCCTCGTCTGGGCCTTCGCGGGAGGTTCCGGGATCGCGGCGGCTCCGGCGTCGGTCGCCGTCGGCGTGGTCGCGGCCGTCGTGACCGCCGGCGCGGTCGTGATCGCCTTCCGGGGCACCAGGGGCCCGGTGAACCGCCCGGTCCGGCTGCCGGAGAAGTGGAACCGCGGGGTCGGCCTGGTCAACGCCGCCGAGCTCGTGGCGATCTTCGCAGTGATCGCCGCGTCGAACGCCTCGGGCCACCCGGAGTTCATCCCGGTCGGGATCGGTCTCGTCGTCGGACTGCACTTCTTCCCCCTGGCGCGCCTCTTCGACCAGCGGCAGTACACGGGGACGGCGGTCGCCCTGACGGCGGTCGCCCTGGTGGGTCTCGCTGTCCTCGCGGCCGGCTCCTCGGCGGAGACGATCCGCGCGGTGGTGGGCCTGGGCGCGGCGGTCGTGCTGTGGGCCTCGTCCTTCCACGTGGCCCTGAAGGGCTGAGCGGCTTTCTCGGGTTCAGGGCGCGATCCAGTGCGGGTCGGGCACGACCGTGAGGAGTGCCGAGACGACGACGATCACCCCGAGCGCGGCCACTTCGATCCGCGCCGGGGCCTCGGCGTCGCCGCCGGACAGCATCCGGCTCCTGGCCGCCACGGCCAGCAGGCTCACCCCGCCGAACAGCAGCAGCTTGACCAGCAGGATCCGGCCGTAGGCCGTGGTCAGGACGGCGTCCGACGGCAGCCTCCGAAGGGTGGAGGCCGTGCCGGTGACGACGAGGGCCGCGTAGACGCAGGCGGCCATCCGGGCGTAGCGGACGAGGACCTCGCGGCCGCCGCGCCGCAGCCGCATGGTGCGCAGCACGTACAGGAGCGTGCCGAGCCACAGTGAGGCGCCCGTGAGGTGGACGACGGTGAGTCCGATGCCCACGAGCGGGGTGTACGTCTCGGTGTGGGCCCGCACCGCCTCGGTCACGACCGCGACGGCGAGCGGGGCGGCGGCGAGGCCCGGGCGGCGGGAGGCGGCGCACACGGCGGCCAGGGCGAAGGCGTTGGCGGTGACGAGCAGCAGGCGGCCCTCGCGCAGCCCGTAGACGACGGGCAGGCTCAGCCCGCTGACGACGGCGAGGAGCAGCAGGAGTCCGGCGGAGGCGGCCGCGGCGAGCAGGGCGGCGGGCACGGACAGGGCGCGGGGCCGGGGCCCGTCCCCGGCGAGGCGGCGTCCAACAAATTCGCCGACGTGGACGGCGAGGCCCGTGAGGACGAGGAAGCGCAGGAGCGCGGTGGTGCCGGCGGCGGGTATCCGGAGCTCGCCGGTGCCCGTCTGGGCGAGGCCGGCCCCCAGCAGGGCGAGGCCGATGACGGCGATGGCGGCGACCGCGGCGAGGACCGCCGCCGTAGGACGGCTCGGGGTGCCGAAGGGTCCGGGAAGCGTCACCGGACGATCGTCACCGAGCCCCGGACGGGCGGCAACTCAGCGTTGCGCCGCCCGCCCGGGCGGGCGGATCAGGCCTTGCTGTAGTGGGCCCAGAACTCGTCCCAGGACAGGACGCCGTCGCCGTTGCTGTCACGCTGCTTGATGAGCACCTCGGCGACCGTCTCGGTGACGTTGAAGTCGCCGAACTGCGCCATGAGGCTCTTGTACTCCGCGGCGGTGATGAAGCCGTCCCCGTCCGCGTCGAACTTGTTGAATGCCGTGCGTGCCGACTCGATGTCCGCCACTGCTTCCGCCCCTTCTCGGTGCTTATCTGACGGTGGTCAGATTAGCGGGCCCGCCGCTGCCGGATGAGGGCGGTACGACGGCGGGGACGCCTAGCGGAAGATGCCCGTGTGGCCGAGGGAGTAGCGGCCGGGCTGGGGGTAGACCGCGAGGCCGTGGGGGCCGCCGCCCACGGGGATGCGGGCGAGCTGCTTGCCGCTCGTGGTGTCGATCGCGTAGACCTCGGAGTCGTAGCGGCCCGACAGCCACAGCACCTTGCCGTCGGCGGAGACGCCGCCCATGTCGGGGGAGCCGCCGTCCGGGAGCCACCACTTCTTGGTGAGCTTGTTCTTGCCGAAGTCGAAGACGGAGACCGAGCCCTCGCCGCGGTTGGGGACGTACATCTCGCGCGAGTCCCGGCTGACGTAGAGGCCGTGGGCGCCCTTGCCGGTGGCCAGCAGGGTCGGGGTGGTGAACTTCTCGCCGTCGAGGACCCACATGCCGTGGGCCATCATGTCGGCGACGTAGAAGGTCTTCCCGTCCGGGGAGATCTTCACGTCCTGGGGCATGGCGCCCTCGAAGGGCAGTTTCTGCTGGCCGATCACCTCCATCTTCTCCGTGTCGACCTTGAGGAGTTCGCCGGAGAACTCGCAGGAGACGACGAAGTACCGTCCGTCGGCGGAGAAGTCGGCGTGGTTGACGCCGTAGCAGCTCACCGGGACGGTCTTCTTCCGTTCCATGGTGTGCGGGTCGCGGAAGACGAGTTCGCGGTCGAGCGAGGCCATCACGATGGCGTACTTGCCGTTGGGCGTGAAGTAGAGGTTGTACGGGTCGTGGACCTCGACCGGCTTGCCCGCGACTCCGGTGGCGGGGTCGATGGGGGTGAGGGTGTGGCCCCGGTTGTTGTTGACCCAGAGGGTCTTCATGTCCCAGGAGGGCACGACGTGCTGGGGCTGGATGCCGACCGGGATCGTCTCGACGACCCGGTAGGTCGCGGGGTCGATGACCGAGACGGTGTTGGAGTTGGTGTTGGGGACGTAGACCCGGGAGGGGAAGTCCTTGACCACCGGGGAGAGCTTGTTCGGCCGGTCGGCGGCGTAGACGTCGTTCGGGTCGAGGAGCGGCGGCATGCCGGGGAGCCCGGCGGGCGCCGCGGCCGGCTTGGGTACGGCGGGCGCGGCGGCCTTCTTGACCCCGGCAGTGCCCTTCTCGGGCTGGTTCGCGCCGCCGCAGCCCGCGAGGGTGACGAGCAGGGCCGCGGCGAGGAGGGCTCCGCTTCGCCCGGTGAGGTGTGCCATCAGGTCAGCAGCTCCGTGGTGGTGACCGCGCGCAGTCCGCGGCGGTCGAGGTCGGCGAGGAGGAAGGGCAGCGCGGCGGCGGTGTCCGGGTAGCCGAAGTGCAGGCTGACGACGGATCCGGGCCGGACGGGGTCGGTGACGTTGCGGACGATCGCGGCGGCGCCGGGTGAGGTGAAGTCGAGGGAGTCGACGTCGTACGAGAGGGTGTGCGGGTATCCGGCGCGGTGGGCGGCGCGCAGGACGGCGGGGGTGGCCTGCCGGGTCCTGGAGGGCCGGAACCAGGTGCCGACGGAGCCGGTGAGGCGGCGCAGGCGGGTGGCGCAGGCCTCGATCTCGGCGTGGGCCTCGGTCTCGGTCATGGCGTTGATGTCGGTGTGGTGCTGGGTGTGGTTGCCGAGGTCGTGTCCGCCGTCGAGGATGCGGCGGGCCATGCCGGGGTGTTCGTCGAGCCAGCTGCCGACGGCGAGGACGGTGACGCGGGCGCCGGCCTGCTCCGCCTGGTCGAGGAGGGTGCGGGCGAGGGCGGGGTCGCCCTGGCCGTGGAAGGTGAGGGCGACCCGGGGCCGGTCGCGGGGGCCGTGGTCGATCTCGGCGGGGAGGCCGGGAAAGCGGTGCGGGGCGGGGGCGGCGGCGGGCGCGGTTCCGGGCTCGGCTCCGGGCGTGGCTCCGGGCGTGGCCCCGGGGCTGCGGGAGGCGGGGTCGGGGCGGGGCTCCGTACCGCAGGCGGTGGCGAGGGCTCCCGCGAGGGCGGCGGTCGCGCCCGCCCGGAGGGCACCGCGGCGGTCGGTGGGCTTCACGCGACCAGTAAAGAAGGATGTCGACCGAATCGTGATGATTAGGCCGATTCAGGACGTTTGCGGGCCACTCCTGGGTGTCCACTATGCGGACGAGCCGGGGAAACAAGCGATGAACCGCATAGTCATTCAATGTTTGCAAGGCGAGTGCCGCAAGTCACCAATGATTCATAGACGATCGATCCCCATTTGCCCGTTTCTGTACCGGTAGGGACTTTTGGCGGCAAGGCTGTCTGTCTGCCATAGTCGGAGACACGACCCCCATTGACCCGGGCCAGGTCGACATAGCAGCCGTGGATACACCCCCCCCGTCCACGGCGCACCACACGAGAGCCCCCAGGCGCCCTACTATGGCGGACGGGGGCTTTCGTGCGTCAGGCGCGGTCGGCGACCCGCATCTCGAACCAGGTCGTCTTGCCGCGCGGCGCGAGGTCCACGCCCCAGCGGTCGGAGAGCTTGTCGACGAGGAAGAGCCCCCGGCCGCTCGTGTCGAGCTCGCTCACGGGCATCAGGCAGGGCAGCCCGCGCGAGGGGTCGCGGACCTCGATCCGGATCCAGCCGCGCCGCCGGTGCAGCCGTAGCGCGAAGGACCGGGCGCCGGTGTGCCGGACGGCGTTGCCGACGAGTTCCGAGACGAGCAGCACCGCGTGCTCGGCGATCTGCGGGCCGAGCCCCCACTGGCGCAGGACCACGCCCTGGGTGAGCCGGCGGGCCACCCATGCGGACTCGGGCCGGGACGGCAGCGTCACGTCCTCCTCGGCCGGGTTGCCGTACAACTCCAGTACGCCGGCGCCCTGTTCGTCGTCCACGGCCGGTGACCACCGTGCGGCGGCGGCGCTGCCGCGCTGCCACGGTTGCTCCGTACCCTCCAGGCCCGCCATGCCCCCATCATGGCCGCACGGAGCCCTCCGCGGGGGCCGTTCCGGCGGAATCGGCCCCCGCGGAGACGGTCAGGGCCTGGCTTAGGCGAACTTCGCCTTGCCCGGGCCCTCCTCGACGAAGCTGCGCATCCCGGTCTCGCGGTCCGCGGTCGCGAACAGCCCCGCGAACCAGGTGCGTTCGATGGCGAGACCGGTGTCGATGTCGGCCTCCAGACCCTGGTCGACCGCCTCCTTCGCGGCCCGCAGGGCGACCGCCGGACCCTGCGCCAGCTTCGCGGCCCAGGCGTGCGCCTGCTCGTACACCTCGGCGGCCGGGACGACCCGGTCGACCAGGCCGAGGGTGAGGGCCTCGTCCGCCTTCACCATGCGGCCGGTGAAGATGAGGTCCTTGGCGCGGGAGGGGCCGATCAGCCGGGAGAGCCGCTGGGTGCCGCCGGCGCCGGGGATCAGACCGAGCAGGATCTCGGGCTGGCCCAGCTTCGCGTTGTCGGCGGCGATCCGGTAGTCGGCGCAGAGCGCGAGCTCGCAGCCGCCCCCGAGGGCGTAGCCGGTGATCGCGGCGACGACGGGCTTGGGGATGCGGGCGATCGCCGTGAAGGAGTCCTGGAGGGCGCGCGAGCGCTTGACCATGGCCACGTGGTCCATGACCTGCATCTCCTTGATGTCCGCGCCGGCCGCGAACACCTTCTCGCCGCCGTAGAGGATCACGGCCCGCACGTCGTCGCGGTCGGTCGCCTCCTGGGCCAGCTCGCGCAGCCGGTCCTGGACGGCGATGTCGAGGGCGTTCATCGGGGGGCGGTCGAGGCGGATCGTGCCGACACCATCGGCGACTTCGAGGTTCACAGTCATGGGAGGAAGGTTAGTCCGCGTTAACGCCGAGGGGCCCGGTGCTGTTGCTCACAGCACCGGGCCCCTCGGGAGTGTCTTAAGCGGTCCACTCCGACCACGGCATGTTCCAGCCGTTGAGGCCGTTCTCCGGCTGGATCTGCTTGTCCTTGGAGTTCTTCACGACGATCACGTCACCGATGATCGAACGGTCGAAGAACCAGGCCGCGGGGGTCGAACTGTCGCCCGCGCCGCGCGTGTCCGACAGACCGACGCAGCCGTGGCTGACGTTGGAGGAACCGAAGGTGCTCTTCGGGGCCCAGTAGTTGCCGTGCACGAAGGTGCCCGAGGTGGAGAGCCGCATCGCGTGCGGGACGTCCTTGATGTCGTACTCGCCGCCGAAGCCGACCGTGGCCCCGTTCATGCGGGTCACCTTGTACTTCTCGCTGATGACCATCTGGCCGTTGTACGTGGTCGTCGACGGGGCGCCCGCGGTGATCGGCAGCGTCTTGATGATCGCGCCGTCCCGCTCGATCTTCATCGTCTTGGCACTCGCGTCGACGGTGGAGACCTGGCGACGGCCGATGGTGAAGGTGATGGTCTTCTTCTGCTTGCCGTAGACGCCCGGGCGTCCCTCGACGCCGTCCAGGTTGAGGTCGACGGTGACCTTGGTGCCCGCGGCCCAGTACTCCTCCGGGCGGAAGTCGAGGCGGTCGTTGCCGAACCAGTGCCCCTCGATCTCCACGGCCGGCTCGGCCGTCACCTTGATGGCCTTCTCGACGGCCTCCGGGTCGGTGATGCCCCGGGTGAAGTTGACGGAGACCGGCATGCCGACGCCGACGGTCGAACCGTCCTCCGGCGTGTAGTGGCCGATGAAGGTGTTCTTCGGGACCAGGGTGGTGAAGGTGGTGTCCTTCGCCGACTCACGGCCCTCGGCGTCCTTCGCGATCGCGTGGACCTTGTACTGCGTCCCCGCCGAAAGGTGGGCGCTGGGCGCCCAGCTGGCCCCGTCCGCCGCGATCTTGCCCTCGACCGCGGCACCCTTGGAGTCGGCGACCGTGACCGTGGTCAGCTTGCCCTGCGCCGCGGTGACCTTGAGGGCCCCGCTGGTGGCGACCGAGTCGGCGCCGTCCTTCGGAAGGATCGTCACGACCGCCTGGGAGGCGGCGTTCTCCGGCTTGCCGCTCCCCTGCGACGCCGGGTCCTGGCCCCCCTTGCCGCCGCCGGTGGCGGTCTCGCCGCCGCCGCAGGCGGTGAGGACGATGAGCAGCGCCCCCGCGGCCAGCGCCTGCAGACGGACGCCCCCGCGTCGTCGGCCGCGCCGGCCGTTCGCTCCTACCGATGCCCCCGATATCGGCTGCCCGTTCACTGTGGTCGTCTCCCCTCACGCGGCCTGGCAACGCCACGGCCCCACCCCCGTGCGCATCCACTCGCGCACACGGCGCTAGATAATCACACCGCAGGACACGAAAGATCCTCGCGAATGTCACCGTTCCGTCCCGATCGACGTGCTAGGGCGAAAGGGCGATGACCTGGTGACGAAAGGGACGCAAGGGGGGACGCGAGAGGGACCCGCGAGGGACCCGCGAGGGACCCGAGAGGCTCAGCGCAGCGCCGAACCGGCCTTCCACTGGACCCAGTCCATGTTCCATCCACCGAGCCCGTTGTCGGGAGCGACCTTCCGGTCACGCGAGTTGACGACCTCCACCACGTCGCCGATGAGCGTCCGGTCGAAGAACCAGCCCGCCGGGGAGTCCGCGCTGCCGCCCTTCTCGTCCCGCAGCCCCACACAGCCGTGGCTGACGTTCGCGGTGCCGAACGTACCGGGCGAGGCCCAGTAGTTGCCGTGCAGGAAGGTCCCCGACTCGGTGAGCCGCATCGCGTGCGGGACGTCCTTGATGTCGTACTCGCCGCCGAAGCCGACCGTCCGCCCGTCCATCCGCGTCACGTCGTACAGCTCCGTGACGACCATCTTCCCGTTGTACGTGGTGGTCTTCGGCGCGCCCGCGGTGATCGGCACGGTGGTCAGGACCTCGCCGTTCCTGCGGACCTCCATGGTGTGCGCGGCGGCGTCGACCAGGGAGACCTGGGAGCGGCCGACGGTGAAGCCGACCTTCTTGCGCTGGATGCCGTACACCCCGGGCGCCCCCTCGACGTCGCGGAGCGCGAGCTCGACGGTGACCTTCGTCCCGGGCTGCCAGTACGCGGCGGGGCGGAAGTCGAGCCGCTCCTTGCCGAACCAGTGGCCGACGACCTCGACCGGCGGGTCCGAGGTGATCCGGACGGCGCGCTCGACGGCGTCCCGGTTCTCGATGGGCCGGTTGAAGGAGAAGGAGACGATCATGCCGGTGCCGACAGTGGAACGGTTCTCCGGCTTGAAGTAGCCGATGAACCGGCTCTCCGGCACCACCGTCGTGAAGGTGGTGTGCCGGGCCGAGCGGCGGCCGTGCGCGTCGAGCGCGACGGCGTCCACGCTGTACTTGGCGGCCAGCGCCAGCCGGGCGTCGGCCCGGGGCCGCCAGCGCAGCCCGTCGGCGGAGATCTCGCCGGCGACCCGGGTCCGCTGGGCGTCCTCGACCTGGACGACCGTCACCCGTTCGAGCCGCCCGCTGTCCACCCGTACCTCGACGGGTCCCTCGGCAGGCACCCCCCGGCTGCCGTCCTCCGGATTCACCCGGATGACGTCCCCGGGGGCCCGCGCCTTGCCCGGCAGGGAGATGTCGATGCCCCCCTGGCCGTCCGTTCCTGTGCAGCCCACGAGGCCCGCCATCAGTCCCGCCACCGCGAGGGCGTACCCCGCCCGCTTCCATACACGATTCACGCTCGGCCCAACGACAGCCCCCCTCCAGGGGAAACGTGCGTGCGGGCCATGTTGGGAGCACGGCCGTGCGGGCAGAACAGGGAGGACGACGGGAAAGAGCGACGCGTGGGAGTGGCGGCCGGGACGCCGCCGCTCCCGCGGGTGCGGGCCCCACGAGCCGCGGGAGGCCGGGACGGTGTCGAGCGCAGCCGAGCAGGAGGCGGTACAGGAGCATGCCCTGGAGCGGGCCGGGCCGGAGGGGGCGAGCAGGACACCCCCTCCGGTGTGGCCGGGGGCGCCGACGCCCCTCGGTGCCCGCTGCCGGGTCGGGCCCGGTGGGGTGACGGGCACCAACTTCGCCCTGTGGGCGGGGGGCGCGGAGGCCGTGGAGCTGTGCCTCTTCGACGCGGACGGCACGGAGCGGCGGCTGCCGCTGACCGAGCTGACCCATGAGATCTGGCACGGCTTCGTGCCCGGGGTCGGCGCCGGGCAGCGGTACGGCTACCGGGTGCACGGCCGCTGGGACCCGTGGACGGGTGCCCGCTGGAACCCGGCGAAGCTGCTCCTCGACCCGTACGCGCGAGCCGTCGAGGGAGACTTCGCGCTCCCTCCCGAGGTGTACGGACACGTACGGGACTGGCCTCAGCAGCATGTCGCCGACACCGTCCGCGACGACCGGGACTCCGCTCCGTACGTTCCGAAGGGGGTCGTCGTCCACGACGACGACGACTGGTCGGACGACCGCAGGCCCAAGACGCCCTGGCAGGACTCCGTCATCTACGAGCTGCACGTGAAGGGCTTCACCCAGCAGCACCCCGGCATCCCGGAGCGGCTCCGCGGCACGTACGCGGGGCTCGCGCACCCGGCGGCGATCGAGCACCTCGTACGGCTGGGAGTGACGGCCGTGGAACTGCTCCCGGTCCACCAGTTCGCGCACGAGGACCACCTCCTCCGGCGCGGGCTGAAGAACTACTGGGGCTACAACTCCCTCGGCTACTTCGCCCCGCACGCCGCCTACTCGTCCTCCGGGACGACCGGGCAGCAGGTCGGCGAGTTCAAGCGGATGGTGCGGGCGCTGCACGCGGCCGGGATCGAGGTCATCCTCGACGTCGTCTACAACCACACGGCGGAGGCGGGCGAGCTGGGCCCCACCCTCTCCCTCAAGGGCATCGACAACCGCGGCTACTACCGGCTCCAGTCCGACGCCCGCCGGTACGCCGACTACACGGGCTGCGGCAACACGCTGCACGTCGTCCAGCCGCAGGTGCTGCGCCTCATCACCGACTCGCTGCGCTACTGGGTGACGGAGATGGGCGTCGACGGCTTCCGCTTCGACCTGGCGGCGGCCCTGGCCCGCTCGATGCACGACGTCGACATGCTGTCCCCGTTCCTGGCGGTCATCGCCCAGGACCCGGTCCTGCGCCGGGTCAAACTGATCGCCGAGCCCTGGGACGTCGGCAACGGCGGCTACCAGGTAGGGGCCTTCCCTCCTCTCTGGACCGAGTGGAACGACCGCTACCGGGACGCCGTACGGGACTTCTGGCGGGGCGCCCTGCCCGACGTGCGGGACCTCGGCTACCGGCTCTCCGGCTCCAGCGACCTGTACGCCTGGGGCGGGCGGCGGCCGTACGCCTCCGTCAACTTCGTCACCGCGCACGACGGTTTCACGCTCCGGGACCTCGTCACGTACGAGCGGAAGCACAACGAGGCCAACGGCGAGGGGAACCGGGACGGCACCCACGACAACCGCTCCTGGAACTGCGGAACGGAGGGCGAGACGGACGACCCGGAGATCCAGGCCCTGCGCCTCCGCCAGCTCCGCAACCTCCTCACCACCCTGCTCCTCTCCACCGGCGTCCCGATGCTCGTCGCCGGCGACGAGATGGGCCGCACCCAGGGCGGCAACAACAACGCGTACTGCCAGGACAACGAGATCGGCTGGCTCGACTGGTCGCTGCCGGACGACCCGGGGCGGGCCCAGCTCCTCGCCCTGACCCGCCGGCTGCTCGCCCTGCGCCACCGCCACCCGGTGCTGCGCCGCCGGGCCTTCTTCTCGGGGCGGCCGCAGGGCGCGGACGGGCTGCGGGACCTGGCCTGGTTCGGCGCGGACGGCGGCGAGATGACGGAGCGGGACTGGTACGCGCCGACGGCGACGCTCGGCCTCTACCTCTCGGGCCGGGACATCCCCGGCCGGGACGAGCGCGGGGAGCAGATCACCGACGACAGCTTCCTCGCCGTCCTGCACGCCGGATCGGGGCCGCTGGAGTTCCGGCTGCCGGGACCGCCGTGGGCGGAGTCGTACGAGCTCGTCGTGGACACCACCCTGGAGGACCAGTCGGGTGCGCCGGGGACGGAGTACCGCGGCGGGGGCACGATCACGGTGGGCGGGCGCTCGACGGTGCTGCTGCGGGTGAAGGCCTGAGGCGGCCGGTCAGGCGCGGCCCAGGATCCCGCGGTCGTAGCCGGCGGCGACGGCGGCCGCGCGGTCCTTGACGCCCAGCTTGCCGTAGATGTGGGTGAGATGGGTCTTGACGGTGGCCTCGCTGATGAAGAGCTCGGCGGCGATGGCGCGATTGGCGGTGCCCTTCGCGACGAGGCCGAGGATCTCGCTCTCGCGGGCGGACAGGGTGGTGTCGGCGACGGCGGGCGTACGGACGGCGGTGACCAGGCGGGTGGCGACGGCCGGGGAGAGGACGGTGCGGCCCTCGGCCGCGGACCGCACGGCCGCGAACAGCTCCTCGCGCGGCGCGTCCTTGAGGAGGTAGCCGGTGGCGCCCGCCTCGATCGCCGGGAGGGTGTCCGTGTCGGTGTCGTACGTGGTGAGGACGAGGACCCGGGAGCGGGCGCCGCGGCGGGTGAGCTCGGCGATGGCGTCGACGCCGTTGCCGCCGGGCATGCGCAGGTCCATGAGGACGACGTCCGGGTCGAGGCTCAGGGCGAGGGCGACGCCCTCGACGCCGTCGGAGGCCTCGCCGAGGACACGGAAGCCGGATCCGGAGCCGGAACCGGAGCCGGCCGCGGTGAACATGCCGCGCAGGCCGTCCCGTACGACGGGGTGGTCGTCGACGATCAGGAGGGTGATGTCAGTCATGGCGCGCCCAACGGTACGCGAGCGGAGATCGCCGTGCCCTCGCCCGGGGCCGCCTCCACGGTGACGGAGCCGGTGAGCCGTTCGGCGCGGGCGCGCATGCCGTCGAGGCCGAACCCACCTCCCGAGCCGTCGCGTTCGGTCCGGGCGCGCGGGTCGAAGCCGCGGCCGTCGTCCCGTACGTCGAGGGCGATCTCGTCGCCCATGTAGGAGAGGGTGACGCCGGCCCGGGAGGCGCCGGAGTGGCGGGCGGCGTTGGACAGGGCCTCCTGGGCGATCCGCAGGAGGGTGGCGGCGACCTCGTCGTGGAGGGGCAGTTCGGTGCCGGTGACGGTGAACCGGGTGTCGACGCCGGTGCGTTCGGCCCAGTCGGCGACGGTCTTGCGCAGGGCCTGGGGCAGGGCGTCGTGCTCCAGGGCGACCGGGCTCAGGTTCCGCACGGAGCGGCGGGCCTCGCCGAGGCTGTCCCGGGCGAGGCCGGCGGCCCGCCGGAGGTGGGTGTCGGCGCGCTCGCGGTCGGGGGTGGCGGTCGCGGCCTGGAGCTGGGCGATGACGCCGGTGAGGCCCTGGGCGATGGTGTCGTGGATCTCGGCGGCGAGCCGGCGGCGCTCGTCGGCGACCCCGGCCTCCCGGGCCTGGAGGAGGAGTTGGGCCTGGAGGGTGGCGTTCTCGGCGAGGGCCCGTTCGAGGCGGGCGTTGGTGCGGCCGAGTTCGGCGATGGTCTCGGCGCGTTCGGCGGCGCGCTCGGCCTCTCTGGTGCCGAGGTGGGAGAAGACGACGGCGAGCCCGGCGTTGAGGGCGAAGAGACCGCCGAAGGCCAGCCACTGGACGAGGCTCTTGGGCGGCAGCCCGCCGGACTGGGCGCCGGCCATGGTGACGGCGGTGACGAGGAGTCCGGCGCGGGAGACGCGGCGGGGCAGGACGTGCTCGGCGTCGAAGGAGCCGATGGAGGCGTAGATCGCGAAGAAGGGGTTGAGCCAGCAGAGAGCGAAGGCGAGGGCGGTCCGGAGGGCGAAGTAGGCGACGGAGGCGGGCCCGGGCGCCCCGGCCACGAGCACGGGCCCCGCGGCACAGGGCGGTTCGCCGCCGGGGCCGGACTCCGGGCCCGGGCGGGCGTCGGCGGCGAGTCGCGCGCGGACGCGGACGCAGCGGCGGTCCCACCCCACCTGGAGGGCGAGCGCAGCGAGCAGCAGGGCTCCGGCCATGGCTTGCTGCTCGCCGTTCATGAACGCGCCCGCCGACGCGGCGGCGATGACAGTGGCGAGGGCGAGCAGCCCGTACGGCCCCCAGCGGAAGAACTGGTGCCAGCGGTCCTCGATGGTGATGGGCATCGACCCCTCCCTCGCACACGGGCTCACTGCCCGGTCGTCACTGTCCGGTCGTCACTGCCCGGTCGTCACTGTCCGGTCGTCACTGCCAGCGGAACCAGCGCACCGAAGCGGCGGTCAGCACGACCGTCCAACCACCCATCACGGCGAGCGCTGCCCAGTCGGGCCAGCCACCGGACATGGCCGTGTCCAGTGCCTGGGAGGCGGCACCGTACGGGGTGAGCTGGACGATCTGCTGGAGAGTATCCGGCATGGCCTGGACGGGCACCCAGACGCCCGCGGTGAACATGGTCGGGAAGAAGACGACCGAGCCGACGGCGGTGGCGATCTTCTGGGTGCGGGAGACCGCGCAGACGGCGCCACCCAGCGCGAGGCCGCACGCGACGGCGAGGAGCAGGGCGAGGGCGTAGCCGGGGAGGTTCTCCGGCAGGGCGACGCCGAAGGCGAGCCGGCCGACCGTGATCACGAGCAGCGAGGAGACGAGCGCGGCGACGGCGTGCAGGGCGAGCTGGGCGGTCAGCAGCGCTCCGGGGCGTACGGGCGTGGTGGACATCCGGCGCAGGATGCCGCGTTCGCGGTAGCCGGCGAGGACCGGGGGCATGGCCTGGAGTCCGGACATGATCAGGGCGAAGAGCACGGAGACGGGGACGTACAGGTCGATGACCCGGCGCCCGCCGAGGTCGTCGGAGGCCTCCCGGAAGGAGGGGATCAGGCCGAGGATCACGAGCAGGACGGTCGGCGAGACCATCATCCAGAACAGGGAGCCGGGCTCCCGGGCGAAGAGCCGGGCCTCGGTGCGCAGCACGGCACGGGTGGCGGTGGTGGTGGCGCTCATCGGGGGTCGGCTCCTGTCAGGTCGAGGAAGGCGTCGTCGAGGGTGGCGTCGGTGACGCGGAGCTGCCCGGCCGTGGCGCCCCGGCGGGCGAGAAGCGAGACGAAGGCGGCGACGGTCTCGTCGGTACCGCGGACGACGGTCCGGCCGTCCGTCGTCTCCACGCCCACGGCCCCGGGCAGCGCGCCGAGTTCCGCGGGGTCGAGCGGAGTGGACGCGGCGAAGGAGATCTCCTTGGCGGCGGACGACCGCCCGATCAGCCCCTCCGGAGTGTCGAGGGCGGCGATCCGCCCCTGGTCGATGACGGCGATCCGGTCGCAGAGGCGCTGCGCCTCCTCCATGAAGTGGGTGACGAGCAGGACGGTCACACCGCCCGCCCGGACGGACTCGACGAGCGCCCAGGCCTCCCGGCGGGCGCGCGGGTCGAGGCCCGTGGTGAGTTCGTCGAGGACGACGACCCGGGGATCGCCGATCAGCGCGAGGGCGATGAAGAGCCGCTGCTTCTGCCCGCCCGAGAGCTTCCCGAACCGGGTCCGCAGATGCGGCAGCAGCCCGAGCCGCTCCGCGAGCTCCTGCCGGTCGGCGGGCCGCTCGTAGAAGGAGGCGTACAGGTCGAGCGCCTCACGGACGGTCAGCTTGGGCTGGAGTTCGCTCTCCTGGAGCTGGACGCCGAGGACCCGGGTGACCTCGTCGCGCTGCGTCGCGGGGTCGTACCCGCAGACGCGCACCCGTCCCTCGTCGGGGGTCCGCAGTCCCCCGACGCACTCCACTGTGGTGGTCTTGCCGGCGCCGTTGGGCCCGAGGATCCCGAAGATCTCGCCCTCGCCGACCTCGAAGGACACCCCGTCGACGACCTTCCGGTCGCCGTACGCCTTGTGCAGTCCCTGCACCTCGATCGCTGTCATGACCTCAGCCTGGCGATCCGGCCGGACCGCCGGTATCGGCCATCGCGCTCGAAGCCGTATCAACCGATCGGTTGATGGCCGGTACGACCCCGGGGGCGAGCCCGGCGGGAAAACCGGATGAGACGTGTCAGTGGTGAACCGTATGGTCGGGCCTGATGCCCGAGAAACCCTTGCCCCCAGAGCCCTCCCCCGACCGTTCGGCGATACGCGTGCTGCTGCGGCTGTGGCCGTACGTCCGGCCCGTGCGGGTCCGGTTGTTCACCGCCGCGATCGTCGCGATCGTCGCCTCCTGCCTGTCGCTCGTCATCCCGCTCGTCCTGAAATGGATGGTCGACGGCCCCATCACCGACCGCGATCCGGGCGGCGTGTGGCTGGGGGCGCTCTACCTCTTCCTGCTCGGCATCGCCGAGGCCGTCCTCTTCGGGTACCGGCGCTGGCTGGTCGCGCGGCCGCTCTCCGGGGTCGAGGCGCGGATGCGGGCCGATCTGTACCGCAGGCTCCAGCGGCTGCCGATCGCCTTCCACGACCGGTGGGCGTCGGGGCAGCTGCTCTCGCGCGGCACGACCGACCTGATGCTGGTCCGGATGTTCCTGGCCTTCCCCTTGACCTTCCTGCTGGTCAACGGTGTGACGATCCTCGCCGGTTACGTGCTGCTGCTCGCCCAGGACTGGTCCCTCGGCCTGGTGCTGCTCACGCCCGTCGTGCCGCTGGTGATCGTCTGCTCGCTCTTCGAGGGCCGGTACGGGGTCGTGGCGCGTCGCGCCCAGGACCAGGTCGGCGACCTGACGACGGTCGTCGAGGAGAGCGTCCTCGGCATCCGGATCGTCAAGGGCTTCGGCCGGCACCGCAGCCAGGCCCGGGCCTTCCGGGCGCTCGCGGAGCTGCTGCGGGGCACCGAACTGACGAAGGCCCGGCTGCTCGCCATGATCTGGGCGGTCATCACCGTCGTACCCGAGCTGGCCATCGGGGCGGCGCTGGTCCTCGGCACCGTGCAGGTCGCGGACGGGGACCTGTCGGCGGGCACGCTCGTCGCGTTCCTGTCGACGGCGCTCGCGCTGCGCTGGCCGGTCGAGTCGATCGGCTTCCTCCTGGCGATGAGCCAGGAGGCGGCAACCGCGACGGAACGGTACTTCGAGGTGATGGACGCGGAGGAGGAGCGGGAATCACCCCCCTCCCCCACCCCACCGACAAACGCCCCCGACGGGGTGCGGTTCGAGGGCGTGTCGTTCCGCTACCCGGACGCACCAAGGGAGTCACCGCCCGTCCTGGACGGCATCGACCTGCACATCCGCCCCGGCGAGACACTGGCCCTCGTCGGCGGTACAGGCTCCGGCAAGACGACGCTCACCGCGCTCGTACCGCGGCTGCACGAGGCGACCGGCGGGCGGATCCTGCTGGACGGCGAGGACATCGCCCTGATGGACCGGGAACGGCTGCGGACCCTGGTGTCGGTGGCCTTCGAGGAGCCGACGCTGTTCTCGGCGAGCGTCGGGGAGAACGTCCTGATGGGCGCCGCGGCCGAGGCCGGCGAGCCGGAACTGCGGCGCGCCCTGGGCGTGGCCCAGGCCGACGGCTTCGTCGACCGCCTGCCGGAAGGAACGGCGACGCAGGTCGGCGAACAGGGCCTGAGCCTCTCGGGCGGCCAGCGGCAGCGGCTCGCGCTGGCGCGCGCGGTGGTCGGCAAGCCCCGCTTCCTGGTCCTCGACGACCCCCTCTCGGCGCTCGACGTGCACACGGAGGCACGCGTGGAGGCGGCCCTGCGGGAGGTGCTGCGCGAGACGACGGCACTGGTCGTGGCGCACCGCCCGTCGACCGTGATGCTGGCCGACCGGGTCGCGCTGCTCTCGGAGGGACGGATCACCGCGGTCGGCACCCACCAGGAACTGCTGCGCAGCAGCGAGGAGTACGCCTGGCTGATGTCCGGCGACGAGGGGAACGAACACCGATGACGGACACCATCGTCACGACCGAGAACAACACCCCGGCACCCCCCGGGACACCGCCCACGGACCCCTTCGACCGGGACGACCTGCCGACCCCCCAGGGGGCGACGGGCACACTCCTGCGTTCCCTCCTCGCCACCCACCGCCTGCGGGTGACGGCCGCCGCGCTGATCCTCCTCGTCAAGGAGGGGGCGGTCCAGGCGGGCCCGCTGCTCGTGGCGTACGCGATCGACCGGGGCGTCCCGGCCTTCCGCGCGGGAGACCACGGCCCGGTGGTGGCGGTGGCACTCGGCTACCTGCTGTGCGCCGCACTCTCGGGACTCCTCCAGTACGCCTTCGTACGGGTGGCGGCCCGCGTGAACCAGGACGTTCTCCTGGACCTCCGGGGCCGGATCTTCCGTCACGCCCAGGTCCTGAGCGTGGACTTCCACGAGCGCTACACCTCGGGTCGCCTGATCTCCCGCTCCACGACGGACGTCGAGTCACTCCGCGAACTGCTCTCGGAGGGCCTCCAGGAACTGATCGGCGTAGTCCTCTCCTTCGTGTCGATCGCCGTCATCCTGCTCTGGCTGGACCTGGGCATAGGAGCGATGGCCGTAGCGTCGTTCCTCCCGCTCTACCTCCTCGTCCGGCTCTACCGGCGACGCGCGGGCAAGGTGTACGCCGAGCGGTCCACGGCGATCGCGGGCGTGATCGTGAAGTTCGCGGAGACGATGAACGGCATCCGCCCGGTCCGGGCGTTCCGCCGCGAACGAACGAACGACGCCGAGTTCGCGGTGCTCAACCACCGCCACGAACGCAGCAACGGCGACGCGCTCCTGGAGATGGCCCGCTACGTGGTCGGTTCGCGACTGGTGGCGAACACGGCGGTGGCGGGCATGTGCCTGTGGGGCGCGTACAGAGTCGCGGACGGCACCCTCGCCCTGGGCATCCTCGCTGCGGCGGTGCTGTACATGCGACGCCTGTACGACCCGATCGACCGCCTGGGCATGTTCCTCAACTCGTACGAGTCGGCGGCAGCCAGCCTCGCCAAGATCGCGGGCCTCCTGGCACAGGAGCCGGGAGTCCCGGAAGCAACGGCACCACGGAAGCTCCCCGAACGCCCGGGCACACCGGGCCGAGAGGTGGTCTTCGACAAGGTCCGTTTCGCCTACCGAACGGGCGGCGAGGTCCTGCCCACCTTCGACCTGACGATCCCACCGGGCCAGACGGTGGCAGTGGTAGGCGCCACAGGCGCAGGCAAATCAACTCTCGCCAAACTCCTCTCCCGCTTCTACGACCCCACGGACGGCCGGGTACTCCTGGACGGAGTCGACCTCCGGGACCTCACCACTCCGGACCTCCGGCGAGGTGTCGTGATGGTCACGCAGGAGGCGTTCCTCTTCTCCGGAACGGTGGCGGAGAACATCGCGATAGGACGCCCGGACGCGACCCGGGAAGAGATCGAGAAGGCCGCCAGAGCAATCGGAGCGCACGAGTTCATCACGTGCCTCCCGGACGGCTACGACACGGACGTACGCAAGCGAGGCGGCCGCATCTCGGCCGGCCAGCGCCAACTGGTGGCGTTCGCGAGGGCGCTGCTCGCGGACCCGGCGGTCCTGATCCTGGACGAGGCGACGAGCTCGCTGGACGTGCCGGGCGAACGCGCGGTGCAGCGGGCGATGGACACGGTCCTGGCGGGCCGTACGGCGGTGGTCATCGCCCACCGCCTGTCCACGGTCGAGGTGGCGGACCGGGTCCTGGTGATGGAGAACGGCCGGGTGGTCGAGGACGGCACGCCCGAGATCCTGGTGAGGGGCGAGGGCCGCTACGCGAGCCTGCACCAGGCATGGCGGGACAGTCTGGTGGGCTGAGACAAGCCGACCACCGGGGTCGGCGGCGCACCGAACAGGAGTGGGGGACGTGGAGGGGGTCGTGTTCGGGACGTAGAGCGTGATTTGTGGCGCACGAGAAAGGATCAGCAGATCCGGGACCCGCAAGCGCCGTAAATCATGCAGTCCCGAATACGACCCCCGGAACGTCCCCCACGGAACCACTACTCAGGACCGCCCCCGCAACAAACCGACCGCCACCCCAGCGGCCACAAGCATCAACAAAGCAGCGCCCAAGGCCGCACCCCCCATGGCGTCGACAAAGGCGCCGCGGGCAGCGTCAAGCACAGCCGCCGACCCCCCGAGCGCACCCCCCAGAGTCTCCCGGGCGGCGGCGGGAGCCGAAGCGGGCATGGCCGCGGTGTAGACGGCCGCACCGATCGACCCGAGGATCGCCATCCCGAGCGCGCCACCCAGCTCCTGCCCCGATTCGAGGACGGCGGCGGCCGATCCCGCGCGCTCGGGCGGGGCGGCGCCGAGGGCGAGTTCGTTGGCGAGGGTCATGGCGGAGACGAGCCCGGCGGCGTAGAGGGCGGAGGCCACGAGGACCGCCCAGAAGGGCGTGGTGCGGTCGATCGCGGCGAGCCAGGCGAAGCCGCCGGCGGCGACGAGGAACCCGCCGCCCATGACGTACGCGCGGTCGACCCGACGGGCGAGCACCGCGGCCACCGGAGCGGAGACGAGGACGCCGACCGCGGGGACGAGGCTCCACAGGGCGGCCTCGAAGGGGCTCTGGCCGAGGACGGACTGCAGGTACTGGGTGAGGAAGACGGCGAAGCCGACGGTCGCGACCATGGCGAGCAGATTGACGAGGACGGAGCCGCCGTAGGCCCGGGTACGAAGGAGCCCGAGGTCGACGACGGGATGGACGAGCCGGGCCTGCCGACGGACGAACACCAGGCACAGCACCAGCCCACCGGTCACACCGAGAGCAGGCAGCGGCGCCCATCCACCCTTGGCGAGCTCCTTGATCCCGTAGATGAGGGGCAGCAGGGCGGCGAGCGAGAGCCCCGCGCTCACCAGATCGAACGGCCCGCCACGGACCGCCGCCTTGGACTCGGGAAGGAGCAGGGGCCCGAGGACGAGGAGAAGGGCCATCGCGGGCAGGTTGATGAGGAAGACGGACCCCCACCAGAAGTGCTCGACGAGGGCGCCGCTGACGACGGGCCCGAGGGAGATGCCGCTGGCCATGACGGAGGTCCACGCGGTGACGGCCTTGGCGCGCTGGGCCGGGTCCTGGAAGAGGTTGCGAATCAGGGCGAGGGTGGCGGGCATGAGGCAGGCGCCGGCGAGCCCGAGGAGGGCGCGGGCGGCGATCAGGGCGCCGGGACTCTGCGCGTACGCGGCGGCGACGGAGGCGACGCCGAAGAGGGCGGCGCCGCCGAGGAGGAGCCTGCGGCGCCCGACGCGGTCGCCGAGGGCGCCCATGGTGACGAGGAGTCCGGCGAGGACGAAGCCGTAGGTGTCGAGGATCCAGAGCTGTTCGGTGGCGCCGGGGTTCAGGTCGGCGCTGATGGAGGGGATGGCGAAGTAGAGGACGGAGACGTCCATGGAGACGAGGAGGAGGGGCAGCATGAGGACGCCGAGGGCGGCCCATTCGCGCCGTCCGGCGCGGGCAGGCCCGGGTCCGGCGGTGTGGCCGGGGCTTGCGGTGAGTGTCATACGGGCAAGGAAGCAGCCCCAGGCGTACGGGGCCACTCCCGCCCTAGTGCACACCGGAAGGAACCCCCAACTCCCCACTTCAACAGGGCGTACACCGTCCCTACCGCACTAGTACACTCGCCCGATGACGACCGAACCGCCCTACCTGGCGATCGCCTCCGAGCTCCGCCGCCGCATCCGGTCCGGCGAGCTGTCACCGGGCGACCGGGTGCCGTCGACGCGGGCGGTCACGCGCGAGTGGGGCGTGGCGATGGCGACGGCCACGAAGGCGCTGGGGGTGCTGCGCCAGGAGGGCTTGGTGCGGCCCGAGCCGGGGGTGGGCACGGTGGTGGTCGCGCAAGGAAAACAGAACGCGACGCCGGACGCGGAGCCTCTGTCCCGGGAGCGACTGGTCGACGCGGCGCTGGAACTGGCGGACGCCGAGGGGCTGAACGCGCTGACGATGCGCCGGGTGGCGACGGTGCTCGGGGTGTCGACGATGACGCTGTACCGCCATGTGCCGGGCAAGGCGGAGCTGGTGCGGCTGATGTCGAACGCGGCCTGCGGCGAGGTGCCGTTGGGGCCGGTGCCGACGGAGTGGCGGGTGGGCCTGGAGCGGGGAGCGCGGTGGCTGCGCGAGGTGTACGCCCGGCACCGGTGGATGGCGCACGCGATGGCCTCGTTCACGCGGCCGATCGCGAGCCCGAACGCGATGGCGTACCTGGAGTGGGTGCTGCGGTCGCTGCGGGGCACTCCGCTGACGGACACGGAGAAGCTCCACGCGCATCTGCTGGTCTTCGCCTACGTCCAGGGGCTGTCGATGGCGGCGGATCTGGAGGAGCAGGCGCGGCAGGACACGGGGATCTCCGACGGCGAGTGGATGGAACAGAATGAGCCACGCTTCGACGCGATCCAGGCGGGTGGGTCGTACCTCGAGCTGAACTCGGTCACGGCCGACGGGGCCTACGGTCTGGACCTCGACGCGCTCTTCGAATTCGGGCTTCAGCGAACGCTGGACGGCATCGCGTCCATGATCGACGAAACGTCCGGTTAACGAACACGGACGTACGGGCAGCGGACGAGTTCCGGCCAACTTCCTGACGCACTCATGACAGGTACCCGTCAGTCCTGTCACTCTCTCCCCGGTTGTTCGTATCGCTGTTCGCCGCTTCACCCGAACGTGCCGCACAGCTCCGTACGCGCTCCACAGCTCGGTACGCGCTCCACAGCTTCGAACGTGCTCCACAGCTCTCCTTGCTCTGCCCGGACGGCCCACCCAGTCCGCCGGTACCCCCCTCGCAAAAGGAGTCTGCGTGAGATCCACGCCCAGCCGTCGCGCCACCGCGACCGGCGCTCTGATCGCTGCCGCCGCCATGCTCGCCGTGAGCGTCCAGACGGGGTCCGCCACCGCGGCCAACGCCCCCGCCGATGGAGCGTCCATCGCCCCCAAGGCCCAGCAGGGCACGTCGGCGAACCCCGGCAAGCTCCCGGCCGACCTCACCCCCGCCGAGCGCACCGCGCTCATCAAGGCGGCCGACGCCGACAAGGCCGCCACGGCCAAGTCCCTCGGCCTCGGCGCCCAGGAGAAGCTGGTCGTCCGTGACGTCGTGCAGGACCGCGACGGCACGACCCACACGCGCTACGAGCGCACCTACGCCGGACTGCCCGTCCTGGGCGGTGACCTGATCGTCGCCGAGTCCAAGGCCGGCGCCACCACCGGTGTCACCAAGTCCTCCGGCGCGGAGCTGAAGAACGTCGACCTCGCGGCCACCCTCGCCCCGGCCGCCGCCGAGAAGCAGGCCATCGGCGCCGCCGCTGCGGACGGCTCCAAGAAGACCGAGGCCGAGCGCGCCCCGCGCAAGGTCGTCTGGATGGCCAAGGGCGCCCCCGTCCTCGCGTACGAGACCGTCGTCGGCGGCCTCCAGCACGACGGCACCCCGAACGAGCTGCACGTCGTGACCGACGCGAAGAGCGGCGCGAAGCTGTACGAGTGGCAGGCGGTGCACACCGGCACCGGCAACACCCAGTACAGCGGCTCGGTGACGCTCGGCACCGCGCCCTCGTACACGCTCACGGACACGACCCGCGGCAACCACAAGACGTACAACCTCAACCGGGGTACGTCCGGCACCGGGACGCTCTTCTCCGGCTCGGACGACGTCTGGGGCGACGGCACCCCGCAGAACCTGGAGACCGCCGGCGCCGACGCGCACTTCGGCGCGGCGCTCACCTGGGACTACTACAAGAACGTGCACGGCCGCTCCGGTATCCGGGGCGACGGCGTCGGCGCGTACTCCCGGGTCCACTACGGCAACGCGTACGTCAACGCCTTCTGGCAGGACTCCTGCTTCTGCATGACGTACGGCGACGGCGCGGCCAACGCCAAGCCGCTCACGTCCATCGACGTGGCCGCGCACGAGATGACGCACGGCCTCACCTCCGTCACCGCCGGCCTGGTCTACAGCGGCGAGTCCGGCGGCCTCAACGAGGCGACCTCGGACATCTTCGCGGCGGCCGTCGAGTTCTACGCCAACAACGCCCAGGACAAGGGCGACTACCTCGTCGGCGAGAAGATCGACATCCGCGGCAACGGCACCCCGCTGCGCTACATGGACAAGCCGAGCAAGGACGGCTCGTCCAAGGACTACTGGTACTCCGGTATCGGCAACGTCGACGTCCACTACTCCTCGGGCCCGGCGAACCACTGGTACTACCTGCTCTCCGAGGGCAGCGGCACCAAGACCGTCAACGGCGTGACCTACGACTCGCCGACCTCCGACGGCCTGCCCGTGACCGGCATAGGCCGGGACAAGGCCTCGCTGATCTGGTTCAAGGCGCTCACCACCAAGTTCAACTCCTCCACCAACTACGCCGGCGCCCGCACGGGCACGGTCGCGGTGGCCACAGAGCTGTACGGCGCCGGCAGCCCCGAGGTTCTCGCCGTCCAGCACGCCTGGGCCGGTGTCAACGTCGGTACCCGCCCCGGCGGCACCGAGCCGCCCACGGGCACGGTCTTCGAGAACGCGGCCGACGTCTCCATCCCGGACAACGGCGCCGCGGTCACCTCGACGGTCAACGTCACCGGCATCGCCGGGAACGCGCCCGCCACCCTCAAGGTGGACGTGGACATCGTCCACACCTACCGCGGTGACCTCGTCGTCGACCTCGTCGCCCCCGACGGCTCGGCCTACAGCCTGAGCAACCGGTCCGGCGGCAGCGCCGACAACATCGTCCAGACCTTCACCGTGAACGCCTCCTCCGAGGTCGCGAACGGCGCCTGGAAGCTCCGCGTCCAGGACAAGGCCTCGATCGACACCGGCTACATCAACAACTTCAAGCTGACGTTCCCGTAACCCGGGACCGTACGGACTGAAGTACCGCGCAGCCTGAAATGACGTGACGGACGCCCGGAGGGAACCTTCCCTCCGGGCGTCCGCGCGTCCGCGTCGCGCGTCTGCCTACCCTGGGGCGCATGATCAGGGTGCTGCTGGCGGACGACGAGACGATGATCAGGGCCGGGGTCCGGGCCATCCTCACCACCGACCCCGGGATCGAGGTGGTCGCCGAGGCCGGCGACGGCCACGAGGCCGTCGAACTCGCGCGCGTGCACCGGCCCGACGTCGCCCTGCTCGACATCCGGATGCCCCGGCTCGACGGGCTCGGCGCCGCCGACGAGCTGCGCAGGACCGTCCCGGACACGGCCGCCGTCATGCTCACCACCTTCTCCGAGGACGCCTACATCGCGCGGGCGCTCGCCCTCGGCATCGGCGGCTTCCTGCTCAAGTCCGGGGACCCGCGCGAACTCATCGCCGGGGTCCGGGCCGTGGCAGGGGGCGGCGCCGCCCTCTCCCCCGCCGTCGCCCGCCGGGTCATCGACACCCTCGGCGGCGAGCGCCTCGGCCGGGCCGCCGCGGCGCGGGCCCGCCTGGAGCCGCTCACCGGCCGCGAGCGGGAGGTCGTCGCCCTCCTCGGCGCCGGGCTCTCCAACCAGGAGATCGCGGACCGCATGTACGTCGTCGAGGGCACCGTCAAGGCGCATGTGAGCGCCGTCCTGGGCCGCCTGGGGCTCCGCAACCGCGTCCAGCTCGCGGTCCTCGCGTACGAGGCGGGTGTGGTCCCCGATGCGTGAGCGGCTCTTCGACCTGGGCCTTTGGCTGCTGCTGTGCGTCCCCGTCCTGCTGAGGTCGGACCCCAACGACGGCGGGAGCTGGCCGCAGGTCGCCGTCGGCGTCGTGGTGCTCGGCGGCTGCGTCGCGATCAGCAGGAGGTGGCCGCTGGCGCCGATCGCCGTCACGGTCGCGGCGAGCCTGCCCGCCACCCTGGAGCTGTTCACCCCCTCGTACAGCCTGGCGCTCATCGCCTTCGGCTATCTCGCGGGGCGCCGCCAGGAGCACACCCGGAGCGCGCTGTGGCTGTTCGGCGCGGTGGCCGCGGTCGGGCTGCTCCTCACCCGGATCACCGCCACCTCGCTCGGCCAGTGGTTCACGCTGCTGCTCGCGCTGGCCCTGGCGATCGTCGCGCCGTGGCTGATCGGCCGGTACGTCCGCCAGTACGACCGGCTCGTGCACAGCGGCTGGGAGCTCGCCGACCGGATGGAGCGCGAGCAGGCGGCCGTCGCCGACCGGGAGCGGCTGCGGGAACGCTCCCGGATCGCGGGCGACATGCACGACTCCCTCGGCCACGACCTGGCCCTGATCGCCGTGCGCGCCGGCGCCCTTGAGGTCGACCCGGCGCTCGGCCCCGACCAGCAGCACGCGGCCGGCGAACTGCGCCGTGCGGCGGCCGACGCGACGGCCCGCCTCCGGGACGTCATCGGCGTCCTGCGCCAGCCCGACGAGGACCCGGCGCCCACGGCCCCGGGCGGCGCACCGGTGGAGGAGCTCGTCTCCCACGCCCGCGCCTCGGGCCTCGCGGTCGCCCTGACGGTGACCGGGAAGGGCCACGAGCCGGACGGGATGGCCGGCTGGGCGCTGCACCGGGTCGTCCAGGAGGCGCTCACCAACGCCGCCAAGCACGCGCCGGGCGGCGCCGTGGACGTCCGGGTCGAGGCCGCTCCAGAGCGCGTCACCGTGAACGTCGAGAGCGGCCCCGGCGCGGCCGGGTCACCGCTCGCCTCGGGCGGCACCGGACTCGTCGGCCTCGACGAGCGCGTCCGGCTCGCGGGCGGGGTCCTCACCCACGGGCCCACGCCCGACGGGGGCTTCGCGGTCCGCGCGACCCTGCCGCGCCGCACGCCCGCCGGCCCTCCGACGTCCTCCCCCGCCGCGCCCACCTCGGCCCGGGAGCTGGACCGTGTCCGCCGCCAGGTCCGCAAGGGTCTCGCCCAGGCCATCTGGATCCCGCTCGCGCTGCTCGCCGCGCTCGGCCTCCTCATGGCCGGGGTCGCCCTGTGGACCCAGCACCAGTCGTATCTGGAACCGGACGACTACGACCACATGCGGATCGGCCAGACCCTCACCGCCATCACCGACGCCGAGGACCTGCCCGACCACCCGCTGGACGGCCCGCCGAAGGGAGTTCCGACGGAGCCGCCCGGCATGGACGAGTGCCGGTACTACCGCTCCACGCTGCTCGCCGCGGTCCCGGTGTACCGGCTCTGCTTCGTCGACGGGCACCTCGCCGACAAGGCCGAGGTGCGCTGACACCGCCTACCGCAGCAGCACGCCCGCGCCCTCCCCCGCCGTCTCCTCCGGCAGGGCCACGAGCCCCGGTTCGGCCGGGTGGGCGAGGAGCGGGTGGGCGGGCAGGACGCGGACCGTGCAGCCGAAGGAGCCGGTCCGGTCGAGCTCCAGGGTGCCCGCGTACGGCTGCCGTCCGTCCAGGTCCGGGCCGCCGGCCGGCTTCAGGGTGGCGGTACGGGTGTCCGCGAGGGTGTCGTCGGCGTCGACCCGTCCCGTGACGGCCTGCACCTCGACGTCGTCGGGGCTCAGCGCACCGAGGGCCACGCGGACGCGGACGACCGGGGTCGAGCCGAGCTCCGCGTCCGCCAGGTCGTCCGCGAGCCCGTCGCCGACCTCGACGTGGTCGACGGACACCTTGGGCCAGGCCTCCCTGGCCCGGGCCTTCCAGGCGGCGAGGTCCCGTGCCCGGTCCGGGGTGAGCGCCCGGCGGGCGTCGGCGGCGGGGACGTAGAGCCGCTCGACGTACTCGCGGACCATCCGGTCGGCAAGCACCTTCGGGCCGAGGTCGGCGAGGGTGCGCCGGACCATCGCCGTCCAGCCGGCCGGCACTCCGTCGGGGCCCCGGTCGTAGAAGCGGGGGGCGACCCGGCGTTCGATCAGCTCGTAGAGGGCGGCGGCCTCCAGGTCGTCGCGGCGGTCCTCGTCGGCGGCGGCCGCGCCGTCGGCGGTGGGGATGGCCCAGCCGAAGTCGGGCTCGAACCACTCGTCCCACCAGCCGTCGAGGACGGAGAGGTTGAGGCAGCCGTTGAGGGCGGCCTTCATGCCGCTGGTGCCACAGGCCTCCAGGGGGCGCAGGGGGTTGTTGAGCCAGACGTCGCAGCCGGGGTAGAGGCCGCGGGCCATCTCCATGCCGTAGTCGGGCAGGAAGACGATCCGGTGCCGGACCCGGGGGTCGTCGGCGAAGCGGACCAGCTCCTGCACGAGCCGCTTCCCGCCGTCGTCGGCGGGGTGCGCCTTGCCGGCGACGACGAGCTGCACGGGCCGCTCGGGGTGGAGCAGCAGGGCGCGCAGCCGGTCCTTGTCCCGGAGCATGAGCGTGAGCCGCTTGTACGAGGGGACGCGGCGGGCGAAGCCGATGGTGAGGACGTCGGGGTCGAGGACGGAGTCGGTCCAGCCGAGTTCGGCGGCTGCCGCGCCCCGCTGCCGCCAGGAGGCCCGGAGCCGTTCCCGCACGTCGGTCACGAGCCGTTCGCGCAGGGTGCGGCGCAGCTCCCACAGTTCCCGGTCGTCGGCGTCGGGGCCGAGCCGGCCGACCTCGGGGGCGACCCAGGTGGGGGCGTGGACGCCGTTGGTGATGGAGGTGATCGGCACCTCGTCGGCGTCGAAGCCCGGCCAGAGCCCGGCGAACATGGCCCGGCTGACGGCCCCGTGGAGGGTGGAGACGCCGTTGGCGCGCTGGGCGAGGCGCAGCCCCATGGCGGCCATGTTGAAGACGCCGGGGTCGCCGCCGAGCGGGGTCTCGTCGCCGAGGGCGAGGACGCGCCCGGTGTCGACGCCGGGGAGCGCGCCGTCCTGGCCGAGGTGGCGGGCGATCAGGCTCCGGTCGAAGCGGTCGATGCCGGCCGGGACGGGGGTGTGGGTGGTGAAGACGGTGCCGGCCCTGACGGTCTCCAGGGCGCTGTCGAAGTCGAGCCCCTCCCCCTGGAGTTCGCGGATGCGTTCGAGGCCGAGGAGACCGGCGTGGCCCTCGTTGGTGTGGAAGACCTCGGGGTCGGGGGTGCCGGTGAGGCGGGTGTACGTACGGACGGCGCGGACGCCGCCGATGCCGAGGAGCATCTCCTGGAGGAGCCGGTGCTCGCTGCCGCCGCCGTACAGCCGGTCGGTGACGCTCCGTTCGCCGGGGGCGTTCTCCTCGACGTCGGAGTCGAGCATGAGCAGCGGGACGCGACCGACCTGGGCGATCCAGATGTGGGCGTGCAGGCTGCGCCCGCCGGGCAGCGCGAGGGTGACCCGGGCGGGGGCGCCGTCGGCCTCGCGGAGGAGGGTGACCGGCAGCTCGCCGGGGTCGAGGACGGGGTACTGCTCCTGCTGCCAGCCGTCGCGGCCGAGGGACTGCCGGAAGTAGCCATGGCGGTAGAGCAGGCCGACGCCGACGAGAGGGACGCCGAGGTCGCTGGCGGACTTGAGGTGGTCCCCGGCGAGGATGCCGAGGCCGCCGGAGTACTGGGGCAGGGCCGCGGCGACGCCGAACTCGGGCGAGAAGTACGCGACGGCCGCCGGTGGCCGGCCCGGCTGCCCCTGGTACCAGCGGGGGGCGCGCAGATAGGTGTCGAGGTCCTCGGCGGCGGCGGTCAGCCGGGCCAGGAAGTCCCGGTCGGCGGCGAGCGCGGCGAGCCGGGGGGCTTCGAGGGCGCCGAGGATCCTGACGGGGTCGGTGCCGGTCCGGCTCTCCGGGGCGAGGGAGTCGAAGAGCGCGCGGGTGGGTTCGTGCCAGGACCAGCGCAGGTTGTGCGCGAGGTCGGCGAGGGGTCGAAGGGTGTCGGGGAGGACGGGACGCACGGTGAATCGACGGATTGCCTTCACGTTGTCCACCTTCGCAGGCGAGTACGGAGCGGAGCGGACGCACCACGCTGTGCGTCCGGCGTGCCGCTCCGACGTTAGGACACGGCGGCGCGCCGGACCACGGCGCACGGGGGGCGGGTCGGCGCGGCGCGCGTCAGCCGATGACGGGGAGCGGTACCTCGTACGGGGAACCCTGGTTGACCGTGTCCGGGTCGAAGGCGCCCGTGGCGGCGTACCGCCGGGCGACGGCGGCGAGTTCCTCGGCCGGGACGACGTCGTGGATGTCGGTGAAGCCGTGCGGGGCGCGCTCGTGGGCGAGCTTGATGACGGCCTCGGGGCCGAGCCGGCGGTTGGCGCGCTGGAGCGCGGTCATGGCGGGCCGGCGTTCGCGCTCGTACGCGGCGAGGCCCTCGGCCGGGTCGTCGTGGCGGGCCAGCGCGTGGGCGAGGGCGCGGGCGTCGACGATCGACTGGGTGGCTCCGTTGGAGCCGGTCGGGTACATGGCGTGGGCCGCGTCGCCGACGAGGGTGGTACGGCCGTGGGTCCAGCGGTCCAGGGGCTCGCGGTCGACCATCGGGTACTCGTGCGCGGAGTCGGCGGCCCGCAGGATGTCGGGGACGCTGACGCCGTCGAACTCCCAGCCCTCGTAGAAGCGGAGAAACGTTTCCACGGGGACGGAACGGTCCCAGTCGCCCCGCTTCCCCTCCCCCTCGCAGTCCGACCCGCGGCCGGCCTCCGCCGGGCGGGCCAGCGCCCAGTTCACGAGGACCTCCCGCCCCGGCCCCGTCGGCCGGCTCATCGGGTACACCACGGCCTTCTGCCGGTCGTCGCCCGCGATGAGCATGAACGACCCCACCGCCCGCGCCGGCATCCGGGACACCCCCCGCCACACCAGCATCCCGTTCCACGGCGGCCCGCCCTCACCCGGATACAGCGCCGCCCGCACCGCCGACCTGATGCCGTCCGCGCCCACCAGCACGTCCGGTTCGAGCGAGGCCCGGCCCCGGACGGCCCCCGACCGGTGCTCCAGGCGCAGCCGCGGCCGCCCGTCCGGCAGCGGCTCCACGCCGCTCACCCGGACCCCGGTCACCAGTGCCGCCGCGCCGAGCCGGGCCCGGACCGCGCCGGCGAGGACCTGCTGGAGGTGCCCGCGGTGCACGGACAGCTGCGGCCAGCGGTAGCCCGCGCCCAGGCCGCGCGGCTCGCGGGATATCAGCCCGCCCGAGCGGTGGTAGTAGCGCAGCTCGCGGGTGCGCAGGGCGCCCGGTTCCAGCGCGTCGAGCAGGCCGAGGGCGTCCAGTTCGCGGACCGCGTTCGGCAGCAGGTTGAGCCCGGCACCCACCGGGCGGATCGCGGCCGCCGCCTCGACGACCGTGACCCGCTCGAATCCGGCGGCGTGCAGGGAGAGGGCGGTGGTGAGCCCGGCGATGCCACCGCCGGCGATCACGACGTGCGGGCTCCGCCCGTAAAGGGAGGAAGCCAGGGAGGAAGCCAGGGAGGGGGCATGGAGGTTCATCGACTGCTCCTTCGCGTCGCCGCTACGCGACCGCGGGCCCGACAGGGGCCCCGGCGGGACGGCGCCGCACGGTCGCGCGGCGCACCATGGTCTCGTTCTCCCTGGTCAGGTCCAGGATCGCGCGCAGCAGCACGATCGGGGCGCCGCCGCTGCCCTCCTCGTACAGGCGCACGTCGTCGCTGTAGGCCTTGCGGGCGATGCCGAGGTGGCGGGCCCGGAACGTCTTGAGGATCCGTAACACCCGCCCGAGCGCGGCCGCCGAGGCCACGAGTTCGGGCGGCAGCCGGTCCGCCCTCTCCCAGCTCACCGCGGCCGACAGCTTGCTCACCGCCGACACCCCGCCCCGGTGGACGGCATGGAACTCCCGCCAGGACGGCAGCGCGTACGGCAGGGACTCGGCCAGGAAGTGTTCGTAGGCGGCGTCGGAGCGGTCGCACTGCCACAGCGTCAGATCGACGAGCCACAGCGGGACCTGCGCGGCGGCCGGCCCCAGGTAGTCGCGGCCCCCGACCTCGACCTCTTCGAAGTACGGCCGCAGGGTCACCGCGAAGTACTCCGGCGAGACCTGCGCGACCGTGAGGTCGATCGCTTCCACCATCGCCCGTACGTGGCAGGCGATCCGGTCCAGGGCGGCGGCGAAACCGGGGTCGTACGGTTCGAGCCGGGCGACCCGGGAGCAGTCGTCGACCGCCGCGACAAGACCCGGGAAGACCATGCGGACCGCCTCCTGGAGCCGGGCCTCGGCCGGATGGCCGGTGTACGAGCGGCGGCGGCGCCCGAGCGGGTTCCAGGTCGTGTAGTGGTGGACGGTGTCCCGGGGCACCATGTCCGTCCGGCGGCCGAGGAGTTCGAGGACCGGAAGCACCTCGGGGACGGCGACGAGGGGCTGCACCCCGTGGCGTTT
This sequence comes from Streptomyces sp. NBC_01255, assembly GCF_036226445.1. Taxonomy (NCBI): domain Bacteria; kingdom Bacillati; phylum Actinomycetota; class Actinomycetes; order Kitasatosporales; family Streptomycetaceae; genus Streptomyces; species Streptomyces sp. NBC_01255. Next base: position 2,700,954 of record NZ_CP108474.1, read on the forward strand.
CAGCGAGCCGAGCAGGATGCCGAGGTCCCGCATCGCGGCCAGCGCGGCCCCGACGCACCACTGCGCGGCCCGGTCCGGATCGGGGACCAGGGCGCGCAGGGCGACGGTCAGGGCGGCGGTGTCGGCCCGGGCGTTCATCGCGGGCACCGCGGCGAGCAGGGCGTCGGCGCCCAGCGGGTCGGCGGCACGTATGTCCTCGGTCCGATGGCGCGGGTCGTCGCCAAGCACAGAACTGTCCCTTCTTCGGGGCTCGGTCAGCCGGAGGAACACGGCTCACCCGCCAGGTGGTCGTGGGCATCGTTCACGTCAGACACGGGTCGTCAGCGAGGGTCCGGCACCCGGGCGTCCTTCCGAGACGGGGCCGGCTCCGGAAGGTGGAGGCGTACGGAGAGCAGGGCGGCCAGGGCGGCGAAGGCGGCGCCGGTGAGCAGCGCGGCCCGGAAGCCCGCCGTCTCCGCGACGGCGCGGGCGGCATCGTGGGCCTCGGTATGGGAGGTGGCGACGGCCACCAGGACGGCGAGGCCGAGGACGGAGCCGAACTGCTGGCTGGTGTTGACGAGTCCGGAGGCGAGTCCGGTCTCCTCGGGGGCGGCCTCGGCCGTGGCGGCCACGTTGGTGGTGACGATGACGAGCGGCAGGGCGGCGCCGATCAGCAGGCTGGGCGCGAGGACCGTGGTCGCGAAGGTGCCGTCGGCGGTGAGCGCGAGGGCCAGCCAGAGGGTCCCGGCGCAGAGCAGGACGAAGCCGAGGGTCATGGCCCGGTGCAGGCCGAGCCGGAAGATGAGCCGGCCGGTCTGCGGGGCGACCGCGACGACGACGAGCGAGAGCGGCAGCAGGCCGAGGCCGCCGCCGAGGGGCGCGTACCCGAGGACGCTCTGGAGGTAGAGGCTGACCAGGAAGAACATCGGGAACAGGGTGGTCTGGGCGAGCGCGGCCAGGATGTTGGCGAGGCGGAGCGCGGGGCGGCCGAGGACCTGGGGCGGGACGAGCGGGGCGGCGGCGCGGGTCTCGACGGCGGCGAAGGCGAGCAGCAGCGCGAGTCCGGCTCCGCCGGCTGCGAGGGTACGGGCGGAGGTCCAGCCGGACTCGGCCCCGCCGACGAGCGCGTAGGCGACGAGTCCGAGCCCGGCGGTCGCGGTGAACGCCCCGGCGAGGTCGAAGCCGCCGGTCCGGAAGCGGCCGGCGCGGTCGTCGAGGAGCCGGAGCGCGAGGCCGGCGAGGACGGCCGCGAGGAGGACGTTCAGCCAGAACGTGGAGCGCCAGCCGAGGAGGTCGGTGAGGGCGCCGCCGAGGACCGTGCCGAGGACGCCGCCGAGGCCGCCCATCGCGGCGAAGGCGCCGAGCGCCTTGTGCCGGGCGGGGCCGTCGGGGAAGAGCAGGAGCAGCAGGGCGAAGGCGGAGGCCGCGGCGAGGGCGGCGCCGACGCCCTGGGCGGCGCGGGCGGCGACGAGCGCGGCGGCGCCGGGCGCGAGCCCGCCGGCGGCGGAGGCGGCGGCGAGGAGGGCGAGTCCGGCGAGGAAGACCCGCCGGTGGCCGAGGAGGTCGGCGACGCGTCCGCCGAGCAGGAGGAGTCCGCCGAAGGTGATCAGGTAGGCGTTGGCGACCCAGGAGAGGCCGGCGGAGCCGGAGCCGAGGTCCGCGCCGACGGAGGGCAGGGCGACGTTGACGATCGCGGTGTCCATGATCAGGAGCAGCTGGGTGGAGGCGAGCAGCGCGAGTGCCCCGCGCCGCGGCCCCGGTGGTGGTGTCGTCACCGGGTCGTCCCCAGGTCGTAGCCGTCCAGGCAGTCCTGGGCGAGCCGCTCGCACTGCTCGGCGGCGCCGGCCCAGGTCTGCATGGTCAGGTAGACGTGCGGGGCTCCGTGGTAGAAGCGCTCGTACTGCTCGTGGCGGCCGGCGAACTCGGAACCGAGCGCGTCCCAGGCGAGCTTGAGGAGTTTGAGGCGGTCCTCGGCGGGGTGGCCCGGGGCGCGGAAGTACTGCCGGACCAGCGGGCCGAGTTCGGGGTGGAGGAGGTCCCGGCCGCTCGCGGGGAGCTGGACGAGGGCGCCGCCCGCGAGGAGCTTGATGTCCTGGAGGGCCCGCGGGTAGAGCTCACCGGCCATGATCCGCTGGGCGAAGGAGATCTCCTGGCCCGGCCGGACGCCGCCGCGGCCCTCGTCGACCTCCTCGTACGAGGCTTCGGCGGCGAGGACGAAGGCCTTGGCCTGGGCGACCATGCCGAGGAGCCGGCCGAGGGCCTGGGTGACGGGCGGCAGCTTCTCCGTGCCGTGGGAGCGGGCGACGAGGATCGCGAGGCCGGTGAGGAACTCCAGCTTCGTCCAGAAGCGGGTGGCGGACTGGTGGACGAAGTTCAGGTAGGCGGGGGTCCGCCACCAGATGGCGCCGGTGGCGGCCGGGTCCCGGTAGGTGAGGACCCGTTCCCAGGGCACGAACACGTCCTCGCAGACGAGCATCGCGTCGTTCTCGTCGTACCGGGAGGAGAGCGGGTGGTCGAACACGGAGCGGGAGCGCGCCTCGTAGGAGGTGCGGGAGATCAGTTTGAGGCCGGGGGTGTCGAGCCGTAAGGAGAACGTCACGGCGTGCTCGGTGTCGTCGTCGGCCAGCGGTTCGATGGTGCCGACGAGGATCTCGTCGGCGAAGACGGCGCCGGTGCCGATGGTCTTGGCGCCGCGGACGACGATCCCGCCGTCCCGCTCCCCGACGATCCGGAGCGTGAGGTCGTCCTCGCCGCGGCCCGAGGCCGGGTTGGTGAGGGTGAAGGCGGCATGGAGGTCGCCCTCGGCGAGCCGGCGGTGGAAGGCGAGGGCGTGCTCCGCGCCGTCGAAGGTGTCGCCGGTGAAGACGGCGGGCGCGGCGGCGAACCCGGCCGCGCCGGCGGCCATGTAGTCGGGGGTGCGGCCGAGGAAGCCGTAGCTCGCCTCGGCCGTCGTCCGGAAGGCCCGGCGGCGGGCCACCAGGTCCTCGTAGGAGCGGGGCACGGCGTAGGCGCGCCGCACCCCGCCCTGGACGAGGACGGGGTGGTGCACGGGATCGTCGGCGAGGTCGTACAGACCGGCGAAGGAGGCCGCGGAGGCCCGGAACGCGGGGTGCGCGGTGACGTCCTTGACGCGCTCCCCGTCGAGCCAGATCTCGCGCCCGTCCCGCAGCGCCTCCAGATACTCCTGCCCGGACCTCGTCACCGGTCGCTCGCCTCTCCTCGGGGTGTCACGGCTCTGCCGTCCCGAGCCTGTCCGGCGAGGAGCGTCCGGGCAATGAACGTCCGTCCAGGGGTCCTTATGAACCGTCCAGGCCCGGCGCGCCGCCTGGACAGCTCTCGGGACGACCCGCCCGGATCAGGCGGCGCTGACGGCCCCCGCGCGGTACTCGCCCGGCGTCACCCCGAACCACTTGCGGAAGGCGAGGTGGAAGCCGACGGCGCTCTGGTAGCCGATGCGGGCGGGCAGCGCCGACTGCGGGAGCGACGTCTCGGAGAGGAGCCGTACGGCCTCCTGCATGCGGCGGGCGGCGAGGTAGCGGGCCGGGGACTCGCCGACGAGCTCGCGGAAGGCGGCGGTGAACGCGGAGCGGGACATGCCGACCTCCCGGGCGAGGGAGTCGATCGTCCAGGGCTCGGCGAACCGGGTCGCCATCATCACCACCGCCCGGCTGATGCCGGGGTGCCGCAGCAGGGGCAGCGAGGCGGGGTTGCCGGCGAGTTCGCGCAGCAGCGGGCGGAGCGCGAGGACGAGCGCCATCTCGAAGGCCCGCAGGGTGATGAGCCGGTCGCCGGGGCCGACGGGCCGGTCGGGTGCGGCGAGCAGCCGGAGGGTGTCGCGGAGCAGCGGCTCGCGGTCGACCTGGGCGCCGTCGAGGACGAGGGCCCAGGGCAGCGAGGTGTAGAGGCCGGTGGCGGCGCTGGCGTCGTAGTGGAGTCCGGCGCAGAGCAGCCGGGCCTCGGGGCCCGTGCCCTCGATGACGATCTCGCCGGAGGTGCCGGGCTGCCGTTCGGGCAGGACGGCCTTGAGCGGGACGCCTTGGCGCTCGGGCCGGTCGGAGAGGCGGTGCGCGGTGCCGGTGGGGAAGACGACGAGATCTCCGGCGTGCAGTTCGAGGGAGGCCTCCCCGTCGGTGGTGATCCAGCAGTCGCCCTCGACGACGTAGTGGAGGACGGCGCAGCTGCGCTCGGCGTCGCCCTCGATGGCCCAGGGGGCGCGGACGTGCCAGCGGCTGTCGAAGACTCCGGTGAGCCGGAGGGGTTTCAGTAATTCGCTCAGCAGGTCCTCGTGCTCGGCACCGCGCGAGTGCTGGTCGCGCTGATCGCGGTGGTCGTGACGGTCGGTTCCCACGGTATCCATGGACGATCCTTCAACTTCCGCCCCGGTTTGTTAATTGAACAGCCGAAGCCGCCGCGACGAGCCTGGAAGGCAGCCGACACGACAGCAGCGACAGCCTATCGAAGGGCCTCAGAAACACATGTCCAGTGAGATTCCGATGCGGGTGGCGGTCGTGGGCGCGACCGGTTTCCAGGGCGGTGCGGTGGCCCGTCTGCTGGCCGAGCGGCACCACCGGGTCCGTGCCCTGACGCGGCGCCCGGAGGCGGACCGGCCGCCGCTTCCCGGCGCCTTCTTCCTCGCCGGCGACCTGGGGCGGCCGGGCGACGTGCGGCGGCTCTTCGAGGGGACGACGCACGCGTTCGTCACGATGCCGCTGGTGTACGACCCCGAGCGGGTGGAGGCGTACGCGCGGAACATCGCCGAGGCGGCCCTGGAGGCGGGCACGCTCCGGCTCGTCTTCAACACCAACACCCGTGTCCCGCACGGCCCGACGGAGTTCGCCGCCTTCGAGACGCGGCGCCTCGCGGAGCAGGTGCTGCGGGACAGCGGGGTGCCGCTCGTGGTCATCCGGCCGCCGGTCTACCTCGACAACCTCTTCTCGCCGTGGAACGGTCCCGCCCTCGTCGACGAGGGCGTGCTCGCCTATCCGCTGCCGGAGTCGGCGCGGACGGCGTGGATCTCGCACCGGGGCCTGGCGGAGGCGGCGCTCGCTGCGCTGACCCGGGAGGACCTGGAGGGGCGGACGTTCGACATCGGCGGTGCGGCGGAGCTGACGGGCGGCGAGCTCGCGGCCGCCTTCGGCCGCGGCCTGGGCCGGACGGTCCGCTACCAGGAGCTGGATCCGGTCGACTTCGAGCACGGGCTCGCCGGGCTCCTCGGTCCCGCGGCGGCGGCCGGGGTGGCCGGGATCTACCACTACATGGCGAGCGACGCGGATCCGCTGCTCATGGCGGGCGACGACGGGGTGTCGGCGGAGGCACTCGCGCTCGAACCGGCCCCGGTGGAGGAGTGGGTGGCCCGCCAGCCCTGGCAGGTCTGGGCGGCGGACCCGGAGGAGACGGACGCCGAGGAGACGGACACGTCCCCGCACCGCTGACCCGCGCACCCGAGAAGAGCCCCGCCTCCGTGAGGCGGGGCTTTTCACGTCGTTCGCGCTCTTGCCCGCGCGCCTACGCCCGAGTAGTTAACAAAGCGCCGGATTGCCCACCCGACAACCGGGGGAAGGCTCCTCCGGTACACCCCCGGACCCCAAGAGATCCCGTAGATCCCGTACTCCCTGTGCACCCGCCATTCGAGTGAACGCGGACAGGAGCCGTCATGCCCGCAACCCGCCGGCCGTCGACGGAGCTAGAAAGAGCGCACCACCACCCGCACCCCCGTAACCCGTCAGGTGATGCTGTGAATCCGCTCATGGGACGCATTCCCGTACTGGACGTACGCCCGCTGGTCGACTGTGGCCGGCGCCCCGCGAAAGCGGTGGCAGGAGAGACCTTCGAGGTGACGGCGACCGTCTTCCGCGAGGGTCACGACGCGGTCGCCGCCAATGTCGTGCTGCGCGGCCCGTCCGGCCGCCCCGGCCCGTGGACCCCGATGCGCGAACTGGCCCCCGGTACCGACCGGTGGGGCGCCGAGGTCACCCCGGACGCCGAGGGCCTGTGGACGTACACCGTGGAGGCCTGGAGCGACCCGATGGCCACCTGGCGCCATACGGCCAGGATCAAGATCCCGGCCGGGATCGACTCCGAACTGGTCCTCGCCGAGGGGGCCGAGCTGCACGAGCGGGCCGCGAAGGGCGTCCCGAAGAAGGGCGGCGGCCGGGAGGCCGTGCTCGCCGCCGCGGACGCGCTGCGCGACGTCTCCCGCCCGGCGGCCGTCCGGCTCGCGGCGGCGCTCGCACCGCGCGTCGTCGAGTCCCTCGACCGCCACCCGCTGCGCGAACTCCTCTCCTCCTCCCCCGCGTTGCCGCTCCAGGTGGAGCGCGAGCGGGCCCTGTTCGGTTCCTGGTACGAGTTCTTCCCGCGCTCGGAGGGCGTGCGGAAGGTCAAGGGCCGTACGGTCCCGGGGAACTTCCACACCGCGGCCGAACGCCTCCCGGCGGTCGCGGCGATGGGCTTCGACGTGGTCTACCTCCCGCCGGTCCACCCGATCGGCGAGACCCACCGCAAAGGCCCGAACAACTCCCTGTCGGCGTCCCCGAGCGACGTGGGCGTGCCGTGGGCGATCGGCTCCCCGGAGGGCGGGCACGACGCGCTCCACCCGGACCTGGGCACCTTCGAGGACTTCGACGCCTTCGTGGCGCGCGCCCGGGAGCTGCGTCTGGAGATCGCCCTGGACTTCGCGCTCCAGTGCTCGCCGGACCACCCGTGGGTGGAGAAGCACCCGGAGTGGTTCCACCACCGGCCGGACGGTTCGATCGCGTACGCGGAGAACCCGCCGAAGAAGTACCAGGACATCTATCCGATCGCGTTCGACACCGACATGGACGGGATCGTCGCGGAGACCGTGCGGGTGCTGCGGCACTGGATGGACCACGGTGTGCGGATCTTCCGCGTCGACAATCCGCACACCAAGCCGGTGGTGTTCTGGGAGCGGGTGATCGGCGAGATCAACCGGGCCGACCCGGACGTCATCTTCCTGGCGGAGGCGTTCACGCGGCCCGCGATGATGCGGACGCTCGGCGCGATCGGCTTCCAGCAGTCGTACACGTACTTCACCTGGCGCAACACCAAGGAGGAGCTGACGGAGTACCTCACCGAGCTGTCCGGGGAGACGGCCGCGCAGATGCGGCCGAACTTCTTCGTGAACACCCCCGACATCCTGCACGCCTACCTCCAGGAGGGCGGCCGGCCCGCGTTCGAGGCGCGGGCGGTGCTCGCGGCCACCCTCTCGCCGTCCTGGGGCATGTACGCCGGGTACGAGCTGTGCGAGGGCACCGCGCTGCGGGACGGCAGTGAGGAGTACCTGGACTCGGAGAAGTACGAACTGCGGCCGCGCGACTGGGAGTCGGAGGAGCGGGCCGGGAGGACGATCACCCCGCTGATCACCACCCTGAACCGGATCAGGCGCCGTCACCCGGCGCTCCGCAGGCTGCGGAACATCACCTTCCACGAGACCGACAACCCGCAGGTGATCGCGTACAGCAAGCGGTCGGGTTCGAACACCGTTCTGATGGTCGTCAACCTCGACCCGCACCACACCCAGGAGGCGACGGTCTCGTTGGACATGCCGGAACTCGGCCTCGACTGGCACGAGACCGTGCCGGTGCGCGACGAGCTCACCGGCGAGACCTATCACTGGGGCAGGGCCAGCTACGTGCGCCTAGAGCCGGGTGTCACACCCGCGCACGTCCTCGTCCTGCGACCGTCCCCGCAGACCGGAGGGTCACCCACATCATGACTGTCAACGAGCCCGTCCCCGACACCTTCGAGGACACCCCCGCCAAGGACCGCGATCCCGACTGGTTCAAGCGGGCGGTCTTCTACGAGGTCCTCGTCCGTTCCTTCCAGGACAGCAACGGCGACGGCGTCGGCGACCTGAAGGGCATCACGGCCAAGCTGGACTACCTCCAGTGGCTCGGCGTGGACTGCCTCTGGCTTCCGCCGTTCTTCAAGTCCCCCCTGAGGGACGGCGGATACGACGTCGCGGACTACACCTCGGTGCTCCCCGAGTTCGGCGACCTGGCCGACTTCGTCGAGTTCGTCGACGCGGCCCACCAGCGCGGGATGCGCGTGGTCATCGACTTCGTCATGAACCACACGAGCGACCAGCACGAGTGGTTCCAGGAGTCCCGGCGCGACCCCGAAGGGCCGTACGGCGACTACTACGTCTGGGCCGACGACGACAAGCAGTACGCGGACGCCCGGATCATCTTCGTCGACACGGAGTCCTCCAACTGGACCTTCGACCCGGTCCGCAAGCAGTACTACTGGCACCGGTTCTTCTCGCACCAGCCGGACCTCAACTACGAGAACCCGGCGGTGCAGGAGGAGATCCTCTCCGCGCTGAAGTTCTGGCTGGACCTGGGGATCGACGGCTTCCGGCTCGACGCGGTGCCGTACCTGTACCAGCAGGAGGGCACCAACTGCGAGAACCTCCCGGCCACCCACGGCTTCCTCAAGCGGGTCCGCAAGGAGATCGACGACCACTACCCGGACACGGTGCTGCTCGCCGAGGCGAACCAGTGGCCTGAGGACGTCGTCGACTACTTCGGCGACTTCCGCTCGGGCGGCGACGAGTGCCACATGGCCTTCCACTTCCCGGTCATGCCCCGCATCTTCATGGCCGTGCGGCGCGAGTCCCGCTACCCGGTCTCGGAAATCCTCGCGAAGACGCCGGAGATCCCGTCCGGCTGTCAGTGGGGCATCTTCCTGCGCAACCACGACGAGCTCACGCTCGAAATGGTCACGGACGAAGAGCGGGACTACATGTACGCCGAGTACGCCAAGGACCCGCGGATGCGGGCCAACATCGGCATCCGGCGCCGCCTCGCCCCGCTCCTCGACAACGACCGCAAGCAGATGGAGCTCTTCACCGGGCTGCTCTTCTCGCTGCCCGGTTCGCCGGTGCTCTACTACGGCGACGAGATCGGCATGGGCGACAACATCTGGCTGGGCGACCGGGACGGGGTGCGGACCCCGATGCAGTGGACGCCCGACCGGAACGCGGGCTTCTCCTCCTGCGACCCGGGGCGGCTCTACCTGCCGGCCATCATGGACCCGGTCCACGGCTACCAGGTGACGAACGTCGAGGCAGGGATGGCCTCCCCGTCCTCCCTGCTGCACTGGACGAAGCGGATGATCGAGATCCGTAAGCAGAACCGGGCCTTCGGCACGGGGACGTACACGGAACTCCCGGCGTCCAACCCGGCGGTGCTCGCCTTCCTGAGGGAGGACGGCGACGACCTGGTCCTCTGCGTGAACAACTTCTCGCGGTTCGCGCAGCCGACCGAGCTGGACCTGCGGCGCTTCGCCGGCAGCCAGCCGGTGGAGCTGATCGGCGGAGTGACGTTCCCGGCCATCGGCGAACTGCCCTACCTCCTGACCCTTGCGGGACACGGCTTCTACTGGTTCCGTCTCAAGAGGGGCTGACCGACGGTCAGTTCGGATTCGTCCGGGGTGGGACGGTTTCCCCCGTCCCCCTCTGGGCACTGTGTCACACACACGATTCAGGTCCATACGGGCCTTCTTGCCGGGCCCATACGGATCTTCCCCTTCCGACACGTCCCGCACTTCCGGACAGTCCAAGCCGCCATCCGGGACACTCTGCGCATTTGAACGCATACGACGCCCACTTGCGCGCCCCGGGGAAAGGACGCGATGCCATGCAGGAGACCGCATCCACCACCCGGGCCCCGGACGCCCTCCTTCCGTGCCTCGCTCCCCTGCTCCACGAATGGCTGCCCCGGCAGCGCTGGTTCGCGGGCAAGGGCCGCCGGGTCATCGGATTCACGCTGGACACGGCCACCGAGCTGCTGCCCCTGGACGGCGCGGGACCCGGTCTCCTCCATCTGCTCGTACGGGTCGACCAGCCCGGCCGCCCGGCCGGCACGCCCGCCGACTGCTACCAACTGCTCCTGGGCGTACGGACCCAGCTCCCGCCCCGCCTCGCCCCCGCCCTGATCGGGCGGATCCGGCAGGGCCCGCTCGCCGGACGCGCGGTCTACGAAGGGCTGCGCGACCCGCGGCTCGCGGGACTCCTCTACGAGCGGCTGCGCACCCCGGGCCGGACCGGCCCCCTGCGCTTCCACGCCACGACGCCCCTGCCGCCCGCCCTGGCCCCCCGCATGCTGGACGCCGAGCAATCCAACTCCTCCCTCGTATACGGGGATTCGTACATCCTGAAGATCTTCCGGCGGGTCAGCCCGGGCGCGAACCCCGACCTCGAACTGCCCCTCGCCCTGAGCCGGGCCGGCTGCGCACGCGTGCCGGCCCCGGTCGCCTGGTTCGAGTCGGGGGCCGCGACCCTCGGCGTCCTCCAGCCCTTCCTCCGGGACTCCCGGGACGGCTGGCGGCTCGCGCTCGACGCGCTGGCCGACGGGCGGGAGTTCGCCACCGAGGCGCGGGCCCTCGGCCGGGCCACGGCCGAGGTCCACCTCGCGCTCGCCGACGCGCTGCCGACCCGGCGGCTGCGGCGGTCCGAGACCGAGCACCTCGCCGCCGCGATGGACCGGCGGCTGCACGCGGCGGCGCAGGCGGTGCCGGCGCTCCTGCCGTACGTACCGGGGCTGCGGGCCGTCTTCGCGGCGGCCGGCGGGGCGCCCGGCGCGGGGGCGCTCCAGCGCATCCACGGCGACCTGCACCTGGGGCAGACCCTGCGGGGCTCCGACGGCGGCTGGGCCGTCATCGACTTCGAGGGCGAACCGGCGAAGCCGCTCGACGAGCGGCGGAGCCCGCAGCCCACGGTCCGCGACGTCGCGGGAATGCTCCGCTCCTTCGACTACGCGGCCCGCACCCACCGCCCGTGGAACGCGGACTGGGCGGCGCGCTGCCGGGCCGCGTACTGCACGGGCTACGCCGAGGCGGCGGGCACGGACCCCCGTGCGGACCCCGCCCTTCTCCGCGCCTACGAGACCGACAAGGCGGTCTACGAGGTCGTCTACGAGGCCCGCCACCGCCCGGACTGGCTCCCGGTCCCGATGTCCGCGATCGAACGCCTGGCGGCCTCACGGTGAATCACACCCGTCGCGGGTGGCCGTACCGCCGAGCGTCTTCGTTGTGGGCAGTCGTTCCGCTGGGGCGGAACGGGTGGGCACAACGGGACGGCGCCCTCCGCGGGCGCCTCCGCCCCCTGTTCCCCACCCCCACGGACGGGGCCCTGGACGGTGCGGATCCCGGTGGTGCGGGTCGGCGCAGGGGGCGGAGGCGCCGCCAAGGGCGCCGTCCCGTGTGCCCACCCGTCCCGCCCTGCGGGACGCCTGCCCACACGGCGGGTGCTGGCCCCGCGCAGGCCAGGTACCCGTTCGGCCCAGCCGCGGGCGGCCCCGTACCGCTCTCGCCTGCGGTGACCTCCACGCGCCCCGTTCGGCCGAGTGTCCCGCGTACGCGCGATGCCGTTTCCTACCCCGTACACCCGTACCCCTCGCCCTCCAGGAGGCACCCCCGTGACCGCCCGATCCGCAGGCAAGACGTCCCGCGCAAGGAAGACGCCCGCACCGGACCGGACCGCCGTGCGGAAGGCGCCACCCCTCGATCCGGGTGACCGCGCCCGGCTGCTCGCGGGCGAGCACCACGACCCGCACGGCGTGCTGGGGGCCCACCCGGTGCGCGGTGGGGTCGTGGTGCGGGTGCTGCGCCCGTGGGCGAAGGAGGTGGCCGTCCTCGCCAAGGGGCGTCGCGTCGTGCTGGACGACGACGGCGACGGGCTCTTCTCCTGCCTGCTGCCGCTCCTTCGCAAGGTGCCCGCGTACGAGCTGCGCGTGCGGTACGAGGAGGGGGGTGACGAGCTCGCCGTCGTCGACCCGTACCGCTTCCTGCCCGCCCTCGGCGAGCTCGATCTGCACCTCATCGGCGAGGGACGGCACGAGGAGCTGTGGACGGCGCTCGGCTCCCACCCCCTGACCCACGAGGGTGTCGCCGGCACCCGATTCGCCGTCTGGGCACCGAACGCCCGCGGGGTCCGCGTCACCGGCGACTTCACGCACTGGGACGGCACGGCGCTGCCGATGCGCTCGCTGGGTTCGACGGGCGTGTGGGAGCTGTTCGTGCCGGGCGTCGGCGAGGGAGCCGTCTACAAGTACGACATCGCCCGGCCCGACGGTTCGCACACCGTGCGCGCGGACCCGATGGCCCGCCGCACCGAGTGCCCGCCGAACACCGCGTCCATCGTCACCGCCTCGCACTACACGTGGGACGACGCCGAGTGGATGGACCGGCGCGGCGCCCGACCGCACCACGAGTCCCCGCTGTCCGTGTACGAGCTCCATCTGCCGTCGTGGCGGCCCGGGCTGACGTACCGCGAGCTCGCCGAGCAGCTGCCCGGCTACGTCCGCGACCTCGGTTTCACGCACGTGGAGTTCATGGCCGTCGCCGAGCACCCGTTCAGCGGCTCCTGGGGTTACCAGGTCACCGGCTTCTACGCGCCGACGGCCCGGATGGGCACCCCCGACGACTTCAAGCACCTGGTCGACGCCCTGCACCGGGCCGGGATCGGGGTCCTGATGGACTGGGTCCCGGCGCACTTCCCGAAGGACGACTGGGCGCTCGCCGAGTTCGACGGGCGTCCGCTGTACGAGCACGAGGACCCGCGCCGCTCGCACCACCCCGACTGGGGGACCCTGGAGTTCGACTACGGGCGCAAGGAGGTGCGGAACTTCCTCGTCGCCAACGCCGTGTACTGGTGCCAGGAGTTCCACCTCGACGGGCTCCGGGTCGACGCGGTGGCGTCGATGCTCTACCTCGACTACTCGCGCGAGCACGGCGAGTGGCTGCCGAACGAGTTCGGCGGCCGGGAGAACCTGGACGCGGTGGCCTTCCTCCAGGAGATGAACGCCACCGTCTACCGCCGATGCCCGGGGATCGTCACCTTCGCCGAGGAGTCCACGGCCTGGGACGGCGTGACGCGGGCGACGGACCAGGTGGGCCCCGGCGGCTTCGGCGGTCTGGGCTTCGGCATGAAGTGGAACATGGGCTGGATGCACGACTCGCTGGGGTACGCGGAGAAGGAGCCGGTGCACCGCAAGTACCACCACCACGAGATGACCTTCTCGATGGTGTACGCGTACAGCGAGAACTACATCCTGCCGATCTCCCACGACGAGGTCGTGCACGGCAAGCGGTCGCTGGTGTCGAAGATGCCGGGCGACTGGTGGCAGCAGCGGGCCAACCACCGGGCCTACCTGGGCTTCATGTGGGCCCACCCGGGCAAGCAACTCCTCTTCATGGGGCAGGAGTTCGCCCAGGGTGCGGAGTGGTCGGCGGAGCACGGTCCCGACTGGTGGCTGCTCGATCCGGCGTACGGGGCGGAGCCGGACCACCGGGGCGTGCGGGATCTCGTACGGGACCTGAACACCGTGTACGCGGCGAACCCGTCGCTCTGGGAGCGGGACACCGTCCCGGACGGCTTCCAGTGGGTGGTCGGGGACGCCGCCGAGGACAACGTCTTCGCGTTCCTGCGCTTCGACGGCTTCGGCTCCCCGCTGCTCGCCGTCTGCAACTTCTCGCCGGTCGTGCGGCACGACTACCGGATCGGTGTGCCGGACACCTTCGCCGCCTGGGCGGAGGTCCTGAACACGGACGCCGCCCGGTACGGCGGCGGGGACGTGGTGGGCACCGACCCGGTGAAGACCGAGTCGGTGCCGTGGCACGGCCGTTCGGCGAGCGTACGGATGACGCTGCCGCCGCTGGCGACGGTCTGGCTCAGGCCGGCCTGATCACGCCCAGCCGCTGGGTCGCCCGGGTCAGCGCCACGTACAGGTCGTTGATCCCGTGCGGGGCGCCGGCCACGATGCCGTCCGGGTCGACGACCAGGACCGTGTCGAACTCCAGGCCCTTCGCCTGCCGGGGGTCGAGCAGGACCACCGGCAGGGTGAGGTCGGGCGTCGCTCCGTGGGCGGCGTCCGGCAGGGCCTCGACCAGGCCGGGGAGCAGGCCCTCCGGGGCGATCACGGCGAGCCGGCCCTCGGTCCGCAACTCGGCGGCGACGGCGTCGGCGGCCTCCTTCACCGGGTCGTCGACCGTCCGGTCCCAGGGCGCCGCACCGGTGGAGCGGACGGACCGGGGCGGTTCGAAGCCCGGGTCGGCGGCCCGCCGCACCTCGGCGGCGACCTCCATGATCTCGGCGGGCGTGCGGTAGTTGACCCCGAGGCGTACGTGCTCCCAGCGGTCCTGCACGTACGGGGTGAGGATCCGCTCCCAGGCGCCGACGCCGGCGGGGTCGCCGGTCTGGGCGGGGTCGCCGACCAGGGTCATGGAGCGGGTCGGGCTGCGGCGCATGAGGAGCCGCCAGGCCATCGCGGAGAGCTCCTGGGCCTCGTCCACGATGATGTGGCCGAAGGCCCAGGTGCGGTCGGCGGCGGCGCGCTCGGCGGCGGTGCGGTGGTCGGCCTCCTCGTGCCGCTCGGCGAACCGCTCGGCGTCGATGATGTCGTGGGCGGAGAGGACCTCGGAGGCGTCCTCGTCCAGCTCCTCCTTGTCCTCGAACTCGTAGGTGCGCGAGGCGTACGAGACGTCGAGGACGCCCTGCGCGTACTGGATCTGGCGCTGCCGCTCGGCCTCCTGGGCGGCGCGGGCGGCCGAGTCGTCCTCGCCGAGGAGTTCGGCGGCCTCGTCGAGGAGCGGCACGTCGCCGGGGGTCCACTCCCCGCTGTCGCGGCGGATCGCCGCCGCGTCCGCGTCGTCGAGGTGGGTGGGCTCGGTGAGGTAGTCGGCCAGGAACTCCTGGGGCGTGAGGGCCGGCCAGAGGGTGTCGACGGCGGCGTGCACGTCGGGGTTGGCGGCGATGCCCTTGGCGAGCAGCGCCCGGTCGTCGGCGCCGAGGAAGTTGGGGCCGCCGTAGGGGTCGGCGCCGATGCGGTCGGCGAGCTGCTCCGCGAGGGCGTCCAGGATCCGGAAGACGAAGTAGGGGCGGGCGAGGTTGTGCGGGAGGACGGTCTCGCGGGCCTTGTGGCGGGCCTCCAGGGCCATGTCCCAGTCGATGACCAGGTCCCCGTCATCGTGCGGGACGACGAGGGGCGCGCCGCGCTCGGGGACCTGCTGGCGGTCGCGTACGGCCGCGGCGAGGGCGTCGGCCATGGCGGCGGAGCCCTTGACGGCGGCGGCGCGCGGGGTGTCGGTGCCGGTGGCGCGGACACCGGGGAAGAGTTCGGCGGGGGTGGCGAGCAGGACGCCGGTCTCGCCGAGGGAGGGCAGGACGTTCCCGATGTAGCCGAGGAAGGCGGGGTTGGGGCCGACGATGAGGACGGCCCGCTTGGCGAGCTGCTCCCGGTGGGCGTAGAGAAGGTACGCGGCCCGGTGCAGCGCGACGGCGGTCTTGCCGGTGCCGGGGCCGCCCTCGACGACGAGGACGCCGTGGTGCGGGGAGCGGATGATGCCGTCCTGCTCGGCCTGGATGGTCTGCACGATGTCGTGCATGCGGCCGGTACGGGCGGCGTCGAGCGCGGCGAGCAGCACCTCGTCGGCGTCACGGCTCTCGTGCCCGGTGCGGGTGGCGTCGGCGAGGTCGAGGACCTCGTCGTGGAGGGTGGTGACCTCGCGGCCCCGGGTGCCGATGTGCCGGCGGCGGGAGAGCCCCATGGGCTCGTAGCCGGTGGCGAGGTAGAAGGGCCTGGCGATCTCGGCACGCCAGTCGACGACGAGCGGCGTGCGGTTCGGGTCGTCCCTGCGGATGCCGATCCGCCCGATGTGGTGGTCGCGGCCGTCGCGGAAGACGAGCCGGCCGAAGCAGAGCCCGCTCTCCCCCGCGTCGAAGGCGGCGAGCAGCCCGGACTGTTCGGCGACGGTCACGTCCCGTTCGAGGCGGCCCTGGTTGCTGCCGACCCCGGGGGTGCGCAGGGCCTGGGCGACGGCGGCCTCGGCCCGGTCCCTCAGGTCGTCGAGCCGTGCGTACAGATCGGTGATGAATTGCTGTTCATTCCGAAATTCCTCGGTTGACAATTCGACTCCCGGCGCGATACAGTGCGTTTATTGAACTCCTCCGTGCCTTTTCTTTTTCCGGGCACGGAATCCATTAATATACGCGATGCAATACCCCGGCTGTCAATTCTAGTCGGGGTATTTCTGTGTCACCTGGAAGCCGCGGGTCAGGAGCCGGACGGCGAGGGTGACCTCCCAGGCGAAGACCGGGAGCGCGGCGAGGGTTCCGGGGACGGACACCTGCGCGTACAGGCCGAAGAGCACGGCCACCGCCGAGGCGCAGACGAGTGCGCCGCCCGCCAGGCCGAGCAGGGCGATCCAGGCCGGCACGAGGCCCGTGCGGCGCATCACGTACGCGAGGATCAGGGTGTTCGCCCCGAGGGCGACGTTGGGGCCGAGCAGGAACGTCCAGTCGTGCACCGCGACCAGCGCGCTCGCGGCCGCCCGGCCGCTCTCGCCGAGCAGGTCCTGCCGCAGGGTCACCACCGCGAGGACGCTGACGATGCCGACGGCGATCACGGCCGCTTCGAGCAGCCGGCCGCACACGTAGCCGACCGCCAGGGCCTCGTGCCGCCGCCTGATGACGGGGTAGAGCGCGACCCCGGTCCCGATCACGGCGACGAGCAGCACCATCTCGCACAGCGCCCCCGCCCGCACACGGGCGTCCGCGCCCGGCCCGAGGACGTACGCGGCGCCGTCGAGCACGGGGCCGTACAGCGCGAGTCCCGCGATCGCCGCGACCTCGGTGACCAGGAACAGCACTCCGGTCACCACGGCGGTCCTCCGTGTCGTGTCCACGAGCTTCCCCTTTCCCCCCAGGGGTGTACGGCGTACACCCACCTGTCGAGGGACACGGTAGGTGTACGGCGTACACTCGTCAACATGACTCAGCACCGCGGAGCGGGCGACCGCGCCCCCCTGAGCAGGCAGCGAATCCTGCGCGCCGCTGTCGCGCTGGCCGACGAGACCGGCGCCGAGGCGTTCAGCATGCGCCGCCTCGCCCAGGAGCTCGGCGTGGTCCCGATGGCGCTCTACAAGCACGTGGCCGGCAAGGACGAGCTCCTCGACGGCATGGTGGACGTCGTCGTCGGAGACATCGCCCCGCCGGAGCCCGGAGCGCCGTGGAAGACGGCCGTACGGCAGCAGATCCTCGCCGCCCGGGACGTGCTGCTGCGCCACCGCTGGGCCGCGTCCGTCATCGAGTCGCGTCCCGGTCCGACACCCGCCGTCCTCGGCCACCTCGACTCGGTGATCGGCACGTTCCGGGACGGCGGTCTCTCCGCGGACCTCACGCACCACGCGATGCACGCGCTGGGCACCCGCCTGCTGGGCTTCTCCCCCGAGCTGTTCGCCACCGGCGGGGCGGAACCGTCGCCCGGCGAGGCGGGCGAGGCCGCCGCGAAGGCGGCCGCCGCGGCCTATCCCCGGGTCGCGGAGATCGCCGCGGCCGCCGCCCACGACGCGGGCTCGACGGTCGGCGGAGGCTGCGACGACCTGTTCGAGTTCGTGTTCGCCCTCGACCTCCTCCTGGACGGCATCGAACGCCTCCACGGCCAGGGCTGGAGCTCCAGCCGCACCCCTTAGGGCCGGACAGGCCTCAGGGCGCCAGGACGTCCTCCAGTTCCTCCAGGAGGCGGCGCTTCGGGCGGGCCCCGACCAGCGACTTCACCGGCTCGCCCGCCCGGAAGACCATGAGCGTCGGGGTCCCGAGCACCCCGTACTTCACCGTGGTCTCCGGGTTCCGGTCGACGTCGATCTCGACGATCCGCAGCCGCGTCGCCTCTTCCACGGCGATCGCGGCGAGCACCGGCTTCAGTTGCCGGCACGGCCCGCACCACTCCGCCGTGAACTTCACCAGGACCGGCAGGTCGGCCCCCAGCACCTCCGTGCCGAAGTCCGCGTCCGTGACCTCGCCCACGCCCTCCGTGTACGTCGTCATCCCCGTCACCCCTCCGTCGTGTCCGTGTCCCGCTCCGTACCGAGCTCACACCGGGGTTCCGGGCCGCGCGGCAGCTCCGCCTCGGCCCGCAGCAGCTGGGCGCCCATCTGGGCGCGTACCGCCTGGAGCTGTTCGATCAGGCCGTCCAGTTCGGCGACCTTCCGCCGGTAGACGGCGATCGACGCGGGGCAGGCGTCCCCCGTCGGGTGCCCCTCGCGCAGGCAGTCGACGAACGGCCGCGTGTCCTCCAGCTCGAACCCGAAGTCCTGAAGGGTCCTGATCTGCTGGAGGAGCCGCAGGTCGTCCTCGTCGTACGTGCGGTACCCCTGCTCCGTGCGCCGCGCGGTCAGGAGGCCCCGGGACTCGTAGTACCGCAGAGTCCGCGTGGTGGTTCCCGCCCGCTCGGCCAGCTCTCCGATGCGCATGTCCCCGAACGTAAGCCTTGACGCCGACGTCAAGGCAAGCAGGGGCGGGGGCGTCAAGGACGGTGCGGGCCGGACGGCAGCAGCGGCTTCCGCTCCACCGGGGACGACAGCACGACCGAGGTCGTGGTCCGGCCGAGCGCCGACGTCTGCTCCAGGACGTCTTCCAGATGGACGGTGTCGGTGACGGCGACCTTGAGGATCCAGCAGTCCTCGCCCACCACGTGGTGGACCTCCAGGACCTCGGGGCGCGCGGTCAGTTCCAGGGTCCGCGGGTGCTTCAGGGTGTAACCGCCGTGCGGGTTCACCCGGATGAACGCCTGGATGCCGTAGCCGAGCCGGGCCGGGGACACATGGGCTCCGTAGCCGGTGACCGCCCCGCTCGCCTCCAGGCGGCGGACCCGCTCGGTGACGGCCGCGGGGCTGAGCCGGACGCGGCGGCCGAGCTCGCTGAGCTTGATCCGGCCGTCGGTCTGCAGGAGGTCCAGGATCTGCCGGTCGATGGGGTCGAAAGCGGCTGCCGAAGCGGCTGCCGAGGAATCGTCGGCGGCGGGGCGCGAAGGCCGAGGTTCCTTCGGTGCGGCGGCCGGAAATCCCATGAATCCCCCTTCAGATGGCGGAGGCACAACGTAACACTTGTCCTGTGACGCAAGGGAGTTGGGATTGATGGACATTCTGGTCATCGGCGGAAATCGCTATTTCGGAAAGCGGCTCATCGCTCTCCTGACGGAATCCGGGCACCGGATCACCGTGCTCAACCGGGGCTCTTCCGCCGCCCCCGCGGGAATCGAGCAGCTCGTGGCCGACCGTGACGACGAGGCCGCCCTGGAATCCGTTCTGGCGGACCGTTCGTTCGATGTCGTCGTGGACCAGGTCTGCTACACGCCGCGCCAGGCGGAGATCGCCCTGCGGGTGTTCGCGGCACGCACCGGGCGCTATGTGATGACGTCGACGGTGGAGGTGTACGAGTACGAGGACTCCGCCCCGGGCGTCCCGGTCGCCGAGTCCGTTCTCGACCTGGCCGCGGTGACCGTCGACACGGGCCTGGCCTGGGACGACCCGGAGTTCCGCGACGAGCACTACGGGGAGGGGAAGCGGCAGGCGGAGGCGGTGTTCGCGGCCGGGTCGCCGTTCGCCTGGACCTCGGTGCGGGTCGCCCATGTGCTGGGCGGCGACGACGACTTCACGGGCCGGCTCGACCACTACGTCGAGCGCGTCCGGGCCGGCGAACCGATCGCCGTCCCCGTCGTGAACCGTCCGGCGACCTATGTGTACGTGGAGGAGATCGCCGCGTTCCTCGCCTGGACGGTCGAGGCGGAATTCACCGGGCCGGTCAACGCCCATTCCCACGGCCCGCTCACCACGGCCGACATCTGCGCGGAGATCGAGAAGCAGGTGGGCGGCCGGACGGTGTTCCGGGAGGTCGAGGTCGGCGAGGTCTCGCCGTTCTCCTTCGCCCGCTCGTACGGGATGGACAACTCCCGTGCCACAGAGCTTGGTTACTCCTTCGGCCATGCGGCGGAATGGCTTTCGCGTGCCATCGCCGAGACGGTCGGGGCGATGCGCTGATGCTGACGAGAACGCTGGGGGACGTACGGGTCGGGGCGGTCGGCTTCGGCACGATGCCGCTCTCCATCGAGGGCCGCCCCGACGAGGCCCGGGCCATCGCGACCGTGCACGCGGCCCTGGACGCGGGCGTGACGCTGCTCGACACCGCCGACTCCTACCACCCGCCGGACGGCGCGCCCGGCGAGGGCGAGCTGCTCGTGTCGCGGGCCCTGGCCGCGTACGGGGGCCGCACGGACGACGTCCTCGTGGCGACGAAGGGCGGGCGCGGCCGGACGGCGGAAGGCGGCTGGACGGTGGACGGGCGGCCCGCGCACCTGCGGCGGGCGGCGGAGGACTCGGCCCGGCGACTGGGCGGGACGCCGATCGGGCTGTACCAGCTGCACAAGCCGGACCCGGCCGTCCCGTACGGCGAATCACTGGGCGCCCTACGGGAGTTGCTCGACGCGGGGACGGTCCGGCTGGCCGGGATCTCGAACGTGGACACGGAGCAGATCCTGCTGGCGCGCGAGATCCTGGGCGACCGGCTGGTCTCCGTGCAGAACCGCTACTCGCCGGCGGTCCGGGAGAGCGAGGCGGAGCTGCGGCTCTGCGCGGAGCTCGGGCTCGCCTTCATGCCGTGGAGCCCCCTGGGCGGGATCTCGCGCAGCTCACTCGACGGGGCGTCCGCCCTGGAGGAGGACCCGGAGTTCGGGGGGTTCCACCGGGTGGCGCGGGAGCGGGGGGTCAGTCCGCAGCGGGTGGCGCTCGCGTGGCTGCTCACGCGGTCGGAGACGGTGCTGCCGATCCCGGGCGCGAGCCGGCCGGAGACGGTGCGGGACTCGGCGGCGGCAGCCGAACTCCGGCTCTCGCCGGAGGAGTTGTCCCGACTGGGCGTTCAGTAACCGAAGACACCGGCCCCATTGACGGGGCCGGTGTCTCCAACTACAAAAGCTTCCTGAGAGCGCTCTGAGAGCGCTCTCAGGACCAGAACCCGTGCACACCCCGCGTACCGTCCCCCGGAGGTGTTCCCCTTGAGTTCCCCGAGCCGCGCCAGACGCACGTCCCGCACCCCCCGCGCATCCCGCGTCCCCCGCACCCCTCTGCTCGCCTCGCTCCTCGCCGGCGCCCTCGCCGCCGGCGCCCTCCTCGGCCTGGGCGGAGCAGGCAGCGCCAACGGCGCCGTGCCGCCCGCCCCCGGCTGGTCGCTCCAGTGGAGCGACGACTTCAACGGCCCCGACCGCGCCCTGCCGAACGGCGCCGACTGGCAGATCGACACCGGCCACGCGTACCCCGGCGGCCCCGGCAACTGGGGCACCGGAGAGATCCAGAACTACACGTCGAGCCCCGACAACCTGCGCCTCGACGGCACCGGCAACCTACGGATCACCCCGCTCCGGGACGGCGCCGGAAACTGGACCTCCGGCCGGATCGAGACCCGGCGCGCCGACTTCAAGGCCCCCGCGGGCGGGACCCTGCGCATCGAGGGCCGTATCCAGATGCCGAACGTCACCGGTGACGCGGCCCTCGGCTACTGGCCCGCCTTCTGGGCGCTCGGCTCCCCCTACCGTGGCAACTACTGGAACTGGCCCGGCATCGGCGAGTTCGACATCATGGAGAACGTCAACGGTCTCAACTCCGTCTGGGGCGTGCTGCACTGCGGCGTCAACCCGGGCGGCCCCTGCGGTGAGACCACGGGCATCGGCGCCAGCCGCGCCTGCCCCGGCGCGAGCTGCCAGTCGGCCTTCCACACGTACCGCTTCGAGTGGGACCGCTCGACCTCCCCGAACGAGCTGCGCTGGTACGTGGACGACCAGCTCTTCCACAGCGTGAACGAGGCCAGGGTCGGCGCCCAGACCTGGGCCGACATGACAAGCCACGCCGGGTACTTCCTGCTGCTCAACGTGGCGATGGGCGGGGCGTTCCCGGACGCGCTCGCCGGGCGGACCCCGACCGCCGCGACCGTCCCCGGGCGGCCGATGCTGGTCGACTACGTCGCGGTGTGGACGAAGGGCGGCGGCTCGACGACGCCGCCGACCACCCCGCCCACGACGCCGCCGACCACTCCCCCGCCGTCCGGCTCCGCGCAGCTGTACCTGCGCACGGGTGGTGGCGCCGGGGACGCGACCACGGCGTCGACGGTGTCGCTCGCCTCGGCGGGCGGCGCCAACCACGACGGGACTCCGGCCAACCCTCAGGTCTTCACCTCGGGGCCGATCACCCGGACGTACAACGGCGGCGCGACCCAGTTCGACCTGTTCGTGGACGCCGGCACGGCCGTCGCCAACGGGCAGCAGGTACGGGTCAGTTACGACCGTACGGGCGACGGTAGCTGGGAGCGGACGGAGACGTACCAGTACTTCGCGACCGATCCCGTACCGGGCTACGAGCACTACACCCAGGCGCGCGGGCTCAAGTCGGCCACCGGCAGCCACGGGAACCTGGTGAACGGCAAGGTCCGCGTCGAGGTGTGGAACGCCATCGGGAACGGACCGAGCACGCTCGGGACCGGCAACCAGTCCGCCGTCCGCATCCCCTTCGGCTGAGCGGGGGCGGCGAGATGAACCGGTTCCGCAGACTGCTGGCGGGCGCGGGCGCCGTCCTGGTCCTGGCCACCGCCGGGTGCACGACCGCCGCCCGGCCGGACCACTCGGGCCACGCGGCCCACCAGTACACGTACACGAAGGCCCAGCAGGCGGCGATCGTCGCCCAGGCCGCGGCCCCGCTGCGCGGCTCGGAGTTCCGCGCGGACTGCTTCTCCAGCCACCGGCGGGGCGACGACCCGATCGTCTTCCCCGGGCAGGCGGGCCGCTCCCACATCCACGAGTTCTACGGGAACAGGACGGCGAACGCCTCCTCGACGCTCCAGTCGCTGGCGGCCGGAACCACCAACTGCACCCCGCAGACGGACCTCTCCTCCTACTGGACCCCGACCCTGTACCAGAACGGCGTGCCCGTCGCCCCGGAGCGCGTCACCGTCTACTACCAGGGCATCACCGACCCCACCCGCGCCGTCGCGCACCCGCGCGGACTGCGCTACGTCGTCGGCAACGCCCTGGCCACCGGGCCCGAGCAGAACCCGGCCGCGCGCTGGTCCTGCGTGGGCCGGACCGAGTCCGGGCGGGACTTCCTGACCTGCCCGCCGGGGACCAAGCTGGAGAACTACCTGGACTTCCCGACCTGCTGGGACGGGAGGAACCTGGACAGTCCCAACCACCGCGACCACATGACGTACGCGGCGGGGCCGACCTGCCCGGCCAGTCATCCCGTCCCGGTGCCACGCCTGGAACTGCTGATCACCTGGCCGGTGAACGGCGGAGGACTGAGCCTGGCGGGCACCCGGAACGGAACGAACGTGACCGACGCGCCCGGCTACACCTTCCACGGCGACTTCTTCAACGCCTGGGACGAGGGCGAGCTGAGGCGCAGGGTCACCGACTGCGTCAACGCGGGCTACGTCTGCGGCACGGACGGACGCCCGATCCAGCAGTAGCGGGTCCCCGTACGGCGAGCACGAGAGGGACGGTCCCGGGCCGCGTTCGCGACCGGGACCGTCCCTCTCCCGGGGCCCGGATCCGGCTCAAGGCCCGGGACCCGGGGTTCTCAGACGCCCGCGCGGGCCTTCTCCACGCCGCCGTCCTCGGCCCGCTGGTCCGGGACCGGCGCCGGGGCGTGGTCGTCGACGAGGGTCTTCTCGTCGAAGGGGATGTGCCCGGCGAGGACCTCCGCGACCCGCGCTTTGTCGATCTCCTTCGTCCAGGTGCCGACGAGGACAGTGGCGACGGCGTTGCCCGCGAAGTTGGTCAGGGCGCGGGCCTCGCTCATGAAGCGGTCGATGCCGACGATCAGGCCGACCCCGTCGACCAGTTCGGGCCGGTGGGACTGGAGCCCGCCCGCGAGGGTCGCGAGGCCCGCGCCGGTGACGCCCGCCGCACCCTTCGAGGCGATGATCATGAAGACGAGGAGCGAGATCTGCTCGCCGAGCGACAGCGGGTCGCCCATCGCCTCGGCGACGAAGAGCGAGGCCATCGTGAGGTAGATGGCGGTGCCGTCGAGGTTGAAGGAGTAGCCGGTCGGGACGGTGATGCCGACGACCGGCTTGCTGACGCCCAGGTGCTCCATCTTCGCGATGAGCCGCGGCAGCGCGGACTCCGAGGAGGAGGTGGAGAGGATCAGCAGGAACTCGCGGCCCAGGTACTTCAGCAGGGTCCAGATGTTGATCCCGGCGACCAGGCGCAGGATCGCGCCGAGCACGACGAAGACGAAGAGCCCGCAGGTCAGATAGAAGCCGATCATGATGACGGCGAGGGACTTGAGGGCGTCGATGCCGGTCGCGCCGACGACGGCGGCGATCGCGCCGAACGCGCCGACCGGGGCGACCCACATGATCATCGCGAGGATGCGGAAGACGAGCCGCTGGATGTGGCCGATCCCGCGCAGCACCGGCTCGCCGGCCGAGCCCATCGCCTGGAGCGCGAAGCCCGCGAGCAGCGCGACGAGGAGCGTCTGGAGGACCTCGCCCTCGGTGAAGGCGGAGACGAGGGTGGTCGGGATGATCCCGAGCAGGAAGTCCGGCGTGGACTCGCTCGCGCCCTCGGCCTGCTTGGCGCCGGCCTCGGCGATCTCCTTGGTGAGGTGGAGGCCGGAACCGGGCTCCAGGAGGTTGCCGACGAGCAGGCCGATCGCGAGTGCGACGGTCGACATCACGAGGAAGTAGCCGAGGGCGAGCCCGCCGACGGCGCCGACCTTCGCGGCCTTCCGGACCGATCCGACGCCGAGGACGATCGTGCAGAAGATGATCGGCGAGATCATCATCTTGATCAGATTGACGAAGCCGGTGCCGAGCGGCTTGAGCTCGACGGCGACGCCCGGCGCCAGGAAGCCGACCGCGATGCCGAGCAGTACGGCGCCGATGACGGCCAGATACAGATAGTGGGTACGGTCCCGTCGTGCGGCCACGGGGTCCTCCTCGCGCTGATGGGTGTCCACGTCCCGGTGGACTCCGCGACTATCCATCAGCCTGTGACCGGGGTCACGGTTGCGTACGTTTCGTTCACGACCGAAACATCCGGCGGGGTCGGCGGAAGGGAACGATTCGGGAACGCAATGACCAGGCGCAAATTCCGCCGTGCACACTTACCCGCATGCGTTTCCCCCGTCCCCGCCCCCGCAGCCTGGCCGGTCAGCTCTTCGCGATGCAGGTCGTGCTCGTGGCCGTCGTCGTGGCGGGCTGCGCGGTCTTCGCGTACGTCACGGACCTGGCCCAGGCCGAGGAGACCGCGCGGCGGCAGTCCACGGCGACCGCCGCGGCCGTCGCCCACTCCCCCTCCGTGGTGGCCGCGGCCCGCTCGGCCGACCCGGCGGCGGTGCTCCAGCCGTACACGGAGTCGCTGCGCCGGCACGCGGACGTCGCCTTCGTGGTGATCATGGCGCCGGACGGGACCCGCTGGACGCATCCGGAGCCGGACCAGATCGGCCGGACGTACCTCGGTCACATCGAGGAGGCGGTGCGGGGGCGGACCTTCTCCGAGACGCACCTCGGGGTGCTCGGCCCGTCCGTGCGGACGGTGGCGCCCGTGTACGACGAGGACGGCCGGGTCGTCGCCCTCGTCAGCGCGGGCATCACGATCGAGAGGATCAGCGAGCAGGTACGGGAGCAGGTGACCGCGCTCCTCGGCATGGCGGGCGCGGCGCTCGCGCTGGGCGGCGCGGGGACGTACGTCGTCAACGCCCGGCTGCGCCGCCACACGCACGGCATGAACGCGGCCGAGCTGAGCCGGATGCACGACTACCACGAGGCCGCGCTGCACGCCGTACGCGAAGGGCTCGTGATGCTCGACGGACGGCGGCGGATCGCCCTCATCAACGACGGGGCACGGGAGTTGCTCGGCCTGGACGAAGGGGTCGTCGGCCGCCCGGCCGCCGAACTCGGCCTGCCCGCACCGCTCACGGGCGCGCTGCTCTCCTCCGAGCCGCGGGTGGACGAGACGCACCTCACGGCCGACCGGGTGCTCGTGGTCAGCACCCGACCGGTGGTGGGCGGGGAGCGGCGCGGCACTGTCGTCACACTCCGGGACCGCACGGAACTCCAGGCGCTGTCCGGGGAGTTGGACTCCGAGCGGGGGTTCACGCAGGCGCTCCGCTCCCAGGCCCACGAGGCGGCGAACCGGCTGCACACCGTGGTCTCGCTCATCGAGCTGGGGCGGGTGGCCGAGGCGGTGGAGTTCGCGACGGCGGAGCTGGAGCTCGCGCAGGCGCTCACCGACCGGGTCGTCGACGCGGTCGGCGAGCCCGTCCTCGCGGCGCTGCTGCTCGGCAAGGCGGCGCAGGCCAACGAGCGGGGCGTGGAGCTGGTGCTGACCGAGGACAGCCGGATCGACGACGGCCTGGTGCCGGCGGCCCTGCCCTCCCGTGACCTGGTCACGATCCTGGGCAACCTCATCGACAACGCCGTGGAGGCGGTGGGCGGGACGCCGCAGGCGCGCGTGACGGTCACGGTCGCCGCCCGGGCGGGCGACGGCGAGCTGCTGCTGCGGGTCGGGGACAGCGGCCCCGGCGTCCGCCCGGCCGACCGGGAGGCGGTCCTCGGCCGCGGCTGGTCGACCCGCGGTCCGGGCCGCGGCCTCGGCCTGGCCCTCGTGGGCCAGGCGGTCTCCCGCGCCGCCGGCACCCTGGAGCTGGCGGACGCGGAGGAGGGCGGCGCGGAGTTCACCGTACGGCTGCCGCTGCCCCGGGAAGGCGAGCCGGCTGCGCCCACCGGCGCGCGGCGGGAGGCGGCCGGGGCCGCCGCCGGCGCCCTGACGGACCGCGACACGAGCGCCACCGGCAGTGCCACCGCCACCGCCCCGATCGGACCCGAGGTGACCCCGTGAGTACGCAGCCCCTCCGCGTCCTCGTCGTCGAGGACGACCCCGTCGCCGCCGACGCCCACGCGCTCTACGCCGGGCGGGTCGACGGCTTCACCGTCGTCGGGGTCGCCCACTCCCGGGCCGCCGCCGTGCGGGTGCTCGACCGGACGCCGGTCGACCTGATCCTGCTCGACCTCTACCTGCCCGACGGCCACGGCCTCCACCTGCTGCGCGCGCTCCGCGCCGCCGGGCACTCCGCCGACGTGATCGCCGTGACCTCCGCCCGCGATCTGGCGGTCGTCCGCGAGGGCGTGTCCCTCGGCGTCGTCCAGTACGTCCTGAAGCCGTTCGCCTTCGCCACGCTCCGGGACCGGCTCGCGCGGTACGCGGAATTCCGGGCGTCCGCCGGAGAGGCCTCGGGGCAGGACGAGGTGGACCGGGCGCTCGCCACGCTCCGGGCCCCGCACCCCGCCACGCTGCCGAAGGGGCTCAGCGCCCCGACCCTGGAGGCGGTCACCCGTACCCTCAGGGACACCCCGGCCGGGGTCACCGCCGCCGAGGCGGGCACGGCGGTCGGGATCTCGCGGATCACCGCCCGCCGCTACCTGGAGCACCTGGTGACCGAGGGCCGGGCCGTGCGCGCCCCGCAGTACGGTCAGATCGGGCGGCCCGAGCTCCAGTACCGCTGGCTCGACGGCCGGGCCCGGCGTTACTGACCGGTTCCGACGTTCCTACGACGTCGCAGGTTGGGGGAACGCACCGTAGCCAGATGTCACCCTCCGCACCTACGGTGACCGGGTGCACCAACCCTCTCCCCCCTTCAATGCCCTGGCCGCGCGCCGTCTGCGCGAAGGCCTCGGCATGGCCCCGGGACACGTCGCGTACGGCCTCCGCGCCCAGTACGGCCTGTTCGTCGACCCCGACACCGTCGTCGCCTGGGAACGCGGCCGCCTCCTCCCGACCGAACAGGAGCTCACCGCCCTCGCGGGCGTCCTCTGGTGCGCCCCGGCCGAGCTCATCGCCGCCGCCACGACCCTGCGCGAGCACCGGATGGCCCGCGGGCTCCCGGCGGAGGAGCTGGCCCGACGGGTCGGTGTGACGGCCCATGCGTACCAGCGGATGGAGGACGAAGGCCGCTGGCGCGGCACCGAACGCCAGACGGCCACCCTCGCGGAGGTCCTCGGCCTCGGCCCGCGCGCGCTGATCACGGCGACCGGCGGCGACGACAGCCTCGCCGAGCTGCTGCGGGACGCCGCCACCACCCGCTGGCAGGCGTACGTGAAGCCGACCGTGAAGATGGTGCCGCTGCCCAAGCGGGCCGTGGAGTCGGCGCTCCAGCAGCTGCACACGGAGTACCACGGGCGGATGGCGGCGACCAGCAGCTGGGGAGCCTCGGGGGCGACGGGCGACGAGGGGCGCGCGTACCTGGAGGAGATCACCGGGCACTTCTGGGCGGCGGTGGGCCAGTAGCGTCGGGCGGCCCGGCACGGCGGCGGACCGCCGGCGGACCGCCGGCGGCCGTCGGCCCGGCACGGCAGGGCCGTAGATTGGCCTCCGTGAGACGACACATACCCTTCGAACGACTCCACAACTTCCGTGACCTGGGCGGCTATCGGACCGCCGACGGCGGGACCGTGCGGTGGGAGACCCTCTACCGCTCCGACTCCCTGGCCAAGCTCGCGGGAGCCGGACCCGACGACCTCGCCCGCTTCCGCGCGCTGCGCGTGGCCACCGTGATCGACCTGCGCTACCCGTGGGAGATCGACGCCAAGGGCCGCCTGCCGGAGACCGAGGAAGCCGCCTGGCACAACCTGTCCATCGAGCACCGGCCGTACGACCAGGCGGAGATCGACCCGGACCTCGATCCGTGGCGCTACCTGGCCGACCGGTTCGCCGAGGTCGCCGAGGACGGTGCGGAGGAGATCCGTACCGCCCTTGAGGTCATCGCCTCGGCCGACGGCCCGCTGGTCTTCCACTGCGCCTCCGGCAAGGACCGCACGGGAATCGTCGCGGCCCTCGTCCTCGCGCTCGTCGACGTCCCCGACGAGGAGATCCTCGCGGACTTCGCGCTCACGGAACTGGCCACGGAGCGGTTGATCGCCGACTGGCGGGCCGCGCACCCGGGCCGCGAGCTCCGCTGGCCCGGGTACGGCCGGGCGCCGGCCGAGATCATCCGGCTGTTCCTCGCGGACCTGCGCGAGCGGTACGGCTCCGTGTACGGGTACGTCACCGGCCCCGTCGGGCTCGACCCGGCGGTGGTCACGGCGCTGAGGACCCGGCTGGTGGACCCCGCCTAGGGGCTCCTGGTACTCGCGGTACTCGCCCCTCCGTCGAGCGCGTCCGGCTTCTCCGCCGGCGTTCCGCGCCGCCTGCGGGCGGTGAGGGCCGCGTGCGTCGCCAGTCCCAGGACCAGGCCCCAGCACGCGGACCCGATGCCGCCGAGGGTGACGCCGGACGCCGTGGTGAGGAAGGTGACCACCGACGCGTCCCGGCCCTGTTCGTCGGCCATCGCCTGCGCGAGGCTCGTGGAGAACGTGCCGAGGAGCGCCGTCCCGGCGATGACGGCGACGAGTTCGGAGGGCAGCGCGGCGAAGAGGCCCACGAGGGCGGCTCCGCAGGCACCGGTCAGCAGGTAGAAGAAGCCGCACGCCAGGCCGGCCACATAGCGGCGTCGCGGGTCCCGGTGGGCCTCTTCGCCCGTGCTGATCGCGGCCGTGATCGCCGCCAGGTTCACGGCGTGTCCGCCGAGCGGGGCGAGCGCCGTGGAGGCGAGTCCGGTGGCGGTGACGATCAGCCGGTCGTTCGGGCGGTACCCGCAGGCGGCCAGCACGCCGAGGCCGGGCGCGTTCTGCGAGGCCATCGTGACCACGGCCAGCGGGAGGGCGATCCCCACGAGCGCCGAACCGCTGAACTCCGGTGCCGTGAACACGGGCAGGGTCCAGCTGATGTCGACGGACGAGGCGTGGATGCCCGGCACGACGGCGGTGGCGAGCACGGCCGCGAGAAGCGCCCAGGCCACCGCGTATCTCGGGGACCTCTGCTTGACGGCCAGGAAGGTGGCGAGGGACGCGAAGACCGGGAGAGGGGCGCCGTCCAGGGCCGAGAACAAACCGGCCCCGAAGGAGAACAGGATCCCAGCGAGCATGCCCGCCGTGATCCCGGGCGGTACGCGCCGCATGGCCCACCCGAAGACGCCGGTCACACCGACCAGGGCCATGAGGAGGCCGCTGACCAGGAAGGCGCCGACGGCCTCGGGGTAGGAGTAGTCCCCGAGGCTGCCGACGAGGACCGCGGCGCCCGGTGTCGAGAACGCGGTGATCACCGGCATGCGGGTCCACCAGCTCAGCACGGCGCAGGTCAGGCCGCTGCCCACGCACGCCGCCCACACCCAGGACGCGGTCTGCGCGTCGCTGAGGTGACCGGCGGCCGCTGCCGCCAGGACGACGAGCAGGGGGCCGGAGCACGAGACCACGACGGTGATGAGCCCCGCGAGGACGGCGGAGAGCGAGGCGTCCCGGAGGATTCCCCGGTGTCCTGCCGCCCCGGCCTCCTCCTCGGTGTCGCCCCCGGCGCTCTGCTCGGCCGTGGTCATCGTGCCCTTTCCCCGCCTCGTACTTCTCGCCGCGCCCCTCGCACCTCTCGTCGGCCCCGCTACTCCGCGCGTTGCGCCACGGCGGCGAGCCGCTCGATGCCCTCGGTGAACTCCTCGGCGCCGAGCGACATGAACGGGAGCCGGAGGAACACGGTGCCGGCGGGGGGCGCCGACTCGGCGGGGTAGAAGGCCGAGCCTCGCGTGAGGGCGAGGCCCTCACCGGCCGCCGCGGCGAGAAACTTCTCCTCCGTGGTCCGGACCGGAAGGTGCACGCTGAGGTAGTAGCCGCCCTCGGGCACGCACAGCGCGACGTCGCCGAGGGCCTTCCGCACCGCTTCGACGGCGGTGTCGTGGCGCGGCCGCAGCAGCTTCCGGACGTCCTCGATGTTCTGGCGCACCAGGCCGCTCGCGAAGGCCCGCGCGGCCACCGTCTGGAGCAGGGGGGCCGGTGACAGGTACGTGCTCTCGGCGAGCGCCGCCAGGGCCCTCGGGACGCCGGGCGGGGCGATGACGTAGCCGACCCGCAGTCCGGGGCTCAGCATCTTGCTGAGCGAGCCCATGGTCAGCACGCGGGCGCCGGGGACGGATTCCGCGAGTTCGCTGAGGAGCGTGGGGGCGTCGCCGTCGAAGCGGAGTTCCCGGTACGGGATGTCCTCCAGGATGGTGAACCCGAACTCGGCGGAGAGCCCCACGAGTTCGCGCCGCTTCTCCTCGCTCGTGGTCACACCGCTGGGGTTCTGGAAGTCGGGGATCACATAGACGAACGCGGGCACCTCCGTGCGCAGTCGGTCCCGCAGGATGTCCAGGTCGAGTCCGTCGTGCCGCAGCGGCACCCCGGACACCTGGCCTCCGTGCCGCTCGAATATCTGCACCGCGCGGTCGTACGTCGGCGCTTCGGCCAGCACCGACTTGTTCGGGGCGTCCTTGAGGAGGTGGGCCGCGAGCAGGTCGAGGGCTTGGAGGGAGCCGTTGGTGACGAAGATCCGGTCGGGGTCGACGGAGTGGAACGCGCCGAGCTCGTCGCGGAGTTCACGATCGCCGATGTGATGGCCGATGGGCGCGTACTGGAAGACCCGGTCGGATTCCGAGCTGAGGATCTCCCGGGTCAGCTCGGCGATGGCGGCGGAGGGGATCGCTTCGAGCGGAGGGATGCCGCGCGAGAAGTGGACGGTCTGGACGGTCACAGATGGTTCTCCTTGCGTGGGGGGGGTGGATGCTCAGCGGGCGTTGACCGCGAAGTCGGCGCCCAGATCGGCGATGGAGTCCGAGCCGACCTGGAGCAGCGTGTCCTCGATCTCGCTCTTGAGGAGATCGAGAACCGCTTCGACGCCCTGCTGGCCGGCGAGGCCGAGACCCCACAGGTAGGGGCGGCCGATGCACACCGCGTCCGCGCCGAGCGCGAGGGCCTTGACGACGTGGACCCCGGAGCGGATGCCCCCGTCCATGAGGACCACGGCGCGGCCGGAGACCGCTGCCGCCACCTGCTCCAGGGCGACCAGGCTGGGCATCGCGCCGTCGAGCTGACGGCCGCCGTGGTTGGAGACGATGACGCCGTCCACGCCGAGGCCGACGCACCGTTCGGCGTCCTCGGCCCGCAGGATGCCCTTGACCACGAGCGGGAGGCGCGTGAGGGTCCGGATCCATGCGAGGTCGTCCCAGGTCAGCGGGTACCGCTCGATGCGGGCGCCGTCCGGGATCTCACCGGTGAGCACGCCCAGCGCGCGCAGGTTGCCGAAGTCGACGTGGGCGGGGGTGCGGAAGCCCGCTCGCTTGGTGCTGATGCGGCGGGCCGCGTAGCTGGCGTCGACCGTGACCACGAGCGCGGTCGCGCCGGCCTCCTCCGCCAGGGCGATCGTCGCGGCGATGTCGTCCCGGGAGCGGTAGGCGTAGAGCTGGAACCAGGAGCCGTTCTTGACGGAGCCGGCGATCTCGGGGAACGCGTGGTGGCTGTCGGTGCTGACGATCGCGACGGTGCCCGCGGACTCGGCCGCTCGGGCGGTGGCGATCTCGGCGTCGTCGTGGAGGAGCCGCTGGGGGCTGGTCGGGGCGAGCAGGACCGGCAGCGCGAGCTGCTGCCCGAACACGGTCACCGTGGTGTCGGGCTGTACACCCGTCCCGCCGAGGGCCCGCGGGCGCAGCCAGACCTGGTCGAAGGCCTCGGTGTTGCCACGGACCGTGAGCTGGGTGTCGGCGCCGCCCGCCACGTACGCCCAGGAAGCGGCGTCGAGTACGGATTCGGCGGCGTGCTCGAAGTCGGTCAGCGTCAGCAGCCCGGATAATTCCCTTGCCATGATTCCTCTTCCGTCTTCGAAGGTGTTTCTCTTTATGCGAACTGGTCGAATCCCATCTTGATCACCATTCCGGTGACCACGACGACCAGCACGATCCGGACGAATCCGGATCCTCTCTTCATTGCGGTGCGCGATCCGATCATCGCGCCGGTGATGTTTCCCAGGGCCATTCCCAGTCCGAGGGCCCACAGGACGTTTCCCTGCCAGGCGAAGACCGCGAGGGCGCCCAGATTGGAGGACGCGTTGATGACCTTCGCCATGGCCGCGCTCTCCAGGAACTGCGTCGCGAGGAGCGTGGTGAACGAGATGATGAGGAAGGTGCCCACGCCGGGCCCGAAGACTCCGTCGTAGAAACCGATTCCGACGCCCGCGAGGAGAATCGCCACGAGGCGACGGCGAGGGGTGACGACGATATTCCGCTGCTGCACCCCGAAACCGGGCCTGAAGGCCACGAAGAGCGCCACCGTGATGAGCAGGCCCATGATGACGGGCCGGAAATAGCTCGCGGGAACACTCGACGCGGACAGGGCGCCGACGGCGCCGAAGGGGACCGCGAGCCCGGCGGCCGGCAACAGCACCGAGCGGTCCAGCTTCGTGCGCCGCTGGTACATGTACGCGGCGGTCGCGGTGCCCATGACCGCCGCGATCTTGTTCGTGCCCAGCGCCACCGCAGGCGAATACTGGGGGAAGGACAACAGGAGTACCGGGATGAGCAGTACCCCGCCACCGCCGACGACAGCATCCACCCAGCCGGCTGCCGTCGCGGCGACGAGCAGGCCGAGCACCTCGTACAGTTCCACTCTTCCTCATTCACGTGGGACGGCCCCGGTTCCCGGGACCACAGGCCTGCCGGCCGGTACCCGCCGGGTCAGACGACCCCGCGGATCTCCGTCATCGCGGGCAGCACTCGCGGGTGTCGCATCATGCGCTGGGCCCACAAGGGGGTGCTGCGCAGGGAGTAGAACCGGCGCAGCCAGCGGTCGCGCCCGTCGTAGCGGGGCGTGAAGGCGGTACGGCCGTGCACCACGACGTGGTTGTCCAGGACGACGAGATCGCCCGGCTCGAGCACCAGGTCGCGGCCGACCTCCTCCAGCGCCGCGGCGAGCGCCGACAGCGCATCCCGCGCCTCCGGCCGGTCGCTCTGGGTGTTGTGCGAGTTGAAGCGCATGAACGGCCGGTCCGCCGGGCCGAAGATCACCGGGTGGGGGCCCGCAGTGGGGCGGGGCCCCGCGATGTCCCGTGTGAACGAGGTCGGGTACAGGCTGTGGAACTGCGGCTTCCGCAGCTCCTCCACCTGGCCGTCCGTCAGCAGGGGCAGCGCGTTCCGGACGGACGAGACGCGCGTCGCGGCGACCTGCTCGTGGTCCTGCCGCAGGCAGAGCAGGCCCAGGTAGTCCGGGCGGAGCGGGTGGTGCACGTTCTCCGTGTGCCAATCGAAGGCGACCGACCCGCTGTTCTCGATCCGGCCCTCCTCGCCGCGCACGGGATGCACGTCGTGGAAGAGCGCCCCCGACTTCTCGTCCTGATAGCCGGTCAGCGAACCCAGGAGGTCCGCGACGAGCATGAGGGTTCCGTTGGTCGCGTGCTCGTCGAGGATGTGGGGGTCATGGGACTGCGGCGTGTTCGGCAACTCCCCGATGGGGACTCCCCGAAGCAGGAAGTATCCATGGGATTCCACGTCCGCACCGAAGTCGAGAAACGTTCTGCGCATCCCGTCGGGAAGATCAAGGAGGAGGCCGGACAGAACGATGGGTATCGAGTCCGACAATCGTGCGGCGACTCCCGACAACTCGCCGACTTTCACTGCCTCCGACTCGCTTAACCGGTATTCATTGAGATCCTGGGCAATTATTCCCATAATTCCTCGCCGATTTAACCTGCGGGTTTTGGCATTACGGCGAAAAACGTATCCCGCTGACGATCTTTCCGTCAACAATCGATTTCGGACAGCGACTCCCCCGGTTAACAGGTCCGACATTCAGGGAGATGCATCGGGAATCTCGCTTGAGTGGAGAAATCACCACAATCCATACCGCCCGGTAAGGGGCGTGAGCGAGGTTGATCCTGCCGATCCACGCACGTGAGCTGCCTCTATGGCGCCAGGTGTCCGGAAGGTGAACGTCCGGATTGTCCTGCTACGGGTCTGTGAGGTGCACGCGCCGGCACTCGCGTGAGCCCCTCGATGGTCATTTCGCGCCACCGAACCAGGGGGGATCAGGGTGTTTTAGGGGTTGTGACGACGGCCACAGGGCGACATCGCCCGACCACACCTTCGGCCGGAAACCTCTAGGGGCTTCTGCGGTCGAAGCTGAAGAGCTGGCCCGCCGCGTCCGGCGCGCAGGGGGCCTGGGCCAGTCGTGCCCAGGCCGCCGAGCGGTCACCGACGACGGTCACACAGCTGCCGGACGTGGCGGAGCCGGCCGGGACGATCCGGTAGCCCTCGACGGGGGTGCCGTACGGCTCCAGGGCGAACTCCTCCACCCGGCTCGGGTCGCCGCACTCGGAGTCCTCGTACGCCGCGTCGGGTATCCGGCCGCCGGAGGGTATGCCGGAGCAGCCGGGGCCGTAGTCCGGGTGGTCCGAAACGATCCTCCACCGGTCGCCGCCCGTCTCCTTCAGCGAGTAGAGCGGCACCTTCGCGTCGGCGCACGGCACCTGGTGGATCTGCCCGGAGCGCGAGCCGCGCCGCTCGCCGAGGCACAGGTCCTGGCCGATCACCCGGATGCGTACGTCCCCGGCGGCGGGCGCGGTGAGGGTACGGGGCGGGTGGGCGCCGTGCCCGTCCCGCAGGACGGCGACGACACTGACGCCGGCGAGCACGAGGCCGGTCAGCGCGACCGTCGCGACGAGGGCGCGCCGTATCCGGGACCGGGGTCCCGGCCGCCGCGCGTCGGGGGCGCCGTCCGGGGACTCCGCCGGGCCCGCGGGCCAGACGACCGAGGGCCCGGCGGCGGGGGCGGAGTCGGCTCCTTCGACCGGTTCGGCTCCGTCCACCGGATCGGCTCCCTCCACCGGATCGGCTCCCTCCACGGGATCGGCGGCGACGGGCTCGTACACCCCCCGTACCGCGAGCTCCTTCCGTACCGCCTGCCACTCCTCAAGGCCGCCCGGCTCCACCCCGCACGCGCGGACGAAGGTGACCAGGAGCTCCTCGCGGGGGACGGTGGCGCGGGCCAGCATGTTGGCGACGGTGGAGCGGGGCAGGACCTCGCCGCGCGCCTCGGCCCGGGCCGCGAGTTCGCGGTACGTCAGGCCGGACCAGTCCTTGAGCGCCTGGAGGCACGCGACGAACTCCGCGGCGTTCCGTACCTCCCGCGGGTCGGGTGCCCGTTCCGCCGGCCTCATCCGCGTCTCCCCTCCCGCCGGACAGGGTTGGGACATGTCCGGGACAAGCCTCAAGCCTTGTTGATCTCGCGCTCCGGCTCAAGAGTGGAACTCGGCATTTCCGGTGGTGATGCCGGTCACGGACGAGTGGCCCCGACCCTCCACGGGGGGAGGGTCGGGGCCACTCGGGTGTGTCCGGGTCCCGGAGCGGATCCGGGACAGGTCGGGACGGAGGTCCCGGCCGGAAGGACGTTCGGAAGGGCGTCCGGAAGACCGGCAGATCCGGAAGGCGACCGGTCAGAAGACCGACTCGGCCTCGCGGATGCGGTCGTCGGGAACCGTCTTGAGCCGCGTCACGGCCTCGGCCAGCGGCACCATCTCGACGTTCGTGCCGCGCAGCGCCGTCATCCGGCCGAAGTCGCCGCGGTGCGCCGCCTCCACCGCGTGCCAGCCGAAGCGGGTGGCGAGCACCCGGTCGTACGCGGTCGGCGTGCCGCCGCGCTGGACGTGACCGAGGATGACCGGGCGGGCCTCCTTGCCGAGGCGCCGCTCCAGCTCGACGGCGAGCTGGTTGCCGATGCCCTGGAAGCGCTCGTGACCGAACTGGTCGATCTCGCCCTTCTTGTACTCCATCGAGCCCTCGGCCGGATGGGCGCCCTCGGCGACGCAGATGACGGCGAACTTCTTGCCGCGCGCGAAGCGCTCCTCGACCATCTTGACGAGGTCGTCGACCTGGAAGGGGCGCTCGGGGAGGCAGATGCCGTGCGCGCCGCCGGCCATGCCGGACTCCAGCGCGATCCAGCCGGCGTGGCGGCCCATCACCTCGACGACCATCACCCGCTGGTGGGACTCGGCGGTGGTCTTCAGCCGGTCCATGGCCTCGGTGGCGACGCCGACGGCGGTGTCGAAGCCGAAGGTGCGGTCCGTGGAGGAGATGTCGTTGTCGATGGTCTTCGGGACGCCGACGACGGGCATGCCCGCGTCGGAGAGCATCCGGGCGGCGGTCAGGGTGCCCTCGCCGCCGATCGGGATGAGGACGTCGATGCCGTACTGCCTGGCCAGGTCGGGGGCCGACTCGGCGGCCTCGGCCAGCCGGTTGCGCTCCAGTCGCGCGGAGCCGAGGATCGTGCCGCCACGGGCGAGGATGCCGCTGACATTGTTGAGGTCGAGGGGTCGGTAGTGGCCGTCGAGCAGGCCCTTGAACCCGTCCTCGAAGCCGATGACTTCGTCGTCGTGGCCGGTCAGCGCCCGGTGCACGACCGACCGGATCACTGCGTTCAGGCCGGGGCAGTCGCCGCCTGCGGTGAGAACTCCGATGCGCATCGTGCTGTGTCTCCTGCTCGGTCGCGGTCCAGATGAGCCACGGCAATTCTCACACGGCGGACCTGACGGGGAGGCTCGCCGCTGCTCCGCGCGTCCCTCGCGGAGCCCTCCCGGAGCCCTCCCGGAGGCCTTTCGTCCCGGGGTTCCGGGCCCTTCGCCCGGCGGGCGACGTAACCACTGGCGGGGGTATTGTCAAGGGGGTAATGCCGCCCTTTCGGGGCTTTCCGAGGACCGCAGATTGACGCACGGGCCGCGCCGGTGCCGTGGGGCAACGCCCACCGCGGTCCCCTCGGAGCGCCCCGTTCCGCAGGACTGGACAGGAGACCACGGCGTGACGCGCAGCGTGTACGTGACCGGGATCGACCGCGGTGACGGCCGCCAGGTCGTCGAGCTGGGAGTCATGGAGCTCCTCACGCGTCAGGTGGACCGGGTGGGGGTGTTCCGCCCGCTGGTGCACGACGGCCCCGACCGGCTCTTCGACCTGCTGCGGGCCCGCTACCGGCTCTCGCAGGACCCCTCGACGGTCTACGGCATGGACTACCACGAGGCCTCGGACCTCCAGGCCGAGCGGGGCACCGACGAACTGGTCTCGCAGCTCGTCGACCGCTTCCACGCCGTCGCCCGCGACTACGAGGTCGTCCTCGTCCTCGGCACCGACTTCGCGGCCACGCAGCTCCCCGACGAGCTCGCGCTCAACGCCCGCCTCGCCAACGAGTTCGGCGCCTCCGTCATCCCGGTGGTCGGCGGCAAGGGCCAGCCCTCGGAGTCCGTACGGGCCGAGGCCCGCAACGCCTTCCGGGCCTACGACGGACTCGGCTGCGACGTGCTGGCGATGGTCGTCAACCGGGTCGCGGGCGAGGACCGGGAGGCCATCGCCGAGCGGCTCTCCGCCCGGCTGCCCGTGCCCTGTTACGTCCTGCCGGACGAGCCGGCGCTCGCCGCGCCCACCGTCTCCCAGATCACCCACGCGCTCGGCGCCTCCGTGGTCCTCGGCGACGACCAGGGCCTCGCGCGGGACGCCCTGGACTTCGTCTTCGGCGGCGCGATGCTGCCGAACGTCCTCAACGCGCTGACCCCGGGCTGTCTCGTCGTCACCCCCGGGGACCGGGCCGACGTGGTCGTCGGCGTGCTCGCCGCGCACTCGGCCGGCACCCCACCCATCGCCGGCGTGCTGCTCACCCTCGACGAGCGGCCCGGCGAGGAGATCCTGACCCTGGCGGCCCGGCTCGCGCCCGGCACCCCGGTCATCTCCGTGGCCGACAACAGCTTCCCCACCGCGGCCGAACTCTTCTCCCTGGAAGGCAAGCTGAACGCCGCCACCCCGCGCAAGGCGGAGACCGCCCTCGGCCTCTTCGAGCGGCACGTGGACACCGCCGACCTGCTCAAGCGGATCTCGGTCGCCCGGAGCGGCCGCGTCACCCCGATGATGTTCGAGCACGAACTGCTCGAACAGGCGCGCGCCGACCGGCGCCGGGTCGTGCTTCCCGAAGGCACCGAGGAGCGTGTGCTGCGCGCCGCCGACGTCCTGATACGCCGTGACGTCTGCGACCTGACGCTGCTCGGCGACGTCGAGACGATCCGCAAGAAGGCCGCCGACCTGAGCGTGAACCTGGGTGACACGCAGCTGATCGACCCGCAGACCTCGGAGCTGCGCGACTCGTTCGCCGAGAAGTACGCGGCGCTCCGCGCCCACAAGGGCGTCACGGTCGAGCTCGCGTACGACGTCGTCTCGGACGTGAACTACTTCGGCACGCTGATGGTGCAGGAGGGTCTGGCCGACGGCATGGTCTCCGGCTCCGTGCACTCCACGGCGGCGACGATCCGCCCGGCCTTCGAGATCATCAAGACGAAGCCCGAGGCGTCGATCGTCTCCTCGGTCTTCTTCATGTGCCTCGCCGACAAGGTGCTCGTCTACGGCGACTGCGCGGTGAACCCCGACCCGAACGCCGAGCAGCTCGCGGACATCGCCGCCCAGTCGGCTGCCACCGCGGCCCGCTTCGGCGTGGACCCGCGGATCGCGATGCTCTCGTACTCCACCGGCACCTCGGGCTCCGGCGCGGACGTCGACAAGGTGCGCGAGGCGACGAAGCTGGTCCGCGAGGCCCACCCGGAGCTGCGGATCGAGGGCCCGATCCAGTACGACGCGGCGGTGGAGCCCTCCGTCGCCGCCACCAAGCTGCCGGAGTCGGAGGTGGCCGGGCAGGCGACCGTGCTGATCTTCCCCGACCTCAACACCGGCAACAACACCTACAAGGCCGTGCAGCGTTCGGCCGGCGCCGTGGCCGTCGGCCCGGTGCTCCAGGGCCTGCGCAAGCCGGTGAACGACCTCTCGCGCGGCGCGCTCGTCAGCGACATCGTCAACACGGTCGCCATCACGGCGATCCAGTCCCAGGTCCCCTCCCAGGGTCAGGAGCTCGAAGCATGACCGCCACCCCCACGCACACCCCCACCCGTGTCCTCGTCCTCAACTCCGGCTCGTCGTCGGTCAAATACCAGCTCCTCGACATGGCGGACGGCAGCCGGCTCGCGGTCGGCCTGGTGGAGCGGATCGGCGAGGAGACCTCCCGTCTGGTGCACACCCCGCTCCAGGGCGGCGGAGGCGAGAAGCGCGAGAAGAACGGTCCGATCCCCGACCACGCGGCGGCGCTGAAGGCGGTCGCCGAGGAACTGGCGGCGGACGGCCTCGGCCTGGACTCCCCCGAACTGGCCGCGATCGGCCACCGGGTGGTGCACGGCGGGCTGCGGTTCAGCGCCCCGACGGTCGTCGACGACGAGGTGCTGGCGGAGATCGAGCGGCTTGTGCCGGTCGCCCCGCTGCACAACCCGGCGAACCTCACCGGCATCCGTACGGCGATGTCCCTGCGCCCCGACCTGCCGCAGGTGGCGGTCTTCGACACGGCCTTCCACACGACGATGCCGGAGTCGGCGGCGCGGTACGCGATCGACGTGGCGACGGCCGACGAATACCGGATCCGGCGGTACGGCTTCCACGGCACCTCGCACGCGTACGTCTCGCGCGAGACGGCGAAGCTGCTCGGCAGGGCGCCCGAGGAGGTGAACGTGATCGTGCTGCACCTGGGCAACGGCGCTTCCGCCTCGGCGGTGGCGGGCGGCCGGTGCGTGGACACGTCGATGGGTCTGACGCCGCTGGAGGGCCTGGTCATGGGCACCCGCTCGGGCGACATCGACCCGGCGGTCACCTTCCACCTCAAGCGGGTGGCGGGCATGTCGGCCGATGACATCGACGTCCTCCTCAACAAGAAGTCCGGCCTCGTCGGGCTCTGCGGCGACAACGACATGCGGGAGATCCGGCGCCGCGTCGACGAGGGCGACCAGGCGGCGACCCTGGCCTTCGACATCTACATCCACCGCCTGAAGAAGTACATCGGCGCCTACTACGCGGTGCTCGGCCGGGTGGACGCGGTGGTGTTCACGGCGGGGGTCGGCGAGAACGCGGCCCCGGTGCGGGAGGCTGCGATCGCGGGCCTGGAGGAGCTGGGTCTCGCCGTGGACGCGGACCTCAACGCCGTACGTTCCGACGAGGCGCGGCTCATCTCTCCGGACTACGCGCGGGTGGCGGTCGCCGTGGTGCCGACGGACGAGGAGCTGGAGATCGCGCGGCAGAGTTTCGCGCTCGTTCAGAGCTCGGTGAGCTCGAACGAGTGAACGCTTGAGCGGGCCCGCGCCCATTTGTACTTTCCGCCAGTCGGAATATTCCGCAGTGAAACAAACCGATAGGATCCGCCTCATGCGCCGTTCCAAAATCGTCTGCACGCTGGGCCCCGCCGTCGACTCGTATGAGCAGCTGAAGGCTCTCATCGAGGCCGGTATGAACGTGGCCCGATTCAACTTCAGCCACGGCTCCCAGGCAGAACACCAGGAGCGGTACGACCGCGTCCGGCAGGTCTCCGCGGACACCGGGCACGCCGTCGGCGTCCTCGCCGACCTCCAGGGCCCCAAGATCCGTCTGGAGACCTTCGCCGAGGGCCCGGTCGAGCTGGTGCGCGGTGACGAGTTCACCATCACCACCGACGACGTCCCCGGTGACAAGTCCATCTGCGGCACCACCTACAAGGGTCTGCCCGGCGACGTCTCCAAGGGCGACCAGGTCCTGATCAACGACGGCAACGTCGAGCTGCGGGTCGTCGAGGTCGACGGTCCCCGGGTCAAGACCGTGGTCATCGAGGGCGGTGTCATCTCCGACCACAAGGGCATCAACCTGCCCGGCGCGGCCGTCAACGTCCCCGCCCTGTCGGAGAAGGACGTCGACGACCTCCGCTTCGCGCTCCGCATGGGCTGCGACATGGTCGCCCTCTCCTTCGTCCGCGACGCCGACGACGTCAAGGACGTCCACAAGGTGATGGACGAGGAGGGCCGCCGGGTCCCCGTCATCGCCAAGGTCGAGAAGCCGCAGGCCGTCGAGAACATGGAGGCCGTCGTCGCGGCCTTCGACGCGGTCATGGTGGCCCGTGGCGACCTGGCCGTCGAGTACCCGCTGGAGCGGGTCCCGATGGTGCAGAAGCGCCTGGTGGAGATGTGTCGCCGCAACGCCAAGCCGGTCATCGTCGCGACCCAGATGATGGAGTCGATGATCACCAACTCGCGGCCGACCCGCGCCGAGGCGAGCGACGTCGCCAACGCGATCCTGGACGGCGCGGACGCGGTCATGCTGTCGGCCGAGTCCTCGGTCGGCGCCTACCCGATCGAGACCGTGAAGACGATGTCGAAGATCGTCACCGCGGCCGAGGAGGAGCTGCTCTCCAAGGGCCTCCAGCCCCTGGTCCCGGGCAAGAAGCCGCGCACCCAGGGCGGCTCCGTCGCCCGCGCGGCCTGCGAGATCGCCGACTTCCTGGGCGGCAAGGCGCTGATCGCCTTCACCCAGTCCGGCGACACGGCCCGCCGCCTCTCCCGCTACCGGGTGCAGCAGCCGATCCTCGCCTTCACGACGGACGAGAACACCCGCAACCAGCTCACCCTGAGCTGGGGCGTCGAGTCCTTCCTCGTCCCGTTCGTGGAGACCACGGACGCGATGGTCGACCTCGTGGA
Organism: Streptomyces sp. NBC_01255; assembly: GCF_036226445.1. Classification (NCBI taxonomy): domain Bacteria; kingdom Bacillati; phylum Actinomycetota; class Actinomycetes; order Kitasatosporales; family Streptomycetaceae; genus Streptomyces; species Streptomyces sp. NBC_01255. The sequence continues at coordinate 2,743,166 of NZ_CP108474.1, forward strand.
CGCCGAGCTCCTGAAGCTCCAGCGCTACAACGAGGGCGACACCATGGTCATCACGGCCGGCTCGCCCCCCGGCGTCCCCGGCACGACGAACATGGTCCGCGTCCACCACCTCGGCGGCGGCGAGCACGCCTGACGTCCCGCTTGATTCGCATACGGCTGTGGGCCGCACCCTGGGAAAAGGGGTGCGGCCCACAGCTGTTTCCGTAGCATCGGGGCGAACGTCCGGGTTGTCGTGGAAGGGTTCAAGGCCGATGGCGCATGCGGAGGTGTCTCCCGAACTTCGGGACGCCGTACGGCGGCTGGAGGCCCTGACCGGCAGGACCGTCGCCGACGTGGCCGACGGCCACGCCCGTTGGGAGCTGTACCGGGCCGCCCTCGCGTCCGATGCGGCTCGGCCCGGCCTGCCGGCCGCTGTCATGGCGGAGGCGGACGCCGTTCTCGCCTCGGGCGTCGTCGGCGAGGCCCTGGCGCGGGTGCCCCGTGCCGACCGGGAGACCTGGGTCCGGTCGCTCGCCCCGTCGGTGCGCGCGTTCAGCGAGCGCCGAGCGTGTGAGCTGGGGACCCTGGAGGACCTCCGGTCCGGGGCGGAGGTGCAGGCGCTCGGCCCCGAGCTGGTCGACGGTTGGAGCGACTGGCTCCAGCTGCGGATCGCCGCCGAGGTGTCCGACGTGTCGGTGCTGCGGCTCCTGGCCGACTCGGGCCGCACCAAGCGCATCCGTCGCACGGCGGCCGAGGCACTCGGCTGACGGTGCCGAACGACGACGACCTCCCCTCCCGTGCGGGAGAGGAGGCCGTCGCGTGCGGCTCCCGGAGGAGTACGGAGATCAGCTGGGCTCGACCGTGTTGCGGAGGCCCGGGACCTTGAGGGTGCCGCCGAACTGGCCCGCCTGCTTGAGCTTCACCTGGGTGAAGAAGGCGAAGGGGACGTCCAGCGGGGGCGGGGACTCCGGGCCGAAGGTGATCGGGATGAGGCCGAAGAGGTTGCCCTTCAGCTCCTCCGTGTACATCGTCACCGTGCCGTCGGTGATGGTCGACGTCGAGCCCCTGTCGGAGCGGACGTGACCCGTATAGCCCTCGGAGTGGACCGTCAGCTGGTGGAGGTCCTTGATGTCGATGCCGGAAGCGGTGAACTTCAGGACCTTCTTGATCTTGCCGCTGCCGGTCTTCACCTCGACGATGCCGTGGTACTTGAGGCCCTTGAGGGTGAGGAGCGTGCTCTCCAGCCGCCACGGGTCGTCCGGGAGCAGCGGGATGCCCGGCTCCAGTTCGGCCGCCGCGAGCGCCTCGGGGTCGAGCTCGGGGCACGGGAAGCGCGGCTTGGCGCCGTCGGGTATGGACTCGTCCTTCTTGGGGTCGAGGCCCTGGGCGCTCTCCGGGAGCTCCTTGACGGTGACGCCGGCCTTGTCGGCCGCCTTCTCGATCGCCTTCTTGGCCGCGTCGGCGGCCGCGTCGACGGTCGCCTTCGGCTTGGCGGGGGCGGTCGCGGTCGCCTTGGCGGTGGGGGTCGCCTTCGCGGTGGCGGTGGCGGTCGCGGTCGCCGTCGGCTTCGATGAGGCGGTCGCCGTCGGCTCGTCGGCGGTCGCGGGCTTCTGGACCGGCGCGGCCGTCGTGGCCGTCGGCGTCGGGTCCGGGCCGTCGAAGAGGTCCTTGATCGCGTCGCCCACGCCCAGCGGGTCGAGCGGGTTCGTCGACTTCGTGGGGGTGGGTGTGGCCGTGGGGCTCGCGGTCGCCGCCAGCTCCCGCGTCTGCTGCGTGGCCGCCTGGCCGGTCTCCGTCGCGGTCGGCGTCGGGGTCGCGGTGGCGGTCGCGGAAGCACTGGCCGTGGCCGTCGGGCCGGTCGTCGCCGTGGCGCTCGGGGTCGCGGTCGGTGAACCCGTCGCGGTCGCCGAGGGGGTGGCCGTCGGCTTCGCGCTCTCCGTGGGCTTCGCCGAAGGCGTCGCCGTCGCCGTCTCCTCCGGAGTCGGCTCGTCCGAGCGGGTCACACACGGGCCGGGCGCGAAGGGGATGTCCTTCTCGTCGGCGAGGGCGATCTTGGGCGTGAGGCCCATGCCCACGAACACCGCGGTCGGCATGGCGGCCAGCGCCATCGCCTTGCCCGCGGGGCCCTGGATCCTGTTCAGCAGCGACTTGCGCGGGGCCGCGTGCCGCGGGCCCTCCTTCGCGAGCGCCGACTGAGTCTCGTCACCCCGCACTGTTCCTCCCGCCATTGGCGTCGGTCGTCGTCGTTTCGGTCGCCGACTCGTACGTGTCGCGCTGCTCCGGGACACCGGCCGCCACCACGGCCTCGGTCTCGGAGTCGTACCTGTACGTGGCCTCCTCGGAGGCCTCCGGCTCACTGTCGTGCTCCGCTTCGGGTGTCTTCTCGATGGGCGGGGCGGGTGCCCAGGCGATGGACATGCCGCCGCCGATGAGGGCGAACAGGAACCCGACGACCAGGCCGCCGAAGTTCGACACCGGGATGGAGACCAGCGCCAGGACGATCGACGCGACACCCGCGAAGACCCGCACGATGGGCTGGTACCACATCGTCAGGCCGAGCGTGATGAGCAGGACGCCGATGATCAGGGCGGCGGATCCGGCGGTCGTCTTCATGGCGAGGGTGACGTTGCCGAGCCGCATGTCCCCGTAAGGGAGGTAGGCGATCGGCAGGCCGCCGATCATGGTGAACAGTCCCGCCCAGAAGGGCCGGGTCTGCCGCCAGACCTTGAACCGGTTCTCCTTGGGGACTTCGCGGGAGGCAGGGGTCTCGGCGCTCATGGAAACAGCTCCCTGGAAGCGGTGTTGCTGAGAAAAAGGTGGAGAAGAGAGGGTTGCCGGGCAGGGCCGCGTACAGCGGCCCCGCCCTTGGGGCGATCCGGTCCTGGTGGGCCGGTCAGCCCGGGTAGCACTCCGCGTCCGTGCCCCGGTGCAGGGACAGGTTGAGGTCGGGGAGCTTGAAGGTGCCGGCCGTGGTGGCCCACGCCTTCTGCCTCACGTTGGAGAGCGTGGCCTCGTCCGCGCGCTGGGCGAACCCGGCGGTCTTGGCCTCGGTGCCGGGCTGAATGCCCTGCCAGCCGTCGGGCTTGCCCTGGCCGAGGGAGCCGGCCGCGATGCCGATGTCGATGTTCTTGAACGAGGCGTCGGCCTTGAGCGAGGAGACGTCGAGGTAGAGGTCCTTGCCGTAGACCTTGTCCTCGGTCTTGCCGGTCTTGGCGGCCTCGGTGCCGGCCTCCAGACGGAGGGTGACGTCGCCGATGAACGGGATGTCCGGCGTCACGACCGACTGGCACATGTTCGTGATCCAGGCCTGGTCGAAGCCGGAGACCGCGACCGGAGCACCGAACGGCTTGCCGTCCAGCGTCGTGCCCTTGGCGACGCTGCCGTACTGCACGAACTGCGTGCCGTACAGCTCATCGGTCTTGACCTTGAACTCCTGGCCGGAGATCGCGAAGGACGCAGCCAGCGCACCCTGGGCCAGGCCGACGCCGATCGCGGCCGTCGCGGCCACGCTCGGGACCATGACGACGGCGAACCGCTTCCATCTGGTACCGCCACGAACCTGGGACTTCATGAGAATTCCTCCTTCTCGGACGTACATCTCCGGAAGGGCCGGGGGCCCGTCCCGGGATGGGAGAAGAGCTACGTCCTCGGGAAGGGAAGCACCGAGGCATCAGGCGGCGCGCTGCGCGTCCGAATCACCGGCGATCACCCCCGAGCGACAACCATGAGCCACGCTGTGCGCGTGGCCGGGTTGGACAGGCCCCGTTCGGTGAGATCGGGAACCCCCCTGTCCACGGCCGGCGCCTGGGGCACCGGCCCGCCCGGTGGGGACCCTCGCCGTGTTCCCGGTTGGTTGCCGGGGGTGTGCGGTTCGGACCGAGCGTCGCCGATCGTGGTCGATTCCGGGCCGTCGCACAAGGGGGTTCGTTACTGGCTAGTAACGGGTGGATAACCGGGGCATGGCGGGGCGGGGCCGAGCGAGCACGCAGGGTGCGGTCGGGTGATACCGAATATCGGCAGATAACCTGATGAAGACGGGCAGAATCCTCGGTTCGACTTACTGCAAGTAACAGCGGCCGCGATTACCAAGTTTTGGTAAAGCACGGCCGCTGTTTGTCGCTGTGTCGCCAAATCGTCGGTCGATCCGGCGGGTCGGGAACGCCCCGGGGCGAGGTCTTAGAAAAGGACCCGGGCGAGGGCCTGGCGGGCCGCCGTCACGCGCGGGTCGTCGACACCGATGACCTCGAAGAGCTCCAGGAGCCGCAGCCGCGCCGCGTCCCTGTCCTCGCCCGCCGTGCGACGCACGGTCTCCACGAGGCGCCCGAAGGCGTCCTCGACATGGCCGCCCACCAGGTCGAGGTCGGCGGCGGCGATCTGCGCGGCGACGTCGGCCTGGTTGTCCGCCGCGTTCTTGCGTACGACGGCGGGGTCGAGGTCCTGCACCCGGGCGAGGAGCTCGGCCTGCGCCAGGCCCAGCTTGGCCTCCGGGTGGGCCGGGTCGTCGGCGAGCACGTTCTTGTACGCCTGGACGGCGCCGGCCAGGTCACCCGCGTCGAGCGCGGACATGGCCGCTTCGAGGAGGGCGTCGTACGGGCCGGCCGGACGCTCGGCGGCGGCGGAGCCATCGGCGTCACCGTCCGCGTCGCCGGCCACGGCGATGCCCGTGAGACCGAAGCGCTCCTCGCCGACCTGGATCAGCTGGTCGAGGGTCTCCCGGATCTGGGCCTCGGGCACGGCACCCTGGAAGAGCGGCAGCGCCTGGCCGGCGACCACCGCGAAAACGGCCGGAATTCCCTGGATGCCGAACTGCTGCATCAGCATCTGGTTGGCGTCGACGTCGATCTTCGCGAGCAGGAAGCGGCCGTTGTACTCGACGGCCAGGCGCTCCAGGAGGGGGCCGAGCTGCTTGCACGGCTCGCACCACTCGGCCCAGAAGTCGAGGACGACCGGGACCTCGGCGGAGCGCTGGATGACATCGCGCTCGAAGCCGGCCTCGTCGACGTCGATCACCAGGGCGGAGGGGGGCACCGCGGCGGGGCCACCCTGCCGGGCGGCCTCGGCCCGGACCTGCTCCGCCTTGGCCTTGGCCTCTCCGGCCGCCTTCACCGCGGCGAGGTCGACGACGCCGCTCATGGACATGTTTCGGGGCTGCATGCGTACATCCTCCCCCTTCCGCGCGCGTAACCGGTAAGTCATGGCTGAACCGTGCCGCCCGGGGGTCTCCCGCCGGTGTGCGAGACGCCCGGGCAACACGGTTCTTCGTCTTCGTTCCGCACCGGATCCCCACCCGGTGCTCCGCCGGGTCCCCACCCGGCACATGGTTGTCGCTAGGGCCGCTCAAAGCCTTTCGCTACAGGTCGTAGCGTAACTCTCCGGGGCGATCGGCGGGGAGGGCGCGGGAGCGATCCGCCCGGTGAACTGGCTCACATCACGCGCCTCTGGCGCCGTACCTACCGACGGGTATGGTCGACGTCCATGTGCAGCAGTACCCCCCGCAACAGCCGAACCGGACGACCTCGCTCCACCGAGGCCGACACCGCCATCCTGGAGGCGACCCGCGCCGCCCTGGTCGACCTCGGCTGGTCCAAGCTCACGATGGGGGACGTCGCCGGCCGGGCCGGGGTTGCGAAGACGACCCTCTACCGTCGCTGGGCCAACAAGAACGAGCTCGTGGTGGACGCCGTCGCCGTCCTCTTCGACGAACTCGAACTGCCCGACCTGGGTTCCCTCCAGGCCGACATCGAGCATGTCGTCCTCCAGTTCGCGGCGCTCCTCGAACTCCCGGAGACCAAGACGGCCCTGATGGCCGTGGTGGCCGAGTCGACCCGCGACGCACCGCTGCGCGAGCGTATCCGCGCCTCGATAGTCGACCGCCAGAAGCGGCTCGTCCTGACGGGCCGCCGGCGGGCGCAGCAGCGCGGCGAGCTCCCCGCGGACCGCGATCCGATGGCCGTGGACGCCACGGACGACCTGATCTTCGACGTCATCGCGGGCGCGGTCGTCCACCGCGCCCTGGTGAGCGCCGAACCGGTCGACGGGGCCTGGGTGGCCCGCCTCTCGGCCCTCCTCGTGGGCGGCCTGGGCGCGGTGGCGACCCTCGGCTGAAAGTGGGAGGCACGGCCGGCCGGTCACCCCCTACCCTGACCGCCGTGACGACTCACCTCACGGACTCCGTCCGCGCCCTGCTCGACGACGTCAACCCGGCCGTACTGGCCACGATCCAGCCCGATGGCTCCCCGCAGACCTCGGTCGTGTGGGTCGGCCGTGACGGCGACGACCTCCCGATCTCCAGCCAGGACGGCCGCCGCAAGATCAAGAACATCCGGGCCGACGCCCGGGTCAGCCTCACCGTCCACGACCGCCGCGATCCGCTGCTCTACGCGGAGATACGGGGCACGGCGACGGTCGCCGAGGACACCGGCCGCGCGCTGGCCGTGGCACTCGCGGAGAGTTACGAGGGCGAGAGCGCCGGCCGGAAGTACCTGGAGCTGCCGCCGGAGGAGGTCCGGGTGGCGGTCCGGATCACCCCGACGAAGGTCCTGGGCACGGCCGCGAAGTAAGTCAGGTCGTGATCCGTCCGCACAGCGCGTCCCCGCAGTAGGTCCGCGCGCGACAGGCCGTACGGAAAGTCCCCGTACCGCCCCTGCTGTCGCGTGCTCGCGTCCTAGGACACGGAGTGGTTGACGTGCGGACGGCGGCCCAGAGACATGCCTCCACCCATCAGGCGTACATGCGTGCGACGTGTCGCGAGTGCTGGTGAATGCGTGCGTGATTCGCCTGTGCGTGCGGGGATGGTCTCTAGGTTGGGTCTGAGGCCGGGGTGATGCCGAGGGGGTGACCGTCATGTGGGCTGCCCAGACGCAGCGGAGGTTCCGGGGGAAGAACAAGGCCCCGAAGTGGAAGAAGCCCGACGACGGGCAGGTATCGGTCATGGTGCTACCGCTGGCCGTCACCGGACCTGCCGAACTGGCCCGGCTGGATGAGCTGTTCAGCTCGATGTGGTCGATCAAGCGAGCCGTCCAGCGCGACGCCCGCGCCAGGGTCGATGCGTACTGGGCCGCGTTCCACGAGCGCGACGAGCACGGGGCGAAGGCCGTGCGGCAGCGCCTCGGGCTGTCCCGTGAGGCCCTGGAACGCTGTGCGTACAAGCACCTCGAAGCCTCCGGGCACCTCAAGCACCACGTCCCCAAGGCCCTGGCCATGCACATGGCCGACGAGGTGTGGAACGGCGTTCAACGCCACCTGTTCCCCGACAACACCGGCCGCCGATACGGCCCTCCGAGGACGGGCCGTTGGCACGGCTTCACCCGCATTCCCGGTCGCGCCCGTTCCCACACCATCGAACGCAAGTGGGAGACCTTCCGCCTCGTCGGCTCGTTGCACGGCCACACCATCGCCTACACCGCCAACGGCCGGCACACACTGATGCAGCCGAGCCGTATGCCAGTGCCGGCGACGTCGTCCGGCGTCGTGCCCACCGGAAAGACCACCGCGTCGGGGAAGCCGGGCACGCGGAAGGCGACGTGGTGGGACCACGCGGGCCCGCTCGCTGTGGTGTTTGCGGGCGGCCCCGACGGGAGCCGGGGTGACCTCGTACTCCCGGTGCGTATCCCGCAGCAGCCGGGCCAGTGGGCACGCGTCGAGCACTTCCTATCGAATCCCGGCCGCTGGCACAAAGTCGATCTCGTGCGCCGCCGTAAGGCATCCGCGCCGGGCGGCTGGGTGCACGAGGCGCACCTGATGATCCTCGGCCCCGGCTACGCCGCCCCCGCCGTACAGCGGATGCGCGAGCAGGCCGCCGCCCTGGACCGGATCGGCGGGGTGGACGGCAACGTCTCCAACGTCTCGGTCGTCTCCCTGCCCGCCAGCCTCGACCCTGCCCAGGGTGCCCCGGCCTCCACCGAGATCACCCTCAGCCCGCAGGAACGGGCACTTTTGGAGCAGGAGGCGAAGAAGCGACGCGGCCGTGCGCGGGCCTTGGAGCGCTCCCGCCGGGCCACGAACACCGCACAGTACGGACTGTCGAAGAAGCAGACCCGGCGCGCCGAGCAGCGGGCGGCCAGGGGCCTGACGCCCAAGGCCGTCACCGTGCCCGGTGGTACCCGTGCTGCCCGCGTCGATGGGGTACCGAAGCAGGCGTTCCGCCGCGACCGGCTGTCGGTGAACTACCGGGAGCAGCGCGCCCGCCAGGCCGAAACGGCTGCCTCGACCGCCGAGCACCGCCGTTTCCGTGCCCGCCAAGTCGCCCGGCAGATCATCGCCGCCCACGGCCCCGTGCTGGTCGTAGAGGACTGCGATATCCGTACCTGGTACCGCCTGTGGGGCAAGCGACTTTCCCAGACGACCCCCGGTCGGCTCATCGCTGCCCTTGAGCGTGAGTGTCAGGCTGCGGGAGGCCGCCTCGTACGGGCCTCCACCTGGTCCACCGCCCTGTCCCAGCACTGCCTGTGCGGCGAGCGGGTCAACAAGTCGCTTCGCGACCGGGAACACAAGTGCATCGCCTGCGGCCTCGTCGGGAAACGTGACCTCGTATCCGCCGCACTGGCTGCCTTCGTCAACTTCACCGACGCGGACAACCCCACCACCGCGCGCCTGGACACCACCGCGTCCAGTCACGCACAGATCATCTTCGCCGAAGGGCTGGAAGAAGCCCTGCGGGAGTCAACCACACCGTGCCAGACCGCCCCTCGGGGTGCTGGTCGCGTGGCAGTCCCACGGCAACGCCGTGGGACCTCTGCTCCCCGAACCGCCGGACAGCGGTCCCGAGCGACCCCGGATGAGACACGCCAGTGCGTGACCACGCCGGAAAGCCCGGACACCGCCCCGGCCGCAACCCGCAACTCACCCTCTGGTGAATTGCGGATCAAGTCTTAGAAGCCCGGGGGCTCCGTGTAGATGCCCCACTCGTCGCGCAGGGCGTCGCAGATCTCGCCGAGGGTGGCCTCCGCGCGTACGGCCTCCAGCATCGGGACGATCATGTTCGAGCCGTCCCGGGCCGCCGCGAGCATCGCGTCGAGCGAGGCGCGGACCTTGGCGTCGTCACGGCGCGCCTTGCGCTCGCCGAGGACCCGGACCTGCTCCCACTCGACCTCGTGGCTGACCCGCAGGATCTCCAGGTCGCCGGTGACGGAGCCGTGGGCGCAATTGACGCCGACGACCCGCTTGTCGCCCTTCTCCAGGGACTGCTGGTACTGGAAGGCGGACTCGGCGATCTCGCCGGTGAACCAGCCGTCCTCGATCCCGCGCAGGATGCCCGAGGTGATCGGCCCGATCGGGTGCTGCCCGTCCGGGTGGGCGCGCCAGCCGCGCTCCTTGATCTGGTCGAAGATCCGCTCGGCGTCGGCCTCGATGCGGTCGGTGAGCTGCTCGACGTACCAGGAGCCGCCCAGCGGGTCGGCCACGTTGGCCACGCCCGTCTCCTCCATCAGCACCTGCTGTGTGCGGAGTGCGATCTCGGCGGCCTGCGCGCTGGGCAGCGCGAGCGTCTCGTCGAGGGCGTTGGTGTGGAGGGAGTTGGTGCCGCCGAGGACGGCGGAGAGGGCCTCGACCGCCGTACGGACGACGTTGTTGTACGGCTGCTGGGCGGTGAGGGAGACACCGGCGGTCTGGGTGTGGAAGCGGAGCCACTGCGCCTTGTCGGTCTTGGCGCCGTAGACCTCCTTCATCCAGCGCGCCCAGATCCGGCGGGCGGCGCGGAACTTGGCGATCTCCTCGAAGAAGTCGAGGTGGGCGTCGAAGAAGAAGGAGAGGCCGGGGGCGAAGACGTCGACGTCGAGGCCGCGCGAGAGGCCCAGCTCCACGTAGCCGAAGCCGTCGGCGAGGGTGTACGCGAGCTCCTGCGCGGCCGTCGCCCCGGCCTCGCGGATGTGGTAGCCGGAGACGGAGAGCGGCTTGTACGCGGGGATGCCCTCCGCGCAGTGCTCCATCAGGTCGCCGATGAGGCGCAGATGGGGCTCGGGCTCGAAGAGCCACTCCTTCTGCGCGATGTACTCCTTGAAGATGTCGGTCTGGAGCGTGCCGTTGAGCACGGCCGGGTCGACGCCCTGGCGCTCGGCGGCGACCAGGTACATGCAGAAGACGGGCACGGCGGGCCCGGAGATGGTCATCGAGGTGGTGACGTCGCCGAGCGGGATGTCCTTGAAGAGGACCTCCATGTCGGCGGCGGAGTCGATGGCGACACCGCAGTGGCCGACCTCGCCGAGCGCCTTCGGGTCGTCGGAGTCGCGGCCCATGAGGGTCGGCATGTCGAAGGCGACGGAGAGGCCGCCGCCGCCGGCCTCCAGGATCATCTTGTACCGCTCGTTGGTCTGCTCGGCGTTGCCGAAGCCCGCGAACTGGCGGATGGTCCAGGTCCGGCCCCGGTAGCCGGTCGCGTGGAGTCCCCGGGTGTAGGGGTACTCGCCGGGCCAGCCGATGCGCTCGAACCCCTCGTAGGTGTCGCCGGGCCGGGGCCCGTAGACGGGCTCCACGGCGTCGCCGGAGAGCGTGGTGAAGTCCGCGTCCCGCTTGCGGGCCTTGTCGTAACGGGCCTGCCAGCGACGGCGGCCTTCCTCGATGCCGTGAGCGTCCATGCACTCGAATTTACTAGGACGTCCTAGTAAATGTCGATGGGAGACCGCCGTACGCATCCGTACGGCGGTATCCGGCGGTCCGCGTCAGGCCTTGACGGCGGCCGGGGAAGCGTCCGTGACCAGCGGCAACGTCTCGCGGACGACCTTGCGCTCGACGAAGAAGGCGGCGAAGGGAATCGTCCCGGAGAGCAGCACCCACAGGAGCTTGCCGAACGGCCACTTGGCCTTGGAGCCCAGGTCGAAGGCGAAGACGAGGTAGATGATGTAGAGGACGCCGTGGGCCTGGGAGACCGCGAAGGTCACGTCCTCGCCCATGTCGAACCCGTACTTGAAGATCATGCAGGTGCACAGCACGAGCAGCATGACGGCGGTCACGTAGGCCATGACGCGGTAACGGGTCAGCACGCTGGATTTCATGCCGTCGAGCGTAACGGCACGTTCCGGGCGATCTTCGCGCGGGTCGGCTCTCGCCGGACGCGCGGGTCGGCTCTCGCCGGACGCGGGTCAGCTCTCGTCGAAATCGTGCGCGCTCACCCGCAGCGGGCGGAGCATCGCGAAGATCTCGCCGCATTCCTCGGCGTCGTACGCACCGAGCCCGAACTCCATGTCCATCAGGTCGCGGGTCGCGGACTCGACCACCTCGCGCCCCTTCTCGGTGATGGTCGCGAGGGTGCCCCGGCCGTCGTTGGGGTTCGGGCGCTTGGCGACGAGACCGGACTTCACGAGCCGGTCCACCGTGTTCGTCACCGAGGTGGGGTGCACCATCAGCCGCTCGCCGATCTTGGACATCGGCAGCTCGCCCGCCTTGGAGAAGGTGAGCAGGACCAGGGCCTCGTACCGCGCGAAGGTCAGCCCGTACGGCTTGACGACGGCGTCGACCTCCGCGAGCAGGATCTGCTGGGCGCGCATGATCGAGGTGATCGCGGCCATCGAGGGGACCGGGCCCCAGCGCTTCTGCCAGAGTTCGTCGGCGCGGGCGATGGGGTCGAAGGGGAGACTGAGCGGCTTCGGCACGCGTCGACCTTACCCATGCGCCACTGGGCGGTCAGCCCCGTCTCATTTCTCGGTCGCCCCGGAGGACTTGAGCTCCGCCGCCGCGGCGAGGAGGCAGAGTGTGCCGACGACGCCCGTGCCCGCGACGACCGTGTGCACGGGGGCGAACTCGGCCGCGATCCCGGCTCCCGCCATGCCGATCCCCTGGACGGTCATCATCCCCGCCGTCATCAGGGTCATGGCCCTCCCCCGCTGCGCCTCGGGGACGGCGGCGACGAACCAGGCGTCGAGACCGAGCGTGTACGCGCCGGTGGCGCCCGCCAGGAAAAGCGCGACGACCGCGAGGGCGACGCCGGGCTCGGGGGCGTACAGGAGATACGGGAGGACGCCCGTCACCGCGAGCGGGAGCACGATCCGGGAGCGGGTCGCGGCGGAGAGGAACGAACCGGCGAACAGCTCGCCCGCGATCGTGCCGACCGGCAGCGCGCACATCAGCAGACCGAGGGCGGCCGTCGAGACGCCGATCTCGTCGGCGTAGGGGGCTGCAAGCGCCTCCGGTACGACGGCGAAGAGCGGCGGCACCCAGAACATCACCATCAGGGCGCGCACGCGCCGGTTCCGCAGGACGGCCAAGGTGCCGGAGAGCCCGCTCGCGGCCGCCTTCCCGGCGGCGCGGGCCGGACGGCGGACGGTGCCGAGCCGGAGCAGCAGCGCCGAGGCGAGGAAGGTGACGGCGGTGACGGCGAGGGCGCCGCGCGGCGGGACGACGGTGAGGAGGACGCCGCCGACGGCGAAGCCGGTGAGCAGGGCGCTCTGCGAGACGATCCGCAGGAGCGAGCGGCCGAGGACGAAGAGGTCGCCCTCGCCGAGGATGTCGGCGAGGGTCGCCATCCGGGTGCCGTTGAAGACCGGCGAGACGACGGCGATGGCGCAGCGCAGGGCGAGCAGGACGGCGACGGGGGTCGCGGGGACGACCATCACGGCGACGCAGGCGGCGCAGACGAGGTCGCAGACGACGAGGATCCGGCGGGGCGGGAGGCGGTCGGTGAGGCCGGCGAGGAGGGTGCCGCCGAGGAGGTAGGGGAGGAAGCCGAGGGCGAAGGTGAGGGAGGAGAGGAGCGGGGAGCGGGTGAGGTCGTAGACGAGCACGGTGAGGGCCAGCTCGCTGACGACGACCCCGAGGAGCGAGAAGAGGTGCGCCACGAAGACGAACCGGAACTCCCGCACCCGGAACACGGCCCGGTACCCGGGGCTGCCGGTGGGGGCGGAGGGCGCGGGCGTGGCGGGCACGGCGGTGACGGACGCAGGGGTGACGGACGCAGGGGTGACGGACGCAGGGGTGACGGACGCAGGGGTGACGGACGCAGGGGTGCCCTGCGAGGCGGGCGCAGGGGTGACGGGCACAGGGGTGCCCTGCGAGGCGGGCTTCGGCATGGTCGCAGCGTGCCGCCGACCGGCGTCCCGCCCTAGACTTTCGGCTCCACACGAATGTTCCGAGTCCGGCGAGAGCCAGAGGTCCCCGTGCCGTACCACCTGCGCTTCGGCGAGGCCGACCCGCTGCGGATCCGGTTCGCGATCTCGCCGCTCTGGGAGACGCACTCCGCCGTGCGGGTCCTCGCGCGGCCCGGGAAGCAGAGCTACCACCTTCCGTGGATGCGGCGGATCGCGGGCGCCGCGCGGGATCTCGACCTCGGGCCGCTCCAGCTCCTCATGCCGCTCCGCGGGCACAGCCCGGACTTCCTCTATCCGCCGCCGATCGGGCCCGTCGCCACCTTCGACGAGGAGATCGCCGCGGTACGGGAGACCGACCCGGCCCTCGCGCTCGTCGACTTCGAGCGGGCGCTCGCCGAGACCCCGGGGGCAGCCGGTACGGAGGAGGGCCGGCGGCTGCTCGCCGATCCGGCCGACGGGGTGCGGCGGCTGACCGTCCTCCTGGAGGCGGCCTGGGCGGTGCTGATCGCTCCCGAGTGGCCCCGGCTGCGGGCGCTCCTGGAGGCGGACGTGGCGTACCACTCGCGCCGGCTCGCGGAGGGCGGGCTCGAACGGCTCCTGGGCGAGCTGCACCCGGCCTTCGCCTGGGCCGCCGAGACCGCCACCCTCCAGGTCGCCTACGCCGGGGAGCACGACCGTCCGCTGGACGGGCAGGGGCTCGTCCTCATGCCGTCGGTCTTCACCTGGCCCGATGTGGTGAGCGGCTTCGATCCGCCGTGGCAGCCGACCGTGGTGTATCCGGCGCGCGGGATCGGCGGGCTGTGGGCCGAGCCCCGGGAGCGTACGCCCGAGGTGCTGGCCCGGCTGCTCGGCCGCGCCCGGGCGGACGTCCTGTGCGCCCTGGACGAGCCGACGGGGACGACGGCGCTCGCGCACCGGCTGGGCCTCGCGCCCTCCACCGTCTCCTCGCACTTGTCGGTGCTGCGGGACGCGGGGCTGCTCGCCTCCCGGCGGTACGGCCACCAGGTGCTGTACGAGCGGACGCCCCTCGGGATCGCGGTGTCGCAGCCCGGAACCGACTGACCGTCATGTCACGATGGCGCCGATTGTCCTGAACCCCGTACCCGTACGCCCCGCCGTACCCGACCCTGGGGGCCGGTTGTCCCGCCGCACCGTCACCGCCGCCGCCCTGACCCTCGTCTCCGCGCTGCTTCTGACCGGATGCTCCGGCGACGAGCCCCCGAAGACTCCCGTCGGCCCGCCCTCCGCGGCCGGTGAGGCCTCGGGCGAGGCGCCGGCGCCCTCCGCCGGTTCGCCGTTCTGGGTCGACCCGGAGAGCGACGCGGCGAAGCAGGTCAGGACGTACGAGGCGCAGGGCAGGACCGAGGACGCCGAGGTCCTGAAGCGGATCGCGGAGCGGCCGGTCGCGGACTGGCCGGCGGGGGACGACCCCGTCCCCGAGGTCACGCGCGCGGTCAGGGGCGCGGCGGCCGAGGGCCGGACCCCGGTCTTCGTCGCGTACAACATCCCCCACCGTGACTGCGGGATGTACTCGGCGGGCGGCTCGCACGACGCGCGGGCCTACCGGAACTGGGTCGACTCCTTCGCCTCCGCGATCGGCGACTCCCCCGCGATCGTCGTCCTGGAGCCGGACGCGGTGCCGCACATCGTGGACGGCTGCACCCCGGCCCAGTACCACGACGAGCGCTACGGGCTGCTCGCCGAGGCGATCGAGCGGCTCAAGCGGCAGCCGCGCACCCGGGTCTACCTGGACGCGGGCAATCCGGCGTGGATCGACGACCCGGGCAAGCTGGTGGAGCCGCTGCGCCGGGCGGGCGTCGCCCGCGCCGACGGCTTCTCGCTCAACGTCTCCAACTTCCAGACGAACGACACGGTGAAGGGCTTCGGCTCGACGCTGTCGGGGCTGCTCGGCGGCGCCCACTTCACGGTGGACACCAGCCGCAACGGCGACGGCCCCCTCCCGGGTGACCGGGCGGAGGCCTGGTGCAATCCGCCGGGCCGGGCCCTCGGCGTACCGCCGACGGACCGGACCGGGGACGAGCTGGTCGACGCCTATCTGTGGATCAAGCGCCCCGGCGACTCGGACGGTCAGTGCCGGGGCGGCCCGGCCGCCGGGACGTGGTGGCCGGAGTACGCCCTGGGCCTCGCCCGCCGCGCCAAGGCCTGAGGGACCGCAGGCTCACCCCACCTGGATCCACTTCGCCTCGCTCGGGATGCCGTCCGCGTCCGTCACGAAGAGCATGTACCAGCCGGGCGGCACGAGCGTGCGGTCCTGCGGTACGTCGACGGTGACCGACTTCCCGTCCTGCCCCTTCGTCAGGCCGACCTCCACCGAGCGCTGTTCGACGTCCGTCGTGTGGGTGACGGCGCTGGGCCGCATCAGCCGGGCCTTGACGATCCGCCCGGCGTCGGCGGTCCTGAAGGTGGCGCGGCCGTTCTGGTCGAGCTCCCGCGGGCCCTCGCCCAGGGCGGGCCGGTCGGTGCCCGCCTGGTGGAGGTAGGGCGGGGTGAAGACCTCGATGCGCTGCTCGAACGTACCGAGCTTGGTGTTGTCCTTGTCGTCGAAGAGCGGGTCGGAGCCGAAGGTCGCGACCCGGCCGTCGGGGAGCAGCAGCGCCTCGGAGTGGTAGTTGCGGCCGACGGTGGGTTCCGCGGCCTCGGCGAAGGCGTTGGCCTTCGGGTCGTAGAACTGCGCCTTGAGGATGTCGCTGCCGCTGCGGCCCCGGTACTGCTCGGATCCGCCGCTGGTGAAGACGGTGTCGTCGGGCAGCAGGACGCTGCTGAGGTAGCGGGTGCCCTGCGGGAGCGCGGGCCCGTCGGTGAAGACGGGACTGTCCTGGGAGAGGTCGACGATCGAGGTGCGGGCAGTGGACTTCGGGGACTCGCCGACCCCGCCGCCGCCGAGGACCATGACCTTCTGGCTCTGGACGGGCGGCAGCATCAGGGAGGCGGAGGTCTCCAGCTGGTCGGGGTCGGTGAGCCCGCCGAGCTTGGTGAAGGAGTTCTTCTTCAGGTCCCACAGTCCGGGTTCGCGGCCCTTCTCGGCGGGGCCGTAGCCGGCGTTGGAGCCGGTGTAGAGGACCTTGCCGCCCTTGGTGAGGAAGAGGGAGGGGTAGGTGGGGAAGTAGCGGAAGGGGCCCTTGGACCACTTCTTGGTCTTCGGGTCGTAGATCTCGTTGTCGCCGGGGACGACGTCGCCGACGTCGTTGAGCCCGGAGACGGCGAGGACCTTGCCGTCGGCGAGGGTGAGGAGGGTGGGGTACCAGCGGGCGTCCTTCATGGGGTCCACCGGGATGTACTTCTCGGCCCGGGGGTCGAACTCGTAGGCGCCCTTGATGCCCTGGAAGTCCTGCTTCTCGGTGGTGAGCTTCTGCGCGAGCCCGTAGACGTTGTCGGCCGCCTCGCCCTTGAGGCCGACGACCTCGTACTGCGCGGCCTCGGTGGTGAGGGCCTGCGGACCGGCCTTCCGCGCCTCGACGAAGACCCGCGCCTCCGCCGCCGTGACCTTGGTCTTCCACGGCTTCATCTGGCCGCTCTTGAAGTACGAGACCTCGAACT
Organism: Streptomyces sp. NBC_01255; assembly: GCF_036226445.1. Classification (NCBI taxonomy): domain Bacteria; kingdom Bacillati; phylum Actinomycetota; class Actinomycetes; order Kitasatosporales; family Streptomycetaceae; genus Streptomyces; species Streptomyces sp. NBC_01255. Next base: position 2,759,719 of record NZ_CP108474.1, read on the forward strand.
CGCGCTTGGCCTTGGGGACGGTGACGTCGAACTTGGAGACGTACTCGACCCCGGACGGGGAGCGGAAGACGGTGCCCTTCTTCAGGGTGACCGCCTTGTCGGGGCTCTCGTTCTTGACCCGCATGCCGCCGCCGGCCTTCTCGACGCCGCCGTCGAGGACCTCGTACCGGGCGGTGCCGCCGGCGACGAGCAGCCGCCCGTCGGGGAGCTGGGTGTGGCCGGAGCAGAAGAAGTCCACCGGGGTGGGGATCTTCTTGAAGGTGTTCTTCGCGGGGTCCCAGAGGACGGTCTCGAAGGTCCCGGCGTCGAAGTTCTTCTGGTCGTTGCCCGAGCCGGCGATCAGCAGCACCTTCCCGGTGTGCAGGAGGGCCGCGTGGATGGCGTTGACGCGGTACTCGTCGGGGACCTCCACCTCCGCCCAGGAGCCGAACTGCTTCTTGTAGCCGGGCTGGGCGATCTTGTACGCGTGGTACTTCTCCTCCGCGAAGGAGACGGCGGCGGGGGCGTTGAGCGCGGCGAGAAGCACGACGGCCCCGCTGCCAAGCAGGGTCTTCTTGAACTTCTTCGACGGCCGGTGGGCCATGGGTCAATTCCCTCCGGTCGTCGTCGGAGCCGGTGCGGCCGGCGTGGGCGGGACGGCGGCCGGGAGGACCGTGACCGCTTCGCGGGCGTCGGCGAGGCCGCGGCTGCGGGCGCGGGCCCTCGCGCGGTCCCGGACGCGCTGCACGCGCCGGGCCCGTACCGTCGTCCACGCCCAGAGGGTGACCGGGGCCAGGGCGACGACGAGGGCGAGGGACGCCCAGGTGCGCATGGCCGCGTGGGTGTGGCCGTAGTGGACGGAGGCCACGAGCGAGGCGACGAGGATCGCCGCCCAGTAGAGGTGGATACGGAAGGTGGCGATCCGGTCGGGGCTGGCCTCGCCGCCCTTGGGGGTCACGACGAAGCGGCCGCGGGTGCGCAGGACCGCCGAGCCGAGGGACTTGAGGTAGATGGGCGCGGAGAGCGCGGACATCGCCATGCCGGCGAGGCCGCCGGAGCCCTCGGGCTCGTGGGGCGAGACGTTGTGCCGCCGGTTCCACAGGTAGAGCCCGATCTGGAGGGCGACGGCGTCGCTGTAGATCATCAGCCACACCGAGGTGGAGACCTGGGTGCCGGAGGCGCCGAACCAGAGGTAGAGGACACCGCTGAGGATGCCCACGAACCAGTTGACGGCCGTCATCGGGTAGTAGACGAGCATCAGCGTGTAGTTGAGGAAGCGGCCCGGCGGAGTGCGGAAGGGCGCCTTCCAGAACTGCTTGACGATCGTCTCGTACGTGCCCCGGGACCACCGCAGCTGCTGGGTGAAGAAGTCGGACCATGAGGCGGGGCCCTCGCCGACGGCGAGCACGTCGGGGGTGTAGACGGAGCGCCAGAAGTGGCCGGTGCGCGGGTTCTTCCTGCGGTGCAGTTCGAAGCCGGTGGCCATGTCCTCGGTGATGGAGTCGTACAGGCCGCCGATCTGCTTGAGGGCGGAGATCCGGACGACGTTGTTCGTGCCGACGAACATGGGCGCGCGGTAGCGGTTCCCGGCCCGCTGGATGAGGGCGTGGAAGAGGAACTGCTGCGACTCGGCGGCCTTGGTGACGATGTTGGTGTAGTTGCCGTACACCTGCGGTCCGACGACGAAGGCGATGTCGGGGTCGCGGAAGTAGCCGAGCATCCGCTCCAGGAAGTTGGGGAGCGGGACGTGGTCGGTGTCGACGGAGGCGAAGAAGTCGTAGGCGTCTCCGTGCATGGCGAGCCAGGCGTTGTAGTTGCCGTGCTTGGTCTTCGCCTTGTGCACGCCCTTCTTGCGGTTCCACTCGGGGACGCCGGCGCGGGTGAAGTGGCGTACGCCGAGCTCGGCGCAGAGCGCCTTGGCCTCGGCGGAGTCGCCCTCGTCGAGGAGCCAGACGTCAAGGGGTCCGTCGTGCCGCAGCCGGACGGCGCCTTCGAGGGTGGCGCGGACCATGGAGAGCGGTTCCTTGCCCGGGACGTACGTGGTGAGGAAGGCGACGCGGGTGCCCGGCTCGGCGCGGACGGGTATCGGGTCGCGGGCGACCATGGTGGCGTGGGCGATCGACGTGACGTTCACCAGCATGAAGAAGCAGATGAGGCCGATCGACACGAGCATCACGGTGTCGAGGTGGACGAGCCAGCGGTCGCCGCCCTCGCGGACGGTCCAGTGGCTCGGCCAGACGAGATAGGCGAGGAGCAGCGCCGACAGGAGCGGTGCGAGGCACATGAGCAGGACGGCTCGTATTCGGTGCGGCTCCTTCGCGAGCAGACTTCGGTACTGCACCGTGTAGGCCGCCGGGTCCGGTTCCGTCAGCGGACCGGCGAGTCGGCTGTAGGTGTCGTAGTCGTAGCCTCCCGGCCGCACGGTGCCTCCAGCTGTCGTCGAACGGGTCGATATCACAACAAAAGGGGACATCGTTCGGCGTGTCGACTGGAGTAGTCCGAGTGGGCGTCCTTACCGGCTGCGAGCGCCCTGTCGACGCAGGGTGTACGTGACGGCCTTCCGGGCGACCGGGTTCAGCTCCTCGACGGCGGCCATCAGGGCGCCGAGCTGCTCCAGGGCGGCGAGCGCCGCCTCCGCGCCGGCCGGGTCGACGCCCTCGTAGAGTTCGAGGCCGACGAAGGAGGCGGCGACCGCGCGGGCGAGCCCGGCGGGGTCCGTGAACCCGTCGAGCGGGGTCCCGGCGAGGACCCGGACGAGGACCTGCTCGATCTCGGCGATCCACAGGTCGAGCCCGGCGGCGGTGGCCGGGGCGAGCCGGGGGTGCGTCTGGGCCCCGGCGAGCAGCTGGCCGAGGACGGCCACGTGCCCGGCGTCCCGCTCCTCGGCATGCATCTCGCGCCCGAAGGCGAGCAGCTCGGAGAGGCTGCCGACGGAGCGGAGCCGCTCGCGGTGGCGGGCGACCCGCAGTTCCGCGCCGTGCCGGCAGGCGGCGGAGAGCAGCTCGTCGACAGAACCGAAGTGGTAGAAGACCAGGGCCTGGTTGACTCCGGCGGTGGTCGCGATGGCCCGCGCGGAGGCCTTGGCGATGCCCTGCTCGACGAGGGTGCGCAGGGCGCCTTCGAGCAGCTTGTCCCGGGTCTCCTGGCTCCGCGCGTCCTGGCCTTTCGGCCCGCCGGCGACCTTCCCGCTCACGGTCTCCGCACTCACGCCCGTACCTCCTCGCGCACCGGGCGCAGCCCCGCGCGCACCCCGTGGGAGCCTACGTCGGCGTACTCGGCGGTGAAGGACCCCTCGTAGCCGAAGAGCGGTCCGAAGTACCGGTTGACCACCCGGACGTTGATGCGGAAGCGGCCGGTGCGCTCGTCGAAGGACTCGCGGACCTCGGCCCGTCCACCGACCAGTTCGGGGACCCGCACGTCCAACGGACCCTCGCGGAAGCGGTGTTCGCCGGAGACGATGAGCAGCGAGCCGTCGGGCTCGGCGGTCGCGTGCAGATCGCTGGCGAGGTGCTGGTGGGTGCCGAGGTAGTCGAGGACGCAGCCCCGCTCGGGGCTGTGGACCATGGTGGCGTCGAAGCGCCGGGGGCCGCCGGGCAGGGCGAAGGTCCGCACGAAGGTGACGGTCTCCCGTCCGAACGAGTCGGCGTACGGCACGTTCTCGATGGTGAAGGGGACGTCGCGGCCGGTGCGGGGCAGCAGGATGTTCCTCAGTCCGCCGACCGCGAGGAACGGTTTCACGAAGGCCCGGCCGTGCCAGACGCGGTCCATGACGCCCCGTCCGACGCACAGCTCCCCGCTCGCGAGCCCCACCGAGAAGCGCCGCTGGAGCTCCGGGTGGAGCCGCTCGAAGGCGGCGCCCCCCATGGCGGTGCGGAAGATCGAAGGGTGGCTCGCGGTCACGGCTGCTCCAGGGTGGCGAGGAGCCGGGGCTCCCGGCTGTGGGCGGGCGGGGTGCGCAGACAGCGCCGGGCCGCGGGGGTCCTGGACGAGGGCGGTACGAGGACGGCGGCGGCGAGCCCGAGGACGGTGAGCGGCACGGCGGCGAGCGACAGCGCGCCGAGCGGCAGGGAGGCGACCGCGCAGGGCACGGCCACGAGCAGGATCCGGGCGGCGACTTCGAGCAGCCAGCGGTTGCGGGAGCGCTCCGGGGTGATGCCCCGCTCGCACCAGAGCCGCAGCCGGTCGAAGGACCAGGCGGTGGCCCAGCCCATGAGGGGCCGGAAGACGAGCCGGTCGGCGACGCGGCCGAGGCGGCCCCAGCGAGGCCGGTAGTCGTAGCCGGTGAGGAAGCGGACGCCGTCGGGCGTGGGGACGTAGCGCCAGTAGCCGCTGCCCTCGGCGAGGAGCGAGAGCGGGTGCGGCGAGGAGAAGCGGAGGGCGGAGACCCGGTCGCCGCCGGCCCGGTGGCGCTCCCCCGCGGAGACACCGGTGCCGGCGACGGCCAGGAAGGGCAGGACGCGGGTCGCGTACCGGAAGTGCTGCGGCTCGCCCTCGACGGGCGGGAGGTAGGAGATCTCCGTGAACCTCAGGTCCCAGCGCTGGTGTCGGCCGGGTTCCTGCGTGCGCTCCCAGAGCGTCTCCAGGTCCGCGCGCACCCGCGTCTCGATGTAGAGACCCATCGGTGTTCCCCCAGCTCATCCGACATCTTGAGCAACCGCTCAAAACTGCCCGCGAGTGAAGGTAGCCGATTTTGAGCACTCGCTCAACCACGTGACGACAAGAAACCCCCGGCCCTGGATCAGGACCGGGGGTCTCGTCTGTTCCGCTTCGGCGTCAGGCGCCGAGGTGGCGCTCCACCGTGTCGACCTTCGAGGTCAGGCCGTCCGTGACACCCGGACGGATGTCGGCCTTCATGACCACGGAGACACGCGGCGCCCGCGCCTCGACGGCGGCGACGGCACGCTTCACGACATCCATGACCTCGTCCCACTCGCCCTCGATGGACGTGGCTGCATCTTCTAGAAGCGGGCGTCGGTACGGTTCGGAAGCCCGGATTCGCGGACGACCCGAACGGCGTCGGCGACGTACTCGCTTTGCGCGAGCCCGGCCGCTCAGGAGCCGCTGGACATGCGGACGTCCGTCGAGGTGGCAGGCCAACAGCCGCTGCGTCAGACCCTGGCGACCGCGAGCATGTGGGAGCTCGCCGCGAGCAGGTCCGGGTGGGGTTCAGCAAGACGGGCGGCCGTCAGCGCCGCCTCGAACATCGGCGAGTCGATCAGGCTCTCGCGGGTGTACTGCTCCGTTGCTTTGAGAGCGGCCCACACCGGCCCCTCGATCCCGTACACCACCGGGTCCCGCAGACCAGCCTCGCTCAGTTCCGTGACCAGCCCATCCCCCGTATGGAAGTACGAGCTGGTGAATCCCTTGCGGCCCGGCGCGTGGATGCCCGTGACGAGGATGTCGGCCACGGCGTCACGCACTCGGTCGACAGTGAGCATGGTGGTGGCGACGTGCTCGAAGAGCGAGGCGTAACGGCCGATGGCCGCAGCGGCGACGAAGCCGCCGGGGCGGACGACACGGCCAGCCTCACGCAAGGCCTGGATGCGGTCGCCGTGATCCAGCAGGTGATACAGCGGCCCGAGGACGAGAGCCACGTCGTACGTGGCGTCGGGCGCACTCAGCGCCCGCGCGTCCCCCAGTTCGGCACGGAAGCCCGCCGCCACCGCCGCCTCCACGTGGCGCGGCACAGGATCGATGAGATCGACCTCGTACCCGTCCTTGGCGAGCCACCGGGCGTGCGCGCCGGGACCGCCGCCGATGTCGACGATCCGGGCAGGCGCGGGAGGCAGATACCTCCGCAGCAACTCTTGCGTGCGGACCATCTCCAGGACGCCGTCGGCACTGCCTGTCAGCCGCTCGGACTCGTCGATGGTCTCGCTGTAGAAAGCGATGATCTCGGGACCTACGGAGGGTGTTGGCATGGTTGCGATTGTGACCGCTGGTGGCGCGAGGTGGTAGCCCTTAGCCTGACCGGTCAACCGGTCAGGCCAACAGATGAAGGAACGCACATGCCCCTTTTGAAATACGAGCAGATCGCGGAGAGCCTGCGACGCCGCATCGCCGACGGAGAGTTCGGTTCCGGCTCGCTCCTGCCGTCCAGCCGAGACCTGTGCGAGCAGTGGGGCGTTTCACGCGCAACCGCGATCAAGGCCATGGAGGCGCTGCGCGCCGACGGGCTCGTGATGCCGCATCAGGGTCGAGGATTCACCGTGGTCGAGGCTCCGGTGGCACGGCCGGCCGGTGGACGTGGCGCGGGGACCAGCAGGACTCAAGGAGGGATGCCGTTCAAGCGACTGGGTGCACCGGAGCTGCTCGTACCGCCCTCCCATATCGCCGAGGCCTTGGGCCTGGAGAGCGGCGTACGAGCGCTACACCGGGCCCGGTTGGCGCTCATGGACGACAACCGGCCGCACTCCTACACCGTGGCGTGGTTCCCGCCGGACATCGCCGACGCGTGCCCTCGCCTGCACCAGGGTGGCCCGATCGCGGAAGGAACCACTCACTACGTCCGACGCACCACCGGACGCGGGCCGGTTCGGGGCGCGGACATCACCTCGGTCCGCCTGGCAACCAGCGCCGAGGCGGAACACCTTCGAGTGAAACGACCCTGCGCTGTGGCGGTCGTACTGCACACCGCGTACGACCACGAAGAGAGGCCTCTGGTCTGCGAAGAAGGCGTCACGCCGGAGGGCACATGGGAGCGAACGGACAACTATCCGATGAGCCAAGCGGATTAACTGGACCGGTCCACCGGTCCAGTCTGCATCCGACAGCAGGCACACCTACCGTGTGCCTCGTCATGCCGGAGGGAGTACCCGCATGCCCACACCACCCGAGAAACCCCGCCCCGGCGAGCCGAGCCGGGCCCTGCGCTTACGGGCCGCCGACGGATGGGAGCGGTTCATGCGCCGCGATCAGGAGCAAGCCGGACGGGAGGACGCCCTTCATGTGGTCGGCCCCGACGGCTACGAGCAGCACCCGCTCCTGAACACGCTGGTCCGCGATGTCGCCTCGCGCGGCGTGGGTCGCCTCACCGCCGTCACCCACGAGCTTCAGGAGAGCGGCCGCCCGGTTCGCCTGGCGCACATCCGGCCTGCGTCCGGTGTCGAGTGGACCACGGCGGCGGACAACATCCGCCCCGCGCCGACCGAGCGCAACGCCCCTTCATGACCGTCGGCGTCAGCCGGCCAGGTACCGCTCCACCGTCTCGACCTTCGAGGTCAGGCCACCTGTGACACCCGGACGGATGTCGACCTTCATGACCACCGAGACACGCGGCGCCCGTGCCTCGACGGCGGCGACCGCACGCTTCACGACGTCCATGACCTGGTCCCAGTCGTCACCTTCGACGGACGTGAACATGGCGTCGGTACGGTTCGGGAGCCCGGACTCGCGGACGACCCGGACGGCGTCGGCGACGTACTCGCCGACCTCCTCCCCCACGCCCAGGGGAGTCACCGAGAACGCGACGATCACGCCTTCACCGCGTCCCCGGCGCCGGCGCGGGAGGCGGCGACCGCGTCGGTGGCCTCGCGCTTCAGCTTCCGCTCGGCGTAGAAGCCGCCGAAGGGCAGCACCGAGAGGACGAAGTAGAGCGCGGCGGTGCCGAAGCTCCACTTGGTGCGGTTCCAGGCGTCCAGCCAGAAGAGGACGTACAGGATGAACAGCACGCCGTGGACCGCGCCCATGACCGGCACCGCGTTGAAGTCCGTCGTCCTCTTGAGCACCGAGCAGACGAGCAGCAGCAGGAACGACACCGCCTCCGGCGCGGAGACGAGCCGAAGCCGGTGCAGGGAGGATGCAGTCTTGATGTCCACGACAGGGGTCACCTTCGTTCGATCTTGTGAACGGATACACAAGGGCCCGTCCATCATGACGCAGCCAGGGAACGACCCGCGCTGGCGGGGTGGGGTTCACCTGGACACCCGGGGGAAGCGCTCCCGACAGAAGAACAAGGAGACGGGGGATTGATACGTGTCTACAAGTTCCGCCTTCGCCCCACCCTCCGGCAGGCCCGGGCCCTGGGCGAGATGCTGCGGGACCACTGCTCGCTCTACAACGGCGCGTTACAGGAGCGTCGGGACGCCTACCGGCACGCCTCGAAAACGAACATCAAGTACGCCGACCAGTCCGCTCAGCTCAAGGAGATCCCGGCGTTCGACCCGGATCGTCAGGGCCGGTGGTCGTTCAGCTCTCAGCAGGCAACGCTGCGCCGCCTGGACAAGGCGTTCGATGCGTTCTTCCGCCGGGTGAAGGCGGGTCTCACCCCCGGCTATCCCAGATTCAAGGGCGTGGGGCACTTCGACACGGTCCTGTTCCCGAAGGACGGGGACGGCTGCCGCTGGGACTCCACACCGCGTGACCGGCAGACCCGCGTGCGCTTGCAAGGCATCGGACACGTGCGGACACACCAGCACCGGCCGGTACGCGGGCGGGTCAAGACGATCAGCGTGAAGCGTGAGGGCAAACACTGGTTCGTGGTCCTCGCCTGCGATGAAGTGCCGACCGAGCCGCTTCCCGCCAGCGGGTCGATCATCGGTATCGACATGGGCGTGACGCACTTCCTCACCACATCGAACGGCGAGCATTTAGAGAATCCGCGCTACCTCGAAGCATCCGCTGAAGCGTTGACCGTCGCACAGCAGCACCTCTCGACGTTCCCCAAGCGCACCAGGATGAGGTCGAAGAAGCACCGGGCCGCAGTCCGCAAGATCGCCAAGCTGCACGGCAGAATTCGGCGTCAGCGACGTGACCATCACCACAAGACCGCGAAGGGGCTGATCTGCGGCCACGATGTGATCGCCCACGAGCGGCTGAACATCGCGGGTATGACCCGCGCTCCAAAGGCCAAGCCCGATCCCGATCAGCCCGGCGCGTTCTTGCCGAACGGCGCCGCCGCGAAAGCGGGCTTGAACCGCAGCATCCTCGACGTGGGTTGGGGACAGTTCCTGTCGATCCTGGCGCAGAAGGCTGAAAGTGCCGCTCGCCGCGTGATCGCAGTGGACGCCCGCAACACCTCCCGTACCTGCCCACGCTGTGGGCACGTCGCCAGGGAGAACCGCGTCACCCAAGCGACGTTCGAGTGCACGGCGTGCGGCTTCCTCGCGAACGCCGACCACGTCGGCGCGCTGAACGTACTCAGCAGGGCCGGGCTGGTCCTCTACGCGGAGGCATAGCCTCCACACAGGAAGCCCGCCGCCGCAGCGGTGGGTGGAGTCACTGTGCACGCCGACTTTGCTGTCTCTTTATCCGGGTCCCCAGTACCTTCAACGGGTGGCAACGTTCCGACTCCAAGGCAGCAAGGTGCTCGCGGTCTCCATGACCGGCGACTCCGTCAAGGCGAAGAACGGCTCGATGGTCGCCTACGACGGCCAGATGGCGTTCAAGAAGATGAGCGGTGGCGGTGAGGGCCTGCGCGGCATGGTCACCCGCCGGCTCACGGGTGAGCAGATGGAGATGATGGAGGTACGCGGGCAAGGCACCTGCTGGTTCGCCGACCGGGCCTCCGAGATCAACCTCGTGTCCCTGCACGGCGAGAAGCTCTGGGTCGAGGCGAGCAATCTGCTCTGCACCGACGCGGGGCTGCGCACCGGCACCACCTTCACGGGGATGCGCGGCGGCGCGACCGGCAACGGTCTCTTCACGACGACCGTCGAGGGCACCGGGCAGGCGGCGATCATGTCCGACGGCCCGGCGGTCGTGCTGCGGGTGACCCCGCAGTACCCGCTCCAGGTCGACCCGGGTGCGTACATCGCCCACCAGGGCAACCTCCAGCAGCACTTCCAGTCCGGTGTGACCTTCCGCACCCTCATGGGCGAGGGCGGCGGCGAGGCCTTCCAGATCCGCTTCGAGGGGGACGGCCTCGTGTACGTCCAGCCGAGCGAGCGGAACACGATCGGGGGCGACGTCTGATGCCGTTCCGCGAGATCAACGCGAAGATGGTCGAGGCGACCGTCATCCCCGGGCAGCGGATGTTCAGTCAGCGCGGGGCGATGCTCGCGTACCGCGGCGACGTCACTTTCACGCCGAACATGGCGGGCGGCCAGGGCGGCGTGATGTCGATGATCGGCCGCCGCGTGGCCGGCGAGGCGACGCCGCTGATGAGCGTCGAGGGCAACGGCACGGTGATGTTCGGGCACGGCGGCCACCACATCCAGGTGATCGCGCTGACGGGCGACACCCTGTACGTCGAGGCCGACCGGCTCCTCGCCTTCGACGGCACCCTGGAGCAGGGCACGATGTTCATGGGCTCGCAGGGCGGGGTCATGGGCATGGTCCGCGGCCAGGTGACCGGCCAGGGCCTCTTCACCACCACCCTCAAGGGCCACGGCTCGGTGGCCGTCATGGCGCACGGCGGGGTCATCGAGCTGCCCATCACCCCGGGCCGCCCGGTCCACGTGGACCCGCAGGCGTACGTGGCACACCACGGCGACGTACGGAACAAGCTCTCCACGGCGCTGGGCTGGCGCGACATGGTGGGGCGCGGCTCGGGCGAGGCGTTCCAGCTGGAGCTGAGCGGCAGCGGCGCGGTGTACGTCCAGGCCTCGGAGGAGAAGCTGTGAGCACCCCGGTGATCCACGACCCGACGACGCTTCCGTCGGACGACAACGTGAACGCGTACACCTTCTGCGTGGAGCTCAAGGGCTCCCAGTGGTTCCTGCAGAAGGGCAAGATGATCGCCTACTACGGGCGGATCGAGTTCAACGGCATCGGGCACGGGCGGCTCGACCGACTGGTCCGTACGTCGTTCCACTCGCCGCTGCACGCGAGCGACTGGGTGGTCGCGGAGGGCAGCGGCAAGATGCTGCTCGCGGACCGGGCCTTCGACGTGAACTCGTTCGACCTGGACCAGGGCAATCTGACGATCCGTTCGGGCAACCTCCTCGCCTATCAGCCCACGCTGGCGCTGAAGCAGTCGATCGTGCCGGGCTTCGTGACGCTGATCGGCACGGGGAAGTTCGTGGCCGCGTCGAACGGTCCGGTGGTCTTCATGGAGCCGCCGATGCGGGTGGACCCGCAGGCCCTTGTCGGCTGGGCGGACTGCCCGTCGCCGTGCCACCACTACGACCACGGCTACATGACGGGCGTGATGGGCGGCGTACGGGCCCTGACGGGGATCGGCGGCACCTCGGGCGAGGAGCACCAGTTCGAGTTCGTGGGCGCGGGCACGGTCCTGCTCCAGTCGACGGAGCTGCTCATGCCGGAGCGGTCGATCGGCGGGCCGCCCGCGCAGGCGGGTGTGCCGGGCGGACACGGAGCACACGGTTCCGGCCAGGCCGTGCCCGGCTCGGTACCGCGCCTTCCCGGCCAGCTCGGCGACCTCCAGCGGCGCTTCGGCCTGTGAGCGGTAGTCTGCGGAGTGTGACGCCCTCGAACGTCTGCGCCGGTGCTCGGCGCGATCGTCTGCGCCGGTGCCGGGCGTCACACACCCAGACATCGTCAAGTATTCAACTTCTTAGGTAGAATCCATATATGGAGACCGAGACGGCCACCCCGTGGCTCACCGACGGCGAGCAGTGCGCGTGGCGCACGTTCCTGGACGTCAACAGGATGTTGATGCACCAGCTGGAGAGGGATCTCCAGCCCTTCGGCCTGACGATGAACGACTACGAGATCCTGGTGAACCTCTCGGAGTCGGCGGACCGCCGGCTGCGCATGAGCGACCTCGCCACGGCCACCCTCCAGTCGAAGAGCCGGCTCTCCCACCAGATCACCCGGATGGAGAACGCGGGACTCGTCCGGCGCGAGAACTGCGAGTCCGACCGGCGCGGGCTGTACGCCGTCCTCACGGACGACGGCATGGAGACCATGCGCAAGGTCGCCCCGCACCACGTCGACTCGGTGCGCAGGCACTTCATCGACCAGATGGGCTCCGAGGCCCTCGGTGACCTCCACGAGTCCCTGAAGCCGATCGCGGAGCAGCTGCGCGGGCGCCGCGGCAAGCCGTAGCCCGTACGCGTACGAAGAGGGCCTCCCCGGATCGCCGGGGAGGCCCTCTCGCGTACGGGGACTCAGTTGCCCGTCAGGCTCGCGACCAGCTCGTCGGAGGCCGCGTACGGGTCGAGCTCGCCCGCGACGATCCGCTCCGCCAGCGCGTCCAGGCGCCGGTCGCCGTGCAGGTCGCCGATGCGCTCGCGCAGGGCCGTGATGGTGATGGTCTCGACCTCGCGGGCGGCACGGGCCCGGCGGCGGTCCGCCAGCACCCCGTGCTCCTCCATCCACGCTCGGTGCTTCTCCAGGGCCTCCACGACCTCGTCGATGCCCTCGCCGCGCGCCGCGACCGTCTTGACGATCGGCGGCCGCCAGTCACCGGCGGACCGCGCCTCGCCCAGGCCCAGCATGTGGTTGAGCTCCCGGGCGGTGGCGTCCGCGCCGTCCCGGTCGGCCTTGTTCACCACGTACAGGTCGCCGATCTCCAGGATGCCCGCCTTCGCGGCCTGGATCCCGTCGCCCATGCCCGGCGCGAGGAGGACGACCGATGTGTCGGCCTGGGAGGCGATCTCGACCTCGGACTGCCCGACGCCGACCGTCTCCACGAGGATCACCTCGCAGCCCGCCGCGTCCAGGACGCGGATGGCCTGCGGCGCGGACCAGGCGAGACCGCCCAGGTGGCCACGGGTGGCCATGGAGCGGATGTAGACGCCCGGGTCGGAGGCGTGCTCGGACATCCGGACCCGGTCGCCGAGCAGCGCTCCTCCGCTGAAGGGGGAGGACGGGTCGACGGCCAGGACGCCGACCCGCTTGCCCGCCTTCCGGTACGCGGAGACGAGCGCGGAGGTCGACGTGGACTTGCCGACGCCGGGCGAGCCCGTCAGGCCCACCACGTAGGCGTTGCCGGTCAGCGGCGCGAGCGCCGCCATCACCTCGCGCAGATGCGGGGACGCCCCCTCCACGAGCGAGATCAGCCGGGCCACGGCCCGCGGCCTGCCCTCGCGCGCCTGGGCGACGAGTGCGGGGACGTCCACCATCTGCACTGCTCCTTAGGTGCCGGATTACTTGCCGGTTGCTTGCCGGCGACTTACTTGCCGGCGACGCGGACGATCAGCGCGTCGCCCTGGCCGCCGCCGCCGCAGAGGGCCGCCGCGCCGATGCCGCCGCCGCGCCGCTTGAGCTCCAGGGCGAGGTGCAGCACCACACGGGCGCCGGACATGCCGATGGGGTGGCCCAGGGCGATGGCGCCGCCGTTGACGTTCACCTTCTCGGGGGTAACGCCGAGGTCCTTCATTGACTGGACGGCGACCGCGGCGAAGGCCTCGTTGATCTCGACCAGGTCGAGGTCCTCGACGGTCAGGCCGTCCTTCTTCAGGGCGTGGAGGATCGCGTTGGACGGCTGCGACTGGAGCGAGTTGTCCGGGCCGGCCACGTTGCCGTGGGCGCCGATCTCGGCGATCCAGTCCAGGCCCAGCTCCTCGGCCTTGGCCTTGCTCATCACGACGACGGCGGCGGCGCCGTCGGAGATCTGCGAGGAGGTGCCGGCGGTGATGGTGCCGTCCTTCGCGAAGGCCGGGCGGAGCTTGCCGAGGGACTCGGCGGTGGTCTCGGCGCGGATGCCCTCGTCCTTGGAGAAGACGACCGGCTCGCCCTTGCGCTGCGGGATCTCGACCGGGGTGATCTCGGCCTCGAAGATGCCGTTCTTCTGCGCGGCGGCGGCGCGCTGGTGCGAGAGGGCGGCGATCTCGTCCTGCTCGGGGCGCTTGATGCCGAGGCGGGTGTTGTGCTTCTCCGTGGACTCGCCCATGGCGATGTTCTCGAAGGCGTCGGTGAGGCCGTCGTACGCCATCGCGTCGAGCATCTCGATCGCGCCGTACTTGAAGCCCTCGCGGGACTTCGGCAGCAGGTGCGGGGCGTTGGTCATCGACTCCTGGCCACCGGCGACGACGATGTCGAACTCGCCCGCGCGGATCAGCTGGTCGGCGAGGGCGATCGCGTCGAGACCCGACAGACACACCTTGTTGATGGTGAGGGCCGGGACGTTCATCGGGATGCCGGCCTTGACGGCGGCCTGGCGTGCGGGGATCTGCCCGGCGCCCGCCTGGAGCACCTGGCCCATGATCACGTACTGCACCTGGTCGCCGCCGATGCCCGCACGGTCGAGGGCGGCCTTGATCGCGAAGCCGCCGAGGTCCGCGCCCGAGAAGGACTTGAGCGAGCCGAGGAGGCGACCCATGGGCGTGCGGGCGCCCGCGACGATCACTGAGGTGGTACCGGTCGTTCCAGACATGAGGCACGGCCCCTAGGGATGAGGAGTGAACGAGGGTTTACCGCCAATGTACTGAGGCGCGCGCTGCCCGGTCACCGGCCAGCCGGTGTGATCGCGCGCACGTTGCGTAACCGCCTTCCTGGCGATGGACTAGGGGGCATGCTGACGCGAATCGACCACATCGGGATCGCCTGTTTCGACCTCGACAAGACTGTCGAGTTCTACCGTGCGACGTACGGATTCGAGGTGTTCCACACCGAGGTCAACGAGGAGCAGGGCGTCCGCGAGGCCATGCTCAAGATCAACGAGACCTCGGACGGCGGGGCCTCCTACCTCCAGCTCCTGGAGCCGACCCGGGAGGACTCGGCGGTGGGCAAGTGGCTCGCCAAGAACGGGGAGGGCGTGCACCACATCGCCTTCGGCACGGCAGACGTCGACGGTGACGCCGCGGACATCCGCTCCAAGGGCGTCCGCGTCCTCTACGACGAGCCCCGCATCGGCTCGATGGGCTCCCGCATCACCTTCCTCCACCCCAAGGACTGCCATGGCGTCCTCACGGAACTGGTCACCTCGGCGAAGCCGTCCGCTGACCACTCCTCAGCGGAGCACTGACCTCCGGATTCCTGGCCCGGTAGAGTGGGCGGCTCCGGGCCGGGGCCGGTCGGGGCTGCTCCGCGTGGCACCGAAGTCGGGATGTCGGGGTCGTCCGATCTGCCACGATTCCCCGGGGGTCCGTCCTCGTCGGTGAGGACGGTGCTCGTTGGAGTTGCGAACAGGGTTGGGGTATCCCCTGCTCGGAGAGCTCGGGGAAGGATGGACCGCGCAGTGCGGGGCTACGAACGCCAGGAGAGCCACCGAGCTGAAGACGACCATCTCGCCAGGTTCGAAGCCGAGATGGACCGGCTGAAGACCGAGCGCGAGAAGGCCGTCCAGCACGCCGAGGACCTCGGTTACCAGGTCGAGGTCTTGCGGGCCAAGCTCCACGAGGCGCGCCGCACCATCGCGTCCCGGCCCGCGTACGACAGCGCGGACATCGGGTACCAGGCCGAGCAGCTGCTGCGCAACGCGCAGGCGCAGGCCGAGCAGCTCCGTCAGGACGCCGAGCGCGAGCTGCGCGAGGCCCGCGCCCAGACGCAGCGCATCCTCCAGGAGCACGCCGAGCACCAGTCCCGGCTTCAGGCCGAGCTGCACAACGAAGCCGTCCAGCGCCGCCAGCAGCTCGACCAGGAACTCAACGAGCGCCGGCAGACCGTCGAGGCGCACGTCAACGAGAACGTCGCCTGGGCCGAGCAGCTGCGCGCCCGTACGGAGTCCCAGGCCCGCCGCCTGATGGAGGAGTCCCGCGCCGAGGCCGAGCAGTCGCTCGCCACGGCCCGCGCCGAGGCCACCCGGCTCGCCGAGGAGACCAGCCGCCGCGTCGGCACCGAGGCCGAGTCCGCCCGCGCCGAGGCCGAAGCGATCCTGCTGCGCGCCCGCAAGGACGCCGAGCGGCTCCTCGGCGCCGCCTCCAGCCAGGCCCAGGAGGCCACGAGCCACGCCGAGCAGCTCCGCTCGACGACCACCGCCGAGACGGACCAGGCCCGCCGCCAGGCCACCGAGCTCTCCCGCGCCGCCGAGCAGCGCATGCAGGAGGCCGAGGAGAAGCTCCGGCTGGCCCGCGCCGAGGCCGAGAAGGCCCTCACGGAGGCCAAGGACGCCGCCGCCAAGCAGCTCGCCTCCGCGGAGTCCGTCAACGAGCAGCGCACCCGCACGGCCAAGGCGGAGATCGCCCGGCTCGTCGGCGAGGCCACGAAGGACGCCGAGGCCCTCAAGGCCGAGGCCGAGGAGAAGCTCCGCGAGGCGACCGCCGAGGCCGAGAAGCTCGTCACGGAGGCCTCGGAGAAGGCCCGTACGGCCGTGGCCGAGGACTCCGCCGCCGCGCTCGCCAAGGCCGCGCGCAACGCCGAGGAGATCCTCACCAAGGCGTCCGAGGACGCCCGCGAGACCACCCGCAAGGCCGCCGAGGAAGCCGAGCGGGTCCGCCGCGAGGCCGAGGCCGAGATGGACCGGCTGCGGGCCCGGGTCGAGGAGCAGGCCGACGAGCTGCTCGGTTCGGCGAAGGACGACACCAAGGAGTACCGCGCCAAGACGGTCGAGCTCCAGGAGGAGGCCCGCCGGCTGCGCGGCGAGGCCGAGCAGCTGCGCGCCGAGGCCGTCGCGGAGGGCGAGCGGATCCGCGGCGAGGCCCGGCGCGAGGCCCTCCAGCAGATCGAGGAGGCGGCCGGCACCGCCGAGGAGCTGCTCACCAAGGCCCGTACGGACGCCGAGGAGCTCCGCACCAAGGCCGGCGCGGAGAGCGAGCGGGTCAAGTCGGAGGCCGTGGAGCGCGCCCAGACGCTCCGCGCGCAGGCCGAGGAGACCCTGGAGCGCACCCGCGCCGAGGCCGAGCGGCTGCGCGCCGAATCCGAGGAGCAGGCCGAGTCGGTCAAGGACGCGGCCGAGAAGGCCGCCGCCGGGCTGCGCGCGGACGCCGAGCGGGCCGCCGAGGCCCGCCGCGCCGAGGCCGCCGAGGAGCTGACCCGGCTGCACACCGACGCCGAGTCGAAGGTGGCGGCCGCCGGGCAGGAGCTGACCGACGCCCGCGCCGAGAGCGAGCGGATCCGGCGCGAGACCGCCGAGGAGACGGAGCGGCTCCGCACGGAGGCCGCCGAGCGCATCCGTACGCTCCAGGAGCAGGCCGAGCAGGAGGCCGAGCGGCTGCGGACCGAGGCGTCGGCCGACGCCTCCACCGTCCGTACCGAGGCCGAGACCGCCGCCGTACGGCTCCGCACGGAGGCCGGCGCGGAGGCCGAGCGCCTGAAGTCGGAGGCGCAGGAGACCGCCGACCGGGTGCGGGCGGAGGCCGCGGCCGCCGCCGAGCGGGTCGCCGCCGAGGCCGCCGAGGCACTGGCCGCCGCGCAGGAGGAGGCCAACCGGCGCCGCCGGGAGGCCGAGGAGACGCTGGAGTCGGCCCGCTCCGAGGCCGGCCGCGAGCGCGAGCACGCCCGCGAGCAGTCCGAGGAGCTCCTCGCCGCCGCCCGCAAGCGGGTCGAGGACGCCCAGACCGAGGCGCAGCGCCTGGTCGAGGAGGCGGACGCGCGGGCGACCGAGATGGTCACCGCCGCCTCGCGAGCCGCCCAGGAGGTGCGGGACTCGGTGGCCGGGCTGCGCGAGCAGGCCGAGGAGGAGATCGCCGGCCTTCGCAGCGCCGCCGAGCACGCGGCCGACCGGACGCGTACCGAGGCGCAGGAGGAGGCGGACCGGGTCCGGGCTGACGCGTACGAGGAGCGGGAGCGGGCGTCCGAGGACGCCTCCCGCACCCGGGCGCGCGCCCAGGAGGAGTCGGAGGCCGCGAAGGCGCTGGCCGAGCGGACGGTCGGGGACGCGATCGCCGAGTCGGAGAAGCTGCGGGCGGACACCGCGGAGTACGCGCAGCGGGTACGGACCGAGGTGACGGACTCGCTCGCCTCGGCGGAGCAGGACGCGGCCCGTACGCGGGCGGACGCCCGGGACGACGCGAACCGGATCCGTTCGGAGGCCGCCGAGAAGGCCGAGACGGTGGTCGGCGGGGCGCGCGCGGAGGCGGACCGGATCGGCGCCGAGGCCGAGCAGGTCCTCGACGAGGCCCGCAAGGCCGCCGACAAGCGCCGCTCCGACGCCGCCGAGCAGGCCGACAGCCTGGTGGGCGAGGCGACGAGCGAAGCCGAGCGGCTCACCGCCGAGGCACTCGCGGAGGCCGAGCGCGTCACCGCCGAGGCGACGGCGGAGGCCGAGCGGCTCACCACCGAGGCCGCCGAACTCCTGGAGAGCACCGAGCAGGACGCGCGGCGGCTCCGTACCGAGGCCGAGCAGGTCAAGGCCGACGGGGAGGCGCACGCGGAGGCGCTGCGGACCGCGGCCCTCGCGGACGGCGAGAAGGTCCTCGACGAGGCCCGCAAGGCCGCCGACAAGCGGCGTTCCGACGCCGCCGAGCAGGCCGACGCGCTCATGGCCGAGGCGACGAGCGAGGCCGAGCGGCTCACCGCCGAGGCGATCGAGCTCATGGAGACGACCGAGCAGGACGCTCATCGGCTCCGCGCCGAGGCCGAGCAGGTCAAGATCGACGGGGAGGCGCACGCCCAGGCCCTGCGGACGGCGGCCCTCGCCGACGGCGAGAAGGTCCTCGACGACGCCCGCAAGGCCGCCGACAAGCGGCGTTCCGACGCCGCCGAGCAGGCCGACGCGCTCATCGCCGAGGCGACGAGCGAGGCCGAGCGGATCACCCGTGAGGCGGGCGAGCTGTCCGACGCGGTCACGGCGGACGCGCGCGCCGACGCCGAGCGGGTCGCGGCGGAGGCCGCCGAGCAGGCGGGCCGGACCGTCGCGGAGGCCGAGCGTCACAAGGCCGGGGCGGAGGCCGAGGCGACCGCGACGGTGGGCGCCGCGCAGCAGGACGCCGAGCGGATCCGCGCGGAGTCGAAGCAGGTGAAGGCGGACGCCGAGGCGGCGGCCGAGCAGATGCGGTCGGAGGCCCGCGAGGAGGCGGACCGGACTCTGGACGACGCCCGGGACGCCGCCGCGCGGAAGCGTTCGGACGCGGCCGAGCAGGCGGACCAGCTCATCGCCAAGGCCCAGGAGGAGGCGCTGCGCGCCACCACCGAGGCCGAGACGCAGGCGGACACCATGGTCGGCGCGGCCCGCAAGGAGGCCGAGCGGATCGTCGCCGAGGCGACCGTCGACGGCAACTCGCTGGTGGAGAAGGCCCGTACGGACGCCGACGAACTGCTCGTCGGGGCGCGCAGCGACGCGACGGCCATAAGGGACCGGTCCGAGGAGCTGCGGGGCCGCGTCGAGGGCGAGATCGAGGAACTGCACGACCGGGCGCGGCGCGAGACGGCCGAGCAGATGAAGACGGCCGGCGAGCGCGTCGACAAGCTGGTCAAGGCCGCCACGGAGCAGCGCACCGAGGCGGAGGAGAAGGCGAAGGAGCTCGTCTCCGAGGCGAGTTCCGAGGCGAGCAAGGTCCGTATCGCGGCGGTGCGGAAGGCGGAGGCGCTCCTCAAGGAGGCCGAGCAGAAGAAGGCATCGCTCGTCGCGGAGGCCGAGGGCATCAAGGCGGAGGCCGAGCAGCTGCGGGCCGACGCGGAGGCCGAGGCCGCGCGGACCGTCGCGGAGGGCAAGCGGGAGCTGGAGGTGCTCGTGCGCCGACGCGAGGACATCAATGCCGAGATCTCCCGTGTCCAGGACGTGCTGGAGGCGTTGGAGTCTTTCGAGACGCCGTCGGCGGGGGCGAAGGACGGGCTCAAGGCGGGTGCGTCGACGGGGGCCACTCGTTCGAGTGGCAAGTCCCAGGACGGCTAGCCACTCAAAAGGCTGGACATTCTCCAGATCAAACGGGCATACGCTCGATGACACGCCGCTTCGGCCCCTAGGATTCCCTCTAACACCTCACCGGTCTCATTCGACAGGAAACCCATGAGCGACACTTCCTCCCCCTTCGGCTTCGAGCTCGTGCGGCGCGGTTACGACCGCGGTCAGGTGGACGACCGCATTACCAAGCTCGTTTCCGACCGTGACAGCGCGCTGTCCCGCATCACCTCCCTGGAGAAGCGCATCGAGGAACTCCACCTCGAAACGCAGAACGCCCAGGCGCAGGTCACCGACGCGGAGCCGTCGTACGCCGGCCTCGGTGCCCGTGTCGAGAAGATCCTCCGGCTCGCCGAGGAGGAGGCGAAGGATCTCCGCGAGGAGGCCCGTCGCGCGGCCGAGCAGCACCGCGAGCTGGCCGAGTCGGCCGCCCAGCAGGTGCGCAACGACGCGGAGTCCTTCGCGGCCGAGCGGAAGTCGAAGGCCGAGGACGAGGGCGTCCGGATCGTCGAGAAGGCGCAGGGCGAGGCCAACTCGCTGCGTGGCGAGGCGCAGAAGGACGCGCAGTCGAAGCGCGAGGAGGCGGACGCCCTCTTCGAGGAGACCCGCGCCAAGGCCGCCCAGGCCGCCGCGGACTTCGAGACCAACCTGGCGAAGCGCCGCGAGCAGTCGGAGCGGGACCTGGCCTCGCGTCAGGCGAAGGCCGAGAAGCGCCTCGCCGAGATCGAGCACCGCGCCGAGCAGCTCCGCCTGGAGGCCGAGAAGCTGCGTACGGACGCGGAGCGCCGCGCCCGTCAGACGGTGGAGACCGCGCAGCGCCAGGCCGAGGACATCGTGGCCGACGCGAACGCGAAGGCCGACCGGATCCGCAGCGAATCGGAGCGCGAGCTCGCGGCGCTGACGAACCGCCGGGACTCGATCAACGCCCAGCTGACCAACGTCCGCGAGATGCTGGCGACGCTGACGGGTGCCGCGGTCGCGGCGGCCGGCTCCCCGATCGACGACGAGCGCGCGGCCGGCGTCCCGGCCCAGCAGACCCGGTAACACCGGCGCTGACATCCAGCGCCGGCACCGCGCAAAACCCTCCGTCATTCCGGTGGCGGAGGGTTTTGTGCGCCCTTAGGTTGGTACGCATGATCGAGCTTGAGGGCCTGACCAAGCGCTACGGGACGAAGACAGCGGTCGACCATCTCTCCTTCCAGGTCCGGCCGGGCGTCATCACCGGCTTCCTCGGGCCGAACGGGGCGGGCAAGTCGACGACGATGCGGATGATGCTCGATCTGGACAATCCGACCAGCGGTACGGTCCGGATCGACGGCAAGCACTACCGGGACCTCGAAGAGCCGCTCAAGTACATCGGCGCACTGCTCGACGCCAAGGCGATGAACGGCGGGCGTTCCGCGTACAACAACCTCCTGTGCCTCGCGCAGTCGAACCGGATCCCGCAGAGCCGGGTGGGCGAGGTGCTCGATCTGGTGGGTCTGACGCCGGTCGCGCGGAAGAAGTCGAAGGGTTTCTCCCTCGGCATGGGGCAGCGGCTCGGTATCGCCTCGGCGCTGCTCGGCGATCCCGAGATCCTGATGTTCGACGAACCCGTCAATGGTCTGGACCCCGAGGGAATTCACTGGATCCGCAATCTGATGAAGGCCCTGGCCGGCGAGGGCCGGACGATCTTCGTCTCCAGCCATCTGATGAGTGAAATGGCGCTGACGGCCGATCATCTGATCGTGATCGGGCAGGGAAAGCTGCTGGCCGACACGTCGATGGCGGATTTCATCCAGCAGAATTCGCGGAGTTATGCGCGGCTGCGTTCACCGCAGCAGGAGCGCCTGCGGGACCTCCTCCACGCCAACGGGTTCGTGGCGGTCGAGGCGGGCAACGGCACCCTTGAGGTGGACGGGGCGACCACCGAGAAGCTGGGCGAGCTGGCGGCCGCGAACCAGCTCGTCCTGCACGAGCTGAGCTCGCAGCGCGCCTCCCTCGAAGAAGCGTTCATGCAGATGACGGCCGGTGCGGTGGAGTACCACGCGCACGGCACCGACGTACACAGCGCCGTGCCGGCGCCCGGCCCCCGGTGGGGCTCGACCTCCGAGGGAGTCTGAACCATGGCAGCGGCAACCGCGGTCCTCCAGTCCGAGTGGACCAAGATCCGGACGGTGTCGTCGACGGTCTGGACGCTGGCGAGCGCCCTCCTCGTCACCGTGGCGATGAGCGCGGCGCTGTGCGCGCTCCTCAACTCCACCTTCGACGATCTGAACCAGGCCGAGCAGCTCACCTTCGACCCGACGTTCGTCAGCTTCTCCGGGATGATCCTCGGTCAGCTGGCCATGGTCGTCTTCGGCGTCCTGGTGGTGGGCACCGAGTACTCCTCCGGCATGATCCGCACCTCGCTCGCCGCCGTACCGCAGCGCGCGACCTTCCTCTTCTCGAAGATCGCGGTGGCCGGTGGTCTGGCGCTGCTCGTGGGCCTCGTGACGAGCTTCCTCTCCTTCTTCCTGGGGCAGGCCCTGCTCGGCGAGCACCGGGCCTCGATCGGCGACGACAACGTGCTGCGGGCGGTGATCGGCGCCGGTCTTTACATGTGCCTGATCGCGCTGTTCTCCATGGGCGTGGCCGCGATGCTGCGCTCCTCGATGCTCTCGCTCGGCATCCTGGTGCCCTTCTTCTTCCTGATCTCCCAGATCCTGTCGGCGGTACCGAAGGCGAAGGAGGTCGCCAAGTACTTCCCCGACCAGGCCGGCGCGAAGATCATGCAGGTCGTCCCGGACGCCATGAACACCGAAGAGGCCCCGTACGGGCCGTGGGGCGGGCTCGGGATCATGCTGATCTGGGTGGTGGCGGCGCTCCTCGGCGGCTACCTGGTGATGAAGAAGCGCGACGCCTGAGTCGCTTTCGCTTCTCTTCCGCTTCGCCGGAACCGTCAACGGCTGGATAAGCTCCTCATTCATACGGGGGGCTCCGGCCGACGGCCGCCACGCCCCGACATGGATGCGACGACCTGTCGATGGGGCTGGAGAATGATCGAGGCAGTCGGCCTGACGAAGCGCTACGGCGCCAAGACGGCCGTGTACAACCTTTCCTTCCAGGTGAGGCCCGGTGTGGTCACCGGCTTCCTGGGCCCCAACGGGTCCGGGAAGTCGACGACCATGCGCATGATCCTCGGGCTCGACCGGCCCAGCGCGGGCCATGTGACCATCGGCGGCCACTCCTTCCGGCAGCTGCCGAACGCGCCCCGGCAGGTCGGCGCGCTGCTCGACGCCAAGGCCGTGCACGGCGGCCGGAGCGCGCGCAGCCATCTGCTGTCGCTCGCCCAGCTGGCCGGCATCCCGGCGCAGCGGGTCGACGAGGTCCTCGGCGTCGTCGGCCTCCAGGACGTGGCGAAGCGGCGCTCGAACGGCTTCTCGCTCGGCATGGGCCAGCGGCTCGGCATCGCGGCGGCTCTCCTCGGCGACCCGCAGGTGCTGCTCTTCGACGAGCCGGTCAACGGCCTGGACCCGGAGGGCATCCTCTGGGTCCGTAACCTGATGAAGAAGCTGGCCTCCGAGGGCCGGACCGTCTTCGTCTCCAGCCACCTCATGAGCGAGATGGCGCTGACGGCGGACCACCTGATCGTGATCGGCCGGGGGCAGCTGCTCGCGGACATGAGCGTCACGGACTTCATCTCGGCGAACTCCGCCGACTTCGCCCGGGTGCGGACGCCGCAGACCGAGCCCGCGCAGCGGGAGAAGCTGACGGCGGCGCTCATGGAGGCCGGCGGCCAGGTGCTGTCCGAGCCGGACGGCGCGCTGCGCGTCACGGGTCTGCCCCTGCCGAGGATCAGCGACCTGGCGCACGACGCGGACGTACGGCTCTGGGAGCTGTCCCCGCACCAGGCCTCCCTTGAGGAGGCGTACATGCGGATGACGCAGGGTGCGGTGGACTACCGCTCCACCGACGACCGCCTCGCCCACCTCCAGGCGCCGCTTCAGCCCGGACAGCCGGGGTACGGGATGCCGCCGCAGCAGCCGGCGGCCCCCGAGGTGTCGCAGCAGGGCTGGTACGCCCCGCCGCCGCCCGGACAGAACCCGTACGCCGGGCCTCCGCAGGCGCCCGCGCCCGGTGCTCCGCAGGCGCCCGCGCCCAGCCCGTACGCCACACCGCAGCCGAGCGACACCACCAAGGACGCCCGATGACCGCCCCCACCCACCACCACGCTCCGGCGCCGCACGCCTACGTCTCCCCCATCCCGATGCGCAGGGCGCACCTCGGTGACGCCCTCGCCTCCGAGTGGACGAAGATCCGCTCGGTCCGGTCGACGCTGTGGACGCTCGGCGTCATGATCCTGCTGATGCTGGCCATCGGCCTGGGCGTGGCGGCGATCGCCTCGGCCTCCGAGGCGCCGATGGGTGAGGAGTCCGCGCTCGGCTTCGGCTTCTTCGGGATGCTGCCCGCGTCGATCTGCGTGATCACGCTCGGCGTCCTGACGATCGCCTCCGAGTACGGCACCGGCATGATCCGCACGACGCTGACCGCCTGCCCGACCCGTGCGCGGGTGCTGACGGCGAAGGCGATCGTCTTCTTCCTGCTGGTCTTCACGGTCACCACCGTCTTCGCGACGCTGGTGGCGGTGGCCCAGGTCGCCATGGTCGACGCGCGGGAACCCACGTCCGCCGAGTGGCTGCGGGCGACGGTCGGGGCGGGCGCCTACCTGGCCCTGCTCGGTCTGCTGTCGCTGGCGCTCGGGACGCTCATCCGGCACTCGGCCGGCGCGATCACCGTCATGATCGGTCTGCTGCTGCTCCCGCTGGTGGCGGCGCTGTTCATGTTCTCCGAGGCGCTCAGGTCCGTGCAGGAGGCACTCTTCACCTACGCGATCCCCTCGCAGATGATCGCGCTGTACAGCGCGCGCCCGCCGTTCGGCGACAGCGGCCCGGCGGGCTGGGAGCCGCTGCTGATCATGTGCGGCGTCGCGGCCGCGGCGCTGGCCGGCGCCTACGCCCTGCTGAACAGCCGCGACGTGTAACGACGGCTCCCTGGTACGTCAGTACCTCGGCGTACGTCAGTACCTCGGCGCGTTCCGGGACCGCTGCACCCTGCTGGTGCGGCGGTCCTTCGCGTTCCAGCAGGCCTTGTGCCAGTGGCGCCGGTCGTCCACGCCCCCGTACTCGGGCCACGCGACGACGTGCGGGGCGCCGGGCGGGATCTCCTGGTCGCAGCCGGGGCAGCGGTAGCGCTTGCCGGGCGAGCTCGCTCCGGCGACGAGGCGGACGTACCACTCCTCGCCCTGCCAGGTCTCGCTGCGCTGCGCACCGCCGTACCGGTCGCCGGGTTCGCCCGGCTGCTGCTGTTCGGGCTTATCGCCGCCTCGGGAACGGTTGTGGCGCGGGGACACGGGCACACCTCACGGGGTCTGGGAACACGGACCGTTCTCTCCAGCCTACGGGCCGCGACGCGGTGCCCCGGGCCCCGTCCGCGGCGGCTTAGCCGAAAATCGCAAGAACTTCATGAAGGGCCGTTGCCTTTGGCACGTGTCAGACGTTGTTGCCAGTGCGAGGGGAGATACGCGTCGGCCGCAAAGGAGGCAGAAGGCGATGCGCGTGGGTACGTTCGTTCTGGCCGCCCAGTTCCCGGGCCAGGGACAAGGGGAGGCGTTGCACCGGGCGGTGCGGACCGCCGAGGTCGCCGAGGAGGCGGGGCTCGACTCCGTCTGGCTCGCCGAGCACCACTTCGTGCCGTACGGGGTCTGCCCCTCGGCCGTGACGCTCGCCGCGCTGCTCCTCGGGCGCACCCGGCGACTGAGGGTGGGCACAGCGGTGAGTGTGCTGCCGACCGTCCACCCGGTCGCCCTGGGCGAGCAGGCGGCGCTGCTGCACCTCACGTCGGGCGGCAGGTTCACCCTGGGGGTGGGCCGGGGCGGGCCCTGGGTCGACCTGGAGGTGTTCGGCGCGGGGCTCGCGGCATACGAGGGGGGCTTCCGCGAATCGCTCGACCTGCTGCTGCGGTGGCTGGGTGAGCCCCGGGTCGGCGCCGAGGGGGAACGATTCGCTTTCCGTGAGGTGGCGGTGGTGCCCCGCGCCGACGAGCTGATCGGCGGTGAGGCGGGTCCCGAGGTGGTGGTGGCCTGCACCTCGCCGAAGAGCGTGCGGCTCGCCGCGGAGCGCGGGCTTCCGATGTTGCTCGGGATGCACTGCGGCGACGAGGACAAGGCCGAGATGGTCGCGGCCTGGGCGCGCTGTGCGCGGGAGGCCGGGCGGGACCCGGACGAGATCGCGCGGATCGGCGCCGGGCACGTCTCGGCGGGGGTGGTCCAGCTCGCGGACCGGGGCGCGGACGCGGCAGAGGCGCTGGTGAAGGCGATGCCGGGCTGGCTGAAGCAGGGGCTCGACGCGCATGTGACGGTCGACGGCCGGCACCGGGCGATGCGGGACCCCGTGGCGTACACGGAGCTGCTGTGCCGGCTGCACCCGGTGGGCAGCCCCCGGCTGGCGGCGGACCGGCTCGCGGCGACGGCGGAGCGTACGGGCATCACGCGGTTCGCCCTGCTGGCGGAAGGCTCGGGCGACCTCGCGGCGACCGAGGAGAACGTCCGGCGGCTCGGCGCCGAGGTCCTCCCGCTGCTTGCCTGAGGCCCGGCGGAGAGCTTGTGCTGCCGCTCCGGCATCTCCGCGTGGTCGACGCGCGTCGGCACGCGTCGACCACGTCTCCCGCGATGCGGAGCGGCAGCACCATGTCTCAGCAGTCGCGCAGTTCCGGCGACTGGTTGAGCAGCTGCCCCCGTACGGACGTGAAGCGGGCGAGCCGCTCGTCCACCGACGGGTCCAGCGGGAACACCGCCAGGCGGTGGCAGTTCTGGAAGGCGAGACGCACCCCGAAGTGCCGCTGCAGGGCGCCACGAATGGCATCGCTCGCGAGCGCGCGCAGCAGCTGACCACGTGCCTGCTCATTCGGCGGCGGCGTCTGGTTGTCGGCGAACTCTCCGCCGTCGACCTTCAGCTGAGCCACCAGAGAACTGATCATCTCCCATGCGTAGGGCAGGGAGGTCCGGACGCAGTCGACGAAGTCGGCTTCGTCGACCTCGCCTCGCTCGGCCTGTTCCAACAGTGCCGGTGAGACGTCGAGCGACATGGGTTCTCCTCTCGCGACCCCGCGGACGGGGTCTTGCGGGCAGGGGCGAAGGCCGGGCCGTGCGCCACGCAGCGTGCACGGACGACGACCTCCAGCTTCCACGGTAAGCGCGCAGACCTGGTCGCACCAGAAGATTGGGAACACAACAGGCTGATAACCGACGGGTGTTCGGCTAAGGATGATGCCCGAATCGCGCGGAAGAGCGCCCGTCTTGTAGCGTTGCGGACCATGCGTCTCGTCATTGCCCGTTGCTCCGTGGACTACGCGGGTCGGCTCACGGCCCACCTGCCCTCCGCGCCCCGTCTGATCCTGATCAAGGCCGATGGGAGCGTCTCGATCCACGCGGACGACCGGGCGTACAAACCGCTCAACTGGATGTCCCCGCCGTGCACGCTCAAGGAGGGTGCGGACGGCGACGCGGGCATCTGGACCGTGATCAACAAAGCGGGCGAGAAACTGATCATCACGATGGAGGAAATCCTCCACGATTCCTCGCACGAGCTCGGTGTGGACCCCGGTCTCATCAAGGACGGCGTGGAGGCCCACCTCCAGGAGCTGCTCGCCGACCGCATCGAGATCCTCGGCGAGGGGTACACCCTGATCCGCCGCGAGTACCCGACGGCGATCGGCCCGGTCGACATCCTGTGCCGCGACGCGGACGGCGGGACGGTCGCGGTGGAGATCAAGCGGCGCGGTGAGATCGACGGCGTCGAGCAGCTGACCCGCTACCTGGAGCTGCTCAACCGCGATCCGCACCTGGCCCCCGTGAAGGGCGTCTTCGCGGCGCAGGAGATCAAGCCGCAGGCGAAGGTGCTCGCGACGGACCGCGGCATCGGCTGCGTGGTCCTCGACTACAACGCGATGCGCGGCATCGAGGACGACAAGCTCCGCCTCTTCTAGAGCCCGGTACGAGCGGTCCGAAGCGGTACGAGTACGGGGACGGCCCCGGGTGCGGCGAGCGCGCCCGGGGCCGTCCCCGTCTCCGTATCCGTACGCGGGTCAGGCGGTCGTCGTCTCCGAGG
The DNA here is from genome assembly GCF_036226445.1 of Streptomyces sp. NBC_01255. NCBI lineage: Bacteria > Bacillati > Actinomycetota > Actinomycetes > Kitasatosporales > Streptomycetaceae > Streptomyces > Streptomyces sp. NBC_01255. The sequence continues at coordinate 2,787,388 of NZ_CP108474.1, forward strand.
ACGCGGGGCTGTCGGAGACCGACGGGCCGCCGCCGAGGGTCGCCGAGGCGGAGTTGCTCGGGGAGTTCTCCTCCGCCGGAGGACTGGTCGTCGGCGGCGGCGTGGTCGTCGGGGGCGTGGTCGTCGGCGGCGGGGTGGTCGTCGGGGGCGGCGTCGTCGTGGTCGGCGGGGCCGGCGTCGACGTCGTCGGACGCGGTCCGCCGGTGGTGGCCGACGGGCTCGACGGCGGCCGGGTCGTGGTGGGGGCGGTGGTGCCCGACGGGCTGTCCGACGGAGACGGCGGCGGGGACGCCGGATCCGACGACGAACCCGGCGAGTCCGATGCGCTCGGGGAACCGGTGCTGCCCGGGCTCGTCGGCGCGTTCGACGGCGAGGTGCCGTCGGAGCCCGAGGGGCTCGGGGATCCGGAGTGCGTGGGCTCGCCCGTCTCGCCGGGGGCGCCGGTCTCGCCGCCCTCGCCCTCTTCGCCGTCGGCCGGTGGCTCGTCATCGTCGAGGCCGTCGTCGGTGCCGCCGCTGTCCTCGGTCGCCGTGCTGTCGGAGGTGACGCGGTTCGTGGCGGGGTCCTCGCCGTTGCCGGAGGTGGCGCCGAGGGTGACGACGGTGCCGAGGACGGCCACCAGGAGCGCGCCCGCGCCGACGGCGGCGAGGTTGCGGCGGGCGCCGGTGAGGATGCCCCCCTTGAGGCCCGGGCGGCCGCCGCCCTGGACGGTGTCGGGGCGGGTGATGAGCGTCGGGCCCTCGTCGGCGAAGTCCGGGAACGCGGGAATCGCGGAGGCCGGGGGAACCGCCGGGCCCCGCACGGGACCGCCGGGCAGCGGGGCCGTGGGCGGCTCCGGCAGCGGGACCGGCGGCCGGGCGGTGGCGCGCCGCACGGCCGGCGTGCCGCGCGGCGGCGAGACGGGCTCCTCGGCGCGGGCCGCGACCGGGGTGCCGTGCTCTCCGGAGAGGTCGGCGACGAGGGCGAGCGCCCGGCGGCCGGCGACGGTGCCGCGCTTGTCGGCGAGCACCCCGCGCATCCCGATGGAGGCTTCCAGCTCGGCGCGGGCCCGCTCCAGGTTTCCGGCGCAGATCGCGAGGACGCCGAGCTCGTGGTGGAAGTACGCCTCCTCGGCGACGTCCCCGGTGAGCCGGGCGGCCTCCTGCCCGACGCGCAGGGCCCGCTCCCAGGCGCCCCAGTGCAGTCCGGCGGCGAAGGCGGGCGCGGCGGCGCGGGCGAGGAGGACGGCGGTGGCCCGGCGCTCTCCGTCGGTGCCGGCCTCGCTGCCGGGAACGAGCGCGGCCAGGGCGGCGAGGAGGGCGTCGGACTCGGCGGCGGCGCGTTCGGGCGTGACGGAGGGGTGACCGGCCCACCAGGCGTAGTGCTGGGCGGTGGCGTGGACGCGGTCGGCGGCCTCGTGCGCGTACCCGTGGGCGAGGAGCTGGGTCAGGACCCCGGCGGCGAGCCGGTAGCGGGTGCCGACCGGGGAGAGCAGCCCGCAGGCGACGAGCTCGCCGAGGGCGGCGTCGGCGTGGGTGTCGCCGACGAGGGCCGGCAGGTGGGCCTGATGCGGGACCTCGCCGCCGAGGGCCACGGCGAAGCGCAGGGCGGCCTGGGCGGAGCGGCTGAGGCGCGAGGCGAGCAGCGCGGCGGGGGCAGCGCCCTCGCCGAGGCTGGGCAGGGGTATCTCGCGGAGTTCGACGTCGGCGTCCTCGACGCCGTCGAACGCGGCGGCTGCGGCAACGGCGGCCGCCGCGGGGTCGGTCGGCCCGAAGGCCTCTTCGAGGGCGCCGAAGGCGTCGAACTCGGCCGGGGTGACGCGCAGCCGGTCGCGCTGGCGCAGCAGCGCCCCGGCCTGGACGAAGCGCAGGGGCAGTCCCTCGGACTCGAACCACAGGTCGCCGGCCCAGTTGGCCTCCTCGTCGGTGAGGGTGCGGCCGACGGCGCTCTCCAGGAGCTTGAGGGAGGCGCCGCGACCGAGGCCCGCGAGGGCGACCTCCTCGACGTGGGCGCCGGCCGAGGGGGCGGGCGCGTCGGGGGCGGCGGCGAGGAGGAAGGCGCACTCGGGGGCGGCGGCGAGGAGTTCGTCGAGGGCGGCGCCGCCGAACTCCAGGTCGTCGACCACGACGACGGCGCCGATGTCGCGGAGCCGGTCGAGGAGCTCGGGCCGGTCGGGCCGGTGGTTCGGGGCGTACCGGACGGTGGCGAACAGTTCGTGGAGGAGCTCGGTGGACGTGCGGTGGTGGCCGGAGAGGCGGACGACGCCGTCGGGGGCGAGCTCCGCGCAGTCGGCGGCGACCGCGTCGAGGAGCGCGGTGCGGCCGGATCCGGCGGGGCCGGTCAGGCGGGCGGAGCGGCCGCGGGCGAGGATCTCGGCGAGCCGCTCGCGCTGCTCCTGGCGTTCGAGAAGGGGCAGCGCGGGGGCGGCGGGACCGGGCGGTACGGGCGGGGCCGCGGCGCGGGCGGCCTCGGCGCGCTCCTCGGGGGTGCGGCGGCGGGGGGCCGCGGGCGCCTGGCCCGGCGGGCAGGGTTCTATCTCGCTGCCGTCGACGGGGTTGACGGTGAGGAGCAGCTCGCCGGAGACGAGCCGGACGACGCGGGCGCGCGCGGGGGCCGCGGGCGAGCGCTCGGGCAGGGCGGAGCCGAGCGCGGGGCGGGCGTCCTCGCCCTCGGTGTCGTGACCGTACTGCTCCGACCCAGGGTTGATCGGGTCCATGGTCCAAGCCCCCAAGAAGCGGTGTCAGGTGCCCGCCGGGTGGGTCCGTCAATGTGCAGGCGACCGAACCCTAGACCGTGGTCAGGCGCTCGGGAACAGCCGGGGTGCTCCGGAGACCAAGACGTCACGGTCTTGTGAGGATTGAGCGTGACGCCGGGTTCACACAGCTGCTTCACAGGGCCGTGTCCCCCCTGTCACCTGGGCCCGCCGGGTCCCACCCGCACCGCATCACGCCCGCTGGTCCACCCGCACCGCGTCACACCCGCCGGTCACACCCGCGCCATGTCCGCCCGCCGGGTCCCGCCCGCGCCGCGTCACACCCGCCGGTCCCGCCCGCGCCGGTGACACCCGCCCCCCTCACACCCGGGGCAGTGACTCCGCGGCGAGGCCGCCCTCGATGGCGAGGATGCGGTGGAGCCGGGTGGCCACGAGCAGCCGCTGCATCTGGGGCGGCACCCCGCGCAGCACGAGGCGCCGGCCGCAGCGGCCGGCCCTCCGGTGAGCGCCCATGATCACGCCGAGCCCGGTCGCGTCCCAGGAGTCGAGGCCGGTCAGGTCGAGCACCAGATCGCCGACTCCGTCGTCGACGGCCGAGTGCAGGACCGTACGGGCGTCCGCCGCGCTGCGGACGTCGAGGCGGCCCCCGACGACCAGCTCGACGTGGTCGCCCCTGATGTGCATATGCGCTCCCCGAGAGTGCTCCGTCTTCGCAACAACTGACTGCCGCAGCAGCAGAAGCGTTGCGCCTTGTCAGCGAACCGGTACCGAAATTCACCCCACGGAGTGAGGCGGGGTGGCGGGCCGGGCTCAGTGCTTGTAGAAGCCCTGCCCGCTCTTGCGCCCGATGTCACCCGCGTCCACCATCCGGCGCATCAGCTCCGGGGGTGCGAACTTCTCGTCCTGGGACTCGGTGTAGATGTTGTTGGCCGCGTTCACCAGGATGTCGATGCCGGTGAGGTCGGCGGTGGCGAGCGGGCCCATGGCGTGGCCGAAGCCGAGCTTGCAGGCGATGTCGATGTCCTCGGCGGTGGCGACGCCCGACTCGTAGAGCTTGGCGGCCTCGACGACGAGGGCCGAGATGAGGCGGGTGGTGACGAAGCCGGCCACGTCGCGGTTGACGACGATGCAGGTCTTGCCGACGGACTCGGCGAACTCCCGGGCGGCGGCCAGGGTGGCGTCGCTGGTCTTGTAGCCGCGGACCAGCTCGACGAGCTGCATCATCGGGACCGGCGAGAAGAAGTGGACGCCGACGACGGCCTCGGGGCGCTCGGTGACCGCGGCGATCTTGGTGATCGGGATCGCGGAGGTGTTGGAGGCGAGGACGGCGCCGTCCTTGGCGATCTTGTCGAGCGAGCGGAAGATCTCGTGCTTGACGTCGAGGTTCTCGAAGACGGCCTCGACGACGATGTCGGCGTCGGCGACGGCCTCGAGGTCGGTGGTGGCGGTGATCCGGCCGAGGGCGGCCTCGGCGTCGGCGGCGCTCAGCTTGCCCTTCGCGACGAACCGGTCGTACGACGCCTTGATGCCGTCGGTGCCACGGGTCAGGGCGGCGTCGGTGACGTCACGCAGGACGACGTCCCAGCCCGCCTGTGCCGAGACCTGCGCGATGCCGGATCCCATGAGTCCGGCCCCGATGACGGCGAGCTTCCTGGCCACGATGTTCCACCCCTTAACGCCTGTTCACTTCTGACTCTCCGGCGGAGATTAGCGGTCGCGGGGCGCCATGTGACCGCTAAGTAATGCGCGTCACGCCCTCTTTGACGGACGTCACACTCACGACACCTCCTCCGCCCGCTCAGCCCTCGCGTACGGCGTACGTCAGGACCCTCTCGCTCAGCAGCTCCTCGATCTCGTCGAGGAGGACGAGGGCCTCGCGGGAGACGGTCGTCGCCTTGCGTCCCGCGGTCATCTCCCGGGTGATGTAGGCGACGACGGTGCTCTCGATCCAGGCGAGCTGGCCGCCGACGAGCAGCGGCAGCGGGTCGTCCCCGGCGGCCCCGGTCTCCTCGCGGAGGGTGGCGACGACGGCGTCGTGGACCTGCTGCTGGAGGTGGAAGAGCCGGGCCTTGAGGGTGGGGGCGTGCTCGATGACGTGCATGAAGGCGTCGAAGCCGTCCATGAGTCCGTACGCGGGCGAGACCGCGCCGATGTCCTGGCGCAGCTCGCGCAGGACGGCCGCGGCGGCGGACTCGCCCCGGTCGCGGCCGCGGATCATCCGGGCGAGGCGCTGGGTGACGCCGTCCATGCGGTCGAGGAAGAGGTCCTCTTTGGCCGGAAAGTAGTTGTAGACGGTGTTCACGGAGACGTCCGCCGCCTCGGCGACGTCGGCGACGGTCACGGCCACGAAGCCGTGTTCCAGGAAGAGTCCGGTCGCGATGTCCGAGATCCGCTGCTTCGTCTCGCGCTTCTTGCGTTCCCTGAGTCCCTCGGCCATGCCCACATCCTAGGCTCCCTGAAATTTTGGACCACCCGAAAACTTGGTGGCATTGCAAAATTGTAGTGACTCTGTTTTTGTAGTCGCCATGCCCATCATCAGTACGGCCGGGCTCGCCCGGACCTTCCCCGGCAAGAACGGCCCCGTGGAGGCCGTCCGCGGAATCGACCTGACCGTCCGGCCAGGCGAGATCCTCGGACTCCTCGGCCCCAACGGCGCCGGCAAGACGACCACCCTGCGGATGCTCACGACTCTGCTCCCGCCCACCGGCGGCGCCGCCACCGTCGCCGGCCACGACCTCGTCAAGGACCCCGCGGCCGTCCGCCGACGCATCGGGTACGTGGCCCAGTCCGGCGGCCTGGACCCCCAGGAGACGGTCCGCTCCGAGCTCGTCCTCCAGGGCAGGCTCTACGGCCTCGACCGCACCCGCGCGACCGCCCGCGCCGAGGAACTCGCGGTGGACCTCCACCTCACGGAACTCCTCGACCGGCCGACCCCGGCGCTCTCCGGCGGCCAGCGCCGGAGACTCGACCTCGCGATGGGGCTCACCCACCGGCCGGAGATCCTCCTCCTCGACGAGCCGACGACCGGCCTCGACCCCGGCAGCCGCGCCGACCTGTGGGCCCTCGTGCGGCGGCTGCGCGACGAGTACGGCACGACCGTCGTCCTCACCACGCACTACCTGGACGAGGCCGACGCGCTCGCCGACCGGCTCGTGATCGTGGACAGGGGCACGGTCGTCGCCGAGGGCAGCCCCGCCGCCCTCAAGGCCGCGCACGGCGCGACCACCCTCCAGGACGCCTTCCTCGCCATCACCGGGCGCGGCCCGGCCCCCGTCGACACCACTCCCGTAGCGGTCTAGGACCCCTGATGCTTCTCCACGACACCGCGCTGCTCTTCGGGCGGTACGCCCGCCAGACCCTGCGCTCCCCGTTCCAGATCTTCTTCGGCGCGCTGATGCCGCTGCTCTACCTGTTCTTCTTCGGGCCGCTGCTCACCGGTCTCCCGCTGGGCCGCGAGGGCGACTCCTGGCAGATCCTCGTCCCGGGCCTGCTGCTCCAACTCGGCCTCTTCGGCGCCTCGTTCGCCGGGTTCTCGATCATCATGGAGAAGAACTGGGGCGTGTTCGACCGGATGCGGGTCACTCCGGTGAGCCGACTGGCGCTGCTGCTCGGCCGGGTCCTGCGGGACGCCGCGCTCTTCGTCTTCCAGGCGGTGCTGCTCGTCCTGGTGGCCGTCCCGATGGGCCTCAGGGCGCCGCTCCCCGGGATCCTGATCGGCTTCGGCTTCGTCGCCCTGCTCTCGGCGGCGCTCGCCTCGCTCTCGTACGCGCTGGCCCTGAAGCTGCCGAGCCCGCAGGAGTTCGGCCCCGCGATCAACACGCTCGCGATGCCGTCGATGCTGCTGTCGGGCCTGATGCTGCCGATGGCCCTCGCCCCCGGCTGGCTGGACGTGCTGTCGCACCTGATGCCGTTCCGCTATCTGGTGGACGCGGTCCGGGAGGTGTACATCGGCCACTACACGACACCGGCCGTGCTGTACGGGGTGCTCGTCGCCCTCGCGCTGACGACGCTCGCCGTGACGGTCGGCACACGGACGTTCCGGAGCGCCGGTGTCTAACTAGGCTGGGCCCATGGTCAATCTGACGCGCATCTACACCCGTACCGGCGACCAGGGCACCACGGCCCTCGGTGACATGAGCCGGACCGCCAAGACGGATCTGCGGATCTCGGCCTACGCCGACGCCAACGAGGCGAACGCCGTCATCGGCACGGCCGTCGCCCTCGGGCAGCTGGACGAGGAGGTCGTGAAGGTCCTCGTCCGCGTCCAGAACGACCTGTTCGACGTGGGGGCCGACCTCTGCACGCCCGTGGTGGAGGACCCCAAGTACCCGCCGCTCCGCGTCGAGCAGGCGTACGTCGACAAGCTGGAGGCCGACTGCGACCGCTTCCTGGAGGAGCTCGAGAAGCTGCGCTCCTTCATCCTGCCGGGCGGCACGCCCGGTGCGGCACTGCTGCACCAGGCGTGCACGGTGGTCCGGCGGGCGGAGCGCTCCACATGGGCGGCCCTCGAAGTGCACGGCGAGTCGATGAACGCACTGACCGCCACGTACCTCAACCGCCTCTCAGACCTGCTCTTCATCCTTGCGCGAGCCGCGAACAAGGAGGTCGGGGACGTGCTCTGGGTCCCCGGCGGAGACCGCTAGTCCGACTGCCGCCCCATGCCGGGGGTCCGGGGGTCGCCCCCGGGGGATGCAGCATCCTTGCGCGAGCCGCGAACAAGGAGGTCGGGGACGTGCTCTGGGTCCCCGGCGGAGACCGCTGAGCCGTCTTCCGAGATCCCTTCCGGGGCCTTCTTCGGCCAGATCGCGTAGCTGAGCGCGATCAGGCCGTGGATGCCCGCCGCCCGCCAGGCGCCGAAGATCCAGCTCCGCAGCCCGTCGGTGTTCCCGTCGCCGCCGACGTACCAGATCGCCAGGAGCAGCAGCACGGAGGCGACGGACGCGGCGACCACCGAGCCGAGCCAGATGCTGCCCTCGTGGCGGGCGCGCGCCATGCCGTACTGCGGCGGCTTCGGGGGCGGCGGGGCGCCGCCGAGGCGGTGGGCGGCGTGGCCGTCGAGCCACTTCACGGTCCGGTGGCCGTGGCCGACGGTGTAGCCGATGTAGACGGCGGCGAGCCCGTGCCGCCAGCTCGGTTCGGCCCCGTTCTTGAGATCGATCACGGTGACGACCAGGAGCAGGACCTCGAGGAGCGGCTCGCACAGCAGCAGCGCCATGCCCGCCCGGGGCATCTTCAGGAGGTAGCGGGTGGCGAGGCCGGCGGCCAGCAGGACCCAGAAGCCCACCTCGCAGATCACGATCAGCGTGACGATCACGGTGTTCCCCTTTCGGTTCCCCCTCAGCGTCCCGTGGGATCGGACACGGTTCGTCGTCGCCGGTGACGAAGTCCGCCTACATCCTTCGACGGAGGGACGGATCGGCCCGGACGAGGACGTCCGCGCACGTGGGGGCGTGTTGGATGGGTACGTGACGCTCCCCCGCCCGCACCGCATCGACGTGTTCATCGCCGCCACCGGACTGGTCGGCGGCCTGATCCTGTGGTCGTTCGGTCTGTACGTGACCGGGGACCACGTCTTCGGTCAGCGCTGGGCGACACTGATCCCGCTGACGGTGATGGCCGGCATGGAGGCCGTACGCCGTACCGCTCCCCGGACCGCCCTGATCGTCGGCACCCTGGCGATCGTCGGCGACCAGTTCACCAACGGCAATCTCGCCACGGTCCTGATGTTCACCGACGTGGTCTACGCGGCCGTGGTGTACGGCACGCCTGCCCAGGCCCGGCGCGTCCCCTACACCACCGGACTGATCACCGTCGCGACCACGGTGGGGTTCCTCGTCTGGTGGCAGAACGCGATCGCGCTCCTCGTCGGTGTGCTCACGGGCATGATCTCCTTCCTGCCGGCGGTGACGGGCGCGATCGTCCGCAACCACCGGGAGGCGGCGGACGCCGCCCGGCTGCGGGCCGAGCAGACCGCGCTCCTCGCCGAGATGGACCGGGCGCAGGCCGTGGTGGCCGAGCGGTCCCGGATGGCGCGCGAGCTGCACGACATGGTGGCCAACCACCTCTCCGCGATCGCGATCCACTCCACGGCCGCGCTCTCGCTCGACGAGCCGGCCACCACGCGGCAGGCACTGACCGTGATCCGGGAGAACAGCGTGGCGGGTCTCGCCGAGATGCGGCGGCTGATCGGGCTGCTGCGGGACGGCAGCGGGGACGCGGAGCCGGCCGCCGCGCCCACGCTCGCGGGTCTGGACGCGCTGGTGGCCCAGTCCGCGGCCAACGCGGAGCCGAGCGGTCTCGTCCTCGTCCTCGACGACACACGGAAGAGCCCGGCGGGCCTCCCGGCGCCGGTGGAGCTGGCCGCGTACCGGATCGTGCAGGAGTCCCTGACGAACGCGCTCAAGCACGCGGCGCCCGGCGAGGTGCGGGTGACCCTGGGCCAGGATCCGGGCGCGCTGTGGGTCCGGGTGACGAGTCCGTTCGGGGCACGGTCCGGGCCGACCGCGCCCGGTTCGGGGGCCGGTCTGGTGGGGATGCGGGAGCGGGTGGCCCTGCTCGACGGGGTCTTCGAGGCGGGTCCGGTCACGGACGACGAGGGACGCAGAAGGTGGCGGGTCCGGGCGGAACTGCCCGTGCGCGAGAACGACGAGGAGCGGGCATGACGGTACGGGTGGTGGTCGCCGAGGACCAGAGCGCGGTACGGGCGGGACTCGTCCTGATCCTGGGCAGCGCACCGGACATCGAGGTCGTCGGGGAGGCGGCGGACGGGGAGCGCGCGGTGGAGCTGGCCCGCGAGCTGCGCCCCGACCTGGTCCTGATGGACGTGCAGATGCCGCGGATGGACGGGGTGACGGCGACCGGGATCGTGGTCTCGGAGGGGCTGGCGGACGTGCTCGTCCTGACGACCTTCGACCTGGACACGTACGTCTTCGGGGCGCTGCGGGCGGGCGCAGCGGGCTTCCTGCTGAAGAACGCGGAGGCGCGGGAGCTGATCGAGGCGGTGCGGACGGTGGCGCGCGGCGAGGGGCTCATCGCGCCGGCGGTGACCCGGCGGCTGATCGCCGAGTTCGCCGCGACGGGCCGCCCGGCGCGTGCGACGTCCGGGACGGACCCGGCGGTGCTCGACGCCCTGACCCCCCGCGAGCGCGAGGTGCTGTCGGCGCTGGGCGGCGGTCTGTCGAACGCGGAGATCGCGGTACGCCTCGACATGGCGGAGGCGACGGTGAAGACGCACGTCAGCAAGGTGCTGGGGAAGCTGGAGCTGCGCAGCAGGGTCCAAGCGGCCGTCCTAGCACAGGAGTTGGGCGTCTAGAGGGACATCGGCAACGTTGGTCTGGACCTCTTGACGATTGGTCCAGACCTTCCTACGCTCGCGGGGCGCGCGCATCTTCACGGACCACCCCCACCTTGTCCGTCCGCAACTTGAGGAGCACCGTTGAGCACTCAAGCACCGACGCGCAGAACAGGGTTCAGACGCCGGGCCGCCGCCGGTCTGACCGCCCTGATACTGCCGCTGGCCGCCATGGTCGGCCTCGCCACCCCCGCCGAAGCGGCCACCTCGGCCACGGCGACCTACACCAAGACCCAGGACTGGGGCACCGGTTTCGGCGCCAACTGGACCGTCAAGAACACCGGCACCACCACCATCAGCTCCTGGACCGTCGAGTGGGACTACCCCGCCGGCACCGCGGTCACCTCCGCCTGGGACGCCACCGTCACCAGCTCCGGAAACCACTGGACCGCCAAGAACGTCGGCTGGAACGGGACCCTCGCGCCCGGCGCCTCCGTCTCCTTCGGCTACAACGGCACCGGCCCGGGCGCGCCCACCGGTTGTAAGATCAACGGCGCCGCCTGCGACGGCACCTCCCAGCCGGGCGACAACCCGCCCTCGGCCCCCGGCACCCCGGTCGCCTCCAACATCACCGACACCTCGGTGAAGCTGACCTGGACCGCCGCGACCGACGACAAGGGCGTCAAGAACTACGACGTCCTGCGCGACGGCACGAAGGTCACCACGCTCACCGGTCTGACGTACACCGACCAGGGCCTGTCCGCCGGCACCGACTACAGCTACACGGTCGTCGCCCGCGACACCATCGACCAGACCGGCCCCGCCGCCGGCCCGGTCCCCGTCCGCACCACCGGCGGAGGCGGCACCCCGCCCCCGAACGTGGTGAAGATGGGTTACTTCACGAACTGGGGCGTCTACGGCCGCAATTACCACGTGAAGAACATCGTGACCTCGGGCTCCGCGTCCAAGATCACCCACATCAACTACGCCTTCGGCAACGTCACGGGCGGCAAGTGCACCATCGGTGACGCCTACGCCGACTACGACAAGGCCTACACCGCCGACCAGTCCGTCGACGGCGTCGCCGACACCTGGGACCAGCCGCTGCGTGGCAACTTCAACCAGCTGCGCAAGCTGAAGAAGGCCTACCCGAACATCAAGATCCTCTGGTCCTTCGGCGGCTGGACCTGGTCCGGCGGCTTCGGCCAGGCCGTGCAGAACCCGACCGCCTTCGCCCAGTCCTGCTACGACCTGGTCGAGGACCCGCGCTGGGCCGACGTCTTCGACGGCATCGACCTGGACTGGGAGTACCCGAACGCCTGCGGTCTGTCCTGTGACACCAGCGGCGCCGCCTCCTTCAAGAACATGATGCAGGCCATGCGCGCCAAGTTCGGCGCCAACAACCTGGTCACCGCGGCCGTCACGGCCGACGCCTCCCCCGGCGGCAAGATCGACGCCGCCGACTACGCGGGCGCCGCGCAGTACATGAACTGGTTCAACGTCATGACGTACGACTTCTTCGGCGCCTGGGCGGCGCAGGGTCCGACGGCCCCGCACTCCCCGCTCACCTCGTACGCCGGCATCCCGCAGGCGGGCTTCAACTCCGCCGAGGCGATCGCCAAGTTCAAGGCGAAGGGCGTCCCCGCCTCCAAGCTCCTCCTCGGCATCGGCTTCTACGGCCGCGGCTGGACCGGCGTCACCCAGGCCGCCCCGGGCGGCACGGCGACCGGTCCCGCGACGGGCACCTACGAGCCGGGCATCGAGGACTACAAGGTCCTCAAGACGTCCTGCCCGGCCACCGGAACCGTCGCGGGCACGGCGTACGCCAAGTGCGGTACCAACTGGTGGAGCTACGACACCCCGGCCACGGTCACGTCCAAGATGAGCTGGGCGAAGAACCAGGGCCTGGGCGGCGCGTTCTTCTGGGAGTTCAGCGGTGACACCGGCAACGGCGAACTCGTCGGCGCCATCAACACCGGCCTGAACTAGCACGCACGACGAAGCGGGGGCCGGCGCAGCACGCCGACCCCCGCTTCTTCACGTACACGTCTTACGCCACGTTCACCCTCTGGCCGGGAGGCGCCGCCTCCAGCCAGGCCATGAAACCGGTCCGGGCGTCCTCGCTCATCGCGAGCTCCAGCCGGATCCCGTCGTACGTACAGGCCTGGATCACCGCGTCGGAGAGCAGCGCGAGCTCTTCCTCGCCCTCCGGCATCCGGCGCTCCAGGGCCACGATGGCCGAGCGCTCCAGGACGCGGCGCGGGCGGGGCGCGTACGAGAAGACCCGGAACCAGGCGATCTCGTCACCGCTGTAGCGGGCGACGCCGTACACCCAGCCCTTGCCGGTCGGGTCCGGCTCGTCGGGGATATCCCAGCGCAGGGAGCAGTCGAAGGTGCCGCCGGCGCGCTGGATCAGCCTCCTGCGCAAGCCGAAGACGAAGAGCCCGATCACCACCAGTGCGACGACCAGGCCGCACACGAGCAGAGCGAGGAACATCTTCACCGACCTCCTCGCTGTGTCCCGTAGCCGGCACAGCCGGCCGAACCGAAATACACGTGCATCTGCATCGCCTCAGCCGCGGCACGGTCCGGAATCATCCGGACCGTGCCGCGGCTGAGGGCACTTCTACTCGGCGCGGACCGTCAGCGGACCGCTACCGCGCGCAGCCGGACATCGGCGCGCCGCTCGGCGGCGGCGTCGGAGTCCGACTTCGCACGCTCCAGCGCGCGCTCGGCGCGCTGGGCGTCGATCTCGTCCGCCAGCTCGCAGATCTCCGCGAGCAGAGACAGCTTGTCGTCGGCGAAGGAGATGAATCCGCCGTGGACGGCGGCGACGACGGTCGCGCCCTCACTGGTACGGATGGTCACCGGGCCCGACTCCAGCACACCGAGCAGCGGCTGGTGGCCGGGCATGACGCCGATGTCGCCGGAGGTGGTACGCGCGATGACCAAGGTGGCCTCGCCGGACCAGACACTCCGGTCCGCGGCGACCAGCTCGACGTGCAGCTCAGCAGCCAAGGGTGGCTCCTCGGGTCACCACCCGGCGGTCGTGCCGGGTGTTGGGGTCAATTCTAATGGGCGTGGTGAGGGGGGCGGGACCGGATCCCGCCCCCCTCGGAGCACGGGGCTCAGGAGACGCCAAGCTCCTTGGCGTTCTTCCGGAGGTCCTCGATGCCACCACACATGAAGAAGGCCTGCTCGGGGAAGTGGTCGTACTCACCGTCGCAGATCGCGTTGAACGCGGCGATCGACTCGTCGAGCGGAACGTCCGAACCGTCCACACCGGTGAACTGCTTCGCCGCGTGGGTGTTCTGGGACAGGAAGCGCTCGACACGGCGGGCGCGGTGGACAACGAGCTTGTCCTCCTCGCTCAGCTCGTCGATACCGAGAATCGCGATGATGTCCTGGAGGTCCTTGTACTTCTGCAGGATTCCCTTGACGCGCGTGGCGGCGTCGTAGTGGTCCTGCGCGATGTAGCGCGGGTCCAGGATCCGGGACGTGGAGTCCAGCGGGTCCACGGCCGGGTAGATGCCCTTCTCGGAGATCGGACGGGAAAGAACCGTCGTCGCGTCGAGGTGGGCGAAGGTGGTGGCCGGAGCCGGGTCGGTCAGGTCGTCCGCGGGGACGTAGATCGCCTGCATCGAGGTGATCGAGTGACCACGGGTCGAGGTGATGCGCTCCTGGAGGAGACCCATCTCGTCGGCCAGGTTCGGCTGGTAACCCACCGCGGAGGGCATACGGCCGAGCAGGGTCGACACCTCGGAACCGGCCTGGGTGAAGCGGAAGATGTTGTCGATGAAGAAGAGAACATCCTGCTTCTGCACATCGCGGAAGTACTCCGCCATGGTCAGACCGGCAAGGGCGACGCGGAGACGCGTGCCCGGCGGCTCGTCCATCTGGCCGAAGACAAGCGCGGTCTTGTCCAGAACGCCCGCTTCTTCCATCTCGACCATGAGGTCGTTGCCCTCACGGGTGCGCTCGCCGACGCCCGCGAAGACCGAGACACCGTCGTGCAGCTTGGCCACACGGACGATCATTTCCTGGATCAGAACGGTCTTGCCGACACCGGCACCACCGAACAGACCGATCTTTCCACCCTTGACGTACGGGGTGAGAAGGTCGACGACCTTCAGGCCGGTCTCGAACATCTCGGTCTTGGACTCGAGCTGGTCGAAGGCCGGGGCCTTGCGGTGGATCGTCCAGCGCGGCGCGTCGGCCACGGTGGAGGCATCGTCGTTCAGCACCTCACCGAGCGTGTTGAACACACGGCCCTTGGTGACGTCACCGACGGGGACGGTGATGCCCGTGCCCGTGTCGGTCACCGGGGCCTGGCGGACCAGGCCGTCGGTGGGCTGCATGGAGATGGCGCGGACGACGCCGTCACCGAGGTGCTGGGCGACCTCGAGGGTCAGCGTCTTGGTCGCGCCCTCCTCGGTCGGGTCCATGACCTCGACGTGCAGCGCGTTGTAGATCGCCGGCATCGCGTCGACGGGGAACTCCACGTCGACGACCGGGCCGATGACCCGGGCGACGCGGCCCGTGGCGGCGGCCGTCTCAACAGTGGTCGTCATTACTTGTCACTCCCCGCGGTCGCGTCGGCCAGGGCTGCGGTGCCACCGACGATCTCGCTGATTTCCTGGGTGATTTCGGCCTGGCGGGCCGCGTTGGCAAGTCGGGAGAGATTGTTGATCAAGTCTCCCGCGTTGTCGGTAGCCGACTTCATCGCGCGGCGCGTGGCGGCGTGCTTGGAAGCAGCCGACTGGAGCAGCGCGTTGTAGATACGGCTCTCGACGTACCGGGGCAGCAGGGCGTCGAGGACGTCCTCCGCCGACGGCTCGAAGTCGTACAGCGGGCGGAGCGTGTCCGACTCGCCGGCCTCCTTCGCCACCTCGTCGAGGCTGAGGGGCAGCAGCCGGGCCTCGACCGCCGTCTGCGTCATCATCGAGACGAACTCGGTGTAGATGATGTGGAGCTCGTCCACACCGCCGTCGGCCGTGTCCTTCTCGATCGCCTCGATCAGCGGTGCCGCGATCGTCTTGGCGTCGCCGTACGACGGCTGGTCCGTGAACCCGGTCCACGTACCGGCCAGCTTCCGCTCGCGGAAGTTGTAGTGCGCGATGCCACGACGGCCGACGACGTAGACGGTGACCTCGCGGCCCTCGCCTTCCAGCTTCGCCGTCAGCTTTTCCGCCGCCTTGATGGCGTTGGAGTTGAAGGCGCCGGCCAGACCGCGGTCGCTCGAGAGGAGCAGGACCGCGGCACGGATCGGGTTCTCCGCCTCGGTGGTCAGCGGGTGCTTGTCATTCGCACCCGTGGCCACCGCCGTGACCGCGCGGGTCAGCTCGGTCGCGTACGGAGTCGACGCCTGTACCTTGCGCTGCGCCTTGACGACACGCGAGGCGGCGATCATCTCCATCGCCTTGGTGATCTTCTTCGTCGCGGTGACGGATTTGATGCGACGCTTGTAGACCCGGAGCTGCGCTCCCATGAGTCAGGTCCCTTCCGTCGTCACTTCGAGACGTTGACGGCGGCAGGAGCGTCCTCGCCCAGCAGCTTGCCGTCAGAGGTCTCGAACTGCTTCTTGAACTCCGCGATGGCGTCACCGACGGACTGCAGGGTGTCGTCGGACATCTTGCCGCCCTCACGGATGGAGGTCATGAGACCCGAGTGGTTCTGGCGGAGGTACGCCAGGAGCTCGGCCTCGAAGCGACGGATGTCGACGACCGGGACGTCGTCCATCTTGCCGGTGGTGCCGGCCCAGACGGAGACGACCTGGTTCTCGGTGGGCATCGGCTGGTACTGAGCCTGCTTGAGCAGCTCGACCATGCGCTGTCCACGCTCCAGCTGCGCCTTGGAGGCGGCGTCCAGGTCCGAACCGAAGGCGGCGAACGCCTCGAGCTCACGGAACTGGGCCAGGTCCACGCGGAGGCGGCCGGAGATCTGCTTCATCGCCTTGTGCTGGGCGGAGCCACCGACACGGGAGACCGAGATACCGACGTTCAGGGCCGGGCGCTGGCCGGCGTTGAACAGGTCGGACTCCAGGAAGCACTGGCCGTCGGTGATGGAGATGACGTTGGTCGGGATGAACGCCGACACGTCGTTCGCCTTGGTCTCGACGATCGGCAGACCGGTCATCGAACCGGCACCGAGCTCGTCCGAGAGCTTCGCGCAGCGCTCGAGCAGACGCGAGTGCAGGTAGAAGACGTCACCCGGGTAGGCCTCACGGCCCGGCGGGCGGCGCAGCAGCAGCGACACGGCGCGGTAGGCGTCGGCCTGCTTCGACAGGTCGTCGAAGACGATCAGGACGTGCTTGCCCTGGTACATCCAGTGCTGACCGATGGCGGAACCGGTGTACGGCGCCAGGTACTTGAAGCCGGCCGGGTCGGACGCCGGGGCGGCGACGATCGTCGTGTACTCGAGCGCACCGGCCTCTTCCAGGGCGCCGCGAACGGACGCGATGGTCGAGCCCTTCTGGCCGACGGCGACGTAGATGCAGCGAACCTGCTTGTTCACGTCGCCCGAGCGCCAGTTGTCGCGCTGGTTGATGATCGTGTCGACGCACAGAGCGGTCTTGCCGGTCTGACGGTCACCGATGATCAGCTGACGCTGACCACGGCCGACCGGCGTCATGGCGTCGACGGCCTTGTAGCCGGTCTCCATCGGCTCGTGCACCGACTTACGGGCCATAACGCCCGGGGCCTGCAGCTCGAGGGCGCGGCGGCCCTCGGTCGCGATCTCGCCGAGGCCGTCGATCGGGTTGCCGAGCGGGTCGACAACGCGGCCGAGGTAGCCCTCACCGACACCGACGGAGAGGACCTCGCCGGTGCGCTGCACCGACTGTCCCTCCTCGATGCCGCTGAATTCGCCGAGGACGATCGCACCGATCTCGCGCTCTTCGAGGTTCAGCGCGAGGCCGAGGGTGCCGTCCTCGAACTTCAGCAGCTCGTTCGCCATGGCCGAGGGAAGACCCTCGACCTTCGCGATGCCGTCGCCGGCCAGGCTGACCGTGCCGACCTCCTCGCGCGAGGCCGCGTCCGGCTGGTACGACTGGACAAAGTTCTCCAGTGCGTCCCGGATCTCCTCCGGCCGGATCGTGAGCTCCGCCATCTGGGTTCCCTGCTCTCCTTGTTGGGCCCGAAGTTTCTTAAGGGGTCTGGGGGCCGACCCCCAGGAATCTTCTGCAATCTCTGCACGGCCCAACCGGGCCGCTGGTGATGCTGTGATGCTTGTTGCTTTGGTGGCCGCAGCCGTCAGCCGGCCAGTCGCCGGGTCGCCTCGCCGAGGCGCTCCGCGATGGTCCCGTTGATGACCTCGTCGCCGACCTGCACCGTGATCCCGCCGAGGACCGCCGGGTCCACGTCGAGGTTCAGGTGCATCTCCCGGCCGTACAGCTTGGCCAGGACGGCACCGAGGCGCTGCTTCTGCTGGTCGGACAGCGGCACCGCCGTGGTGACGACGGCGACCATCCGGTTCCGGCGCGCCGCGGCGAGCTTGGAGAGGGACTCGAGTCCCGCTTCCAGGCTACGTCCCCGGGGCTGGGTCACCAGACGGACGACCAGACGCTCGGTGGTCGCGTGGGCCTTGCCGCCGAGCAGGCTGCGGAGCAGCGCGCCCTTGGCGGTGGCCGTGGCGGCCTTGTCCGTCAGCGCCGAGCGGAGCTCGGGGCTGGAGGACACGATCCGGCCGAACCGGAACAGCTCGTCCTCGACGTCGTCGAGCGCGCCCGCCTTCTGCGCCGCGGTGAGGTCGGCGATGTTCGCCAGCTCCTCCGCGACGTCGACGAGGTCACGCGAACGCGACCAGCGGTTGCGCACCATGCCCGAGACCAGGTCGACGGTCTCGCCGCCCACCTGACCGCTCAGGAGTCGCTGCGCGAGCTCGGCCTTGGCCTCGCCCGACTGTGCGGGGTCGGTCAGGACCCGGCGCAGCGACACCTCGCGGTCGAGGAGCGCGGTGACGGCGGTCAGCTCGTCCGAGAGCTTCGTCGCGTCGGCCGACGTGTTGTCGGTCAGTGCGTCGAGGGACTCGCGGGCGGCGGACAGTGCCTCGCGGCTCGCTCCGTTCATCGGACGGCCTCTGCCTTCTCCTCGAGCTCATCGAGGAAGCGGTCGATCGTCCGGCTCTGGCGGGCGGTGTCCTCGAGGGACTCGCCGACCAGCTTGCCGGCCAGGTCGGTGGCGAGCTTGCCCACGTCCTGACGCAGCGACGCGGACGCGGCCTTGCGGTCGGCCTCGATCTGCGAGTGGCCGGCCGCGATGATCTCCTCGCGCTGGCGCTGGCCTTCCGCCTTCATCTCCTGGATGATCGCGGTGCCCTGCTCCGTCGCCTCCTGGCGAAGACGCGCGGCCTCGTGGCGGGCCTCGGCGAGCTGGGCCTTGTACTGCTCCAGCACGCTCTGGGCCTCGATCTGGGCCGACTCGGCCTTCTCGATGCCACCCTCGATGGCCTCGCGACGCTCGTCCAGAACCTTGTTGATGTTCGGGAGGAGCTTCTTGGCGAGGAAGCCGAAGACGATGACGAAGGCGATCAGGCCGATGACGAGCTCGTCAAGATGCGGCAGCAGAGGAGGCTGGGGCTCCTCCGCCTGCGCAAGAAGAAGCGCGTTCACATCAGTGCCTTCCGTAAAAGAATCGGGCTGTCGGTCCGGCTTACTGGTAGACGAAGCCCATGACGATGCCGATGAGGGCGAGCGCCTCACAGAACGCGAAGCCCATGATCTGGTTGGTGCGGATCAGACCGGCAGCCTCGGGCTGGCGGGCGAGGGCCTGCGTACCGTTACCGAAGATGATGCCGACGCCGACGCCGGGGCCGATCGCGGCGAGGCCGTAGCCGATGGACGCGACGTTGCCGACGAGGGTGGTCTTGGCGGAGTCACCGGGGGCGGCGAGGTTGACCAGTTCGAGAGCAGCGGACATGCCGTTACTTCCTTCTCTTTCAATGACCCGGTGGGGGTTGGCCACCGGACGACTGTTGGATTGGGGGTGAAGCTACGATCCGGGACGGATCGCTCAGTGGTGCTCGGAGAGCGCGCCCTGGATGTAGCTGCAGGCCAGGAGGACGAAGACGTACGCCTGGACGGCCTGGATGAAGAGCTCGAAGGCGGTCATCACGAGGACCATCACGAACGAGGCGCCGGCGTAGACGAAGCCGAGGCCGTTCATGAGGTACCAGGTGGCCAGCGAGAACATCACGATCAGCAGGTGACCGGCGAACATGTTCGCGAACAGTCGCACCGCGTGCGTGAAGGGCCGGATCAGGAGGTTCGAGAAGAACTCGAGGACGACGACCATCGGGAGAATGGCACCGAGGGACTTGTCGTAACCGACGATGTTCTTCCAGCCGCCCACGAAGCCGTGCTTCTTGAAGGTGAGCGAGATCCACATGACGTACACGATCAGCGCGAGACCGGCCGGGAAGGCGATCAGCGAGGTGACCGGGAACTGGGCGAGCGGAATGATCGACCAGAGGTTCATGATCCAGACGAAGAAGAACAACGACACCATGAAGGGGACGTACTTCTCGCCGTCCTTCTTGCCGATGATCTCGTAGACGATGCCGCGGCGCACGAAGTCGTAACCGGCCTCGCCGACCATCTGCATCTTGCCGGGGATCAGCTTGGGCTTGTTGAAGGCGGCCCAGAAGAACCCGACGACCACGATCGACCCGAGCACGGCGAGCAGCATCGGCTTCGTGATCTCGATGCCGGCCACCGTGGCGATGGGCTCGTACATGAACGTGTGCAGGCCCGGAGCCGGGAAGCCGCATCCACTGAAGATGTGGCAATCCGGGTCGAAGGCAAGCGTCTGGTCAGCACTCACCGCGGGCTCCTTCAGCGTGGCGCATAGGTACGGCAACCTCGTTGTGTCGGCGCGGCACGCAGCCGCGGGTCGGCACTGGACTGGTCTTACGGATAAGGGGGCGGCGGTTCGGCATCGAGCCTCGCGCTGGGACAGGCGTCTCGGATGCCCGCGCCCGCAGTGCCGCAGTTGGCACCGGACGATAGCAGGAAGCCGAACGTGGCTTTATCCCGGCCCTACCCTTCACGACTTCGACCCCGTGTTTCCGGGGTCGATGTACGTGATCTTGGCCTTCATGTAGGCACGGGCCTGCGCGGCGACCCACACCACGGTCGTCGCGAGCAGCGTGAAGGCGAAGGCCTTGAAGTCGAACAGCGTGGTGTTCTTGAGCAAGGCAAGGAAGATGAAGAGCACCAGCAGCTGGGCCGTGTAGAGCATCAGCCCCATGGCCTGGAAGAGGTGCGGAAGCGACTTCGCCGTCCGCTGCAGAACCACCTGCCCGATACCCATGAAGAGGATCACGACCAGAGTGCCGACGACGGCGCCGATCGCCCCCTTGCCACCCGCGAGCACGCCGCTGATGACCGTGGCGACAACGCCGACGACAGCGGTGGGAACGATGGTGTGCAGAAGGATGCGTGCGTCGTTGGACGGCATGGCGGTGTCTCCGCTTGCTGGAGGGGGCGATGGTGTCGTCATGGACGAGCGTAAGCCCGGTCCGAGGTGGGTCTCGGGGCCAACGGACCGTCGCACTACGGTCTTTCGGCACTGTCGCCGGGTCTCGTGAACGGTATCACAAACTATTTGAGTAGTTCTTTACCCGTAAGGTGTGCCAACTGTCACACATGAGGGTTAGTCCGCGCGTGTGTGCACGGCACGAGGGCGAGTTGTCTGCTAATGGCCGCCGAAGCGGCTTTCGTCAACTCGGCGTTCCGGCCTTCCGTCGATCGGAGAAGCGCCCGCGGTTGCCGATGGCGGTGGCCCCGTGGAGCCCCGCGGGCACCGGAACCCGCTCCTCCGCCACGTCCGCGCCCTCGTCGACCTCGACGCTCGCGGCGACCTCCGGTACGGGGGCCGGCTTGCGGCGCCGGTAGCGCGGCGGGACGACGGCCTGCGCCCAGCGCGGAGCGCGCGGTGTGAAGCGCGGCAGCAGGAGCAGCACCAGACCGATCGCGCTGAGCACGGTGATGCCGAGGACGATCCACATCGAGGCCGAGTGGACCGAGTACGCCAGCGTCCCGAAGGCGATCAGCGCCGACCAGAAGTACATGATCAGCACCGCGCGGCTGTGCGAGTGCCCGATCTCCAGGAGCCGGTGGTGCAGGTGCCCGCGGTCGGCCGCGAACGGCGACTGGCCCTTCCACGTACGGCGCACGATCGCGAGGACCAGGTCGGCCATCGGGATCGCGATGATCGTGAGCGGCAGCACCAGCGGGATGAAGACGGGCAGGGCGGCGTGGGTGGCCTGCCGGGTCGAGCCCTCGAAGATCTTCAGCGCGTCCGGGTCGACCTGGCCGGTGATCGAGATCGCCGAGGCGGCCAGGATCAGACCGATCAGCATCGAGCCCGAGTCGCCCATGAAGATGCGCGCCGGGTGCATGTTGTGCGGCAGGAAGCCCAGGCACATGCCCATGAGGATGGCGGTGAAGAGCGTCGCGGGGGCGGCGGCCTCGATCGTGTACCCGTACCAGAGCCGGTAGGCGTACAGGAAGAAGGCCGCGGCGGCGATGCAGACCATGCCGGCGGCGAGGCCGTCGAGACCGTCGACGAAGTTCACGGCGTTGATGGTGACGACGACCAGGGCGACCGTCAGGAGCGTGCCCTGCCCAGGGGTCAGGGAGACGACGCCGACGCCGGGGATCGGCAGCCACAGGATCGTCAGACCCTGCGCGACCATCACGCCCGCCGAGATCATCTGCGCGCCCAGCTTGATGAGCGCGTCCAGCTCGAACTTGTCGTCGAGGACGCCGATCAGCCAGATCAGCGCGGCACCGGAGAGCAGCGCGCGCGGCTCGTTGGACAGCTCGAAGACGCTGCTCAGGTTCTGCAGGTGGTCGGCGACGAGCAAGCCCGTGCACAGCCCGAAGAACATGGCGATGCCACCGAGCCGCGGAGTCGGTTCTCGGTGTACGTCGCGGGCGCGGATCTCCGGCATCGCCCCGGTCGCGATGGCGAACTTCCGCACCGGACCGGTGAGGAGGTACGTCACCGCGGCCGTGACACAGAGCGTCAGCAGGTAATCACGCACGGGCTGCCCCACAGGAATCGCTGGCCATCTCAGCCCCACACCCTAGCCGTGCCGTCCATGTGCTTGGAGACACGCGGGCCGCCCGAACGGTTGCGCTCGGGTTTTCCTCAGCGTCCGAACGGGGGAAATCGGCCGGTCAGGGCACGTACTTCCGCCCTGACACGGGCGGTCTCGGCGGGATCATCCCGTAGCGCGGCGGTGAACAGTGCGGCAACTCTCGCCATCTCCGGGGCACCCATGCCCTGCGTGGTGACGGCGGCCGTACCGAGTCGGATGCCGCGCCCTTCCCCGTAGGGCAGGGCGCAGGTGTCGAGCACCATGCCGGCGGCGGCGAGCCGGGCGCGTGCGGTCCGGCCGTCGACGCCGAGGGGCGCGGGGTCGGCGGTGATGAGGTGGGTGTCGGTCCCGCCGGTGGTGAGCGCGAAGCCCTCGGCGGCGAGTGCGGCGGCGAGGACCCGTGCGTGTTCCACCACCTGATGGGCGTACGTGGCGAACGCCGGAGTGGACGCCTCGCCGAACGCCACCGCCTTGGCCGCGATCGTGTGCATCTGGGCGCCGCCCTGGGTGAACGGGAACACGGCCCGGTCGATCCGCCCCGCGAGCTCGGCGCCGCACAGGATCATTCCGCCGCGCGGACCGCGCAGGACCTTGTGGGTGGTGGCGCAGACGACGTCGGCGTACGGGACGGGGCTGGGTGCCGCTCCCCCGGCGACCAGGCCGATCGGGTGGGCCGCGTCGGCGATGAGATACGCCCCGACCTCGTCGGCGATCTCCCGGAAGATCCGGTAGTCGAGGTGGCGCGGGTAGGAGATCGAACCGCAGACGATCGCCTTGGGGCGGTGGTGCCGGGCGAGGGCGGCGACCTGCTCGTAGTCGACGAGGCCGGTCTCGGCGTCGACTCCGTACGGGACGAAGTCGAACCACCGGCCGGAGAAGTTGGCGGGCGAACCGTGGGTGAGGTGCCCGCCGTGCTCAAGACCCATGGCCAGGACCGTGTCACCGGGCCTGAGAAGCGCCGCGTACGCCGCCAGGACGGCCGAGGAGCCCGAGTGCGCCTGGACGTTCGCGTGCTCGGCTCCGAAGAGCGCGGTGGCCCGTTCCACGGCGATCCGCTCGGCGGCGTCGGCGTACTCGCAGCCGCCGTGATGGCGGGCGCCGGGGTAGCCCTCGGCGTACTTGTTGGCGAGCGGGGAACCGAGGGCGGCGAGGACGGCGGGCGAGGCGAAGTTCTCCGCGGCGATCAGCTGCAGACTGTCGCTCTGCCGCCGCACCTCGCCGAGCAGCACGTCGGCGATCTCCGGGTCCTGCCGGCGCAGGACGTCGAGATCCTCATCGGGGGGCGCGGTGACCGGCATGCCACCAATGTAGACACGCACCCCCGTCGGCGCGCGGCGACGGCGCCCCACCCGCACTCAGTCGCGCGCGGCCACACCCGTCAGCGCCGTCACCACGGGATCCAGCGCTTGGTTGAGCCCCTCTTCCCGACGCGCCCCTCGCACCGCTCTGCCCCAAGGGGGCCTCCCGGGCATCGGGACGCTGCGGCGGCCTCCGACCGCCGGACCTGGCACCCGGCAGACGTCAGTCGCGCGCCGAGACGCCCGTCAGCGCCGTCACCACGGGATCCAGCGCCTGGTTGATCTCGTCGCCGATCGAGCGGAAGAACGTGATGGGGGCGCCGTACGGGTCGTTGACCTCGTCCGCGTCGACCGAGGGGGCGAGGAGCCACCCGCGTAGAGCCGCGGCAGCGCGGACCAGGGCGCGGGCGCGTTCGACCATGCCCTCGTCGTGTGCGTCCGGGAGCGTCGCGGGGTCGATCGCGCGGACCAGGCGGGTGAACTCCTTCAGGGTGAAGGTGCGCAGCCCCGCCGAGTGGCCCATCGAGATGACCTGCGCGCGGTGGTCACGGGTCGCCGTGAGGACCAGGTCCGCGCGGATGACGTGCTCGTCGAGGAGTTCGCGCCCCACGAAGCCGCTGTAGTCCGCGCCGAAGTCGGCGAGGACCAGTTCGGCGTTGGCCTCCATGGGGGCGCCCTCGTGGCCCCAGGTGCCCGCGCTCTCCACGATCAGGCCGCCGCCGAGAGGGTCGCCGAGGCGGTCGCACAGGGCATGGCGGGTCAGCCGCTCGGTGATCGGCGAGCGGCAGACGTTGCCGGTGCTGACGTGGAGGATGCGGAAGGTGCTGCTGTCGTCGAACCCCGCTATGCCACGCCCCTCAGGGGCGGTCAATGTGCCACCTCGAGGTCGGGTACGACCTTCCGGAGCTCCTCCGGGGACAGCGCGCCCTCGCGCAGCAGCACCGGCACCTTGCCCGTGACGTCGACGATGGAGGACGGGACGATGCCGGGCGTCGGGCCGCCGTCCAGGTAGACGGAGACGGAGTCGCCGAGCATCTGCTGGGCCGCGTCGCAGTCCTCCGGGGACGGGTGGCCGGTGAGGTTCGCCGACGAGACGGCCATCGGGCCGACCTCGGTGAGCAGTTCGATCGCGACCGGGTGCAGCGGCATGCGGATGGCGACGGTGCCCCGGGTGTCGCCCAGGTCCCACTGGAGGGACGGCTGGTGCTTGGCGACGAGGGTCAGCGCGCCGGGCCAGAACGCGTCGACGAGCTCCCAGGCGTGCTCGGAGAAGTCCGTGACCAGGCCGTGCAGGGTGTTCGGGGAACCGATGAGCACGGGCGTGGGCATGTTGCGGCCCCGGCCCTTGGCGGCCAGCAGGTCCGCGACGGCCTCGCTGCTGAAGGCGTCCGCCCCGATCCCGTACACGGTGTCGGTGGGCAGCACGACCAGCTCGCCCCGGCGGACGGCGGACGCGGCCTCGCGCAGACCGGTCACACGATCGGTGGCCTCGTTGCAGTCGTATCGCCGTGCCATCAGTTCCCGGCCTCCTCGTACGCGTGGTTCGTCATGGCAGTCGTGCCGGTCATGGCATCGCCTTGCGGGCGGTCGCGAAGCGCGGCCGGTTGTTCAGGTCCGGGTGGTCGGCGGCGTCGGCCCAGCCGGCCTCTTCGTTGAAGATCCACGGCACCTGCCCGCCCTGGGTGTCCGCGTGCTCGATGACGACGAGGCCGCCGGGGCGGAGGAGCCGGTGGGCGGTGCGCTCGATGCCGCGGATGGTGTCGAGGCCGTCCTCGCCGGAGAAGAGGGCCATCTCCGGGTCGTGGTCGCGGGCCTCGGGCGCCACGTACTCCCACTCGGTGAGCGGGATGTACGGCGGGTTGGAGATGACCAGGTCGACCTGGCCGTCCAGCTCCGGGAGGGCGGTCAGCGCGTTGCCCTGGTGGACGGTGACGCGGGAGCCCTCGGCGTTCTTCCGGGTCCAGACGAGGGCGTCGTCGGAGAGCTCCACCGCGTGCACGCGCGAGCGCGGGACCTCCTGCGCCATGGCGAGGGCGATGGCCCCGGAGCCGGTGCAGAGGTCGACGATGAGCGGTTCGACGACGTCCATGGCGCGTACGGCGTCTATGGCCCAGCCGACGACCGACTCGGTCTCGGGGCGGGGCACGAAGACGCCGGGCCCCACCTGGAGCTCCAGGTAGCGGAAGAACGCCCGGCCGGTGATGTGCTGGAGCGGCTCGCGGGCCTCGCGGCGGGCGATCGTCTCCCAGTAGCGGGCGTCGAAGTCCGCGTCCTTGACGTTGTGCAGCTCCCCCCGCTTGACGCCGTGCACGAACGCGGCGAGCTCCTCCGCGTCGAAACGCGGTGAGGGCACGCCGGCGTCGGCCAGCCGCTGGGTGGCCTGGGCCACCTCGGCAAGCAGCAGGTTCACGCTGGTCCTCCGTGGTGCGGGGTGGGGCTTACGGAACTTACGCCGCGGCCAGCTTTGCGGCCGAGTCGGCGTCGACACACGCCTGGATCATCGTGTCCAGATCGCCGTCGAGCACCTGGTCCAAGTTGTACGCCTTGAAGCCGACGCGGTGGTCCGAGATGCGGTTCTCCGGGAAGTTGTACGTCCGGATCTTCTCGGAGCGGTCGACGGTACGGACCTGGCTGCGACGGGCGTCGGCGGCCTTGGACTCGGCCTCCTCCTGCGCGGCGGCGAGCAGCCGGGAACGCAGGATACGCATGGCCTGCTCCTTGTTCTGGAGCTGGCTCTTCTCGTTCTGGCAGGAGGCGACGATGCCGGTCGGCAGGTGGGTGATGCGGACGGCGGAGTCGGTGGTGTTGACCGACTGGCCGCCGGGGCCCGACGAGCGGTAGACGTCGATGCGCAGGTCGTTGGCGACGATCTCGACCTCGACCTCCTCGGCCTCGGGCGTGACGAGCACGCCGGCGGCGGAGGTGTGGATGCGGCCGGCGGACTCGGTCGCGGGCACGCGCTGCACGCGGTGGACGCCGCCCTCGTACTTCAGGCGCGCCCAGACACCCTGGCCGGGCTCGGTGGCGCCGTTGCCGCCCTTGGTCTTCACGGCGACCTGGACGTCCTTGTAGCCGCCGAGCTCGGACTCCGTGGCGTCGATGATCTCGGTCTTCCAGCCGACGCGCTCGGCGTACCGGAGGTACATGCGGAGCAGGTCGCCGGCGAAGAGGGCGGACTCGTCGCCGCCGGCGCCCGCCTTGATCTCCAGGATGACGTCCTTGTCGTCGCTGGGGTCACGCGGGACGAGCAGGAGGCGGAGCTTCTCGGTGAGCTCCTCCCGCTGCTTGTCCAGCAGCTTGACCTCGGCGGCGAAGTCGGGATCGTCGTGCGCGAACTCGCGGGCGGTCTCGATGTCGTCACCGGTCTGCTTCCAGGAGCGGTAGGTGGCGACGATCGGGGTCAGCTCGGCGTAGCGCTTGTTCAGCTTGCGCGCGTTCGCCTGATCGGCGTGGACCGAAGGGTCCGCGAGCTTCGTCTCGAGATCGGCGTGTTCGCCGACCAGTTCCTCGACCGCCTCGAACATCGGGGGCTCCTGGGTTTTCGTCAGTTGCTACGGGGACGGCAAAGCGCCGGTCCCGGCCACCCGCGCGGGGCGACCGTGGACCGGCGCAGGGGCTCGCTACTTCGCGGCGGAGCCGGCCTTGCCGAAGCGGGCCTCGAAGCGGGCCACGCGGCCGCCGGTGTCGAGGATCTTCTGCTTGCCCGTGTAGAACGGGTGGCACTCGGAGCAGACCTCGGCACGGATGGTGCCCTCGGTCAGCGTGCTCCGGGTGGTGAACGACGCGCCACAGGTGCAGCTGACCTGGGTCTCGACGTACTGGGGGTGAATCTCGCGCTTCAAGGTGTCTCCTAGTTTCGGGAGGGCACCGGGTCGCCGCCGCGGGTTGCGGGCAACGTGAACCGGGGCCGACGTACCAGTCTGCCAGGACCGGCCGCATCTCCCCAAACCGGGGTCCGGCCGAAAGTATTCCTCGGATGTCCGGGGAGCTACTTCACGAGGCCGTCCGCCTTGCCCGTGGCGGCGTCCTTCGTCGCCGACGCGGGGATCGGCCTGTCGGTCTTGAGGGCGGTCCAGACCTGCTGGGACTGGGCTTCCAGCGGGATGACGCGGTTGGGGTCGGCAGGGTCGTACTCGACCGGCAGCGTGACCATGTGGACGTTCTGGGGGCCGATTCCGGAGAGGCCCTGGGCGAAGCCCATGAGCTCCTGGACGGAGTCGAGGTCGGAGTCCGGGGTGATGGCCTTGGTGGCCGCGTCGGCGAGGTCGAGGAGCTTCGCCGGGTTGGTGAGGACGCCGACGTCCTTGACCTGGTCGATGAAGGCCTTCATGAAGGCCTGCTGGAGCTGGATGCGGCCGAGGTCGCTGCCGTCGCCGACGCTCTTGCGGGTGCGGACGAGGCCGAGGGACTGCTCGCCGTCGAGGGTGTGGGTGCCCGGGGCGAGGTCGAGGTGGCTCTTGGAGTCCTGGATCGGCTGGGTGGTGGTGATCTCCACGCCGCCGAGTTCGTCGATGAGCTTCTTGAAGCCGGTGAAGTCGACCTCGATGTAGTGGTCCATGCGGATGCCGGACATCGCCTCGACGGTCTTGACGGCGCAGGCGGGGCCGCCGACCTCGTACGCGGTGTTGAACATCGCGCGCTGCTCGCCGGGGACGGACGTGCCCTTGCCGTCGGTGCACCGCGGCCGGTCGACGAGGGTGTCGCGGGGGACGGAGACGACACTGGCCTTCTTGTGGCCCTCGTAGACGTGGACGACCATCGCGGTGTCGGAGCGGGCGCCGCCCTCGTCCTCGCCGTACGCGGCGTTGTCGCCGGAGCGGGAGTCGGAGCCGAGGACGAGGATGTCCATGGAGCCGTTGTCGACGTCGTCGGGGCGCTCGGTGCCGAGCTGGGCGTTGATGTCGACGCCCTTGATGTTGCCGTCGAGCTTCACGTACACGTAGCCCAGACCGGCCCCGCCCAGGACGAGGACCGCGGCGGCCCCCGACAGGAGGATCGTCAGGCGGCGGCGCCCCTTGGCGGGCGGCTTGCGGCGGCGGCCGCTTCCCGCGCCTGGTATTCGGCCGCTGTTGTTCTGCTCGGTCATCGTCTTCCCTCGGGCCTTCGGTTCACCATGTGTGACGGCGAAGCGCCCAAAAGGGTTGCATACGGACCTGTGAGGTTTCGGTGGGCAACGCACTGCGCCCACCGTGCGGGGCACGGTGGGCGCAGTGGTTTACGCAGGTCACGACTGGGTTACGAGGCCGGGGTCTCACCCTTGTCGCGCGACCGACATGTGACGTAGGTCACATGTCAGTCGTCGTTCTTGCCGCCAGGCGTCGTCTTCTGGATCTGGAGCAGGAACTCGCCGTTCGACTTCGTCTGCTTCATCTTGTCGAGGAGCAGCTCGATCGCCTGCTGCTGGTCGAGCGCGTGCAGCACACGGCGCAGCTTCCAGGTGACGGCGAGCTCGTCGGCGCCGAGCAGGATCTCTTCCTTACGGGTACCGGACGCGTCGACGTCCACCGCGGGGAAGATGCGCTTGTCGGCGAGCTTCCGGTCGAGCTTGAGCTCCATGTTGCCGGTGCCCTTGAACTCCTCGAAGATCACCTCGTCCATGCGCGAACCGGTGTCGACGAGCGCGGTGGCGAGGATGGTCAGCGAGCCGCCGTCCTCGATGTTGCGCGCGGCACCGAAGAAGCGCTTCGGCGGGTAGAGCGCGGTCGAGTCGACACCACCGGACAGGATGCGGCCGGAGGCCGGCGCCGCGAGGTTGTACGCGCGGCCCAGGCGGGTGATCGAGTCGAGCAGGACGACGACGTCGTGACCCAGCTCCACGAGACGCTTGGCGCGCTCGATGGCCAGCTCGGCGACGGTCGTGTGGTCCTCGGCCGGACGGTCGAAGGTCGAGGAGATGACCTCGCCCTTGACCGACCGCTGCATGTCGGTGACCTCTTCCGGACGCTCGTCGACCAGGACGACCATCAGGTGGCACTCGGGGTTGTTGTGCGTGATCGCGTTGGCGATGGCCTGCATGATCATGGTCTTGCCGGTCTTCGGCGGGGCCACGATCAGACCGCGCTGGCCCTTGCCGATCGGCGACACGAGGTCGATGATCCGCGTGGTCAGCACGCCCGGGTCGGTCTCCAGACGGAGCCGGTCCTGCGGGTAGAGCGGGGTCAGCTTGTTGAACTCCGGGCGGCCGCGGCCGGAGTCGGCCGCCATGCCGTTCGCGGAGTCCAGGCGGACCAGCGCGTTGAACTTCTCGCGGCGCTCGCCGTCCTTCGGCTGACGCACGGCACCGGTGACGTGGTCACCCTTGCGCAGGCCGTTCTTGCGGACCTGGGCGAGGGAGACGTACACGTCGTTCGGGCCGGGCAGGTAGCCGGAGGTCCGGATGAACGCGTAGTTGTCGAGGATGTCGAGGATGCCCGCGACGGGGATCAGGACGTCGTCGTCGGAGACCTGCGGCTCGCCGGCCTGGAAGTCGTCACGGCCACGACGGCCACGACGGTCGCGGTAGCGACCGCGACGGCCACGACGGCTACCGTCCTCGTCGAAGTCGTCCTGGGGGCCGGACTGCTGGCCACCCTGCTGACCCTGACCCTGCTGGCCCTGGCCCTGCTGGCCCTGGCCGCCCTGACGCTGGCGCTGGCCGCCCTGGCCACCGCCCTGCTGCTCGTCACCCTTGCCGCGGTCGCGCTGACGGTCACGGCGGTCGCGGCGCTCGCCACGCTCCCCGCGCTCGCCGCGGTCACGACGGCCCCGGCCCTCGGCGCCGTCGACGGCGGCCTCGGCCTTGGCGTCGGCCTGCGTGTCGGTCTTGACCTCGGTACGGGTCTCGGCGCGGGCCTCGGTCTTGACGACCTGGGCCTCGGCCTTGGCCTCGCCCTCCGGCGAACCGGCGGGGGCGGTGGCGCGACGACGACGGCGCTCACCGGCCGGCTGGTCGTCACTGGCAGGCTGACCCGGGATGTCGATCTGCTGCTGGGCGACGGCCTTCTCGGCCTTCTCCGCCTGGGGCGCGGCGGCCTCGGCCGCGGTCTCGCCCGTACGGGTCTTGGCGGTGGCGCGGCGCTTCGGCTTGGTCTCAGCGGCCTCGGCGGTCTTGGCGGGGGCGGCGGAACCGCCACCGGCCTGCGCCTCCTTGATGACCTCGATCAGCTGGCTCTTGCGCATGCGCGCGGTGCCCCTGATGCCGAGGCCGGACGCGACCTGCTGCAGCTCGGCCAGGACCATGCCGTCGAGGCCGGTGCCGGAGCGGCGGCGCCGTGCGGTGCCGCCGGTGGCAGCACCTGCGGCGGGCGCGGCGGTGTCGACACTGTTGTCGGCAGTCACGCCCATCAGATCGGTGGTGTCGCTCACGAAGGGTCCTTCCCTGGAGCGGACGTCGGCCATCTGGCTCGGCGACCGGTTGTGCTGTCCGGCAGGGTCCTGGCTTGTGGACCGTGTCCGGGGCGGTGGTCCCGCCGGGTACGGCGGAGAGAGAAACGTGCTGTGGGTCCGGCCCGAGCGCCCCCTGCTCGGCCCTCACTGCGAAAGAGCGAGGGGTGTCGTGCCGGTTCCGGAGCGTGCTCGAAACTGCTCAGGCAGGCTGCTCAGGCAGTTGGGGAGGCTCCCGGAAGAATCGGTGGTCCCTGATGGGGACACTCAGCACCGCGCCACAAAGGCGCCGGGTGCTGACTTGAGGTTAACACTACCGGCTCCGACAAACATTCCCCCTCTCCCTCACCGGCAATCTCGTGTCCGGAGCACTGCGGGGGGCGCTGCCCGGCGCCCCCCGCCGCCGCGCCCTAGGGCGCCAGCGGCAGCACGCTCGCTCCGGACGCGTCGAGGTCGAGCCGGTTCGCGGCCCAGCCCTCGCCCGCCAGTCGGGCGACCTTGTCGGCCGTCCCGTGTTCGGCCAGCGCGAGCACCGTGGGGCCCGCGCCGGAGATGACCGCGGGGACGCCGTCCGCGCGCAGTCGGTTCACAAGGGCGATGCTCTCCGGCATCGCGGGGGCCCGGTACTCCTGGTGCAGCCGGTCCTCGGTGGCCGCGAGCAGCAGCTCGGGGCGACGGGTCAGGGCCTCGACGAGGAGCGCGGCCCGCCCGGCGTTGGCCGCGGCGTCCACATGCGGGACGGTGCGCGGCAGAAGTCCGCGGGCGGTCTCGGTCAGTACGGGCTTTCCGGGAACGAAAACCACCGGAACGATGGAATCCGAGGGATCCATCCTGATCGCCCGCGCGGCTCCGGACTCGGTCCAGGCGAGCGTGAATCCGCCGAGCAGACAGGCGGCGACGTTGTCGGGGTGGCCCTCGATCTCGGTGGCCAGTTCGAGCAGGGCCGCCTCGTCGAGCTTCGCGTCCCCGCCTATGGTCACGGCGCGGGCGGCGACGATGCCGGCGCAGATGGCGGCGGAGGAGGAGCCGAGGCCGCGGCCGTGCGGGATGCGGTTGGCGCAGACGACCTCGAGGCCGCGCGGCTGCCCGCCGAGCAGGTCGAAGGCCGTGCGCAGGGACCGTACGAGCAGGTGGCTCTCGTCGCGCGGGAGGGTCTCCGCACCCTCGCCGGCGATGTCGACGTGCAGCCCCGAGTCGGCGACACGGACGACGACGTCGTCGTAGAGGCCCAGCGACAGGCCGAAGGCGTCGAAGCCCGGGCCGAGATTGGCGCTGGTGGCGGGGACGCGCACCCGTACGGCGGCGGCGCGGAACGCTGGACCGGCCATCGCTCGATGACTCTCCTTGATTGCGACAACGGTGTTTCGGACAGCAGGTGTTGCAGACAAAAGACGGTGCGGACCGAAGGTGGTGCGGACTGCGGGTGTTTCGGACAGCGGGTATTCACGACAGGTACACGGGGACCCGGGGTCCGTTTCGGCCTGGGGGGCGACAACGGCAACAACACCGCGCATATGCGTCGGGGCGGGTTCGGTACAGCCTATCGAAGGAAGGTTCTGTCGCGACATAGGGCGCACAGGAGGCGCACGATGCGTGTCGCGAGCCAACCTGTGCGCCTATGTACGTTCCTGATCGGGTTTCGATCAGTGCTTCACCCCGCGCGAGGGGCGGGGTGAAGCGGTGGGATCAGGCCAGACCGAGACGCTCGGCGGCGGCCGCGGCGTCGACCGGGACGGTCACCGGCTGCGGCGCGCCGGCCACGGCCCAGTCGGGGTCCTTCAGGCCATTACCCGTGACGGTGCAGACGATCGTCTGGCCCGGGTCGACCTTGCCCTGCTCGGCGGCCTTCAGCAGACCGGCGACCGAGGCGGCCGAGGCGGGCTCGACGAAGACGCCTTCCTGGGCGGCCAACAGACGGTAGGCGCGCAGGATCTCACGGTCCGTCACCTCGTCGATGAAGCCGCCGGACTCGTCGCGCGCGGCGATCGCGTAGTCCCAGGAGGCCGGGTTGCCGATGCGGATCGCGGTGGCGATCGTCGACGGGTCCTTGACGATCTCGCCGCGCACGAGCGGCGCGGAGCCGGAGGCCTGGAAGCCCCACATACGCGGCCGGCGCGTGGACATGGCGTCGGCGGCGTACTCGGAGTACCCCTTCCAGTACGCCGTGATGTTGCCGGCGTTGCCCACGGGAAGGACGTGGATGTCGGGCGCGTCGCCCAGCATGTCCACGATCTCGAACGCGGCGGTCTTCTGGCCCTCGATGCGGACCGGGTTGACCGAATTGACCAGCGCCACCGGGTAGTTCTCGGAGAGGCTGCGGGCCAGCGTCAGGCAGTCGTCGAAGTTGCCGTCGACCTGGAGGATCTTCGCTCCGTGGATGAGCGCCTGGCCCATCTTGCCGAGCGCGATCTTGCCCTGGGGCACGAGGACGGCCGACACCATGCCGGCCCGTACCGCGTAGGCCGCGGCCGAGGCGGAGGTGTTGCCGGTGGACGCGCAGATGACGGCCTGCGCGCCCTCCTCCTTGGCCTTGGAGATGGCCATGGTCATGCCCCGGTCCTTGAAGGAGCCGGTGGGGTTGGCGCCCTCGACCTTGAGGTGCACCTCGCAGCCCGTGCGCTCGGAGAGGACCTGAGCGGGGACGAGCGGCGTACCACCCTCACGAAGCGTGACGACCGGCGTCGTGTCCGTGACCGGAAGGCGGTCCCGGTACTCCTCGATGATGCCGCGCCACTGGTGGGTGCCCTTGCTGGTCATGGGTCCTTTACTCCCCTTCAACACGCATGATGCTGGCGACACCGCGGACGGTGTCGAGCTTCCGCAGCGCGTCGACGGTCCCGGAGAGGGCTGCGTCGTGCGCGCGGTGGGTGACGACGACGAGAGAGGCCTCGCCGTCCTTTCCCTGCTGGCGGACCGTGTCGATCGACACGCCGTGCTCGGCGAAGACCGTCGCGACCTGGGCGAGGACGCCCGGCTTGTCGGCCACGTCGAGGCTGATGTGGTACCGCGTCACCACGTCGCCCATGGGGCTCACGGGCAGCTGGGTGTACGCGGACTCGCCGGGGCCGGTGGCCTCGTTGAGCTTGTTGCGGCACACGGCGACGAGGTCGCCGAGGACAGCCGAGGCCGTCGGGGCGCCGCCGGCGCCGGGGCCGTAGAACATGAGCTGCCCGGCGGCGTCGGCCTCGACGAAGACCGCGTTGTACGCCTCGCGGACGGAGGCCAGCGGGTGGCTCAGCGGGATCATCGCCGGGTGCACGCGCGCGGTGACGGACTCGCCGTCGGCGGCCCGCTCGCAGATCGCGAGCAGCTTGACCGTGCAGCCCATCTGCTTCGCCGAGGCGAAGTCGGCGGCGGTGACCTCGGTCATGCCCTCGCGGTAGACGTCGTCGAGACGCACGCGCGTGTGGAAGGCGATCCCGGCGAGGATGGCGGCCTTGGCGGCGGCGTCGAAGCCCTCGACGTCGGCGGTCGGGTCGGCCTCGGCGTACCCAAGGGCGGTGGCCTCGTCGAGCGCCTCGCTGTACCCGGCGCCCGACGTGTCCATCTTGTCGAGGATGAAGTTCGTCGTGCCGTTGACGATGCCCATCACGCGGTTGATCTTGTCGCCGGCGAGGGACTCGCGGAGCGGCCGGATCAGCGGGATGGCGCCGGCGACGGCGGCTTCGTAGTACAGGTCCTGCCCGTGCTGCTGGGCGGCGGCGTAGAGCGTCGCGCCGTCCTGTGCGAGGAGCGCCTTGTTCGCGGAGACCACGGAGGCGCCGTGCTCGAAGGCGGTGGTGATGAGGGTGCGGGCCGGCTCGATCCCGCCGATGACCTCGACGACGACGTCGATGTCGCCCCGTTTGACGAGGGCGGTCGCGTCGGTGGTGATCAGCTCGGCCGGGACGCCCCCGCGGACCTTGTCCGGGCGGCGGACGGCCACGCCGGCGAGCTCGACCGGGGCGCCGATGCGCGCGGCGAGGTCGTCGGCGTGCGTCGTCATGATGCGCGCCACCTCTGAGCCGACCACTCCACAGCCCAGCAGCGCCACCTTCAGCGGACGCGTACGCATCATCCGACCTCTTTCTCGTACTTCTGCTTCGTATCTCTACGTTCGTATTTCTACGGTGGAACCAGTCTCACTCACCGGACGGGGGTTTCCGCCCCCTGTCCGGATTATGAGACATCTATTTCATCACTCGGCTATTACTCGACTATTTCATCACCCGACGTCGAGGCGCAGGAGATCTTCCTCCGTCTCGCGCCGGACGATCACACGGGCCTCGCCGTCGCGGACGGCGACGACGGGCGGCCGGAGCGCGTGGTTGTAGTTGCTGGCCATGGAGCGGCAGTACGCGCCGGTGGCGGGCACGGCGATGAGGTCGCCGGGCGCCAGGTCGGCCGGCAGGAACGCGTCCCGTACGACGATGTCACCGCTCTCGCAGTGCTTGCCGACGACCCGGGAGAGCATCGGCTCGGCGTCGCTGGTCCGCGAGACGAGGCTGACGCTGTACTCGGCGTCGTACAGGGCGGTGCGGATGTTGTCCGACATGCCGCCGTCGACGCTCACGTACGTGCGCAGCCCTTCGAGGGGCTTGATGGTGCCGACCCGGTAGAGGGTGAAGGCGGTCGGCCCGACGATGGCGCGCCCGGGCTCGACGGAGATGCGGGGCGTGGCGAGCCCGGCGGCCTCGCACTCCCGCGTGACGATCTCGCCGAGCGCCTTGGCGATCTCGTGCGGCTCGCGCGGGTCGTCGTCGGAGGTGTACGCGATGCCGAGGCCGCCGCCGAGGTCGATCTCGGGCAGCTCGACGCCATGCTCGTCGCGCACCTCGGCGAGCAGCTGGACGACACGCCGTGCGGACACTTCGAAGCCGGCCATGTCGAAGATCTGCGACCCGATGTGCGAGTGAATGCCGATGAGCTCGAGCCCGTCGAGCTTCAGCGCGCGGCGCACGGCCTCGGCGGCCTGCCCGCCGGCGAGCGCGATGCCGAACTTCTGGTCCTCGTGCGCGGTGGCGATGAACTCGTGCGTGTGGGCCTCGACGCCGACGGTGACCCGGATCTGCACCCGCTGCCGCTTGTCGAGCGACTGGGCGATGTGCGCGACCCGCACGATCTCCTGGAAGGAGTCGAGCACGATGCGCCCGACACCGGCCTCGACGGCCGTGCGGATCTCGTCCTCGCTCTTGTTGTTGCCGTGGAAGGCGATGCGCTCGGCGGGCATACCGGCCGACAGCGCGGTGGTCAGCTCGCCCCCCGAACACACATCAAGATTCAACCCCTCCTCCTTCAGCCATCGCACGATGGCCCGGGAGAGGAACGCCTTGCCGGCGTAGAACACGTCGGCGTCCGTGCCGAAGGCGTCGGCCCAGGCGCGGCAGCGGGCGCGGAAGTCGGTCTCGTCGAGGAAGTAGGCGGGCGTGCCGAACTCCTCGGCGAGCGCGTCGACCCCGATCCCGCCGATGGTGACGACCCCCCGCTCGTCCCTGCTGACGGTCCTGGCCCAGACCTTCGGGTCGAGGACGTTGAGGTCGGCGGGCGGCGCGGAGTAGTGGCCCTCGGTGAGGACGTCTGCGTGGCGGGGCCCTGCGGGGTGGGCGGAACGGCTCATGTCTGTTCTTCTGCTCTTTCAGATCCGGTCGGGTGCGCTGATGCCGAGCACGGAGAGGCCACCGGCGAGCACCGTCCCGGCGGCTTCGGCGAGCGCCAGCCGGGAGCGATGGGCGGCCGAGGGTTTCTCGTCGCCGAGCGGCAGAACGGTGTGCTGGAACGCGAGCAGCGCGTCGGCGATGGCTTCCAGGTGCCGGGCGACCCGGTCGGGGGCGCGGTGGCGGGCGGCGGCGAGGAGGACGACGGGATGGTCGCCGAGGACGCCGAGAAGTTCGGGTGCGTGGAGAGGTACCTCGTACGCAGGTGTGACACCGAGCTGCTCCCCGTTGACGAGGAGCCGCCGCACCCGGGAGTACGCGTACCGCACCCGGAAGAGGGAGTTGCGCTCGTGCTGGGCGAGGAGGGGCGCGCCGTCGAGGGGCCGGTCGTGCGAAGCGGCGCGCAGGAGGGCCCAGCGGGCGGCGTCGCGCCCGAGCGTCTCCTCTTCGTACGCCCCGGGCACCACGTACACGCGCTCACTGCCACCGACCCCGGCATCGGCCCCCTGGGAACGCAGCAGCCGCACCACGACCTCGGTCACGAGAACGGCCCGCGACTCTGTCACCTCGGCGAAGCGGACGGTGGTGCCGGCGAGGGCGTCGCCGTACCCGTACGCGGCTCCGCCGGAGAGGATCGTGCGAACGAGCTCACTCCCGGCATCGCCGCGGAGGCTGAAGTTCAGGAACCCGGGCCCGGTGATCTCGACACCGCGGAGCCCGGGTGCGTCACGGAGGCGTTCCTCGATGATGACGGCAACTTCACGCGCACTGCGCCCGGCGGACCTGGCAAGGGTGAGCGCGACGTTACTGGCGTACTCCCCGGCGCCGCCGGGCCGTGCCCGCTCGACCTTGACCCGCGGGGGCACCTCGACCCGCAGCGCACCATCGTCGACCGCACGGCGCACGGCGTGCAGCACGGTGAGGGAGAGGTCCGCGGGGGTCACGGCACAAGCGTAGGGGAGGAGGGGGGTCCGAACGCGAACCGGTTTCGCCATGCGGGCACCCGGGTCCCGCGCACGCACTCCTCAGTGAGCGCCGGGCGCGCTCCCGAGGCGCCGGGATTGATCCCGGGTGTCCTGCCGAGCGGAGTCCTGCCGGGTGTTCTGCCGCGCGTCCTGCCGCCCCTCATCTGCGGGCGGCTCCTCTCCCCCGTCCGGCCCGGTGGCCTCCCGGCGCTCCCTGCGCTCGTGGTGCATCAACTGACGCACGACACGGACGAGCTCGGAGGGCTCGAAGGGCTTGGCGAGAAAGGCGTCGACGCCGGAACCGACCCCGCCGGCCTCGTGCTCACCGCAGGCACTGATGATCGCCACCGGCAGATGTCTGGTCCGCGGATCGGCACGCAGCCGCTCGGCCGTCTTGATCCCGTCCAAGCGGGGCATGACGACGTCCAGGGTGACGACATCAGGACAGACCTGATGTACGACATCCAGACACTCGGCACCATCGGCCGCGGTCACGACCTCGAACCCCTCGAGTTCGAGATTGACCCTGATCAACTGCCGGATCACCTTGTTGTCATCGACAACGAGCACCCGACCGGACACGCCTGACACACGAATGAGAGTAGGACGCCCCGAGGGGCTGCGTCCGGGTTTTGCCCACTTCCGACCCGTGCGAGGGACCCAGCCCCTGGTGACGCCCCGGAAATACCTGTTCACAGGCACGCCCGACGAGCTGGTAGGGTTCTACCCGTCGCCGCCGAACGCGGCGGACGCCCCCGTAGCTCAGGGGATAGAGCAACGGCCTCCGGAGCCGTGTGCGCAGGTTCGAATCCTGCCGGGGGCACTTCGCAAGAAGTGCCACATAGACCCCGTTCACAGCGGAAACGCTGAGGACGGGGTTTTTGCTTATGGGCTCGAGGAGATCCAGCAGCTCCGATGCCACCGATCCGGTGCGAGATACTGCCGACGACTCCGACAGGCGATCATGCAGTGAGCCGGGGGTAACAGTGGCGGGCCGGAACGATCCTTTCGCACGGGAGTTAGCGCGGCAGGCCAGGGAGCGAGAGCGGGCTGTGAAGGCCGCCGCGGCCGAGGCCAAGCGGATGGCTCGCGAGGAGAAGCTCGCCTACGAAGCAGCCCGTGCGCAGGAGGCCGTTGATCGGACCAGCGTTGCCGAGAACGATGCCGAGCGACTCTCCCAACTGTTGCGGGCGGCTGTGCTGGACGGTCAGCCACTGACGTTCTACCGGCTGGAACAGAAGTTCGTTCCTTCCCCGTTCGTGCCGCCGAAGGGGCGCGCCAAGGCAGCGCCCCTTCCGGTCTGGTCGGAGTACGAGCCGGCGGCACCGGGTGGCCTGCTCGGCGCTCTCGGATTCGGACGCCGCGGCTATGAGGCGGAAGTCGAAGTCGCCCGCAAGCGTTTCGACAGGGCACTGCGAGATCATGCGCGCGAAGAGATGAAGCGCGTCGAGAAGCTGGAGAAGGCTCGCACTCGGCACGAGGAACTCAACCAGGAGGAGGCCGGGCGAGTCGCGGCTTGGAACAGCGACGTCGACGAGCGGCGCAGCGCCTATCGGGACCGGGAGGTGGAGGCGGTCGAGTGGTTCGCCGACCAGGTCCTGGCCGCCTCCGTGTACCCGCACGGCTTCCCTCGTGCCCATCAGGTCTCGTACCAGGCGGACACGGGTGATCTGCTCGTCCAGATCGACCTGCCGCTGGAGGACGTGGTACCTGCGGCCCGTGCGTACCGGTACGTGAAGACGCGTGACGAGATCACCACCGTGCCGCGTCCGGAGAAAGAGCGCAGGGAACTGTACGCAACGGTCCTGGCTCAAACGGCCCTTCGCACGGTGCACGAACTCTTCGCCGCCGACACCGAGGAGGTGGTCCGGTCCATCGCCCTGAACGGGCATGTGGCCACCATCGACCGCGCCACCGGACGGAACGTCCGGCCATGCTTGATCACGCTTCAGACCAGTCGGGACGAGTTCGGTGAGCTGGTGCTGACCCAGGTGGATCCGAGGGCCTGCCTCAAACGACTCCGGTCACTGATCTCGCCCAATCCGTATGAGCTGGAGCCGGTACGGCCTCTCGTCACGTTCGACCTGTCCAAATTCCGCCTCATGGACAGCCTGGATGTCGTAGCGGGCCTGGACAGCCGCCCCGTCCTCATGGACCTGACTCCCACAGAGTTCGAGCACCTCATTCGCCAACTGTTCGAGGCCATCGGGTTGGACAGCGTCAACACCCAGCCGTCGAAAGACGAAGGCGTCGACGCGATCGCGATGAACACCGACCCGGTGATGAAGGGGTTGTGCATCATCCAGGCGAAACGCACCAAGAACGTCGTCCCGTTCGAGACCGTCTCCGCCCTGGCCGGCGTCGTGGAGCACAAGCGGGCCGCCAAGGGCATTCTGGTCACGACCTCCTGGTTCGGCCGGGCCAGCGAGGCATTCGCGAACGAACACGGGCGCCTCGAACTGCTGGACGGCGCCAATCTGGTGCACCTGTTCAAGGAGCACATGGACCTGGATGTCATCCCCGGGCCCGTGCCCCCGAAGCGGAAACCCCGGTAGGCATCGTCGCCGCGTCTGTTCGTATGCACGGTGGAGAGCCCCTCGGCGAGCAGGGAGCCGAGACTCGCGGTCTCGATCGGCGGCAGAGGGCCGTGGCCGCTGATGAACGTGCGCAGATCCGGGCCGGGCACGTACTCGACGGCGAGCCAGGGGTGATCGGCGTGCGCGTCGGCCGCGACGAAGGCGGCGACGAAGGACCCGTAGCCCCGCGGGCCAGGTCGGCGCCACTCCAAAGGGCTGACGAGGGCCGACAGGGGCCGCCCGGCGGTTTCGTCGGGCGGCCCCTGGGGGTGCAGCCGAGGGCTACTTCACGTTGATCGCGGTCCAGGCGTTGGCGACCGCCGTGTACTCCGGGCTGCCTGCGCCGTAGAGATCCGTGGCTGCCGAGAGGGTGGCCGTGCGGGCGCCGGCGTAGTTCGTCGAGGAGGTCATGTAGGTGGAGAGGGCCTTGTACCAGATCTTGTAGGCCTTCTGGCGGCCGATGCCCGCGAGGGTGGAGCCGTCGTAGGTCGCGGAGGAGTGGACCACTCCGTTGATCGTCTTCGTGCCGCTGCCTTCGGCGAGCAGGTAGAAGAAGTGGTTCGCCGGGCCCGAGGAGTAGTGGACGTCGAGGCGGGCGACCTTGGTGGACCAGTAGTCGGCGGAGTTGCCGTCCTTGCTGGGCGTGTCCATGTAGCGGAGCGGGGTGCCGTTGCCGCGGATGTCGATCTTCTCGCCGACGAGGTAGTCGCCGGCGTCGGTGGCGTTGGCCGCGTAGAACTCGACCGAGGTGCCCAGGATGTCGGAGGTGGCCTCGTTGAGGCCGCCCGACTCCTTGCTGTAGCGGAGGTTCGCGGTGGCGGCGGTCAGGCCGTGGGTCATCTCGTGGCCCGCGACGTCGAGGGAGGTGAGGGGCTTGAGGTTGCCCGCGCCGTCGCCGTACGTCATGCAGAAGCAGGAGTCCGACCAGAAGGCGTTGACGTACGCGTTGCCGTAGTGGACGCGCGAGTAGGCAGCGACGCCGTCGCCGCGGATGCCGTTGCGGCCCAGTTCGTTCTTGTAGAAGTCCCAGGTGACGGCCGCGCCGTAGTGGGCGTCCGCGGCGGCGGTCTCCCGGTTCGTCGCCAGGCCGTTGCCCCAGGTGTCCGAGGTGTTGGTGAAGAGGGAGCCGGTGCCGTTGGTGCCGCCGTTGAGGTCGTACGTCTTGTGGCCGCCGCGCGTCGCGTCCGTGAGGGTGTACGAGGGCGCCGTGCCGAGCGTGACCTGGCCGCTGTACTGGGTGTTGCCGGTGCCCGTCTCGATCGCCTCGTAGGAGTAGAGCTCCTTGCCCGTGGCGGCGTCGGTGATCACGTGGCGCTCGCTCGGGGTGCCGTCCGCCTGGGTGCCCGTGACGGTCGTCTCCCAGGCGAGCGTCGGCTTTCCGGTGGCTGCCCAGATCACCTTGCGGGCCGTGCTCCTCGCCGTCGCCGCCGGGGCCTTGGCCTCGGTCGTCGGCACCGATATTCGGGCGCCGGTGGCCTTCGTCGTCGCGCGCGAGCCGTTCTTCATCTGGTGGACGACCAGGTCGCCGCCCAGGACCGGCAGGCCTTCGTACGTGCGCTCGTAGCGCGTGTGGACCGTGCCGTCGGCATCCTTGACGACGTCCCGGACGAGCAGCTTCTCGCGGTCGGCGAGGCCGATCGCCTTGGCGGTGGCGGCGGCTCCCGCCTGCGCCTCCTGGACGGCCGCGGCGCGCTGCGGTCCGGTGAGGACGAGTGCGGTGGCGCCCGCCTCGCGCTGGGCGTCGGCGCTGGCGGATCCGGTCTGGACTCCTACGACGAGCATGGCCGCCGAGGCGATGAGGGCGGTCGAGACGACGGTACGGCGGTGCGAGGACTGCTGGCGGGTCACGCGGGCTCCTTCGCTGAAGCACGTGGGGGTCGTGGGGGGGGGTGGCGCGGCTGTGAGCGTGCCAGCGAAGGCGATTTCCTGACAGGTCTGCGACAAGAATTTGACCATCTGTTGTCCGAACGCCGGTCACGCCCGTCCGGATTGCGGGGAGTTGACGACCTGCCCCGGACACGGACACAGCTCAGAGGCCCCCGGCGCTGTGTCCGGGGGCCTCTGGGGGGGTGCGGGAGTGCGGTGCGGGTGGTTCAGGCCGGGCGTTTGCGTGAGGTCTTCTTCGCCGGGGATTTCGTTGGCGTCTTCGCCGTCGTCTTCTTCGCGGTCGTCTTCTTCGCCGTCTTCTTCGCCGCCGCCGTCGTCGTCTTCTTCGCCGCTCTCGCCCGTGGCTTGAGTTCCGTGACCTCCGCGTCCTCGCCGCGGGCCTCCTTTGCCGCTCGTACGCTGTTCTCCAGGGCCGCCATCAGGTCGATGACCTGGCCGCCGCCCTCCTCGCCCGGTGTCGGGGGTGCCACCGCCTCGCCGCCTTCCGCCTTGGCCGCGATCATCTCCTCCACCGCCGTGCGGTAGTCGTCGTGGAGGGTGTCGAGGTCGACCTCGCCGAGGGTGGCCATCAGGGCGTCCGCCAGGTCCAGTTCGGCGTCGCGTACCGTCACCGGGGTCTCCGGGGCCACGCCCTCCGGTGCTCTGATCTCGTCCGGCCAGAGCAGGCCGTGCATCGCGATCACGTCGTCCACGACCCGGAGCATGCCGAGCCGCTCCCGCCCCCGTAGGGCGAACTTCGCCACCGCCACCTTGTCGCTGCGCTTCAGGGCTTCGCGGAGCAGGGTGTAGGGCTTCGCGGCGGGTACGCCGTTCGCCGAGAGGTAGTACGCCGCCTCCATCTGGAGCGGGTCGATCTCCCCGGCCGCCACGAAGGCCACGATCTCGATCGTCTTCGCCGTC
This sequence comes from Streptomyces sp. NBC_01255, assembly GCF_036226445.1. Taxonomy (NCBI): domain Bacteria; kingdom Bacillati; phylum Actinomycetota; class Actinomycetes; order Kitasatosporales; family Streptomycetaceae; genus Streptomyces; species Streptomyces sp. NBC_01255. Next base: position 2,830,094 of record NZ_CP108474.1, read on the forward strand.
GGGAGCGGCAGCGCGGCCAGGTCCTCGTCGGTGATCGGGATCATGGTCCCGTCGGCCTCCTCGTACGCCTTGCCGATCTCCGCCGCGGCGACCTCCTGGCCGTCGAGTTCGCACACCTTCTTGTAGCGGACCCGGCCGCCGTCCTCGGTGTGGATCTGGCGGAACGAGACGGACCGGCTCTCGGTGGCGTTCACCAGCTTGATCGGGATGCTGACCAGCCCGAAGGAAATGGCGCCGTTCCAGATGGATCGCACGGTTTTCTTCACTTTCGCCGAGAGATGTCCGGTAGACGTGGGATTCTCATCGTATGACGCCCATCACAGAGGTGGAGGGGCGGCGCCTGGCGCTCAGCAACCTGGACAAGGTGCTCCACCCGCTCACCGGCACGACCAAGGGCGAGGTGCTGCACTACTACGCCACCGTCGGGGCCGCGATCCTGCCGCATCTGCGCGATCGGCCCGTCTCCTTCCTGCGCTATCCGGACGGTCCCGACGGGCAGCTCTTCTTCACCAAGAATCCGCCGCCCGGCACACCCTCATGGGTGAGCACCACCTCCGTTCCCCGCTCCGACGACCCGCGGGCGCGGCAGGTCGTCATCCAGGACCTGGCCTCCCTGATGTGGGCCGCGAACCTCGTCGTCGAGTTCCACACGCCCCAGTGGCGGACCTCCTCCCCCGCCGTCGCCGACCGGCTCGTGTTCGACCTCGACCCCGGGCCGCCCGCGACGGTCGTCGACTGCTGCCGGGTCGCGCTCCACCTGCGCGAGCGGCTCGCCGCCGACGGTCTGGAGGCCTTCGCCAAGACCTCCGGGGCCAAAGGGCTCCACCTCCTCGTTCCCGTCGTGCCGACTCCCTCCGAGCACGTCTCGGCGTACGCGCGACGGCTCGCCGTCGAGGCGGAGGCCGAGCTGCCTCGGCTCGTCGTGCACCGGATGGCGCGGGCCCTGCGCCCCGGCAAGGTCTTCGTCGACCACAGCCAGAACGCCGCCGCCAAGACCACCGCCACCCCCTACACCCTGCGGGCCCGCGCCCTGCCCGCCGTCTCGGCGCCCGTCACCTGGGAGGAGGTCGCGGACTGCGCCGCGCCCGCGGCGGACCCGGAAAAACTCGTTCTCCTGATGGATGACATCGCGCCACGTCTGGAGCGGTACGGGGAGCTCCTGGCGCCCCTTTTCGCGCCCGGGCGCGCCGGGATCGTGCCGTGAACGCGGGGCGTGCGAGCCGTGCGGAGGGTGGGGGCGACGGGGGCGTGGCGCTGCCGCCGCCCGTCGACGTCATGCGGCCCCGGTCCGCCGACGACATCCCCGCCCAGGCGGAGCCGCCCCGGGAGCTCCAGTACTCCCTCAAGCTGGACGGGTTCCGCGCCCTCGCCTTCGTCCTCGGCGACGGGAGGGTGGTCCTCCAGTCCCGCTCGCGTCGCGACCTCGCACCCGAGTTCCCCGAGATCGCCGCCCACCTGCGCGAACAGCTCCCGCCCGGGATCGTGCTCGACGGCGAACTGTGCGCCTACCGGGACGGGCGGATCAGCTTCACCGACCTGCTCCGCTCGCACGGCGACCGGGTACGGACCGGGGTGCCCGTCTCGTACATCGCCTTCGACCTCCTCGCCGTGCCGGGGCGGGACGTGCGCGGACTGCCCCTCCGCGACCGGTGGGAGCTGCTCGGGGCGGCCCTGCGGGAGACGGAGCCGCCCCTCCAGCGCGTCCTCGCCACGCTGGACGAGGAGATCGCCCGGGGCTGGTTCCGCGACCTGCGGGACTCCGGCGTCGAGGGGATCGTGGCGAAGTCGCTCGGCTCCGTCTACCGGGCCGGCAGCACCTGGGACTGGCGCAAGATCCGGCACGCCGAGACGAGCGACGGCCTGCTGCTGGGCGTGATCGGCCCGCCCGAGCGGCCCCGTGACCTGCTCGTACGGCTCCCCGACGGCCGTACCGTGACGACCTCGCCCCGGCTGACCCCCGCGCAGTCCCGCCAGGTCGGCGCGCTGGTCGCCGACCGCGTCGGCGCCCTCGCCGAGGACCCGGAGCACGGGCCGGTGCGGTGGGTGGAGCCACCCCTTCCCGTGGAGCTGCGCCGGCTCGCGGGGCGGCACGAGAACGAGGCGTTCGTCCGCGTCCGATCGGAGGGGTGAGAGGCGGGCGAGAGGCGGATACCCAGAGCAACCACCCTGCTCCGCCCCGTACATGGCGCAAAGAGACCGCAACCAGGGCCTCGCGCGCGGCCGGTGGCGTCGGCACGGCGTTGTTGCCCTTCCTGTGGTGCACACTTGCTCACTGGTACAGCGCTCACGGGGAAGGCGGCCTGGCAATGCTGACGGGGATCGAGGAGGTCGACTGGGCCTCGCTGGGGCACGCCTACGGCCCCGCGGACGACGTGCCGGCACTGCTCCGCGGACTCGCCTCCGCCGATTCCGCGGAGCGTGAGACCGCCCTCGACGGCATGTACGGCGCGGTGCACCACCAGGGCGACGTCTACGACTCGACCCTCGCCTGCATCCCCTTCCTCATCGAGCTCGTCGCCGACCCCGCCGTCCAGGACCGGGGCGGCATCGTCGAGTTGCTCACCAGCATCGGCGGGATCGAGCTCGACGACGACGAGGAACTGGACGAATTCGACCCGGACGACGAGGAGTTCATACCGGCGGCCAACTACGCGATGGCCGCCGCCGCCATCGCCGCCGGGGCCGACGTGTTCCTCGGGCTCGTCGGGGACCCCGACCCCGAGGTACGGCTCGCCGCGCCCTGCGCGCTCGCCTCGCTGCACCCCGAGCCCGCGCGCGTCCTGACCCTGCTGCGGGAGAGCCTCACCGTCGAACGGGACACCGAGGTACGGCTCGCCCTGGTGGCCGCGGTCGGGCGGATCGCCCTGCGGCACGCGTCGCTGCGCGCCGAGACCGTCGAGTGGCTCGACTGGCTCGCCCGCGCCGCGCAGGACCCCGGGCTCCGGCTGGCTTCCCTCGCCCAGCTGGCCCGCTGCGCGCCGGGCGAGATCCCCGACGACATCGTGGGGTGGGTGACGGAGCTCCTGGAGGAGATCAGGACGGGCGCGCTCAGGGCCGGGGGCGGGGGCGGGGGCGGAGGCGGGGGCTTTTCCAGTGCCGGGGGCGGCGCCGGGGCCGGGGCAGAGGGCGGTGTCGGGGCCGAGGGGGGCGCCCGGGCCGACGGCGTCTGGCTCGGCGAAGGCGGGTGGCCCGGTGCGCCGACGCTCGCCGGGCAGGTCCGGGAGCTCCTGGAGGAGCACGCGGCCGGTCGGCCCGCGCCCTGGACCGAGGAGCTGCTCCGGACCCTGCACGCCGCGCTCGACGACCGCGTCGACGACCGGATCGCGCTGATCCTCGCCCAGCTGCGCAGCCCCGACCGGTGGCAGCGGTCGGACGCGATCTGGCTGTGCGGCGGGTTGATACGCGTGTGGCGCGGGCGGTACGAGGAGATCGTCCGGCTCGTCGGCGCGCAGCTCCACGATCCGGAGCCGCGGCTCCGGGAGGCCGCCACCTCGTTCCTGGAGCGGCTCTTCGAGCTGGGCGGGCCCGCCGCGGACGCGCTCGCGGTCCGGCTGACGGACGACCCGGACCTGCCCGGTGCCTCGCGGGACGGCTCCTGCGGGCTCGTCGGGCGGTCCGGTCGGGACGGGGCGCTCCTCGCGCTGGCGCGTGCCGGGGACACCCGCGCGGTCCCGCTGCTCGCCCGCGTCCTGGAGGAGCCCGACGTGCGGCGCGAGCTGCTGTACGCCATGGACGGCCTCGGGCCGGCCGCGGCGGGCCTCGCCCCGCTGCTGCGGCGCCGGCTCGCCGAGGTCGAGCTCGACGAGGGGCTGTTCGACCGGGCGGCGCCCTTGCTCTACGCCCTCGCGGCGGTACGGGGCGGACAGGCGGTCCCCGAGGTCCTGCGGGTGCTGCGCGGTGCGCCGGAACACCGGCGCGACTGGGTGCGGGAGGCGGCCCTGCGGACCCTGGCGGCCTTCGGCCCCGCGGCCCGGGAGGCCGTACCGGACCTGCGCGGGCTGCTGGACGCCGACTCGGCCGCGGTCTCCACGATGGCGGCGCGGGCGCTGTGGGCCGCCGAGGGTGACCGGGGGGACGTGCTGCCGGCCCTGGAGCGGTGGCTGCGGCCCGGCTCCTCGGCCCCGGACTGGTGTTGCGCGGCCCTGGCCCTCGCGGCGATCGGCCCGGCGGCGGCCGGTTCGGCGGCCTCGCTCCGGCCGGGTCTCGCCTCGCGGGACCTGTGGGTACGGGTCCGCAGCGCGACGGCCCTGTGGCGGGTCTCCGGCCGCGCCGACCAGGCGCTTCCCGTGCTGCTCGCGGTCTGGGAGGAGAACCGGCACGCGCGCGTGGACATCGCGGAGTGTCTGGCGGAGATGGGCCCGGCGGCGTCGGACGCCCAGCTGACGATCCTCACCGAGCTCACCCGAAGACGCCGTCACAACGCCCGCGAGGGCGGCTCCGGCAGCCATGACATCCATCAGGACGAGAAGCTTCTGACCTTGTGCAGGGCGGCCCTGGCGCGGATGGAGCGGGGCGCTTTCTGAGCCCCGCGCACGGCGTGCACCCTCAGTCCCCGGGCGCCTTCGGGCGGTCGTCGCGGACCAGGAAGACCGCGACCGGCGCGAAGACGATCATGAGGATGGTGGCCGACGCGGCCAGGAGCGACCAGCCGCCGGACTGGCCGGTGACCGCCTCGTCGACCCCGCCGGAGGCCAGGAACGTCGTCGGGTCGGTCAGCGCGTGCAGCACGATCGCGGTCCAGATCGTGCCGGTCACCAGCATCGACAGGTACATGCAGGTGCCGAAGGCGAAGGTGTAGACGACGGTCAGCAGGACCGTGCTCGGCTCCATGCCGGACAGCAGGTTGACGACGTGCATCAGGGCGAAGAGCGCGGACGACACCACCATCACGAAGCGCTCGGGGTGCCCGGCGCCCCGGAGCATCCTCACCGCGATGCCCCGCGTCGCGAGCTCCTCCGCCACGCCCACGCAGACGCCGAGCAGCAGCATCAGGGCGATGCGGTCCGGGTCCCAGGCGCTCCAGTCGGTGGCGCCGACGTGTCCGGCGACGGCGAGGAGGACCAGCGCGGGCGCGATCCACATCCGTCGCATAAACGCGGCCAATCGTTCCCTCGCACCATAGGCCGACCGTGATGCGGGCCGGAGCCCCGCCCCACGGCTCCCCCACCGAGAGGCAAAAGGAATATCTCTCCGCATATGGTCGACGGGACACGGGCCCCACTGGACCGCCGTGCCCGAGGAGCAGGAGGAACAGCGCGTGAGACCGCACGCCGCAGCCGCCCGGGGAGTGGCCGGAGTCCTGTGCGTGCTCGCCGCGGCGACCGGCTGCGGCGGCGGGGAGGGCGGGCTCCGGAGCGCCGGACCCACGCCCACCGCCGTCGGGCCCGTACGGCTCTGGCCGGATCTGCCGCCCGCCACCGATCCGCCGATCGACTACGGCGAGTCGGACACCCAGCGCGTCCCCGGCGTGAAGGTGCCGGACAACGACGTCCGGCACGTCGCCCCCGCCGAGGTCGTCCGCGCCGAGGTGCGCGCGCACCCCGACACGTACTCCGGCGCCGACGGCCTGTACGAGGAGACCGCCCGGGCGATCGAGGCCTGCGCCGCGAAGCCCGACGGGTGTCCCGTCCTGCGGCCGTACTACCACGACCTCACCGGCAACGGCCGGGACGAGCTCATCGTCGGGATCCGGATGCCGGACCAGCAGGTCGGGGTACGCGTCTACCTCGCCGAGAACGGCGGGCTCACCCGGATCATGTCCACCGTCGACCAGGTCATCAGCGTGGAGCTGGCCGGCCGGGACCTGATCATGCGGGTGAGTTCGGCCGGCATTCCCGGCTACGAGTACCGCACGGCCTGGTCCTGGGACGAGCAGCAGCACAGCATGCTGCCCACCCGGGACGAGATCCTCCGCGTGGCGCCCCCTGGCGCCCGGGCGTCGGCCGTGCCGCCCGCGCCCGATCTCGTGAGCCCGTCGCCCACGCCCGCGCTGCCGGCGCCCGTACCCACGCCCGCGCCCGTACCGGCCCCCGTACCCCTGTCCGAGGAGCCGGGCCCGTGAGAACGCCCCGGCTGCCCGCCTGGACCGCGACCCTCACCTGGAAGGCCGCGGTCTTCATCGCGGTCATGTGCTGCGCCCTCGCCGCGCTCCTCGGCGTCCTCGTCCACGTCTCGGTGACCGGCCAGACCGTGCACGACGCACGGGAGAAGGCCCTCACGCGGCTCACCGAGGTCAGCCGCCTCTACGAGGCGGGCGAGCCCCTCCCCCGGTTCTCCGGCCTCGACCCGGAGGGGCTTCCGGCGCCGCTGCGTGCGCTCGCCGTCCGGGGCGAGCACGGCACGATGGTCGCGGACCACGACGGCCGGCCGACGATGTGGGCGGCGGGGCCCGCGGACGGCCGCGCGCTCGCCGTCCGGTTCGACTACTCGCAGAGCGCCGAGACGATCGACGCGCTCGACCGGTCGATCGTCGGCTCCTCCGTCCTCGCGATCGGGGCGACGCTGCTCGTCGGCGCCTTCGCCGTCACCCGGGTCACGCGCCGGCTGCACCTCACCGCCCAGGTGGCCCGCCGGATCAGCGCCGGGGACCTGGACGCACGCGTCAACGACCCCCGCACCGAAGACCCTTCGCGCTCCCAGGACGAGGTGGCGACGGTCTCCGGGGCGCTCGACACGATGGCCTCCTCGCTCCAGCGGAAGCTGCAGAGTGAGCAGCGGTTCACCGCCGATGTGGCGCACGAGCTGCGGACCCCGCTGACCGGGCTCTCGGCCGCCGCCGAACTGCTGCCGGACGGACGGCCCTCGGAGCTCGTCCAGGACCGGGTGAAGGCGATGCGCGACCTCACCGAGGACCTCCTGGAGATCTCGCGGCTCGACGCCCGCAACGAGGCCGTGGACCTCGCGGTGCACGAGCTCGGCCCGCTCGCCGCGCGGGTGGTCCGCGCCTCGGGCACGCCGACGGAGGTACGGGTCGTCCGGGACGCCACCGTGGAGACGGACCGGCGGCGCCTGGAGCGGGTCCTCGGCAATCTGATCGCCAACGCGCACAAGCACGGCGCGCCTCCGGTGGTGGTGACGGTGGACGGGCCGACGGTGACCGTGCGGGACCACGGGCCCGGCTATCCCGGGTACCTGCTGGAGTCGGGGCCGCAGCGGTTCCGCACCGAGAGCGGGGGCAAGGGGCACGGTCTGGGGCTGACGATCGCGGTGGGGCAGGCGGAGGTGATCGGCGCCGAGCTGGTGTTCGCCGACGCCGACGAAGGAAGCGGTGCCGTCGCCCGGCTCCGGCTGCCGGAGTACGTCCGCCTCACGGAACCCGGCCCCGACTCCGTACCGGGAGACTGAACAGCACCACACGGCACACCGTCACACAAAAGGGACATAGGGCATACCGCTTGCTACGTTGCGGACCATGACCGCCACTCCGCGCACGGACGCTCCCCCGCCCGGGGTACGCATCCCGAAGCGCCGCGGCGTGGAACTCTCCCTCCTCGTCGGCGCCGTCCTCATCTCCGTCTCCGGTTACGCGGCCGTCGGCCTCGCCCGCAGCGGCGCCGTGCCGCCGGACGCCGCCCGCTACGGCGCCGGGCTCGGGCTGCTCGCGCTCGTCGCCCATCTCGCGGTCCGCTTCCGCGCCCCGTACGCCGACCCGCTGCTGCTGCCGATCGCGGTCCTGCTCAACGGCCTCGGCCTGGTGCTGATCTACCGCCTCGACCTGGAGACGCCGAGGGACCAGGCGGCGGCGACGCAGCTCGTCTGGTCGACGCTCGGGGTCGCGCTCTTCATCGTGGTCGTCCTGCTCCTGCGCGACCACCGCACGCTCCAGGGGTACGCATACGTCTCCGTGGCCGCCGCGCTCGCCCTGATGATCCTGCCGATCTTCTTCCCCGCCGTGAACGGCGCCAAGATCTGGATCAGGATCGGCGGGCTCTCCTTCCAGCCCGGCGAGTTCGCGAAGATCCTGCTCGCCGTCTTCTTCGCCGCGTACCTCTCCGCCAACCGCAACGCCCTCGCGTACACCGGCCGCCGGATCTGGAAGCTCCAGTTCCCCACGGGCCGGGTGCTCGGGCCGATCGTGGCGATCTGGCTGCTGAGCGTCGGCGTCCTCGTCCTGGAGCGGGACCTCGGCACCTCGCTGCTCTTCTTCGGCCTCTTCGTGATCATGCTGTACGTGGCGACCGGCCGGACCGGCTGGATCGCGGTCGGGCTCGTCCTGGCCTCCGCCGGGGCCTTCCTCGTCGGCTCGCTCGAACCGCACGTGCACAGCAGGGTGGAGGACTGGCTCGACCCGTTCGCCTCGATCCGGGCGGGCGAGGGGCCGGGGCAGCTCGCGCAGTCGCTGTTCGCCTTCGCCGCCGGCGGGATGCTCGGCACGGGGCTCGGTCTCGGCCATTCCGTCCTCATCGGCTTCGCCGTGAAGTCGGACTTCATCCTGGCGACGGCGGGCGAGGAGCTCGGACTCGTCGGCCTCACCGCGCTCTTCCTCCTGTACGCGCTCCTCGTCGCCCGCGGCTACCGCGCCGGCCTCGCGCTGCGCGACCCCTTCGGGCGGCTGCTCGCGATCGGGCTCGCCTCGATCGTGGCGCTCCAGGTCTTCGTGATCGCGGGCGGGGTGATGGGGCTCATCCCGCTCACCGGCATGGCGATGCCGTTCCTGGCCCAGGGAGGCTCGTCGGTGGTCACCAACTGGGTGATCGTGGCGCTCCTCATCCGGGTCAGCGACTCGGCCCGTGCGCCGCAGCCCGACTCCGCCGACACCGGGACGCTCGCCCCGGTCAGGGAGGACACCCCCTTCCGGGAGGACGCCCCGTGACCCCGCACCTCCAGGAGGGCGCCCCGTGATCCGGTACATCCGGCGGGCCGCCGCCCTCTGCCTCGTCCTCCTCGTCGCCCTCCTCGTCAACGCGGCCCGCGTGATGGTCTTCGAGGCCGAGGAGCTCGACGACAACCCGGCGAACCGGCGGATCGCCATCGACCGGTACGCGGAGCCGCGCGGCGAGATCGTCGTCGACGGGAAGCCGGTGACCGGCTCCCGGGACAGCGGACAGCAGCTGCGCTGGGAACGGACCTACCGGCAGGGGCCGTTGTACGCGCCGGTGACCGGCTTCGCCTCCCAGACGTACGGCACGACGCTCGTCGAGCACGCCGAGGACGCGGTCCTCGGCGGGACGGACCCGATGCTCGCGCCACTGCCGCTCTGGAACGACCTCACCCGGGGCCGGCAGCCCGGCGGCGACGTCCTGACGACGATCCGCGCCCCGATGCAGGAGGCGGCCTACCGGGGGCTCGACGGGAAGCGGGGCGCGGTCGTCGCGGTCGAGCCGTCCAGCGGCCGGATCCTGGCGCTCGTCAGCTCGCCCTCGTACGACCCGGGGGTCCTCTCGGGGACCGGCAAGGAGGTCAAGGACTCCTGGAAGCGGCTCGTCTCCTCGCCGAACCAGCCGATGCTGAACCGGGCGCTGCGCCAGACGTACCCACCCGGCTCCACCTTCAAGATCGTGACGGCCGCGGCGGCCCTCGACGCGGGCGTGGTGCGGGACGTGGACGCGCCGACCGACACCCCGGACCCGTTCGTCCTCCCGGGCACCCGGCAGGTGCTGCCGAACGAGGCGAAGGGCTGCGCGGACGCGTCCCTCGCGTACGCGATCCAGTGGTCGTGCAACACGGTGATGGCCGGGCTCGGGGTGGAGGTCGAGCTCACCGGGATGGTCGACGCGGTCGAGGGCTTCGGCTTCAACGACACGGGCCTCCAGGTGCCGTCCTGGGTCGCGAAGTCGAACTTCGACCGGGAGATGAGCCCGGACCAGCTGGCGCTCTCGTCGATCGGGCAGTTCGACACGACGGCGACCCCGCTCCAGATGGCGCTGGTCGCGGCGGCCGTGGCCAACAACGGCGAGATCGCCCACCCGTACCTCGTCGACCGCACCACGACCTCCGGCGGGACGACGGTGGACCGTACGGGCCGGCGCAGCTACCGGCAGGCGATGAACCCCTCGACGGCGATCCAGCTCCAGCGGCTGATGGTGAAGGCGGTCGAGGAGGGCACGGGCACGAACGCGGCGATCCCCGGGGCGCGGGTCGGCGGCAAGACGGGCACCGCGCAGCACGGGTTCGGCAACACGGGCACCCCGTACGCCTGGTTCATCGCCTGGGCGCAGGCGGAGGGCACGGCCCAGCCGGCGGTCGCGGTGGCGGTCGTCGTCGAGGACGCCGAGGCGTCCCGTACGGACATCAGCGGGGGCGGGAGCGCGGCGCCGATCGCGCGGGCGGTGATGGAGGAGGCGCTGCGGCTGGAGGCGAAGGCACGGGGGTAGGCCCCCGCCCGTGGTCCTATTCCGCGGCCGCCCCGTCCGCGATCGCGTCCGCCACCTCCGTCACCCGCGCCCGCTCCTCCGCCGCGAAGCGCTCCGCGTCGAGCCGCTCCGCGATCTCCTCGTCCTGGGTCATCAGCAGATCGAGGTTGGAGTCGCCGAGGTCGAAGACCCCCATGTCGAGGTAGGCCTTCTGGAGGCGTTCGCCCCAGAGGCCGATGTCCTTCACGCAGGGGACGATCCGGCTGAAGAGGAGCTTGCGGAAGAGCTGGAGGAACTCGCTGCGCTCACTCAGCTCCTCGGCCTCCTTCCGGGGGATGCCGAAGTTCTCCAGGACCTCGACCCCGCGCAGCCGGTCGCGCATCAGGTAGCAGCCCTCGATGACGAACTCCTCGCGCTCGCGGAGCTCCGCGTCCGACAGCTGCCGGTAGTAGTCGCGCAGGGCCATCCGGCCGAAGGCCACGTGACGGGCCTCGTCCTGCATCACGTACGCGAGGATCTGCTTGGGCAGCGGCTTGTCGGTGGTGTCGCGGATCATGCCGAAGGCGGCGAGTGCGAGCCCTTCGATGAGGACCTGCATGCCGAGGTAGGGCATGTCCCAGCGGGAGTCGCGCAGGGTGTCGTCGAGGAGGCTCTTGAGGTTGTCGTTGATCGGGTAGAGCATCCCGATCTTCTCGTGAAGGAAGCGGCCGTAGATCTCGGCGTGCCGGGCCTCGTCCATGGTCTGGGTGGCCGAGTAGAACTTGGCGTCCAGGTCGGGGACGGCCTCGACGATCCGGGCGGCGCAGATCATGGCGCCCTGCTCGCCGTGGAGGAACTGGCTGAACTGCCAGGAGGCGTAGTGCCGGCGCAGGTCGCCCTTGTCCTTCTCGGTCATCTTCACCCAGTGGCGGGTGCCGTAGAGGTTCAGGACCTCGTCGGGGGTGCCGAGCGGGTCGTACGGGTCGACGTCGAGGTCCCAGGCGATGCGGGTGGAACTGTCCCACTGCTTGTCCTTGCCCTTCTGGTAGAGGGCGAGGAGCCGCTCGCGGCCTTCCTCGTACTCCCAGGAGAAGCGGGCGGCGCCGGTGGCCGGCACCTGCCAGGAGAGGGTGGGCTGGGCCGTGGTGTAGAGGTCGCGCGTCGACACTGACGCCTCCTTCGGGGGTCGGATGGCCGTTCCCGTGGTGCGGTTCCTTCGTGCGGTTCCTTCGTGCGGTTCCTTCGATTTCCTCGTACGAGTCCACCGGTCAGTTCACACGGTGGTAGACGGATCGTCAACAAGTCGCGCGCAAGGGATTGACGGCGTTACTGACGGGCCGCCTCACAAGGGTGACCCCTGGTAACGCGACGGCGTAGGCGGGATGGCAAAGCACCCGAACGCGCTCCGGTGGCCGTTCAGTCCTCGATGGGGAACCGGGGGCGGGTCCAGAGGGTGAGGTCGCTGCTGGTCGCGATTGCCAGGGTGCGACCGGCCGGGGAGAAACCGGCAGTGCGCAGTTCTGAGTGTTCGGAGTGGAAGACGTGCCACCAGGTGCCTCCCGCCGCTCCGTTGTTCGCTCCGCCGTCGACGGAGAGGATGACGCGGTCGTGGGGCCAGTCGGGGCTGACGACATCCACCGTCCAGCCGTCCCGTGTGGTGCTGCGCAGACCGCCGCCGAAGAGGCCGGCGATGCGGATCCCGGTGCCTGCGACGGGACCGAGTCCGGGGCAGGTGAGGTCCGGGTGTGCGTCGGGGGTGCTGGTGGCGGGGTCGGGATCCCGGTCGCGTGCGACCTTCTCGCCGGTGACCGCGTCGAAGAGTCCGTGTCCGTCGTGGGATACGACCATGACGAGGTCGTGTCCGGTGTCCGGATCGACCGCGAAACCGATGCCGAGCAGGCCGCCGATGGGGGTCCTGTGATCCAGGACCAGCTGCCAGGGCGCCGGGGCCGCCATGACGGGGGCAGCGAGGTAGCGGTCGCGTAGGCGCTGCTGGTACTCCGTGATCAACCTGTCTCCTCGGTTCGGCCCGTGTCGAGAATCTCCCGCACAGCGTGCCAAGTCGACTTGAATGCACCGAGGACAGCCTGGACCGATGGGGATTCGCTGAGCTTCACAACATGGAGTCGTAGGAACCAGCGTGATCGGGTGTGGTGGCGGCTGCTTTGGCGGCTCGCTCGATCTTCGCGCACTGGGCTTCCCAGAAGGTCGCGTCGCGATGTGGAGTCGCGCACTGGGTTGTTGCGCCTGCGCTCTCGTCGAGTTGTTCGCGCAGGATGTCGGCGCGTCCAGCGTGCCGGCTCGTCTCGGTGAGCATATGGACCAGGATGCTGAACAGCTTCACGTCGGGGCGTGGCCACCGGGGCAGACGCTCAGTGCCGGTCCTGGGACGGTTCCTCCTAGGAACTCTCCATGATCGCGACCGTGACCGCGGCGCCGATCAGGCACGTGACGATGGTGACGATCATGCAGCCTGAGCAGCCGAGTCGCTCACGAATCATGGCCGGGCCCAGAAAGAGCAGAGCGAACGCGGCTAAGCACAGAAACAGCAAGATGATGATGATCATGGTGTCCCCCCATGGCAGCTGTGAGTCGAGGTTTGCAGTCCCGGCCACACGAGGCAACGGTTTCGTTCAAGTCGGCTCGCATCAAGCTCCCCGAGCGCGTCCGGTCGCCGGTGCCCGGTGGTGGGAGGCTGCGCGGATGACGATGCGCAGGATGCTGGGTGAGGGGCCGGTCCGGGCGGAGTCGGGGCTTGCGGGATGTGCGTGGGGGTACGGCTGCCGAGCGTGCGGCAGACGGTGTCCGGACGGTCCACCAGGAGCAGCTGGACGGGACACCGGAGACCGAGCCCGACTGGGGCGCCCCCTTCGAGGACGGCAAGTGGTTCCGGCCGCCCGAGCTCGTCTCCCAGCGGGCCGGGGACGTCCCGCCCGGCCGGAACCGGTTCGGGACCGCGCCCCTGACCGGTGCGTTCCACGGTTACGCTGCGGGCATGACAGGCGCCGCCACACCCGCGTACCGCAGGCTCAGTGTCGAGGAGCGGCGCGGGCAGCTCCTCGACGCCGCCCTGGGGCTCTTCGCCCACCGGACGCCCGAGGACGTCTCGCTCGACGACGTCGCCGAGGCCGCCGGCGTCTCGCGGCCCCTCGTCTACCGCTACTTCCCCGGCGGCAAGCAGCAGTTGTACGAGGCCGCCCTGCGGTCCTCGGCCGACGCCCTGAACCGCTGCTTCAGCGAGCCCCCGGTCGGGGCGCCGACCGAGCGGCTCGGCCGGGTGCTCGACCGGTATCTGACCTTCGTCGACGAGCACGACGCCGGGTTCAGCGCCCTGCTGCGGGGCGGCAGCGTCGCCGAGACCTCCCGGACCACCGCGATCGTGGACGAGGTCCGGCGGGCCGCCGCCGAGCAGATCCTCGTCCACCTCGGGGCGGCACGGCCGGGCCCCCGGCTCTCCATGCTGGTGCGGACGTGGATCGCGGCCGTGGAGGCCGCCTCGCTCATCTGGCTCGACGAGGAGAAGCAGCCCCCGGCGCGCGAACTGCGGGAGTGGCTGGTCGACCATCTCGTCGCCCTCCTCGCGGCGACCACGGCCAGCGACGAGGAGACGGCGGCGGTCGTCGGCCGGCTCCTCGCGCAGGAGACGCCGGAGGGGCCGGTGGCGACGCTCGCCCGCAAGGTCATCCCGGTGGTGGGCGAGGCGGCCCACCTGCTGTGAGCGGGGCAGGCGGGAGAGACTGGAGGGGTGAGAAGCGAGAACACGCCCTTCCGCGGCGGCCCCCTCGACGGCCGGGTCCTGCCGATCCTGCTCGGTCCGACCGGCCACCCGCCGAAGTGGTACGAGGTGCCGGTCCCGGCCCATGACGGACGCCCGCCGATGCTGCACGCGTACCGCCGCGAACCGGCGGGGCACACGAAACGGCTCGGCATCCAGCGCGGCTGGGTCTACGAGTACGTCCCCGAGGGCCGCGAGCGGCGCGAGCTCAAGTGGCCGTGGTCCAAGCCGGGCGGCGGGGCGGGCGGCGGGACGCGTGGCGGCGCACGGCCGACGGATGCTGAGCCGAACGGGTGAGCATGCCGAGAGCCTCCCGATTCGTACACTAATCAGATGAAGTGACGCGTCATCATCCTTCTGGAGGTGGTGACGTGTCGCGAAGGCTGCTGCGCACGGTGTGCACGGCGGCGCTGGCCGCTGCGACGGCCCTCACGGGGGTGGTCCCGGCGGCCGGCGCGAGGCCGGCGGACCCGCCCGTGGACCCCTCGGCGGAGGCCCCGATCGCCTGGGCGGACCCGGCGGCGGAACCGGTCGGACCGGTGGATCCGGAGGCGGAACCGGTCGGACCGGTGGATCCGGAGGTGGATCCGACCGCAGGGGTGGATCCGGAGGCGGATCCGACCGAACAGGTGGTCCCGGGCTCGACTGACGCCCCCGGCGCTCCCGACTCCCCTGACTCGCAGCTCGAACCCGTCGACGACGCCGCCGCTCTCCCACCGCCCGGCGGCGACTCCGTCGCCGGGCTCCTCGGCCGGCTGCGGACGCTCTACCGGCAGGCCGAGGAGGCCACCGAGCGGTTCAACGCCGCCGAGGAGGCGCTCAAGCTCCAGGCCGCCGACACCAAGAAGGTCTCGGCCCGGCTCACCGCCGCCCGGACCGACCTGGACCTGGGCCGGGCCGAGGCCGGGCGGCTCGCCAGGGAGCAGTACCAGGGCAAGACCGAGGCCAACTCCTACCTCCGGGTGCTCTTCGCGCAGGACCCCCAGTCGGCCCTGGACCAGGGGCGCCTGCTGGCCCGCGCGGCCCGCGACCGGGCCGGCACCGTCTCGCGGCTCGAAGGCGCCGAGCGGCGCGCCGACGCGCTCGCGAGCGCGTCCCGCAAGGCCCTCGACCGGCAGCAGTCCCTCGCCGCCGCGCAACGCACCCGGCGCGACGAGGTGACGGCGAAGCTGCGCGAGGTCGAGAAGCTGCTCGCGTCCCTCTCGCCCGAGCAGCTCACCCGGCTCACCGAACTGGAGCGCGTCCAGACCGCGGGCGCCCAGCGCGAACTCCTCGACTCCGGCGTCCTGGACGGCCTCCGCGCCCCGTCCCGTGCGGGCGCCGCGGCCCTGCGCTTCGCCGTGGGACAGATCGGCAAGCCGTACGTGTGGGGGGCCGAGGGCCCGGAGTCGTACGACTGCTCGGGGCTGACCCAGCAGGCGTGGGCGGCGGCGGGGCGGGAGATCCCGCGGACGAGCCAGGAGCAGTGGGCGACGCTGCCCCGGGTGCCGCTGTCCGAGCTCCGCCCGGGCGACCTGGTGGTGTACTTCCCGGGCGCCACCCATGTGGCGCTCTATCTCGGCGAGGGGCTGGTGGTGCAGGCCCCGCGGCCCGGCGGGAAGGTGAAGGTCTCCCCCGTCGCGGCGAACCCGCTGCTCGGGGCGGTCCGCCCCGATCCGGGCGGGCAGGCCCTGGAGACGTACGCGCCGCCGGCGCTTCCGGCGGGGGCCACGGACGGCGGGGACGAGGGGTACGACCGGCCGTGAACTCCCCTTCGCCGACCGCCCCTTGCCATCAGAAGTAATAAGCGCCAAGCTTCACGGGTCCTTACAGTCGCCTGCCCCGGACTGGGAGCCCCGTCATGCCCAAGCTGCTGCCGGACACCGGACCACAGCGCACCCTCGCCGCCTCGAACTTCG
The DNA here is from genome assembly GCF_036226445.1 of Streptomyces sp. NBC_01255. NCBI lineage: Bacteria > Bacillati > Actinomycetota > Actinomycetes > Kitasatosporales > Streptomycetaceae > Streptomyces > Streptomyces sp. NBC_01255. Next base: position 2,846,038 of record NZ_CP108474.1, read on the forward strand.
TCTACACCGTCGGCAGCGGCCTCTTCCTGACCGCCGGGGTCCTGTACTTCACCCAGGCCGTGCACCTCCCGGCCGCCACCGTCGGGCTCGGGCTCGGCATCGCCGGGCTCCTCTCGCTGGCCGTGGGCATCGCCGTCGGCCATCTCGCGGACCGGCACGGAGCACGCACCGTCTACGCGGCGACCCTGGTGGTCCAGGCGGTTGCCACGGCGGGCTTCGTCCTCGCGGACGGGTTCTGGCCGTTCGTCCTCGCCGTCTCGACGGCCACCGGGGCCAAGGCCGCCGGGCTCGCCGCCCGCGCGCCGCTGATCCGGCACTACGGCGGCGACCGGCCACAGGAGTTCCGCTCCTACCTGCGGGCCGTGACCAACGTCGGCATCTCCCTCGGGGCGCTGCTCGCGGGCTGGGCCGTCCAGGTCGGCACCCTCGACGCGTACCGGATCCTGGTCGCCGGCAACGCCCTCGCGTTCGCGGCCGCCGCAGCCGTCCTGCTCCTCCTGCCGCCCGTCGCGCCGGCACCGGCCACCGAAGGGCCCCGCTGGCTCGCGCTGCGGGACCGGCCGTACCTGGTGCTCACGGCGCTCGACGGCGTCATGGCCATCCAGTTCAAGGTGCTCACGGTGGCCATCCCGCTCTGGCTGGTCGGATCCACCACCGCCCCGCACTGGCTGGTCTCGGGCGCGATGCTCGCCAACACCGTCCTGGTCGTCGGACTCCAGGTCCGGGCGAGCCGCGGCATCGACTCGCCCCGGGCCGGCGGCCGCGCCTACCGTCGCGCCGGAGCGGCCTTCCTCGCCTCCTGCGGCCTGGTCTCGCTCTCCGCGGGCGTCCCGGAGTGGGCCGCCGTCGCCCTGCTCCTGACCGCAGTGGTGGTCCACACGGTCGGCGAACTCTGGCATTCGGCGGGCGGCTTCGAGGTGTCCTTCGCCCTCGCCCCACGCCACGCCACCGGCCAGTACCTGGGCGTCTTCGGCCTCGGTGCGGGCCTCTCCGAGGCCCTCGGCCCCGGGCTCCTGATCGCCCTCTGCATCACCTGGGGGCGCCCCGGCTGGTTCGTCGTCGGCGCGCTCTTCGCGATCGCCGGGCTCCTGACCCCGCTCGCGGTGCGCCGGGCCGAGGCCGCGGCCGACAGGACCGGAGCCGGTCAGCCGAAGAGGGAGATGACGCCGAGCACCCAGACCGTCATGAAGGCGAGGAACCCCACGACACAGCCGATGCCCACGAGGATCTCGCCGATCGACAGCGGCGCGGCGGGCACCTCGTACCGCTCGCCCTCCTCCTCGTAGGACTCCGGGTCGTCCCAGTCGACCGGGTGCCCCAGCTCCTCGGCGCAGGCCGTCCGCACCGCCACCAGCCGCTCCTCGGCCACGGCGGTGGCGGCCAGGGCCTCGGGGCCGCGCCACGCGAGGGCCTTCATGCGCCACCCGGGAGACCCGTACCGCGCCTCGAAGGCGGCGGTCTCGTCCGCGTCCCGGTCCTCTTCGAGGTACATCCAGCGCCCCGCCTCCGCCGCGTCGCCGTACAGCCGGTACACCTCGGCCAGGCGGCGGCGGAGGGTCAGGTCGTACGGGAAGGACGCGACGAGGCCGCGCAGGCGCTGGCGTGCCATCGGCACGCGGCCGGCGGCCAGGTCCGCGTCCACGCGGGCCAGGGTGTTCGAGAGGGGCATGCCCACATCATCGAGCACCGCGGCCGGGCAGTTCGAACCCTTTACGACGGAGGCTTCGAGCCTCCGGAGCCCTGTCCTCCGTACCGGACGGTACCTACGCTTGTCCGCACGACGTGGGCCCGGGGGGAGCTGAGGCAATGTCAGGGGCATGGCAGCAGTACCCGGGCGGGGTCCCGCCCCGCCCCCACCCCGGTTGGCAACCGGCCCCGCCGCCGCCGTACTTCGTCCCACCACCGCTGCCACCACGCCCGGGTCCGGGTGCGCTGCTCGGCGGCGCCTTCCGGGTCCTGGGCAGGACCTGGCGCTCCCTCCTGGGGGCGCTGTTCGTGGCGGAACTGGTCGTGCTGGCGACGCCCGTGGGCGTCGGATTCGGCATGTACGCGCTCAGGGGCGGTTCCGACCTGGGCACGGGCTCGACCGATCCGAGCGTGCTGGTGGACTTCGCCCTGATCTACGCCCTTCCCCTCTTCCTGCTCCTCTACCTGATCCAGGGCGTGACCGGCGCCCTGGCCGCCACGCTGGCCGCGCAGGACGCGACGGGAACGCGGGTCACCGTGCGCGGGCTGCTGAGAGCGAGCGCGCCCCGCGTGCCCGGCACGGTCGGCGGGTACCTGCTCAGCAGCGTGGTGCTCCTGCCCCTGCTGGTCACCCCCCTCGCACCGCTCGCGGTCTGGCTGTGGGTGGTGTTCGCGCTCATCCCGGCGGTCATGGCCCACCAAGAAGTCGGCCTGTTCGAGGCCATAGGCCGGACGGTGGACCTGCTCAAGGGCAGCTGGTGGTGGACGTTCTTGAACATGGTGCTCGCAACGGTGATCGCGTTCGGAGCGGACTTCATCGGAGGCTTCCTCCTGTCCGTCCCCGAATCGGCGATCCAGGCGGCCAACGACCGCAGCGAGCCGACGCTCGAAGACGTCGCCTCGCTCCTGGGAGCCACCGTGGGGGGCTTGACCCTGATCATCGGCATCCTGATGTTCCAGCTCGCCTTCACCCACCTGGTCGGCGCCCAGATCTACAAGGCGCTGAGCGCCCGCCACAACGCCCTGGCCCCGCCGTCCCCACTGCCCTATCCGCCCCCGCCCGGCGCCATTCCGCCGCCGAGACGGCCCGGATGGTGAGCTCCCACCCGGGCCATCGGCCTGTCAGCTTCCGGAGAGCGACGCCAGGTACGCGTTCGTCTTCTCCGGGTCGAAGAAGAAGTTCTCGAAGTCGGCAGGGTCGTTGAAGCCGTTCGCGAAGCGGTCGGCGGCCGGCTGGAGCTGGCCCGCCGCGCCGATCAGGTTGAGGACGTGCTCCGGCGGGACGCCCAGCATCGCGTTCGTCCACTTGGTGACGTGCTGCGCGGTGTCCCAGTAACGGTCGAAGGCGGACTGCATCCAGGCCTCGTCGAAGGGCTTGTCGCCGTGCTCGACGATCGCCGCGAGGTACGCGGCGGCGCACTTGGACGCCGAGTTGGAGCCCTGGCCCGTGATCGGGTCGTTGGCGACGACCACGTCGGCGACACCGAGGACCAGGCCGCCGCCGGGCAGCCGGCCGATGGGGTTGCGGACGGTCGGCGCGTACCGGCCGGCGAGGGTGCCGCCCGCGTCGGTCAGCTCGACCTTGGTGGCCCGCGCGTACTCCCAGGGCGTGAACTTCTCCATCAGCTCCAGCGTCAGCGCCAGGTGCTCCGACGGGTCCTTGATGCCCTGGAAGACGTCGAGCGGGCCGCCGGGGATCCCCTCCCAGAAGAGGATGTCGGCGCGGCCGCCGGTCGTCAGGGTCGGCATGACGAAGAGCTCGCCGACGCCCGGGACCAGGTTGCAGCGGACCGCGTCGAAGTCCGGGTGCTCCGGGCGCGGGCCGAGACCGTGGACGTACGCGACGGCCAGCGCCCGCTGCGGCTCCGCGTACGGCGAACGGGACGCGTCCCGGCCGAACATGGAGACCAGCTCGCCCTTGCCCGCGGCGACGAGCACCAGGTCGTAGTTGCGGGAGAAGTAGTCCAGGTCGCCGACGGCCGCGCCGTGTATGACGAGCTGGCCGCCGCGCTGGGCGAAGGTCTCCATCCAGCCGGCCATCTTCACGCGCTGGTCGACGGACTGCGCGTAGCCGTCGAGCCTGCCGACCCAGTCGATCGCCCGGCCGGCGTCGGGGGCGGCGACGGAGACGCCGAGGCCCTCGATCCGGGGGGCCTGGGACTCCCAGAAGTTGAGGCCGAGGTCCCGCTCGTGCTGGAGGGCCGTGTCGAACATGCACTGCGTGGACATGACGCGCCCGGCGCGGATCTCGTCCGCCGTCCGGTTCGACATGAGGGTGACCTCGTACCCCTGCGTCTGAAGTCCGAGGGCGAGCTGCAGACCGGACTGGCCGGCGCCGACTATGAGTATCTTCCGCATGGGTGGTGCTCCTGGCGCGTGAGAGAACTGTTCGCTATTCGGGGGTTGCTTCGAGCGCGTGCGCGACCATGGAGAGCAGGGTCTCGACGACGCTGTAGCGCTTGCGCGCGTCCATGATCACCACCGGCACGTCCGGGGAGACCGTCAGGGCCTCCCTGACGTCCTCCGGCTCGAAGCGCTCGGTGCCCTCGAAGTGGTTGACGGCCACGATGTACGGGAGGCCGCAGCTCTCGAAGTAGTCCAGGGCCGGGAAGCAGTCCGTCAGCCGGCGCGTGTCGGCGAGCACGATCGCCCCGATCGCCCCGCGCACCAGGTCGTCCCACATGAACCAGAAGCGCTGCTGTCCCGGCGTGCCGAACACGTACAGCACGAGGTCGTTGTCGAGGGTGATCCGGCCGAAGTCCATCGCCACCGTGGTGGTGAGCTTGTCCGGCGTGGACGTGAGGTCGTCCGTGTCCTCGCTCGCCCGGGTCATCAGCGCCTCGGTCTGGAGCGGGGTGATCTCCGAGACCGCGCGGACGAAGGTGGTCTTGCCGACGCCGAAGCCGCCCGCGACCACGATCTTCGTCGCGATCGGGGCCCGGGTGTGGTCGAGCTGCCAGTCCTGGGCGCCGTCGTCGGCGCCCGGTTCCGGTTCGTACGGACCGGCCTGGGGCTGTGCGGGGATTCCGGCGGCCGCCGGAGCTTCCACCGGTGATTCGGAGACGGCGGTGGCGTCAGAGACGACGGAGTCCACTCAGCACCCTTTCGAGGAGCGCGCGGTCGGGCTGGCCGGTGCCGTGACCGGTCCCGTACACACGGATCTTTCCCTGGTCGGCCAGGTCGCTGAGCAGCACCCGGACGACTCCCAACGGCATCTTCAGGAGCGCCGAGATCTCCGCGACCGTCCGCATGCGGCGGCAGATCTCGACTATGGCCCGCATCTCCGGCATCAGACCGCGGGCTCCGGGCCCGCCGTCCGTCAGGACCTTGCGCGCGGGGGCCGCTTCGAGCGCGGCCACGAAGGTCTCGACGAGCAGGACGTGACCGAACCGGGTACGGCCTCCGGTCAGCGAGTACGGGCGTACGCGTGAGGGGCGCCGCCCGTCCCCGCGTACCGGCAGTTTGTGGTCGTGAAAGGCCGCGGACGCAGACGTCACTGGGTGCTCTCCATCACTGGGTGCTCTCCATCGATTTGCGCAGCTCACTGCGGACTTCGGGGGTGAGTACGTGTCCGGCGCGGCCCACGAAGAGCGCCATGTGGTACGCCACGACGCTCATGTCGCAGTCGGGGGTGGCGTGCACGCCGAGCAGCGAGCCGTCGCTGATCGACATCACGAAGACGCTGCCCTCCTCCATCGCCACCATGGTCTGCTTGACCCCGCCGCCGTCCATCAGCCGGGCCGCGCCGATGGTGAGGCTGCCGATGCCCGAGACGATGGTGGCCAGGTCGGCGCTGGAGCCGCGCGGCCCGTCGGGACGGACGGCGTCGGCGGCGGCCGTGGCCGCCTGCTGGGTGGCCGGGTCGGACGAGAGCAGCATCAGCCCGTCGGAGGAGACGACGGCGACCGAGCGGACTCCCGGTACCTCCTCCACGAGATTGCCCAGCAGCCATTGCAGGTTGCGGGCCTCCGTGCTCAGTCCGAACGTTCCCGTCGCAGTCAACTGCGTGCCTCCTCGACTGTGTCCCCCGTCATCTCCTCTGTACGTGCAGGCCTTACGGCGTCTATCCGCGGCGTTTCCGTCTCCATCTCCGCCTCCACGTCCCGGCGTCCGGCCTTGGCGCCCTGGTGGAAGCCGCCGAGCCGGCGGCGCAGGGCCTCGGCGTCCACGCCTCCCTTGCGGGGAGTGGTGGAGTCCTCGGCCTTGCGGACCACTTGCGGGGTGCGCTTGGGGAGTCCCTTGTCGGTGACCCGCTCCCACTGGGCTGTACGCGGGCCGGGAACCGTCTGGTCGGAGAGCGGTTCGGGGGCCGCGGGCGCGGCCGGGGCCGACGGCGCTGCCGGGACGGGCAGGGCCGGGGGCTCGACGTGGTCGGCGGCGAGCGGGTCCCCGTCGGCGGCGCGCTCGTGGGCGTCCGGCTCGGGCTGCGGGTCGGGCAGGCGGACCTGGAGCGTGGTCTCGGAGACGGACTCCACGAATCCGGCGGGTTCGTACGTGTCCACGGGCTCGGACGCCTGCGTGGGCGCCTGCTGCTGCGGCTGCGGCTCCTGCTGCGGCGCCGGCTCCGGCTGCTGCTGCGGCTCCTCGGCCTCCGCCTCCGCCGCGAGGAACGCGCGCTCCGCGGCCTCCACCAGCGGGTCGCGGTTCCGGGACGGCAGCGTGTTGGAGTTGGCCTCCGCCGCCGAGCCCGGCAGGTGGAGCGTGGGCGCCGCGCCCGCCACCCGTACCGGCTCCGACACCACGGTCGGCGGCGTCGTGGGCAGCAGGGGCAGCGGCAGGACGACGACGGCCGCGATGCCGCCCGGCTTCTGCTCGCGCAGCTGGACGCGGACCCCGTGGCGGGCGGCGAGCAGGGCGGTCACGCGCATGCCGAGCCCCTCGCCCTCGAAGCCGTCCGGATCGGCCTCGGCGAGGCGCGCGTTGAGCTCGGTGAGCCGGGAGTCGGTCATGCCGATGCCCGCGTCCTGGACGGAGAGCATGACCTCGCCGGTCTCCAGGAGCCAGCCGGAGAGCTGGACCTCGGCGTCGGGCGGCGAGAACGACGTGGCGTTCTCCAGGAGTTCCGCGATCAGGTGGCTCAGGTCGTCGGCGGCGAAGCCGGCGATCTGGGCGTGCGGCGGCAGGGACTGGATGGTGACCCGCTCGTACCGCTCGATCTCGCTGACGGCGGCGCGCAGCACGTCGACGAGCGGGACGGGCCCGGCGTGGCCGTGGACGTGCTCGTGGCCGGCGAGGACGAGGAGGTTCTCGCTGTGGCGGCGCATGACGGTCGCCAGGTGGTCGAGCTTGAAGAGCGTCGCGAGACGGTCCGGGTCCTGCTCGCGCTCCTCCAGCTTCTCGATGACGCCGAGCTGCCGCTCGACGAGCCCGAGGCTGCGCAGCGAGAGGTTGACGAAGGTGTGGTGGACCGTGTCCTTGAGGCGTTCCAGGTCGGCGGTGACGAGGGCGACCCGGCCCTGGAGGTCGGCGCGCTGGGCGGCGAGCTCCGCGCCGAGCGCCTCCTTGGCGGCGGCGGTCTCGGCGTGCTCGCCGGTGAGCCGCTCGCTGTGGGCGGCGAGGCCGGAGAGCTTGCCGTGCAGGGTGTTGAGGGAGCGGACGGCCTGGGCGAACTCGTCGTTGCGGCCGGTGAAGCGGACCGGCTCCTCGCGGTGCGGCTCGGCCGCCCCGGCGAGCCGGGCGGCGCCGAGGCGGAGCACGGCGAGCGGCCGGGTGAGGGTGCGGGCGACGTACGTGGAGATGCCGATCGCGACCAGGAGGCAGCCGCCGAGGTAGGCGATGCGCAGTTCGAGGGCGGTGACGTCGTCGTCCCGGAGCGCGACGAAGTGCTCGACCCGCTCGGCGGCGAGCCGGGACTCGACGCCGCGCATCTGCTCGATACGGGCGGACAGCGCGGCCTCCAGGCCGGCCTGGTCGGTCTCGCGCTCGGACTCGGTCAGCCGGGGCTGGTCGGTGAGGGTGGCGAGGGAGCGCTCGGCGCTCTTGACGTCGGGTCCCGCGACGGTCGCGGCGATCGCGTCGCGGGCGGCGGCGCCGGCGGCCTGGTCGAAGTCGCCGAGGGCGGCCAGTTCGCGGACGCGGGCCTGCTGGGCGGCGGCGGTGAGGGCGTCGCGGGCGTGCTCGGCCTCTTCGGTGCCCTCGGGGACGTCGGGGACGTAGGTGCCGGTGCCGGGGTCGTAGTGGACGTCGCCGGTGGGCTCGGGCTGCGGCACGGCGAGGGCGGCGAGGAGCAGGCCGCGGGCGGCGGAGGCCTGCTCGACGGCGCGGCCGAGGGCGGCCGGGGCGCGGGTGGTCTCGGTGAGCGCGGAGCCGGCGGCGCGGGGCGGGGTCTCCTCGGCGAGTTCGTCGGAGAGGGCCTGGAGCTTGGTGATGACGTCCGAGTAGGCCTTGTGGGCCTCCAGGGCCGTGCCCTTGCCGGTGAGGGCGGCGCGGCGGATGGAGGGGACCCCGGCGAGGTCGCGGCGGAGCTCGGTCGCGGCGGCGGGCCGGATCTCGTCGATCTGGCGGTCGACGCGGGTGGAGCGGGTGTCGGTGATCTGGCGCTTGTCCTTGGCGTCGCCGGTCTGCGCGTCGCGGCCCGCGGCGATGTACGCGACGACCTCGTCGCGCTCGTCCGCGAGGGAGTGCGCGAGGGTGACGGCCTGCCGGTCGAGCTCGGCGAGGGTGACCAGGCGCTGGGAGTCGGTCAGGTCGGCGGAGGCCGTGAGGATCGCGGGGGCGCCGGCGGCGAGGACGGTCACGCCCACGAGGGCGACACCGGCGACCAGGCGGTTACGGACGCGCTTGGAGCGTCCGGCCGGGGGCTGGGCCTGCGGCTGCGGCTGCGCGGGGTGCGTCGCGGCGGGCTCCGCGGGGTGGCCGCCGGTGGGCGCCGTGACGGTGCCGACCGGGGTCGGCGGTACACCGGGGGTCTGGCTCCGCGCGCCGTTCTTGCTCCGAGGCCGCTTCTTCTCCACCGGTGCTCGCATTCTTGACTCGTCCGCCCACAAAGCAGAGGTGACGACCGGTCACGTGGAGCGCCCCCACCCCTGGTACGGCTTCCGACCATTCCAGCGGTTCTGGGAAGGGGGCGCGCATCGGCCGCTCCGCCACCCGAACGAGTGAACAACACTCATGAGTTGGCGAACAACTCCCCGGGGTGGGGGTCCAGGCCCTCCACTGACCTCCGGTTGGATCTTCCGCGCGGGCTTTGGCAGGATGCCCGCCCGCAGCTCGGCGGAGGTCCCGATTCCGCCTCTCGCGCCGCCTCCGGCGGGTTGGTACAGGCCTTTCCGGCCGTTTGGAGGTGCCGTGAAGGAGTGCGGCGGGGCGGGCACACTGGGCCTCATGCGCAGCGACGTCGCCACCCTCCCCGGCAGCCCCGAACGCCCCAACGAGGACTGGGCAGCCGCAGCTCTGCCCGCATCGGGCGGCGGGGGGACGGTCGTCCTCCTCGACGGCGTCACGCCACCGGCCGGCGATGACGGTTGTGTGCACACGGTGCCGTGGTTCACCGCTCGCCTTGGCGGGGCTTTGACCGAACTGTCCGCTTCTCGCCCGGACATGCCCCTGTTCGAGATCCTGTCCGTGGCAATCCGGCGCACCGCGGACGCCCACCGGGACACCTGTGACCTTTCTCACGTGCGTACGCCCCAGGCGACCGTGGTCCTCGCGCGCTGGGACGAGGCCTCGGTCGAGCATCTCGTCCTCTCCGACTCCGCTCTCCTCCTGGAGGCGCCGGACGGGTCGGTCCGGGCGGTGCTCGACGACCGGCTCGACCGGGTCCCGGACGAGGTCCTGCGATCCCTGGCGGCGACGGACCGGCTGCGGAACCGGGAGGGCGGCTTCTTCACGGCGGCGGCCGACCCGTCGGTCGCGGCGCGGGCCGTGACGGGAACGACCCCGCGCGCGGAGGTACGGGCCCTGGCGGCGCTCACGGACGGGGCGAGCCGCTGGGTGGAGCTGTTCGGCGCGGGCGACTGGACGGAGTGCTTCGGCGTCCTGCGCGAGGAGGGGCCGTCGGGCCTGCTGCGGCAGGTGCGGGCGCTGGAGGCGGCGGACGCGGAGGCGGGCGGGGTGCGCCGCTGGAAGCTCCACGACGACGCGACGGCGGTGTACGCGGAACTGTGAGGTCCGGGACCGGGCTCAGGGGGCGTCCTGCCCCGGCCGTGATCCGCCGGACAGGCCCTAGGGGGTGTCTTGCCGATCATGCCGGGCTCGCGGCGCCTGGCACCGCGCCCTGATCCGGCCTGATCGGCAAGACACCCCCTAGCCCTCGGAGCGGACGTTGAAGTGGTGGAGCAGTCGTGCCAGTTCGGCCACCTCGGTGCGGTCCCAGTCGACGAGCTTGCGGACGTACCGCTCGCGCCGGGCGTCCCGGACGTGCCGGAAGCGGTCCCGGCCCTCCTCGGTGAGGCGGACCAGCGAGGCGCGCCCGTCGGCGGGGTCGGGGTCGCGGACGACGAGCCCGAGCATTTCGAGCGCGCGCAGCTGGCGGCTCATGGTCGCCTTGCCGACGCCGAAGTACGCGGCGAGTTCGGTGGCCCGCTGGGGGCCGGCGTCGTCGAGGCGTACGAAGAGTCCGTAGGCGGCGGGCTCCAGTTCGGGGTGGACCTCGCGGGCCATCTCGCCGGACTGCGCGCGGGCGCGCCGCAGGAAGACCGCCAGTTCCCGTTCGAGCGCGAGGAATTCCGGGTCCACTCCGGCGGGCGGGACGGCCCGGCCGTCACTTCCCGTACCGCTTCCGTGCACGTCAGCACCTCCCACACGTTCTCCGGCGGCCTCCCGGCGGCCCTTCACGGCTCCCCGGCGGTTTTCCGGCCGCTGAAAGTTTCTTCCCGTCGCGGCGATCGCCGCAGCTCCTTCAGTATTTCGCAGGATTAGACCAACGGCGGTAACCGGGCCCCCTTCCGCCGGGCAGGTCTACGTGCGTAGCGTCTCTCTCGACTCAGTGACATGTCCACACCAGGATGTGTCGACATCGGTCCCCCACCGCCTTTCGGAGGCACGCATGCGTGTGCACAGATCCGGAACGACCCTCGCCGGGGCCGCCCTCGCGGCGCTGGCCCTCCTTCTCCCCCTCGCCGGCTCCGCCGGTGCCGCCCAGGACCCGGGCACCCGGCAGGTGCCCGCCCGCGGCTCCGCCTCCATGGGCATGGGCGTCCTCAAGCACGACGGGCGCGACGGTGCGCCCGGTGGCATCTCGGTCCAGGCCGTCCAGACGGAAGGCGTGGACGTCTCCGGACACCAGGGGAACGTCGCCTGGTCCACGCTGTGGAACAGCGGGGTCAAGTGGGCCTACGTCAAGGCGACGGAAGGCACGTACTACAAGAACACCTACTTCACCCAGCAGTACAACGGCTCGTACAACATCGGCATGATCCGGGGCACGTACCACTTCGCCACCCCGGACACGACGACCGGCGCCGCCCAGGCCGACTACTTCGTCAACAACGGCGGCGGCTGGTCGAAGGACGGCAGGACCCTGCCGGGCGTCCTCGACATCGAGTGGAACCCGTACGGCGCGACCTGCTACGGCAAGACCCAGTCCGGGATGGTCGCCTGGATCCAGGACTTCGTGAACCGGTACAAGTACCGGACCGGGCGGGACGCCGTCATCTACACGGCGACGAGCTGGTGGAAGCAGTGCACCGGCAACTACGGGGGCTTCGCCTCCACCAACCCGCTGTGGATCGCTCGGTACGCCTCGACCGTCGGCGAACTCCCGGCCGGCTGGCAGTACTACACGATGTGGCAGTACACGTCCTCCGGCCCGACGGTCGGCGACCACAACCACTTCAACGGCGACCTCTCGCGCGTACAGGCGCTCGCCAACGGCTGACCTCCCCTCGCTCTCTGCTTCATGGCGGCTCTCCGGGTGCACGGCACCCCGGGGGCCGCTTCGGCTTTTTCCGCCCACCCCCTTGCCCATTGGTATGGACCAATGCGACGCTCTACGGCGGTCGCACGGAATTCAACTTCCGCGTACCCAGCGCGCGTTGCTCGTCCCGTTCTCCCCCACGCACGAGAGAGAGCCCCCGCATGCCCTCGTACCGCCGCACCTCGGCCGTCGCCGCCTCCGCCCTGTCCGCCGCCGCCCTCGTCGGCCTCACCCCCGCCACGGCCGGCGCCCACGGCGCCGTCTTCAACCCCGTGAGCCGGGTGGCGGCCTGTTACGCCGAAGGCCCCGAGACGCCCAAGTCGCAGGTGTGCAAGGACCTCGTCGCCGACTCCGGCACCCAGCCGCTCTACGACTGGAACGAGGTCAACATCGCCAACGCCGACGGGCAGCACCAGGCCCTCATCCCGGACGGCAAGCTCTGCTCGGCGAACCGCGCCAAGTACCGGGCCCTCGACTGGGCGCGCACCGACTGGCCGGCGACGGCGGTCGCGGCGGGCTCCTTCGACTTCAAGGTCCGGGCGACGGCGGCCCACTCCGGCACGATGACGGTCTACATCACCAAGGCGGGCTTCGACCCGACGCAGCCCCTGAAGTGGTCGGACCTGGACGCGGCCCCGGTCGCCGTCTACAACACCACCCGCACGGCGACGGACGGCTACTACAACTTCACGGGCACCTTGCCGGCCCGCACCGGCCGCCACATCGTCTACAAGGTGTGGCAGCGCAACGACAGCCCCGAGGCCTTCTACAGCTGCTCGGACGTCACCTTCGGCGGTACGACCGCGCAGGCGGCCACGACGAAGGCCCAGGCCCCGACCGAAGCGAAGATCGCCGCGGGCGCCGACCTGTCCACCGTCAGCCACGCCGGCCACGGCGGCGACGAGCAGGCCCCGGCGCTCTCCGCCGAGACCGCCGGCGCCCCCTCCTCGCCGCTCCCGCTCGCCCTCGCCGGCGCGGGCGCCCTCGCCGCCTTCGCGGGGGGCACCCTGCTCCTGGGCCGGCGCCGGAACTCCTCCGCCTCCTAGGAGCCGGAGGTACCGAGTGGGAAGAGGGCGGTGAGCCGGGGCAGCGCCATCCCCTCCGGCCGAGCCCCCGCGAGTTCCTCGTCCTCTTCCCACTCCCCCGCCGCCTCGGCGGCGTCCTCCGCCTCCTCGACGGCGTCGAGGAACTCCTCGCCGTCGTCGTCCTCCTGGCCGGTCAGCTCGTCGTACGCGTCCTGGGCGACATAGTCGAGCTCCTCCCACTCGGGCCACTCGGCGTCGTCCCACTCGTCACGGTGCCGCCCCACGAGGGCCCGGATCCCCGGCACGTCGGCCAGGGCGTCCGGGTCGGCGACGACCGACTCGTACACCTTCCGCCCCTGCCCCACCAGCCAGAGCGTGAAGTAGTGGAAGCCGTCGTCCGTGCAGCCGCCGCCCTCGACGCGGTTCGCCGCCGCCCACACCGCGCGGGTGTCGGCTCTCTCGCACGCCTTCTCCAGGCGCACCTGGAACGCCACACTCTCGGTCTCCGGGCTCCGCACCAGCTCCGCCCGCAGCCACTCCAGCCGCTCGTCCCGGTCACCGGGCCGGCGGCTCAACTCGTCGATGAGAGCCCAGAAGGCGTCGTCGTTCATGCGTACGAGCATGACAGCCTCGACTGACATCCGGTGACATCCGGGTGCCGACATCCGCGCACGCCGGAGCGGGGTGCCCCCGAGGGGGACACCCCGCTCGCCGCAGGGGGGTTCGGCCCGGTCAGGCGGCGACGGCCACCGGCACCGCCGCCGGTGCCAGCGCGATCTCCAGGACCTGCCGGACGTCGGTCACCGGGTGGACCTCCAGCTTCTCCAGGATCTCGGCCGGGACGTCGTCCAGATCGGCCTCGTTCCGCTTGGGGATCACGACCGTCGTGATGCCCGCCCGGTGCGCCGCGAGCAGCTTCTGCTTCACGCCGCCGATCGGGAGGACCCGGCCGGTGAGGGAGACCTCGCCGGTCATGGCCACGTCCGTGCGGACCTGCCGGCCGCTCAGCAGGGACGCGAGGGCGGTCGTCATCGTGACGCCCGCGCTCGGCCCGTCCTTGGGGACCGCGCCGGCCGGGAAGTGGATGTGCACGCCCCGGTCCTTGAGTCCGGTGACGGGCAGCTCCAGCTCCGCGCCGTGCGAGCGGAGGAAGGAGAGCGCGATCTGCGCGGACTCCTTCATCACGTCGCCCAGCTGGCCGGTGAGGGTCAGCCCGGCGGCGCCGGTCTCCGGGTCGGCGAGGGACGCCTCCACGAAGAGGACGTCACCGCCCGCGCCGGTCACCGCGAGTCCGGTGGCGACGCCGGGCACCGCCGTGCGGCGCTCCGCCGGGTCCTGCGCCGACTCCGGCACGTGGTGGGGCCGCCCGATGAGGTCCCGCAGGTCGTCCGGGGTGACGGTGAACGGCAGCTCGCGGTCGCCCAGTTCGTGCTGGGCCGTGACCTTGCGGAGCAGCCGCGCGACGGCGCGCTCCAGGGTGCGGACGCCGGCCTCCCGGGTGTACTCCCCGGCGAGCTTCCGCAGGGAGGCGTCCTCCAGGACGACCTCGCCGGGCTCCAGGCCGGCCCGCTCCAGCTGGCGCGGGAGCAGGTGGTCGCGGGCGATGACGACCTTCTCGTCCTCGGTGTACCCGTCGAGCCTGACCAGCTCCATGCGGTCGAGGAGGGCTTCCGGGATGGCTTCGAGGACGTTGGCGGTGGCGAGGAAGACGACGTCGGAGAGGTCGAGTTCGACCTCCAGGTAGTGGTCGCGGAAGGTGTGGTTCTGCGCGGGGTCGAGGACTTCGAGGAGGGCGGCCGCCGGGTCGCCGCGGAAGTCGGAGCCGACCTTGTCGATCTCGTCGAGGAGGACCACCGGGTTCATGGACCCGGCCTCCTTGATCGCCCGGACGATCCGGCCGGGCAGGGCGCCGACGTACGTACGCCGGTGGCCGCGGATCTCCGCCTCGTCCCGCACGCCGCCGAGGGCGACGCGGACGAACTTCCGGCCCATGGCGTGCGCGACGGACTCGCCGAGCGAGGTCTTGCCGACGCCGGGTGGGCCGACGAGGGCGAGGACGGCTCCGCCGCGGCGGCCGCCGACGACGCCGAGGCCGCGCTCGGCCCGCCGCTTTCGCACGGCGAGGTACTCGGTGATGCGCTCCTTCACGTCCTCCAGGCCCGCGTGCTCGGCATCGAGGATCGCCTGGGCGCCCTGGATGTCGTACTGGTCCTCGGTCCTTTCGCTCCAGGGCAGTTCGAGGACGGTGTCGAGCCAGGTGCGGATCCAGGAGCCCTCCGGGGACTGGTCGCTGGACCGCTCCAGCTTGTCGACCTCCTTGAGGGCCGCCTCGCGGACCTTCTCGGGCAGGTCGGCGGCCTCGACGCGGGCGCGGTAGTCGTCGGACTCGTCGGCCGGCGAGTCGGTGCCGTCGCCGAGCTCGCGGAGCTCCTTGCGGACGGCTTCGAGCTGGCGGCGGAGGAGGAACTCGCGCTGCTGCTTGTCGACGCCCTCCTGGACGTCCTTGGCGATGGTCTCGGCGACGTCCTGCTCGGCGAGGTGCTCGCGGAGCTGGGCGGTGGCGAGCCTGAGGCGGGCGACCGGGTCGGCGGTCTCCAGGAGCTCGACCTTCTGCTCGACGGTGAGGAAGGGCGAGTAGCCGGCGTTGTCGGCGAGGGCGCCGACGCCGTCGATCTGCTGGACGCGGTCGACGACCTGCCAGGCGCCGCGCTTCTTGAGCCAGCTGGTGGCCAGCGCCTTGTACTCCCTGACCAGCTCGGTCACGGAGCCGGGCAGCGGATCGGGCAGGGTCTCCTCGACGGCGCTGCCCTCGACCCACAGGGCGCCGCCGGGTCCGGTCGTACCGGCGCCGATGCGTACGCGGCCGAGGGCGCGGATCAGCGCACCGGGGTCGCCGTCGGACAGGCGCCCCACCTGCTCGACGGTGCCGAGGACACCGGTCCCGGCGTAAGTCCCGTCGACGCGGGGCACGAGCAGCACCCGCGGTTTGCCGCCACCGGGGCGGGCGGCGGCCTGGGCGGCCTCGACGGCGGCCCGTACGTCGTTGTCGGACAGGTCCAGCGGCACCACCATTCCGGGCAGCACGACCTCGTCGTCGAGCGGCAGCACAGGCAGAGTGAGCGGCGCGGACGCCGTGGACGCAGAAGCCATGATCTCCCCTTCGGCAGTCAAGTTGAGCTGTACGGACTCAATGCACATGAGCCCGGGAATGTTCCCCGACGGCAGTTCGCTCTGAGCGATCACTCTCGCGCGGGGCCGCGAGCTGCCGGTGTAATACCTCCATGGATATGGGAGCTATTACCTCTGCCTGGGTGGCCGGCTGGACCGTCTCCCGGGAGACGCCACCCGCCGTCGCCGAGCCCTGGGGCTACCGGATCGACGTCGGCCTGCCCCGGCACGTCGTACGCCACGTGCTGCCCGCCCCCGACGCGGCCTCGGTCGGCGCGCTCTGCGAGCGGCTCACCGAGCCGTACAGCTGGCTCAAGGTGATGGCGACCCCGGAGGAGGTGGCGCCGTGGATCACCGAAGGGTGGACGGTCCCCGACGACCCGGGCTTCATGATGGTCAAGCCGCTGGACGCGGGTGCCCGCCCCGCGCCGCCCGAGGGGTACGCGCGGACGACCGAGGTACGGGACGGGGTCATCCGGGTCCGCGTCCTCGCCGCGGACGGCACCCTCGCCGCGCGCGGCCAGATCGCCCCGACCGGCTCCACCGCCGTCGCCGACCAGATCGAGACCGACCCCGCGCACCGGCGGCGGGGCCTCGGCGCGAACGTCATGCGCACCCTGGAGGCGGCCGCCGCGCAGGCCGGCGCCGAGACCGGCGTCCTGGCCGCGACCACGGACGGCCTCGCGCTGTACGACTCCCTCGACTGGCGCTACCGCGGGCCCCTCACCGGGATCGTCCGGTCGGGAACCTGACCGTCCGGCTGCGCGGGCCGCCCTCTACGGGGCATGCTCGATCCATGGTGCGAGGCCGAGGCGTACGGGGGAAGTGGTGCGGGGCCCTGCTGCTGGCGGCGGTCCTGGCCGGCGGCGCGAGCGCCTGCGGGCCGGAGACGCCGCCTGCGTCGGGCGGACCGGCGTCGGGGGTGAGCGCCTCCCCTACGGCCGAGCCGACCCGTACGGCTGACGCGAGCGCGAGCGCGACCGCGGCCACGGCCACGAGCGCGGCCACGACCACGCCCGCTCCCCGGGACGAGCCCCAGCCCGGTGAGGTCCTCGTCGAGGTGGTCGTCAACGGCGGTCTCGCCGGGGTCCGCAACCAGCTCGTCGTCCACTACGACGGCAGCTGGACCAGCCGCTCCGGCACGAAGCCGCCGCGGACCGGGCAGCAGACGCCCGCCGAGGTCGCCGAACTGCGGGCCGCCCTGGAGGACCCGGCGTACGCGCGGGTCCCGAACCGGCCCACCGGCAGCCCGATCGCCGACGGGTTCCAGTACTTCATCACGTACCGCCACCACCTCGTCGTCTCGGGCGACGGCGAACGCCCGCCGGCCCTCCAGCGCGTCTTCGCCGCCCTGCCGGAGGGCGGGCCGCCGACGAACCCCTGAACCAGGGCGTCGGACCCGCCGTGAACCGAACCGGGGTCCGTACGCGATAGAGAGGGCGTGAGACTGTTGCGCCCCTCAGGGGCAGGCCCCACAGGGGGAGACGACGACGCGGCTCTGCTGCGTGCCGTCGCCCGCGGGGACACCGAGGCACTCGCCGTCCTCTACGACCGGCACGCGGGCTGGCTGCACGCCCGGCTCGCCCGCCGCTGCCCGGACGAGGAGACCGTACGGGAGGTCCTCCAGGACACCTTCGTCACGGTCTGGCGCTCGGCCGGCGGCCACCGCGGCCGGGGCGAGGCCGGCGGCTGGCTCTGGGTGATCGCCGCCCGGCGGCTCGTCGACGCCCAGCGCGCCCGGGCCCGTACCGAACGCACCGAACGGGCCGCCGTCGCGGCCGCGCCGCCCGAACCCGCCGCCCCCGCGCCCTCCGCCGAGGACCGCGTGCTCGCGGGCCTGGAGTACGGGGAGGTGGGCGCCGCCCTCGACCGGATCTCGCCCGAGCTCGCCGAGGTCCTGCGGGCGACCGTCGTCGACGGTCTGACGACCCGCGAGACCGCCCGGCTGCTCGGCATCCCCGAGGGCACCGTCAAGACCCGCGCCCTGCGCGCCCGCCGCGAACTGCGCGCCGCCCTAGGCGCCGGCCCGTACCCCCTGGGAGGCACCGCATGACGTCCCCCCGACCCGCGTCCGACCGACCCGCGTCCGACCGGCACGTCACCGACTGGCACGTCACCGACGCGCTGGCCCTCCGGTACGCGGAGGGCTCGGCCCCGGAGACGGACGCCTGGTCCCTGGAGAAGCACGTCGAGTCCTGCTCCCCCTGCGCGGGCCGCGTCTCGGCCGCCGTCCGCGCCGGAGCGGCGGGGCCCGCCCTGGCCGCCGTACGGGCGGAGCTCCTGACGGCCGTGGGGCACCGGCCGGCCGTCGCACCGGCGGCCACGGCGAGCCCCCTCGGACGCGGGGCGCGGCTCTGGTGGGCCGCCGGGCCCGCCCTGCGCGGATCCTGGGTCGTGGCCGTGGCGCTCGTCCTGGGCGGCGCCTTCGCCCTGGCCTACGGCGCCGGGTTCCAGGGCGCGCGGTCCTTGCTGCTCGCCCTCTCCCCGGTCCTCCCGCTCGGCGGGGTCGCCGTCTCGTACGGACGCCACGCGGACCCCCTGTACGAGATCACCGCCGCCACCCCGTCCGGCGGGCTGCGGCTGCTCCTCACCCGTACCGCCGCCGTGCTCGCCGTCTGTGTGCCGCTGCTGACAGTGGGCGGGGCGCTGCTGCCGCCGGTGGCCGGCTTCCCGGGGGTGGCCGCCTGGCTGCTGCCGGGGCTCGCGCTGACCCTGGCGACCCTCGCACTCGGTTCCTTCGTCGGCTGCCGGGCGGCGGCCGCGACCCTCGCCGGCGGGTGGCTGCTCGCCGTGACGGGCCCGCTCCTCGGGCCGCCGGACCTGGGGGTCGGCGGGACGGCCGGCGCCGACGCACTCGCCCTGTACTTCTCCGGCCCTGTGGCACAAGGGAGCTGGGCCGCCGCGGCACTCGCCTGCGCGGCTCTCCTCGTGCTGCGGCGCCGTTCCTTCGACCACTTGGAGACCCGGTGAACCAGCCCGCCACGGTCACGGTGACCGGACTGACCGTCCGGCACCGCCGTACCGTCGCCCTCGACGCGCTCGACCTGTCCTTCGCCCCCGGCGTCCACGGCCTGCTCGGCCCGAACGGCGCCGGGAAGACCTCCCTCATCCGGGTCCTCGCGACCGTCGCCGCGCCCGCCTCCGGGCGGGTGGAGCTCCTCGGCGGGGACGTCGGGAGCCACCGCGAACGCACCGCGATCCGGCGCCGGCTCGGCTACCTGCCGCAGGAGTTCGGCTACTACCCGGGGTTCACGGTCCGGGAGTTCGTCGCGTACGTGGCCTGGCTGAAGGAGGTGCCGGCGGACCGGGCCGCGGCCGCCGTGGAGCGGGCCGTCGAGCGCGTCGGGCTCGCCGACCGGATCGACGCGCTGATGAAGACGCTCTCGGGCGGCATGGTCCGGCGGGCGGGCATCGCCCAGGCCGTCGTGAACGAACCGGAGCTGCTGCTGCTCGACGAACCGACGGCCGGCCTCGACCCGGAGCAGCGGGTCGACTTCCGGGCGCTGCTGCGCGAGCTCGGCACGGAGGCGACGGTGGTGGTCTCCACGCACCTGGTGGAGGACGTCGCCGCGGCGTGCACCGAGGTCGCCCTGATCGAGGCGGGGCGGCTCGCCTTCCGCGGCTCGACCACCGAACTCGCCGCGCTCGGCGGCGAGTCGGCCGACCCGGGCGACACGACGACGAACGCGATCGAGCGCGGCTACACGGCCGCCCTCCGCGCCCACCGCGAGCGCACCGGCGCGCCCGGCACCGGGCAGCGCGTGAAGGAGCGGCTCCGATGACCACGGCACCCGTCCCGGGCCCGTACGAGGACGCCTCCCCGGCCCCGGCACCCGCCCCCGGCCCCGGCCCCGGCCCCGGCCCGCACGCAAGCGCCTCCCCGACCGCCGCAGCCCCCGCCGCAGCCCCCGCCCCGGCCCTCCCGAAGGAGCCGCTCCGATGACCGCGACCCTCACTCCGCCGCGCGCGGAGGGGCCGGCGCCCGTGCGCGCGCCCGCCCCGCTCCGTTCCGAGCTGCGCCGCGGCCTCGGTCCCTGGGCCGGTGCCGCCGTCGCGCTCACCGTCCTGGTGACGATGTACGGCAAGGCGCCCGAATGGCAGGGCCGTTGGGCCGATGCGACCAACCTGCTCCACGTCGCCGCCGGACTCCTCTGCGGACCCCTCGCACTCGCGGCGGGCTGCTGGCAGGGCGGCCGGGACCGGCGGCGCGGGACGACGGAGCTGTGGGATTCCGTCCCCCGCTCCCCGCTGCGCCGCCTCCTGGTCGCGGTCGCCCCGTCCGCGTTCTGGCCCGCCGCCGGGCTGCTGCTCGCCGACGCCGTCTGCCTCCTCGCCACCTGGCCGTACGTCTCCGCGGGGCGCCCCTACCTCGAACTCCTCGCCGCCGACGCGGTCGCCGTCGCCGCCCTCGGCGCGGTCGGTCATCTCGCCGGGCGGGTCATCCGGTGGCGGCTGACGGCCCCGCTGCTCGGGATCGTCGGGTACGTCGTCCTCGGGCTCGGCGCCTACACGGAGGGCGCCGCGCGCTGGCTCTCCCCGGCGGGCGAGCATCAGGGCATCTGGGACCGGCCGGTGTGGTGGTTCGGCCCGGTGTCGATGGCGTGGACGGCGGGGCTCGCGCTCGCCGCGCTCCTCGCGTACGGGCTGCGCCCGGCGCGCCTCCGGGTGATCGCCCTGGTCCCGCTGGCGGTCGCGGTCGGCGCCGCCGGCCAGATCCAGCGGCTGCCGGCGGATGTCGGCCCGTGGCGCCCGGACCCGGCCCTGTCGCGGCAGGTCTGCGACGACGGCTCGCCGCAGGTCTGCCTGACGGCGGTGGACGAGGGACTGCTGCCCGACATCTCAGCTGCTCTCGCCCCGCTGAGCGCGCGCCTCAAGGGGGTGCCCGGCGCCCCGGTCCGCTGGGTGAGCGGCCTGGGCGGACCCGCGCGCCCCGGAGACGTCGCGCTGCCCGCCGCCGGGCAGGACGCGGTACGCGGCCGGCTCGCCCACCCCGATCTGTACCTCAACGCTGCCGTGAACTGGCTGTTCTCGGACTCCTGCGAGTCCGGCGACGGCGCAGGTCCGAACGCCGAGCGGGCGAGTCAGGTCAACCTCGCCGTGATCGAGTGGCTGGCCCCGACCCCCGCCGACTACGGCCCCGACACCACCGGCGCCCAGCCCTACATCGACCGGCTGGAAGCCAAGTCCCCGGCCGAGCAGCGCGCTTACCTCACCCGCTTCCTGGCCGCGAACACCTGCCACCCGGACGAGGTGCCGATCCCGTGAGGCACTACGTACGCTCCCGTGGCCTGCCCGGCGCGCTGGCCGCGCTGCTCGGCACGGCGGCGGCCGCCGCCTGGGCGGCCTGGTGGCTGGTGTCGCTGCCGGACTTCGACCACACGGCGCGGCTGCCGGTCGTGGTTTTCGGCCCGCTGCTCGCGGCGGGGGTGATCGGGACGAGTCTGCACACGCCGAGCGACGAGCTGGACCGTACGGCGGTACGGGCCTGGTGGCCCCTCCGTCTCGCGCACGTCCTCGCGCCGACCGCGCTGGCCGTGGTCCTGCTCGCGCTCGGGGTGCCGGGGCACGCGGAGGAGTTCGGCGCGCCCGCCGCCGTACGCAACACCCTGGGCATGGTGGGCCTGGCAGCGGCCGCCGCCACCGTCGTCGGTGCCCGGCTGAGCTGGCTGCCGCCGACCTTCTACGCCGGAGCGGTCTATCTGGCGGCCCCCTCCGGCACGGACGGCGGCGCGGCCTGGTGGGCCTGGGTGATGCGCCCCGGCCCGGAGGGCGAGGCGTGGGCGGTGGCCGCCGTCGCCTTCGCGGCGGGTACGGCGCTGTACGCGTGGCGGGGCTCCCGCCGTACGACCGGCGAGTCCTGACCCCCAGGGCGACAGCGCGCCTACCTGAGCAGCCAGTCCCTCGTCAGTTCCGTCATCTCCGCGGGTGTGCGCCCGCCGTGGTCGACCGCCATGAAGCGGTCGGCCACGCGCAGGGAGAAGACGATCAGACAGCGCACCTCGACGTCGTCCTCGTCGGCGCAGAAGTCCCGGAAGAGCGAACGCAGGTACTCCATGCGCCGGTTGTCGGTGCGGCGGAGGCGTTCGGCGACGGTCTCGTCGCGCCGGGCCCAGTCGCGGACGGCGAGGTCGACGGTGAGCCCGGTCACCGGTCCGTCGGCGACGTGGTGGACGAAGTCGAAGAGCCGGGCGAGTTTGGCGCGACCCTCTCCCCCGCCGCTCTCGATCCGCTCGATGACCGCGTCCGCGACCTCGCGCTCCCAGGTGTCGAGCATCTCGGCGAGCAGGGCGTCGCGGTTGGCGAAGTACCCGTAGAAGCCGCCCTTGCTGACGCCGAGGGCCTGGGCCAGCGGTTCGATCCGTACGGCCTCCGGGCCGCCCTCGGCGAGCGCGCGGAGGCCCTCCTCGATCCACCGGCCCCGCGGTGTGCGGATCGCGCCCATGGTGTGTCCCTCCTCACCTCGCCACTCCTCCACCCGACTATACGGTGCCGTACAGACGCGTCTACGCTTGATCTATACGCCACCGTATACACATGGACAGGCGTAGGAATCGACGGAGGAACAGGGGTACGACCATGAAGCTTCCCCGCACCGCGCACACCTCCCGCCCGTGGCGGATCCACGAGGTCGCCCGGGACTTCCGGATCGAGGACGTGTGGGAGCTGCCCGTCACGGGCGACCCGGACGAACTCGACCGCCTGGTACGACAGTTCACGAACAGCGACGACACCGCCCTCTCGGCGCCCGTGGTCCGCACACTCTTCGCAATCCGCTGGAAACTGGGGGCGCTGCTCGGCTGGGACAAGGCCGACGCCGGTCTCGACGGGCGCGCGGGCTCCCTCCGAGAGCGGCTGCCGGAGGACCTGCGCGCGGGGGCACGCGGGCCCGATCTCCGGGCCGTGCCGTTCACGTCCGTCTACCAGACGCACGACGAGTGGGTGGCGGAGAGCGCCAACCGGACCGTGCACGCGGTGATGCACATCGGCTGGGTCGCGGACCCCGCCCCCGGCGAGCCGGACCGCCACCGCGCGCGGATGGCCGTCCTGGTGAAGCCCAACGGCTTGCTCGGCGCCGTCTACATGGTGGGAATCAAGCCCTTCCGGTACCTGGGCGTGTATCCGAGGGTGCTGGGCGCGATCGGCCGCGAGTGGGAGGCAGGCAAGGCCAAGGAGGCTGCTGCCTGACAGGAAGGAGGCAACCGGACAGGAAGGCGGCGACCCGACCCGACGGCCCCGTCACCCCCGCGGCGCCGCCATCTCCGCGTACTGCCGCGCCAGGAAGGACCGGACGCGCGCGGGCATGTCCATCGACTCCGGGTCCAGCGCCCACTGGATCTGCAGGCCGTCCATGACGGCGATGTGCTCCTGGCCGACGGCCCGGCAGTCGATGCCGGCGCGCAGCTCGCCGCGCCGCACGGCCTCCTCCAGGAGGTCGACCGTGTGCTGGAGCACGCGCGCGTAGCGCTCCTTGAAGTACTGGTGGGCGGGGTGGCCGACATTGCCGGACTCGCCCACCAGGACGTTGTACATCCGGACGATGCCGGGGCGCCGGGTGTTCTCCTCGATCAGCGCGACCACGGTGTCCAGGTAGGCCGCGTACGAGTCAGGCGTGACGCTGAACAGGCGCTCTATGTCGTGCTGTTCGCTCTGCCCGAGGACCGACAGGAGCAGGTCCTCCTTGCTGCGGAAGTGGTGCAGCAGTCCGCCCTGGGTGATCCCGCAGTCGTTGGCGATCCGGGCGAGCGAGGAGGCGTGGAAGCCGTACCGCCCGAAGTGCTCGACGGCGGTGTCCAGGATCTTCTGACGGCGCGCGTCCCCGACCGCGTAGCTACCCCGGCCTGCGGTTTTGCGGGGCGTCGGTTCCTTCTTCTCCGGCATGGGTCCCACCCTAGCCGGGGCCGAATCCCCTCCCGGAGAAGGTCTTTGGGCCTGTGATCCAGGACACATTCCAGAAACCTAGTGGTCACTCGGTTTTCACGCTTAGCCTGACGTCGCCGAAGGCCGACACCGCTGTCGGCCCGTGAACGACGGAGTCCCTCATGGCCATCACCCACGACCCGGCGGCCGTCACCACCACCGCCCCCGAGGTCACCGCCCCGCCGCCCGCCAAGGCCCCCGGCACCCTGATATTCGGCCTCGCCTTCGCCCAGCTCGGGCTGATGGTCGCCGTCCTCACCCCGGTGATGGTCACCCTCGCCCTCCGCGTCGCCCAGATCGCCCCGGAGGCCGAGCGCGGCAGCGCCCTCGGCAAGGTGCTCTCCCTCGGCGCGGTCCTCGCGATGATCGGCAACCCGGTCTTCGGCGCCCTCTCCGACCGCACGACCAGCCGCTTCGGCCGGCGCCGCCCCTGGCTCGTCGGCGGCATGACGGTCGGCCTCGCCGGACTCGCGATCGTCGGCACCGGCGGCAGCGTCCCGGTCCTGATGCTCGGCTGGGCCGTCGCCCAGCTCGGCTGCAACGCCGCGATGGCCGCCCTGGTCTCCTGCATCCCCGACCTCGTACCGCCCCGGCAGCAGGCCCGGGTCTCCGGCATCGTCGGCATGATGACGTCGATCGCGATGATCCTCGGCACCTTCCTCGCGAACGCCTTCGACACCTCCCTGGCCCTGGCCTTCCTCGTCCCGGCCGTCATCGGCCTCGCCTCGGTGGTCTACCTCTCCGCCGTGATGAAGGACCGCCCGGCGCGGGCCGGGGCCTTCGCGCCGTACGGCTTCCGCGAGTTCCTGCGCAGCTTCTGGGTCTCCCCGCGCGAGCACCCCGACTTCGCCTGGAACTTCGTCGGCCGCTTCCTGGTCTTCGTCGGCATCTCCTGCGTCACCAGCTACCAGGTGTACTTCCTGATGGACCGGCTCGGGTACGGCCAGGACGAGGTCTCGGGGAAGCTCTTCACCGGCACGGTCGCCATGGTGGTCGCGGTGATCGCCGGCTCCCTCCTCGGCGGCGTCCTCTCCGACGGCTCCGGCCGCCGCAAGCCGTACGTCCTCGCCTCCTCGGTCGTCATCGGCGCCGGCCTCGCCCTGATCGCGACCGCCCACTCCTTCGGGATGTTCGTCCTCGCGCTGGTCGTCTTCGGCTTCGGCGAGGGGCTCTACCTCTCCGTGGACGTGGCCCTCGCGGCGGCCGTCCTGCCGAACCCCGAGGAGTCCGCCAAGGACATGGGCGTCCTCAACATCGGCAATGCCCTCCCGCAGTCGCTCGTGCCGATCGCGGCCCCCGCGATCCTCGCGATCGGGGGCGGCGGCAACTACGGCGCGCTCTTCCTCTTCGGCGGCGTGGCCTGTGTCCTCGGCGCGATCGCCGTCCAGTTCATCCGCTCGGTCAAGTAATCCGGCAAGTAATCCGGCAATCCGGTCACGCAAGCAGGGACGTACGAACATGCACCCCTACCAGGACGCCACCCGCCCCGTCGACGAGCGCGTGGAGGATCTCCTCGCCCGGATGACCCCGGAGGAGAAGGCCGGCCAGCTCTTCCACTCCATGCTGATGATGAACCCCGACGGCACCCCGGTGACCGACACGGACGGTTCGATGCTGCCGCTCACCACCCCCGAGCTCATCGAGGACCGGCAGCTCACCCACTTCAACCTCCTCGGCACCTACGGCGCCCGCGAGATGGCGCTCTGGCACAACGCGATCCAGGAGATGGCCGCGGGCACCCGCCTCGGCATCCCGGTCTCGCTCTCCACCGACCCGCGCCACGCCTTCACCGACAACATCGGCGCCTCCTTCAACGCCGGCGCGTTCTCCGCCTGGCCCGAGGCGCTCGGCCTCGCCGCCATCGGCGACCCCGAGCTGGTCTTCGCCTTCGCCGACACCGTCCGCCGCGAGTACCTCTCCGTCGGCTTCCGTACGGCGCTCCACCCGCAGATCGACCTCGCGACCGAGCCCCGCTGGTCCCGCCAGTCCGGCACCTTCGGCTCCGACGCGAAGCTGACGGGCGAGCTGGTGGAGGCGTACGTCCGCGGTCTCCAGGGCGAGCGCCTCGGCAAGGACTCGGTGGCCGCGATGGTCAAGCACTTCCCCGGCGGCGGCCCGCAGAAGGACGGCGAGGACCCGCACTTCCCGCACGGCAAGGAGCAGGTCTACCCGGGCGGGATGCGGGAGCACCACCTGGAGCCGTTCAAGCACGCGATAGCGGCCGGCTGCGCGCAGATGATGCCGTACTACGGCCAGCCGGTAGGCACCGACTGGGAAGAGGTCGGCTTCGGCTTCAACAAGGGCGTCATCACGGGCCTGCTCCGCGAGGAGCTCGGCTACACCGGCATCGTCTGCACCGACTGGGGCCTGCTCACGGACGCGGCGATCTTCGGCGAGACGCACGAGGCGCGGGCCTGGGGCGTCGAGCACCTGAGCGTGGCCGAGCGGACGGCGAAGGCCCTGGACGCGGGCGTGGACCAGTTCGGCGGCGAGCAGTGCCCCGAGGTGATCGTGGACCTGATGGCCTCGGGCCGGATCTCCGAGGCCCGTGTCGACGCGTCCGTACGACGCCTGCTGCGCGAGAAGTTCGTCCTCGGGCTCTTCGACGAGCGCCGGTACGTCGACCCCGACGAGGCCGCGGAGACCGTCGGCCGCGCCGACTTCACGGCCGCGGGCGCCGCCGCCCAGCGCCGCTCCCTCACCGTCCTCACCGACGGCCCGCTCCCCGTGTCGGGACGGCCGAAGCTGTACGTGGAGAACGTCGACCCGGCAGTCGCCGCGGAGTACGGGGACGTCGTCGCCGACCCGGCCGAGGCCGACCTCGCGGTGCTGCGGCTGCGCACCCCGTACGAGGAGCGGCCCAACATCTTCGAGTCGTTCTTCCACTCCGGCTCGCTCGCCTTCGCCGAGCCCGAGCTGACCCGGATCCTGGGTCTGCTCGCCGCCGTGCCGACGGTCGTCTGCGTCAACCTGGAGCGGCCGGCGGTCCTGCCGGAGATCGCCGAGCGGGCGGCGGCGCTGATCGCCGACTTCGGTGCGAGCGACGAGGCCCTGCTCGACGTGGCCTTCGGGCGGGCGAAGGCCGAGGGACGGCTGCCCTTCGAGCTGCCGCGCTCGATGGCGGCGGTGGAGGCGGCCCGTCCTGACGTGCCGAACGACACGGCGGACCCGGTGTTCGCCCACGGCCACGGGCTCTCCCTGTAGGCCGCATCACCCACAGACCGCGGGGGACCTGAACGACCCCGCGTAATGATCCGGGGCCTCCCCGTGGGGGGCGAGGCCCCGGATCTCTTCTCCCTGCCCGCATGTCATGCACCTGAAGGGTTCTCCATGCGCAAGTACGTCGCACTGTCCGCGGCCTCCGTCATGCTCGTCAGCCTGGGCGCCACCGCCTACGCCACCACGGACACCACCTCCGGCCCCCGGCCGCTCGCCGGGATGCGGATCCTGATCTCCAACGACGACTCGATGCAGGCCGCGAAGGCGAGCAACTCCGACGGCCTCGGCCTGTACGAGCTGCGCCGCGCGATGTGCGCCGCCGGCGCCGACGTCGTCGTGATGGCCCCCTGGCAGGTGCAGTCCGGCAAGGGCACCGCCGTCACCAACGGCGGCGCCGTCACCGCCCAGCGCCGCACCGCCCTGCCCGCCGGGTACGAGAACGACTGCGCGGGCGCCCCCGCGCAGGGCGCGGTCTACGGCGTCTGCCTCTCCGACGGCCCCTGCACCAAGGACTCCGCGAGCGCCACCCCCGCCGACACCGTCAAGCTCGCACTGCGCGGCGGCCTCAGAGCCAAGGCCGGCTGGACCGAGGCCCCCGACCTCGTCCTCACCGGCATCAACTCCGGCCCCAACATCTCCGCCAGCGTCAACGACTCCGGCACCGTCGGCGCCGCCGTCGCCGCCATCGACCAGGAGGTCCCGGCCCTCGCCTTCTCCTCCTCCGGCGACGCCACCAACACCTCCTTCCCGCGCGTCAACTACCGCGCCCACGCCGAGTTCGGCGCCCGTCTCGTCGCCGGTCTGAAGCAGCGCGGGCTGCTCACCTCGAAGTTCGCCCTCAAGGTCGACTACCCCGACGTCAGCGCCGGCGTGCCGGCCAAGGCCCCGGTCTGGACGCGCGTCGGCGACGGGGCGGTCGTCTTCCACGCGTTCGAGCAGCGCGGGAACAGCGACGCCTTCGACATCGCGCTCGGCCTCTGCCCGTTCGACGGCAGCGGCGAGGGCGAGTGCGCCGAGGGCCGGAAGGACGCCGACTCCACCTGGCTCCTCGACAAGGGCCACGTCACGATCGCCCCGATCACCTGGGACCGCACGTACGGCACCCCGGTCGACGCCCGCCGCGAGCTGAACCGGATCGAGCGGTTCGTCGAGCACGAGGCTCCGCGCCCGTAACCCCGTAACCCCGTGACCGCGCGACTCCGTTAAGTGTTTGTCCCGGCCGTCCCCGCCCCGCGAGGATGGCCGGGACCACCCACTGCCGAGCCGAGAGCGGAGTGACCGACGTTGACCAGCCCCGTGACACTCGACCGCCGGGACGGGCCGTACGGAGAAGTCGTGCTGCGCCGTCGGGCCGAGCACTTCGAGATCATCGCCAACGGCACCTTCCTGATGGACACCTCCGACGGGCGCTCCGAGCGGCTCCTCGTCGACGCGGCCCTGGCCGCCCTCCCCGAGGAGTCCCGCTCCGGGGCCTCCGTCCTCGTCGGCGGCCTCGGCGTCGGCTTCTCCCTCGCGCACGCGGCGGCCGACCCGCGCTGGGGCCGGATCGTCGTCGCCGAGCGTGAGGGGGCGATCATCGACTGGCACCGGGAAGGGCCGCTCTCCGCGATCTCCGGGAGCGCGCTGGCCGATCCGAGGACCGTGATCCTGCACACGGACCTGGTGACCTACCTCCGCACCTCCTCCGACACCTACGACGCCCTCTGTCTGGACATCGACAACGGGCCGGACTGGACGGTCACCGAGGACAACGAAACCCTGTACTCGGCCGAGGGGTTGGCGGCCTGCGCGGCCCGCCTGAACCCCGGCGGCATCCTCGCCGTATGGTCCGCGCGACCCTCGGTCGATTTCGAAGACTCGTTGCGGAATGCCGGATTCAGCGGGGTACGGACCGAAGAGATCCCCGTTGCCCGGGGCGTCCCCGATGCGGTGCACCTCGCCGCCCGCCCCCGATAACTCCTGGATAGCCGGGACACCACCCGTACCTCTAGGCTGCTGCACCGACATCGGCGACGCGAGGCGGGGCAATGGAGCAGACACACACCACTCACCACGGTGCGGCGGCCACTCCCGGGGCCCAGCGGCGGGTGCTCGTGGTCGAGGACGACGCGACGATCGTCGAGGCGATCTCCGCGCGGCTGCGCGCCGAGGGCTTCCTCGTGCAGACAGCGACGGACGGCCCGGCGGCCGTCGACGCCGCCGAGGCCTGGCAACCGGACCTGATGGTCCTGGACGTGATGCTCCCGGGCTTCGACGGCCTGGAGGTGTGCCGCCGGGTCCAGGCGCAGCGCCCGGTGCCCGTCCTCATGCTCACGGCCCGGGACGACGAGACCGACATGCTGGTCGGGCTCGGCGTCGGCGCGGACGACTACATGACGAAGCCGTTCTCGATGCGCGAGCTCGCCGCCCGGGTGCACGTCCTGCTGCGCCGGGTCGAGCGGGCCGCGCTGGCGGCCGTCACCCCGCGCAGCGGGATCCTGCGCCTCGGCGAGCTGGAGATCGACCACGCGCAGCGCCGGGTCCGGGTGCGTTCCGAGGACGTGCACCTGACGCCGACCGAGTTCGACCTGCTGGTCTGTCTGGCGAGCACCCCGAGGGCGGTCCTCTCGCGCGAGCAGCTTCTCGCGGAGGTGTGGGACTGGGCGGACGCCTCCGGCACCCGGACCGTGGACAGCCACATCAAGGCGCTGCGCCGGAAGATCGGGGCCGAGCGCATCCGTACGGTCCATGGCGTGGGGTACGCGCTGGAGACCCCGGCGCCGTGACACGGCGGCCGGGGAGGCGGATCGTCATCTCGATCAAGACCAAGCTGGGGGCCCTGGTCGTCGGCGCGGTCCTGCTGACCTCGTGTCTCGCCCTGGTGGCGATCCGCACCTCCACCGAGTTCCGGTACATCACGATCTTCGCGATGATCGCGACACTGCTGATCACCCAGTTCGTGGCGCAGTCCCTGACGGCTCCGCTCGACGAGATGACCACGGTGGCCGGGTCGATCTCGCGCGGCGACTTCAGCCGCCGGGTGCGGGGCGCGGACCGGCGGGACGAGCTGGGCGACCTCGCCTCGACGATCAACCGCATGGCGGACGACCTGGAGGCCGTCGACCGGCACCGCAAGGAGCTGGTCGCCAATGTCTCGCACGAGCTGCGCACCCCGATCGCCGCGCTCCGGGCCGTCCTGGAGAACGTCGTGGACGGGGTGTCCGAGGCCGATCCGGAGACGATGCGCTCGGCGCTGAAGCAGACGGAGCGGCTGGGCCGGCTGGTGGAGACGCTGTTGGACCTGTCACGTCTTGACAACGGTGTCGTCACGCTGAAGGCAAGCCGTTTCGAGGTCTGGCCGTACCTCTCGGGCGTGCTGAGGGAGGCGAACCTCGCCGCGTCCCAGCGCGGCCTGTTCTCCACGTCGGGGCTGCACAACCGTACGGACGTGCATCTGCACCTGGACGTGTCGCCGCCCGAGCTGGTCGCCCACGCGGACGCGGAGCGGCTCCACCAGGTGATGGCCAATCTGATCGACAACGCGGTGAAGCACTCGCCGCCGCACGGCCGGGTCACGGTCCGGGCCCGGCGCGGCCCGTATCCGGACTCGCTGGAGCTGGAGGTCGAGGACGAGGGCCCCGGCATCCCGGAGTCGGAGCGGCACAAGGTCTTCGAGCGGTTCAACCGCGGCACGGCGGCGCACCGGCAGGGTCCGGGCAGCGACGGCGGCACCGGGCTGGGGCTCGCGATCGCCCGCTGGGCCGTGGATCTGCACGGTGGCGGGATCGGCGTGGCCGAATCGTCACGCGGCTGCCGCATCCGGGTCACTCTTCCGGGCAGCCTTCCACCAAGAGATTGACGTAGGGTTCGAACCGGAAGAGCACGTTCTGCGTGTACGTGAGCGGGACCTGCGTGCACGTGAACGGGGTGCGATCAGGGATGCGGTCGAAGAGGGCCGTGCCCCCGCTTTTCCGTACCCTCACACGTACGGAACCCCGCTTGTTTCCCGCCATTCATGGTCCCGAAACACCTCGTCAAGTGTGACTTGCGCGACGTTGGAGTGCCTGGCCTGCACCTCCCGGCCGGGTAGGCGTAGCCTTTATTTCCGCTGTCCATCACCTTGTGAAGCGGAAGAGGGCGGTTGCCGCCGTGTCGTCTCAGTCCCCCAGTACCCCGAGCTCCCCGACCGACCAAGACGGGCAGGGTCAGAACCCTGCAGCCGCCTTCGGTGCCAATGAGTGGCTCGTCGACGAGATCTACCAGCAGTACCTCCAGGACCCGAATTCGGTCGATCGTGCCTGGTGGGACTTCTTCGCCGACTACAAGCCGGGAGCGTCGGCGACCCCGACCGCCCCGGCCCCCACCACGACCACTCAGAGCGCGCCCGCCGCGCCGCAGGCGGGCCCCGCACAGGCCGCACCTGCCGCTCCGGCGGCCGCTCAGGCCTCCGTGCCCGCTCCGGCCCCGGCTCCCGCCGCGGCTCCGGCGCCGGCTCCGGCCAAGCCCGTCGCGGCCCCTGCCGCTCCGGTCGCCCCGGTCGCCGCCAGGCCCGCCGCCGCTCCGGCGCCGGTCGTCAAGGCCAAGGAGGCCACCACGGCCCCCGTCGGCCCGGAGCTGATCACGCTGCGCGGCCCCGCCGCCGCGGTCGCGAAGAACATGAACGCCTCGCTGGAGGTGCCGACGGCCACGTCCGTCCGCGCCGTCCCGGTGAAGCTGCTCTTCGACAACCGGATCGTGATCAACAACCACCTGAAGCGTGCCCGGGGCGGGAAGATCTCCTTCACGCACCTCATCGGCTACGCGATGGTGCAGGCGATCAAGGCCATGCCGTCGATGAACTACTCCTTCGCGGAGAAGGACGGCAAGCCGACCCTGGTCAAGCCGGAGCACGTCAACTTCGGTCTCGCGATCGACCTGGTGAAGCCCAACGGCGACCGCCAGCTCGTCGTCGCGGGCATCAAGAAGGCCGAGACGCTCAACTTCTTCGAGTTCTGGCAGGCGTACGAGGACATCGTCAAGCGGGCCCGCGTGGGCAAGCTGACGATGGAGGACTTCACCGGCGTCACGGTCTCCCTGACCAACCCCGGCGGCCTCGGCACCGTCCACTCCGTGCCGCGTCTGATGCCCGGACAGTCGGTCATCATGGGCGTCGGCTCGATGGACTACCCGGCCGAGTTCCAGGGCACGTCCCAGGACACCCTGAACAAGCTGGGCATCTCGAAGGTCATGACCCTGACCTCGACCTACGACCACCGGGTCATCCAGGGTGCCGCCTCCGGCGAGTTCCTGCGCGTCGTCGCGAACTACCTCCTCGGCGAGCAGGGCTTCTACGACGACATCTTCAAGGCGCTGCGCATCCCCTACGAGCCGGTCCGCTGGCTCAAGGACATCGACGCGTCGCACGACGACGACGTCACCAAGGCCGCGCGCGTCTTCGAGCTCATCCACTCCTACCGGGTCCGCGGCCACGTCATGGCCGACACCGACCCGCTGGAGTACAAGCAGCGCAAGCACCCCGACCTGGACATCACCGAGCACGGCCTCACCCTGTGGGACCTCGAGCGGGAGTTCGCGGTCGGCGGCTTCGCCGGCAAGTCGATGATGAAGCTCCGCGACATCCTCGGCGTCCTGCGCGACTCGTACTGCCGCACCACGGGCGTCGAGTTCATGCACATCCAGGACCCGAAGCAGCGCAAGTGGATCCAGGACCGCGTCGAGCGCCCCCACGCCCGTGTGGAGCGCGAGGAGCAGCTGCGGATCCTGCGCCGTCTGAACGCCGCCGAGGCCTTCGAGACCTTCCTGCAGACGAAGTACGTCGGCCAGAAGCGCTTCTCCCTGGAGGGCGGCGAGTCCGTCATCCCGCTGCTCGACGCGGTCATCGACTCGGCCGCCGAGTCGCGCCTCGACGAGGTCGTCATCGGCATGGCCCACCGCGGCCGTCTGAACGTCCTCGCGAACATCGTGGGCAAGTCGTACGCGCAGATCTTCCGCGAGTTCGAGGGCAACCTCGACCCGAAGTCGATGCACGGCTCCGGCGACGTCAAGTACCACCTGGGCGCCCAGGGCACCTTCACCGGTCTCGACGGCGAGGAGATCACGGTCTCCCTGGCCGCCAACCCCTCGCACCTCGAGGCGGTCGACCCGGTCCTGGAAGGCATCGTCCGCGCCAAGCAGGACGTCATCAACAAGGGCGGCACGGACTTCACCGTCCTGCCGATCGCCCTCCACGGTGACGCGGCCTTCGCCGGCCAGGGCGTCGTGGCCGAGACCCTGAACATGTCCCAGCTGCGGGGCTACCGCACCGGCGGCACGGTCCACATCGTCATCAACAACCAGGTGGGCTTCACCGCCGCCCCGGAGTCCTCGCGCTCCTCGATGTACGCGACCGACGTGGCCCGCATGATCGAGGCGCCGATCTTCCACGTGAACGGCGACGACCCGGAGGCCGTGGTCCGCGTGGCGCGGCTCGCCTTCGAGTTCCGCCAGACGTTCAACAAGGACGTGGTGATCGACCTCATCTGCTACCGCCGCCGCGGTCACAACGAGGGCGACAACCCGCAGTTCACCAACCCGCAGATGTACAACCTGATCGACAAGAAGCGTTCGGTGCGCAAGCTGTACACCGAGTCGCTGATCGGTCGCGGCGACATCACCCTCGAGGAGGCGGAGCAGGCGCTCCAGGACTTCCAGGGCCAGCTGGAGAAGGTGTTCGCGGAGGTCCGCGAGGCCACCGCGGCGCCGACCCCGGCGCACGTCCCGGACGCCCGCGCCGAGTTCCCGGTCTCCGTCACCACGGCGGTCTCCGCCGAGGTCGTGAAGCGGATCGCCGAGTCGCAGGTCACCATCCCGGAGCGGATCACGGTCCACCCGCGACTGATGCCGCAGATGCAGCGCCGCGCCGCCTCCATCGACGACGGCACCATCGACTGGGGCTTCGGCGAGACCCTCGCCATCGGCTCCCTGCTGATGGAGGGCACCCCGGTCCGGCTCTCCGGCCAGGACTCCCGTCGCGGCACCTTCGGCCAGCGCCACGCGGTGCTGGTGGACCAGGAGACCGGCGAGGACTTCACCCCGCTGCTCTACCTGGCCGACGACCAGGCCCACTACAACGTCTACGACTCGCTGCTCAGCGAGTACGCGGCGATGGGCTTCGAGTACGGCTACTCGCTGGAGCGCCCGGACGCCCTGGTCGTCTGGGAGGCCCAGTTCGGTGACTTCGTCAACGGCGCGCAGACCGTCGTCGACGAGTTCATCTCCTCGGCCGAGCAGAAGTGGGGCCAGACCTCCGGCGTCACGCTGCTCCTGCCGCACGGCTACGAGGGCCAGGGCCCGGACCACTCGTCCGCTCGCCCGGAGCGCTTCCTCCAGATGTGCGCCCAGGACAACATGACGGTCGCCATGCCGACGCTGCCGTCGAACTACTTCCACCTGCTGCGCTGGCAGGTCCACAACCCGCACCACAAGCCGCTCATCGTCTTCACCCCGAAGTCGATGCTGCGTCTGAAGGCCGCGGCGTCGAAGGTGGAGGAGTTCACCACCGGCGGCTTCCGCCCGGTGATCGGCGACACGCTCATCTCCTCCGGAGCCGGCAACGCGGCGGACGTCCGCAAGGTCGTCTTCTGCGCGGGCAAGGTCTACTACGACCTGGAGGCCGAGCGTCAGAAGCGGGGCGACACGGAGACCGCGATCATCCGTCTCGAGCGTCTGTACCCGCTGCCGGGTGCCGAGCTCCAGGCCGAGATCGCCAAGTACCCGAACGCCGCGAAGTACATCTGGGCGCAGGAGGAGCCGGCGAACCAGGGTGCCTGGCCGTTCATCGCGCTCAACCTGATCGACCACCTGGACCTGGCGGTCGGCGCGGACATCCCGGCGGGCGAGCGCCTGCGCCGGATCTCGCGTCCGCACTCCTCCTCCCCGGCGGTCGGCTCGGCCAAGCGCCACCAGGCGGAGCAGCAGCAGCTGGTCAACGAGGTCTTCGACGCCTGATCGACCGGAGTACGTCCCGGAGTACGTACGGAGGCCCGGCACCCCTGGTGGGTGCCGGGCCTCCGGCGTTCCGTGGACCTCGGGGACACGGCCTATCCTTGGCGCATGTACTTCACCGACCGTGGCATCGAGGAACTGGAGAAGCGGCGAGGCGAGGAGGAAGTCACCTTCGAGTGGCTCGCCGAGCAGCTGCGCACGTTCGTCGACCTCAACCCCGACTTCGAGGTGCCGGTCGAGCGCCTCGCGACCTGGCTGGCCCGTCTGGACGACGAGGACGAGGACGACGAGTAGGAAGCGTTCCCGGCCGCGCCGTCAGCCGTGGAGTCAGCGGTCCCGCAGCCGGTCGTAGGCCAGTCCGAGCGCGCCGTGCGCGACGAGCAGCGCCCCCGCCGTCGTCCAGCCGCCGCTGCGCCGTCCGATCCCCCAGACCAGCAGCGGCACGCCCGCCGCGAGTTGCGCCCCGCCCAGGACCCGCGCCCTGGGGCCGCGCAGGTACGGGCCGAGGGGCCCTTCCTCCACCACGTCCAGCTCGGCCCGCACGGCATCGCGCCAGCCGGGCCATTCGAGCTGCTCGGCGCCCTGCGCGAGGGCGACGGAGCGGAGCCGGTCGGCGCTGTCGCCGGGGACGAGTCCGGTCGGCAGGGCGAGGCCGGTGCGGGCGAGAACCGCGACGACACCGACGAGCCGGCGGTGGGCGTCGGCCTCCGGGTCGGGTTCGGTGAGCGGTTCCAGGGCCTGCACGTCCAGGACGGGGTCGAGGGCGAGCCGGGCGGCGAAGGTACGCATGGCCTCGTCCTCGCCGACGGGCGTGCCGTCCGCGAGCCAGGTGTAGCCGACGGTGCGGCGGAAGCCCGCGGCGAGCGTGATCCCGGCCCGGTCGCGGTCCCACCACAGGGCGAGGACGGGCCAGGTCGCGGCGGAGACGGCCAGGGCGGTGGCCCAGCCGGTGACGACCTGTTCGACGGGCTCCCCGCCGTGGAGCCAGGGCTTCCCCTCCGGTACGAGCACGCTCCAGTCGTCGCCCGCGGGGGCGAGGAGCAGCTGTTCCCGCAGGAGCTGGGCCGGCGGTCTGACCGCCGTCGGGTCGGCACGGCAGAGCAGCAGTGCCCCTGAGGGACTCGATCCGGATGTCGCGTTCATTCCCCCACGCTAGCCACTTTGTCCGTGTACGGCGGTGATTGCCCCCTGCATATCGGGGAAGAGTCAGGGTTGACTTCCCCCAACCGCGACATATCGTGTCTATCGAGAGTCGCGATATGTTGCGTTGTCGAAACGGGAGGCCAGCACCATGACAGAGTGGACCGTCACCAAGCCGACGAGGCTCGCCCCGGCCGATCCCGTCACGCGCCTGCAGGTCCGCATCGTCAGCGGCACGGTGAACGTGGTGGGGACGGAAGAGAGTTCCACCCACGTCGAGATCTCCGAGATCGAGGGCCCGCCGCTGATCGTGTCGCAGGACGGTTCCACCCTGACCGTGACCTACGAGGACCTGCACTGGAAGAACCTCCACAAGTGGTTCGACCGCAAGGGCCACCGGCGCCGCGCCGTCGTCTCCGTCGCCGTCCCCGCGGGCGTCGACGTCGAGGTGGGCGCGGTCGACGCCGAAGCGGTCGTCTCCGGCATCAGAGGACGTACGGAAGTGCGCGGCGTCACGGGCGACACGACCCTCCTCGGGCTCTCCGGTCCGGTCCACGCCGAGAGCGTCTCCGGAAGCCTGGAGGCCCAGTCGGTCACGGGCGCTCTGCGGATCAGCTCGGCGACGGGCGCCGTCACCGTGATCGAGGGCGCGGGCGGCTCCGTGAAGGCCGAGACCATCAGCGGTGACATGGTCATCGACCTCGACCCGGGCGAGCTCGACGGGCCGCCCGTCGACATCCAGCTCAGCAGCGTCTCCGGTCAGGTCGCCATCCGGCTGCCGCACCCGACCGACGCCAGGGTGGAGGCGAGCACGACGATCGGCTCCGTGTCGAACGCCTTCGAGGATCTGCGGGTGACCGGAGAGTGGGGCACCAAGTCCGTCACCGGCACACTGGGTTCCGGGCGGGGCACGCTCACGGCGACCACCGTCTCCGGCTCCATCGCCCTCCTCCGCCGCCCCGAGGCGGCCTCCCCCTCGGCTTCCCCCTCCGCGACCGGAAAGGTGCTCTGACATGCCGCCCGTCTTCGCCCATGGCCGCCTCCGCCTCTACCTCCTCAAGCTCCTCGACGAGGCCCCCCGCCACGGCTATGAGGTGATCCGGCTCCTGGAGGAGCGCTTCCAGGGGCTCTACGCGCCCTCGGCCGGCACGGTCTACCCGAGGCTCGCCAAGCTGGAGGCCGAAGGCCTCGTCACCCACGCCAGCGCGGGCGGCCGGAAGGTCTACTCGATCACCGACGCGGGCCGGGCCGAGCTGGCCGGCCGCGGGGCCGAACTGACCGATCTGGAGCGGGAGATCCGCGACTCGGTGTCGGAGCTGGCGGCGGAGATCCGCGACGACGTACGCGGCGCGGCCGGCCGGGTGCGCAGCGAGATGCGCGCGGCGGCGGGGCAGGCGCGGGCGGCGGAGAGCGCGTCGTTCGCCGACGCCAAGGAGGAGCTGCGCCGGGCCAAGCAGGAGTGGAAGGAACAGGCCCGCCAGGCCAAGGCGGAGGCCCAGTCGGCCCGCCACCAGGCGAAGGAGTTCCAGCGCATCGCCCAGCAGGTCCAGGAGGAGGTCCAGGACCGGTTCTCGCACGGTGACTGGCCCACGGGGGTCTGGGAGGGCCTCTCGGACATCACGGCACAGCTCGGCGGTCTGGTGGCGGGCACGGCCCATCCGAAGGCGACGGCCAGGGCGACCGGAGCCGCAGGTTCGTCCGGAGCCGCAGAGGAAGCCGTGGTGTCCGACTCCGCCGACGAGGCGGAGTGGGCGCCGGACCGCGCGCCGGAGTGGGCGCGTGACACGGAAGGTTCGGGCGACCCGGGCCGTGATCTCGACCGGCTGCTCGACCGCTTCCGGGACGAGATCCGGGACGCGGCCCGGGACCACGGAGTGAGCGGGGAGCAGCTGACCGAGACCCGCCGCCATCTGTCGACGGCGGCGGTCCGGATCACGGACCTGCTGAACGGGCAGCGCACGAGCTGACGAGCGGGCCGGGTCAGCCCCGGGTGGCGGTGACCGTCACCCGGGCGCCCGGGGCCGCGAGGATCCAGGCCCTCCCCCGGTCCTTGCGGAGTACGAGCGCCCCGCCCCGGGCCGTCACCCGCCAGTCGCCGGGCGGGAGCGAGAGCTCGGTGACGCGGGGGCCGCGACGCCCCGCGGAGTCGTACGACAGGCGGTAGACCCCCGTCGCCGCGTCGTAGGCCGCGGAGCGGACCGTGCCCGCGACGGCCTCCGCGTACGGCTCGGCGGTCAGTTCCTTGTTCGTGCGGAAGGCGCCGGTGCCGTCCACCGCGCAGTACCCGCCGCCGTAGCACCACTCCCAGCCCGCCCAGCCCGAGCTGTAGCGGCCGAGGGAGGACATCGCCTCGCGGTAGAAGCGGTTCATGTTCGGCAGGGAGTTGTTGAGCGGGCCCCACTCCCCCACCACGACAGGCACCTTGTACTCCTTGGGGTACAGCGTGACGGCCTGCTCGTAGTTCTCGACCCAGCGGGCGTCGGGGTCGTAGTCGGTGCCCGCCTCCATGCCGGCGTTGTAGAAGTGCGGAGCGTAGACGATCCGGGGGTCGTCGATCCGTCCGAGTCCGGTGGGCACCCCCTCGCCGACGATGGGGGTCGGCTCGACGAAGATCCAGGTGTCCGGGTCGACCGAACGGATCGTGTCCGCCATCCGGTTGTACATCGGGGTCAGCTGCTCGCGTTCGATGCGGCGGGCCGCCGTCGCCAGGTCCTCGCCCTCCCCCATCTCGCCCATCGGCTCGTTGATCAGGTCGTAGCCGAGGACGGCGGGGTGGTCCTCGAAGCGGTCGGCGAGCACCCGCCACATGCGGGCCTGGGCGAGCCGGAGGTCCTCGTCCTCGTACAGGTGGGTGAAGGCCCGCTGGACGGCCGGCTCGAAGTACTCGGAGAACCAGTCGTCGGGGTGCGGGGTGAAGGGCAGTCCGTCGGTCCTGGTCGCCCACTCGGGGATGCCCCGATGGCCGAAGGCCGGGCCGAAGACGTCCTGGTGGGCGTCGAGGACCACGGTGACGTCGTGCTTCTCGGCCCAGCCCAGGATGCGCTCGATCTTGCGCAGATAGGCCTGGCTGTACTGGCCGGGGCGGGGCTCCAGGTCGTCCCAGAAGACGAGGAGTCGGGCGAAGTTGAAGCCCTTGGCGCGCATGTCGCGGATGTGCTTCTCGGTGATCGCGGAGAGGGCGGCGTCGCCGCTGTTCGCCTTGTCCGCGAGGTTCCAGCCGCGCAGGGTGAGGGTGCGGCCGTACGCGTCGGTGAGGGCGGGGATGCCGTCACCGCCCGCGCCCCCGGTCTCGGCATGGGCGGCCGTCGGGGTGAGCAGCGCGGCGACGACGGCACTCGCCACAAGGGTGGTTCGCAACAAGGAAGACCTCCGGCACGAGGATGTGAGAGATGTTCATGTTTCGTGTGCCGGAGATCCCATCAGTATTACTGACGAGTCATCAAGAGGTCGTCAGGACGATCTTTCCGAAGAGTTCGCCGGACGCCATCTTCTCGAAGCCCTCGCGGGCCCGGTCCAGCGGCAGGACCTCGTCGACGACCGGCCGGACGCCCGTGGCCGCGCAGAACGACAGCAGGTCCTCCAGCTCGTCCTTGGAGCCCATGGTCGAGCCGACGACCTTCAGTTCCAGGAAGAAGATCCGGGTCAGCTCGGCGTGCGCGGGCCGGTCCCCGCTCGTGGCGCCCGAGATGACCAGGGTGCCGCCCGGCCGCAGCGACTTGACCGAGTGCGACCAGGTCGCGGCGCCGACGGTCTCGATGACCGCGTCCACGCGCTGCGGCAGCCGCGCCCCCGGCTCGTACGCCTCGACGGCGCCGAGCTCGACGGCGCGCTTGCGCTTGGCCTCGTCGCGGCTGGTGGCGAAGACCCGCAGGCCCGCCGCCTTGCCGAGGGCGATCGCGGCGGTGGCCACGCCGCCGCCCGCGCCCTGCACGAGCACCGAGTCCCCGGGCCGTACACCCGCGTTGGTGAAGAGCATGCGGTACGCGGTGAGCCAGGCGGTGGGCAGGCAGGCGGCCTCCTCGAAGGAGAGCTCCTTCGGCTTGGGCAGCACGTTCCAGCGGGGCACGGTCACCCGCTCGGCGAACGTTCCCTGGTACCGCTCGGTGAGGATGGAGCGGGGCTCGTCCGGCCCGACGCCGTGGCCGGTCTGGCCGATCACGGAGTGCAGGACGACCTCGTTGCCGTCCTCGTCGATGCCGGCGGCGTCGCAGCCGAGGATCATCGGCAGCTTCTCCTCGGGCAGTCCGACCCCGCGCAGCGACCACAGGTCGTGGTGGTTGAGCGAGGCGGCCTTGACGGTGACGGTGGTCCAGCCGGGCCGGACCTCGGGCTCGGGGCGTTCGCCCAATTCGAGCCCGTTCAGGGGCTGGTCGCGGTCGATTCGGGCAGCGTAGGCAGCGAACATGGCCCCGACCCTAGGGTCGGACGGGCGCGTGGCGGAACCACGCACCCGTGTGACACATACCTCCGCCGTACGCGACGAGGCCCCGGCCCCGCCCACGCGACGAGGCCCCGCCCACGCGACAGGGCCCCGTCCCGGTGGTCCGGAACGGGGCCCTGTCGGGGGCTCAGGTGCGAGCTCAGCGGCGCGCGATGCCCTCCGCACGGGCGGCGGCGGCCACTGCGGCCGCGACGGCCGGGGCGACCCGCTCGTCGAACGGCGACGGGATCACGCAGTCGGCGGCGAGCTGGTCGCCGACCACGTCCGCGATGGCGTTGGCCGCGGCGATCTTCATGCCCTCGGTGATCCGGGAGGCCCGGACCTGGAGCGCGCCGGCGAAGATGCCGGGGAACGCGAGGACGTTGTTGATCTGGTTCGGGTAGTCCGAACGCCCGGTCGCCACGACGGCCGCGTACTTGTGCGCGACGTCGGGGTGGACCTCGGGGTTCGGGTTGGCCATGGCGAACACGAAGGCGTTCGGGGCCATGGAGGCGACGGCCGCCTCGGGGACCGTACCGCCGGAGACGCCGATGAAGACGTCGGCGCCGGCGAGGGCGGTCTCCAGGGAGCCGGTCAGGCCCGCCTTGTTCGTGATCTCGGCGAGCTCGCGCTTGACGTCGGTGAGGTCCTCGCGGTCCCGGCTCACGATGCCCTTGCGGTCGGCGACGGCGACGTCACCGAGGCCG
Source organism: Streptomyces sp. NBC_01255 (assembly GCF_036226445.1). Lineage (NCBI taxonomy): Bacteria > Bacillati > Actinomycetota > Actinomycetes > Kitasatosporales > Streptomycetaceae > Streptomyces > Streptomyces sp. NBC_01255. The sequence continues at coordinate 2,887,138 of NZ_CP108474.1, forward strand.
GCCTCCAGCAGGAACTTGGCGATGGCGACACCGGCCGCACCGGCGCCGGAGATGACCGCGCGCAGGTCGCCGAGGGTCCGGTCGGTCAGCTTCGCCGCGTTGCGGAGGGCGGCGAGGGTGACGATCGCGGTGCCGTGCTGGTCGTCGTGGAAGACGGGGATGTCGAGGCGCTCCTGGAGCTTGCGCTCGATCTCGAAGCACCGCGGCGCCGAGATGTCCTCCAGGTTCACTCCGCCGAAGGACGGGGCGAGCCGGACGACCGTCTCGACGATCTCGTCGGCGTCGGTGGTGGCGAGGGCGATCGGGACCGCGTCCACGCCGCCGAACTGCTTGAAGAGGATGGCCTTCCCCTCCATGACCGGGAGGGAGGCCTCCGGGCCGATGTCGCCGAGGCCGAGCACCGCCGTACCGTCGGTCACGACGGCCACGACCTGGGACTTCCAGGTGTAGTCGTTGACCAGCTCGGGCTGCTCGGCGATCGCGGTGCACACCTTGGCGACGCCGGGCGTGTACGCGAGGGACAGGTCGTCCTTGTCCCGGAGGGGAACGGTGGCCTGCACGGCCATCTTGCCGCCCCGGTGAAGGGCGAAGACAGGATCGAAGGGCTCGGGAGCCCCGTCCGTACCACTGTCATTGCGAGGATTGACGATCTCCGCTGCCATTGGGAAGACCCCTTAAGTCTGTTTCATTTGAGGGTGGCCACTCCTGGTTGAGGAGGGGTGGGGAGGCACCGCGGCCGCCTTGTCTGGCAGCCGCTCGGGCGCGCCGCACAACGCGCCCTGAGCCCCGGATGAGGGGTGTAAGGATCCTTCTTACCGGACGGACGGCACCGCAGACGAGTCCATATGCGCTCGGTGACGCGACTCATACCGAGTGCATCCGGACACGGACGGAGCACGACACGTCACCCCATGTCCCTATAGATGCCTACGGCACCCGAATGGCCGCTTTCAGCTCGTCCGAATGGCGAGATCTACCGGAGATTTTCCGGTAACGGGGAAGAGATCCCGAAGAAGGTCCGGCCTTGATGTACCGGCCTGTCGTGATTCGGGGGTCACCCGTTACCCGATTTTGACATCCATGGCCGTCGGTTTGAGGCAGTCCGAATGGCAAGATGCCGTAATCACACGAGGTCGCGACACTCGAAGACGCGTACGTGACCTGCTGGCAAGCCCCTCACACGCCGGAGGAACCCGACCATGACCGCACGCTCCACGCGCTGTACGACCGCCGCCAAGACCCGCACGTCCCGTCTTGCCGCGGTCGCCGCCATCGCGGTCGCCGGCTCGATGCTGCTGACCGCCTGTGGCGACCAGACCGCGGGCGGCTCCGCGACCCCGACGAAGGACGGCGCCTCCGCCAACACCGCGCCGCTGTTCTCGAAGCTCCCGGCCGACATCCAGAAGGCCGGCGTCATCAAGGTCGGCACGGATGCCACGTACGCCCCGATGGAGTTCAAGAAGGGCGCGGAGATCGTCGGCATCGACCCCGATGTCGCCGCCGCCCTGTCCAAGCAGCTCGGCGTGAAGTTCGAGTTCGAGAGCGGCACCTTCGACACCCTGCTCACCTCGATGACGACCGGCCGCACCAACGTCGTCATGTCCTCGATGACGGACACCAAGGCCCGCCAAGAGGGCCTGGACGACAAGGGCAAGAAGACCGGCGCCGGCGTCGACTTCGTCGACTACTTCTCCGCCTCCACCGGCATCCTGGTGAAGAAGGGCAACCCGGAGAACATCAAGTCCCTCGACGACCTGTGCGGCAAGAAGCTCGCGGTGCAGCGCGGCACGACGTACGAGCAGGCCGCCAAGGACCAGGCCGCCAAGTGCGAGAAGGACGGCAAGCCGAAGCTGACCTTCGAGTCGTACCCGACCGACGCCGAGGCGCAGACCCGCGTCAAGGCCGGCGGCGCGGTGGCCGACCTCAACGACTCGCCGGTCGCCGCCTACATCGCCCAGACGGCCGGTGGCGGCAACGACTTCGAGGCGATCGCCAACAAGACGGACGCGGGCCTCTTCGGCATCGCCGTCGACAAGAAGAACGTCCAGCTGCGGGACGCGCTCAAGGAAGCCCTCGACGCGGCCATCAAGGACGGCAGCTACAAGGCCGCCCTCGACAAGTGGAACGCCGGCGACGGCGCCATCCCCGCGGCCAAGATCAACGGCGGCTCCTGACCCTCTCCCGCAAGACTGAAGGGCAGTCGCTGTGACTGACAAGATCGACAAGGTTCCGGCCGGGGCTCCCGCCCCGGCGGGAGTCCCGCCGGAGGCCATCAAGGCCATTCCGGTCCGCCACTACGGGCGCTGGGTCGCCGGCGTCCTGGTGGTGGCCCTGCTGGTACTCCTCGGGTACGCCTTCTCCCAGGGCAACGTGCGCTGGGCGACCGTGCCGGAGAAGCTGTTCGACTCCACCATCCTGAGCGGCCTCTGGCACACCATCCTGATCAGCGTGGCCTCGATGGCCCTCGGTCTGGTGCTCGGCGTGCTGTTCGCCGTGATGCGCCTGTCGAAGAACCCGGTGACCAGTTCGGTCGCCTGGCTCTACATCTGGATCTTCCGCGGCACGCCGGTCTACGTGCAGCTGCTCATCTGGTTCAGCCTCGCCCTGATCTTCCCGGTGTTCAACATCGGGTTCTACAAGGACGAGATGACCGATGTCATGACCCCCTTCCTGGCCGCCCTGCTGGGCCTCGGCCTGAACGAGGGCGCGTACATGGCGGAGATCGTCCGGGCCGGCATCCAGTCGGTCGACGAGGGTCAGACGGAGGCCTCGCACGCCCTGGGCATGAGCCAGGCGAAGACCATGCGGCGTGTGGTGCTCCCGCAGTCGATGCGGGTGATCATCCCGCCGACCGGCAACGAGTTCATCAACATGCTGAAGACCTCTTCGCTGGTCGTGGCCGTGCAGTACCCGGATCTGCTGCGCGCCGCGCAGGACATCGCCTCGACCTCGTTCGCGGTCATGGAGATGTTCTTCGTCGCTTCGATCTGGTACCTGATCCTGACCTCGGTGTTCAGCGTGGGCCAGTACTACCTGGAGCGGCACTACGCCCGCGGCTCCCTGCGGTCGCTGCCGCCCACGCCGTGGCAGAAGATCAAGGCGAACCTCTCCCGATTCTCCAACCGTGAGGCGGTGGCCAAGTGACCGCGATGGTGAAGGCCGAGGGCGTCCACAAGTCCTACGGCGCCGCGCACATCCTCAAGGGCATCGACCTGGAGGTGCAGAACGGCGAGGTGTTCTGCCTGATCGGCCCGTCCGGTTCCGGCAAGTCCACCTTCCTGCGCTGCATCAACCACCTGGAGAAGATCAACTCCGGGCGCCTCTCGGTCGACGGCCAGCTGGTCGGGTACCGCCAGAAGGGCGACAAGCTCTACGAGCTGAAGGACAGCGAGGTCGCGACCCAGCGCCGGGACATCGGCATGGTCTTCCAGCGCTTCAACCTGTTCCCGCACATGACGGCCCTGGGCAATGTCATGGAAGCGCCGATCCAGGTCAAGGGCGAGTCCAAGGCCGTGGCCCGCGAGCGGGCCGAGCGGCTGCTGGACCGGGTCGGCCTGGCCGACAAGGCCGGGAACTACCCCACGCAGCTCTCCGGCGGCCAGCAGCAGCGCGTCGCCATCGCCCGCGCGCTGGCGATGGAGCCGAAGCTGATGCTCTTCGACGAGCCCACCTCGGCTCTCGACCCCGAGCTGGTCGGTGACGTCCTCGACGTCATGCGCGACCTGGCCGAGTCGGGCATGACCATGGTCGTCGTCACCCACGAGATGGGCTTCGCCCGCGAGGTGGGCGACTCGCTGGTCTTCATGGACGGCGGCGTGGTGGTCGAGTCGGGCCACCCGCGGGACGTCCTGGGCAACCCGCAGCACGACCGGACGAAGGCGTTCCTGTCCAAGGTGCTCTGAGACGCACGAGGGAAGGGGCGGTACGGGGTCACCCGTACCGCCCCTTCCCTCTTTCGGGTTACCGGCTACTTCACCGCGAGGAGCAGGGTGTCGGAGGGCGACGCCCACACCGGGCGGGCCTCGCCGAAACCGGCGGCGCGGAGGGTCTCCGCGTGCCAGCGTGCGGAGGGCATGTCGCCGTCGGCGTGCTCGCCGTAGATCTCGAAGCGGCGGGCGGTGGGCTCGGCGAGGGCCGGGTCCTTCGCGGCCTCGGCCCACCAGGCGGCCCAGTCCAGGGCGCCGTCGGCCTTGGCCCGGTCCATGACGGCGTGCCGGTGCGCCCGCTCGGCGGCGTTGATGCGGGGCGTGCTCTCGTCGATCATGTGGTCGGCGTTCATGAAGACGCCGCCGTCGCGGACGAGACCGGCGACCTGCCCGTAGAGGGCGGTCAGGGGCTCGGTGTGGAGCCAGTGGAGCGCGGTGGCGGTGAGGACGGCGTCGTACGAGTCGTGGGGCAGCCGCGCGGTCCAGGCGGGGTCCTTGAGGTCGGCGGTCACGAAGGTGACGCGCTCGTCGCCGGAGAAGTACCCCTCGGCGATGGCCAGGAGAGCGGGATCCAGATCGACACCGGTACTGGTCGCCTCCGGGAACCTCCGGAGGAGCCGATCCGTGATACTTCCCGTACCGCACGCGAGGTCGAGCACGCGGGGCTTCGGTCCCACCACGGCCTCGACCATGTCGAGCATCACCCGGAACCGCTCCTCACGGTCCGGCATGTACCACTCCTGCTGACGGTCCCAGCTCTGCTGCCAGCCCGCCCAGTCGGTTCCGGTCATCGCCGTACCCTCCCCGCTTCGTAATACCCTCATAGGGGACACAGGCGTTACCCCTTCCGACCGAGACACTAGACCGCCGGAGTAAGGACTACAAGTGGAACTGGCCTATTACTCGGATTACGCCGTTCGTCTCGTCAACACCGAGGAGCCGGCCCGCAACAAGGACGCCCTGACCTCCGTCGAGGTGATCCGGGAGCTCTTCGGCCCGGCCACCCAGATGGCCCGGCGGGCGACCGACTCCGACGTGACCCGCTTCCGGTCGGTGCGCACCCGCCTGCGGGCCGTCTTCACCGCGGCCGACGAGGGCGACCACACCGGGGCCGTGGACCTGCTGAACTCCCTGCTCCTGGAGTTCCCGGTCAGCCCGCAGATCTCGGGCCACGACACCCTCGACGAGGACGGCCGGCCCCGCTGGCACATGCACCTCGCCGACCACCCCTCGAACGCGACCGCGGGCTACGCGGCGATCGCGGCGATGGGGCTCGCCTTCCACCTGACGGAGTTCGGCGCGGACCGGCTCGGCCTGTGCCAGGCGCCGCCCTGCCGCAACGCCTACCTCGACACCTCCACCAACCGCTCCCGCCGCTACTGCTCGGACCGCTGCGCGACCCGGGCCAACGTGGCCGCCTACCGGGCCCGCAAGCGCCTGGAGGCCGAGCGGTCCGACCACACGGGCCTGACCGAGGAGAAGAGCCAGGAGAGCACCACCCAGGCCGACCGCTGACGCCCCGGCGTCACCGGCCGGTACCGCGCCCGCACCCGCCCGAGAACCAGCTCGGGCGGTACGGCCCCGAAGACCCGACTGTCCCCCTCGGCGTCCGGATTGTCGCCCAGCACCCACCAGCCGCCGTCACGTCGCTCGATCAGCCGCTTCACGATGAGCAGATCCTGCTGGAGCGGATGCCGCAGCACGGCGACGGCGCCGGGCCGCAACCGGGCGCCGTAGCGCACGAGCAGCTGATCGCCGTGGAGCAGCGTGGGCACCATCGACACCCCCGTGACCTCGGCGATCCCGAACGGCGCCCCGGCCGCACCCACGCGCTCCGGTCCCGCTTCCCTCATCCGCACTCCCGACCCACGCGCCGACGCGCCTCGTCGACCCGTCTCGTCCACTCGTACACGAGTCCCATGGTGACCCTGGACTTTTGACCTAAGCCCCAGGGGGCGCCCGCGAAAACGCCCTTCTCACCGAGTAATGTCCCACCTGAGAAGACGATCACGAGGAAGGACGGCTCAATGCTCTCCCGCCTGTTTGCCCCCAAGGTGAAGGTCAGCGCCCACTGCGACCTCCCGTGCGGCGTGTACGACCCGGCCCAGGCCCGCATCGAGGCCGAGTCGGTCAAGGCTGTTCAGGAGAAGTACCTGGCGAACGAGGACGCGCACTTCCGTGCCCGTGCCACGGTCATCAAGGAGCAGCGCGCGGAGCTCGCGAAGCACCACGTCTCGGTGCTCTGGAGCGACTACTTCAAGGCCCCGCACTTCGAGAAGTACCCCGAGCTCAACCAGCTGGTCAACGACACCCTGAAGGCCCTCTCGGCCGCCAAGGCGTCGACCGACCCGAAGACGGGCGAGAAGGCGCTGGAGCTCATCGCCGAGATCGACCGCATTTTCTGGGAGACGAAGAAGGCCTGACCCCTGGTCACGCCTCAGGGCCGGCGGGTCTTCCCGCTCGCCCGGCTTCCCGGTCCGCACCCGGTCCGCAGGCCGCCGTACACGGCGTCCATGGCGGTCCGGGTGCGGTCTTTTCCGGCCAGTCTTCTTGCCGGAAGGCGGCCACCGGGGAGACCGCCCCCGATACTTCGGGTCATGACGGTGGAGAGAGCAATGCGCTGGGCGGTGGCCGCGGCGACGTCGGCGGCCGTGGTGACGGCCGCAGGGTGCGGCCAAGAGCGGCCGGTGTGCACCTTGATCGGTGCGGAATCCCAGGTGCATGTCGTCTGGGATACGGCGCACTTCCCCGTCGACGCCCGGTACCGGCTCTGCGCCGACGAGGTCTGCCGGGACGGACAGGGGCAGCAGGGCGGCCCCCTCGGGACGTTCAACCTGCTCCTGCCCGAGGCCACGGGAGAGCAGCGGGTGGCCGTGCGCTTCCGGGCCACCGACCCGGCCGATGGCCGACGCCTCTACGACCGCACCGCCCAGGTCACGCTGCGGAAGGTCACACCCAACGGCGAGCGGTGCGGGCCCGTGGTCTGGCAGGCCGGCCTCCGGGCCGATCCGGAGCGGGGTCTGGTCGACGCCCGCCCGGCCGACACCCGCTGAGCGTCCTAGGGCCTGTCCGCCGCGACCCCGGCCATGATCCGCCGGACAGGCCCTAGGCCGGGTCCACCGGAAGGGTGTAGCGGCGCTTCTCCTTGGACGTCGCGCCCAGGCGGTCGTAGAAGCGGATCGCCCCCTCGTTCCAGGCGGGGGTCTGCCACTGGATCTCCGTCAGGCCCAGGGCGCGTGCCTCCGCGTGGACGGCGTCGACCAGGAGCGGGCCGAGGCCGTGGCCCCGGGCCGTGGACGTGAGGTAGAGGCAGTCCATGTGGAGGTACGCGACGCCGTCCCAGGTGGAGAGTTCGGGCGCGCAGGTGGCGTAGCCCGCGAGGCTCCCGTCCGGGAGTTCGGCGACCAGGCAGCGGAGGCGGGGCACCTCGCCGCCGGGCCCCGCCGGTCCGTGCGACGCGCCGCCGGGCCCGTCGAAGAGGAGGCCCGCCAGGCGGGTCGCGAGGCCCGGGGCCGGGGGTGCCGCCTTCTCGTACTCGGCGTGTTCGGCGACGAGTTCGACGACCCGCCCCAGGTCTTCCGCGCGGGCGCGGCGCACCGCGGCCCTTCCGCCTTCACCGTCACGATCGCTCATACGGCCATCATGCACGGCCCCACCGACGCTCCGGCGGCCGCGCCCTGGCGCCGTAGCCATTCGCGGTACGGGGTGGCGCGCAGGGCCGCTTCGCGATAGGCGGCGGCGAGCTCCGCGTACAGCGTGTCCAGGGCCGTCCCCGGGCGCGCGTACAGCAGCAGCCGGACCGCCAGCGGGTCGCCGCGCAGCGGCCGGATCGCCATGTCCTCGCGGGGGACCGAGGTCGGCTGGCAGGGGGCGACGGCCTCGCCGAGGACGATGAGGGAGGCGGCCGTGTGGTAGTCGCCGTGGAGCAGCGGCGGGTCGATGCCGGCGGCGGCGAGGACCCGCCGGAGGCCGTCCCATTCGCCGTCCACGGTCGGATCGACCATCCAGTGGTCGCGGGCGAGGTCGGCGAGGTCGACGACGGGGCTCGCGGCGGCGGGGTGGTCGCGGGCCATGGAGACGAACTGCGGTTCGCGGGCGACCAGGACCCGCCGCTGAAGCCCCTCGGGGACCCGTAGGGGGCAGCCCTCGACCTCGTGGACGAAGGCCACGTCGAGCTGGCCCGCGGCGACCGTGTTCAGCAGCGTGTGGGCGGAGACGTCCATGCGGAGGCCGACGTCCGTGCCGGGCAGGCGCTGGCGGAGTCGGCGCAGCCAGCCGGGGAGCGCACGGCTGGCGGTGGAGCCGACGCGGAGTCCGGGGCCCTCGGTGCGGGCGACCGCGGCCCGGGTCTCGGTGACCAGCGCGGCCATGTCCGCGACCAGGGGGCGGGCCCGGCTGAGCACGGAGCGGCCGAGCGGGGTGGGCAGGCAGCCGGTGCGGCCGCGGGAGAAGAGCTCGGCGCCCAGGGAGTTCTCGATCCGGCGCAGTTGGGTGGTCAACGAGGGCTGGCTCATGCCCAGTTGCCGCGCCGCCTTGTGCAGGCTGCCCGCGTCCGCGATGGCGCAGAGCGCGCGCAGATGTCTCACCTCCAGCTCCATGCCCCGAGGGTAGGGCGGCGACCTGTGTCGCACCAGACAGCCGGAGCGCGTCAAATACCTTGCTTTGCAAGGCAGTTGGCGTCATCGAGCAGGGTGATGTGGGCGGGCTATCGGCAGTTGACATCATCCCCACGCGCCCCGGCTTCCCCGAGACTCTCTCCGACCCCCTACAGGAGGAGCCCCCCATGCGTCACCCCAAGGTCCTCAACTCCGTACTGACCGCCGCCCTCGGCCTCGGTCTCGCCGCCTCGCTCGGTACGGCTCCGGCGGCGGCTGTCGGTACGGCTCCGGCGGCCGCTCCCGCAGCCGTGGCGTACGCCGGTTCGGCCGAGGACGCCAAGGCCAACAAGGCGTTCTTCGAGGCCGTCGTGAAGTCGGTGGCGAAGAAGCGGGCCGCCAACCCGGGCGCGGCCGCCGTCACCGTCGTCTACAGCGCGTCCAACGCGCCGAGCTTCCGTACCCAGATCGCCCGCTCCACCCAGATATGGAACAGCTCGGTGGTGAACGTCCGGCTCGTCGAGGGCAGCAACCCGGACTTCCGGTACTACGAGGGCAACGACTCCCGTGGCTCGTACGCGAGCACCGACGGCCACGGCAGCGGCTACATCTTCCTCGACTACCGGCAGAACCAGCAGTACAACTCCACCCGGGTGACCGCCCACGAGACCGGGCACGTCCTCGGTCTGCCGGACCACTACAGCGGGCCGTGCAGCGAGCTGATGTCGGGCGGCGGCCCCGGCACGTCCTGCCAGAACGCCCAGCCGAACGCCCAGGAGCGCTCCCGCGTCGACCAGCTGTGGCGGAACGGGCTCGCCACCGCGTTCAAGGCTTCCTGACCCCAGGAGGCGCGTCCGTACGCGCACGAATCCGCACGCGTACGAAGAGGACGGCGGCGCCCGCGAGGGGCGCCGCCGTCCGGCGTTCGGGTGGGGTTCGGGACCCGGGTGTCAGGCCGCCTGCAGCAGACGGCGGCCGAAGTCGGCGCCGGGCGGGAGCTGGCGCCGGACCCGGTCGAGCGCCCCGTCGAAGTCACCTCCGGCGACGCACGATTCGAAGGCGGCGCCACCGTAGTGGAGCGTCAGGCTCAGGTCCGAGCGCTCACCGAGCGTCAGCAGACAGCTCAGGGTGGCCTGCTGGGCCACGCCGTCCATGACGACGGGGAGCGGCAGGTCCCACTCCAGGACGCAGCCGCCGAGGGCCTGCCCGCCGCTCTCGGCGGCGCTGAGCGCGGCGAAGGTCGCGCCCGTGTACTCGACCCCCCTGATCCGGGTGGCGACGTGCCGCCCGGTGGCCGTGATGACGATCGCTTCCGCGCCGCTGCGGTCCCGGTACCAGCCGGTCCAGACTTCTGTCGACTCCGATGACATGCGCGGACTGTAGCGGTATGACCGGCTCCGGCGCGCGGCCGGTCACCCGGTGGCCGGACTTCTCCCGTTCTCGCCGTTCTTGCCGGTCACCTGCGCGCTAGTGGCTTCCGCGCCGGTGTCCGGAGCGTCTTCGGCGGCCGTCTCCGCGCCCTCGTGGAGGGGGCAGTCCGGGTTGCGGCAGGGCTGCACTTCCCACTCCGGCACCCAGGCCCCGAGGACCTTGTGCCGGGTGGCCAGCTTGGCGCGCGGTCGGCCGCAGGCCGGACATCTGCTCTCGGCCAGCGGGTCCCGCGTCGTGCGAGGCACCTCGTCACCCATGCTTCCAGGGTAGGACGCCTCGCACGGACCCGCCCTCCGCCACTACCGCTTCCTGGAGTACGTACGGACGAGCACGCCGTTGTCGAAGGTGCGCACCTCGCCCAGCACGAAGTCGCGGGGCTCGAAGCCGGCGCCGAACATCGGCATGCCGGAGCCGTAGACCTGCGGGTACGTCTTGATGACCAGCTCGTCGATCTCCTCGATGAGCTCGCCCGCGATGGTGGAGCCGCCGCAGAGCCAGACGCCCAGGGGGCTGTCCTCGGCCTTGAGCTCGCGGACGCGTCCGACGAGGTCGTCGGCGATCAGCTCGACATCGGGGTCGGGCGACTCGGCCAGCGACCGGGTGGCGACGAACTCGCGCAGGTGGCTGTACGGGCTGGTGACGCCGACGTCCAGGGCGAGCCGGTACGACCCCAGCCCCTGGATGACGGTGTCGAAGTGCTTGTTGTCGCCGTCGATCCCGAGCGTCTCCCGAGCCTGCGTCGGGATCGTCTCCGGGTACTCGGCGCCCATGAACTGCAGGTACGGCGCGTCCAGGAACGTGAACATGGACGTGGCATCGCCCTCGGGGTCACCGATGAAGCCGTCGATGGTGCAGGCGATGTAGTAGGTGAGCTTGCGCAAACCGGTCCTCTTCGTCTTCGGGAAGTGGGCTGCAGCCGCAACCACGACGGCTATAGTGCTTCACTTGTAGTGGTTACGCAAGCCCCCATGTCCGAAACGAAGGGAGCCGCACGTGGCGAGGAACCCGGAACGCCGTACGGCGCTGCTCGACGCAGCGATCGAGGCCCTGGCCGACGAAGGTGCCCGCGGGCTGACCTTCCGGGCCGTCGACGCCCGGGCGGGGGTCCCCACGGGCACCTCGTCCAACTACTTCAGCGACCGAGACCGGTTGCTCTCCGAGGTCGCCGACCGGATCTTCGTCCGGCTGACGCCCGAGCCCGGCGCCATCGACACCGCGCTGCTCGCGAAGCCCAGCCGCGCCCTCGTCGTCGAGCTGATGCGCTGGCTCGCCCGGCGCATGATCGCCGAGCGCACCTGCTACCTGGGCCTTTTCGAGCTGCGCCTGGAGGCCGCGCGCCGGCCCGAGCTCCAGAGCCGGTTCACCCAGGTGCTCCGCGACGACCTCGCCTTCAACATCCGGCTGCACGTCGAATCGGGGATGCCCGGGGACGCGGACACGGTCCGGGTTCTCTACTTCGCCCTCACCGGGCTGCTCCTCGACCACTTCACCGTGCCCGGCCTCCACGCCGAACGGGACCTGGACGACCTGGTCGAGACCGTGGTCGCCCGGATCGTCCCGGAGTCCTGACCCGGCTCTCGGACCCGGCTCTCGGACCCCGCTCTCCTCTTCGCCTCAGCGCGTACGCCGGGTGACGAACTCCGCGAGGGCGAGCAGGTCTCCCGCCGCCGCCAGGTCCGGCACCGCCTGCGCCAGGTACTCGACGGCACGGCCCATGCGCTCGGCCGCCTGGGCCTGCGCCCAGTCCCGGCCGCCGGCCCGCTCGACCGCGTCCGCCGCGGCCCGTACCGCCGCCGCGTCGAGGGCCGGACGGGCGTAGAGCTCGGCCAGTTCGTCCCCCGCCGGGGTCCCCGAGGCGAGCGCCGCCACCACGGGCAGCGACTTCTTGTGGGCGACGAGGTCGGCGCCGGCCGGCTTGCCCGTCCGGTCCGGGTCGCCCCAGATCCCGATGAGGTCGTCGATCAGCTGGAACGCGAGTCCGGCCTCGCGGCCGAAGGAGTCCATCGCCGCGACCTCCTCCTCGCCCGCGCCCGCGTAGAGCGCGCCGATGGCACAGGAAGCGCCGAGCAGGGCCCCGGTCTTGGCGGTGGCCATGGCCAGGCACTCGTCGAGCGAGACGTCGCGGGGCGCGCGCTGCTCGAAGGCGCAGTCCGCGGCCTGGCCCGCGCAGAGCTCGATGATGCAGGCGGCGAGACGGGCGGAGGCGGCCCCGGACGCGGGGTGCGGGTCCTCGGCGAGCAGCCGCAGGGCGAGCGCGCTCATCGCGTCACCGGCGATCAGCGCCTCCGGGATGCCGAAGACGGTCCAGGCGGTGGGCCGGTGCCGCCGGGTCGGGTCCTCGTCCACGATGTCGTCGTGGAGCAGGGTGAAGTTGTGCGCGAGCTCGACCGCCGCGGCGGCCTTGACGGCCGGGGCGGACTCGGCTCCGAGGGCGCGGGCCGCCGCGAGGACCAGGGCCGGCCGGATCGCCTTGCCCGCCTGGCCGGCGGCCGGGGTGCCGTCGGCGTGCTCCCAGCCGAAGTGGTACATCGCGACCCGCCGTATGGAGCCCGGCAGGGACTCGACGGTGGAGCGGAGTTGGGGATTGACAGCGGTCCGTGTCTGGTCCAGGAGCATCACGGCCCCCTGACCGTCGCCGACGGCATCCGTGCTGGTCATGGTCACGGTCACTTCCTTCGTCTCCTTCGCGGCGCGAGCGCTGGGGAACGCCCGGGGGCGGGAGGTTCGGGCCCCGCCCCCGGGCGTCGCCGGCTCAGCGCCAGCGGCTGACCTCGACGTTCTCCAGGACGCCGAGCGCGTCCGGGACGAGGATGGCCGCCGAGTAGTAGGCCGTGACGAGGTAGGAGATGATCGCCTGCTCGTCGATGCCCATGAAGCGGACCGAGAGGCTGGGCTCGATCTCGTCGGGGAGGCCGGTCTGGTGCAGACCGATCACGCCCTGGTCGGCCTCGCCCGTACGCATGCAGATGATCGAGGTGGTCCGGGCGTCCGACACCGGGATCTTGTTGCACGGGTAGATCGGCACGCCGCGCCAGGTCGGGATGCGGTTGCCGTTGACGTCGATCGTCTCCGGCACGAGGCCGCGCTTGTTGAGCTCGCGGCCGAAGGCGGCGATGGCGCGCGGGTGGGCGAGGAAGAGCTTCGAGCCCCGGCGGCGGGAGAGCAGCTCGTCCATGTCGTCGGGGCTGGGGGCGCCGTCGTGGGGCTGGATCCGCTGCCCGTAGTCGCAGTTGGAGAGGAGACCGAACTCCTTGTTGTTGATGAGCTCGTGCTCCTGGCGCTCGCGGAGCGCCTCGACCGTCAGCCGCAACTGCTGCTCGGTCTGGTTCATCGGCTGGTTGTAGAGGTCGGCGACGCGGCTGTGGACCTTCAGCACGGTCTGGGCGACGCTCAGCTCGTACTCGCGGGGAGAGGCGTCGTAGTCGACGTACGTGTGCGGGACGACCGCCTCGCCGACGTGGCCGGCGGAGAGGTCGATGGCGGCCTCGCCGTAGCCGTTGGTGCGCTGGTCGGGCAGGGCGGCCATGCCCGCGAGGTGCGCGGCGAGCGAGCCGACCCGGTCCGCGAGGTTCCGCACGTCGTCGCGGGTGAGCTCCAGGACCGTACAGGCGGTGGCGGCCCGGGCGGTCCAGCCCCAGACGGCGTCGCCGCTGATCAGCGCGGACTCGCCGAGGTAGGAGCCGTCGGCGAGGACGCCGAGGACGGCCTCGTCCCCGTAGGGTCCCTCGCCGATCTGCTCGATCCGGCCGTGCGCAAGGAGGTACACGCGGTCGGTGGCGGCGCCCGCGGTCGCGATGATCTCGCCCGCCGCGTACTCCCGCTGCGAGCAACGGGACGCGAGCTCGGTCAGGGCGTCCTCGTCCTCGTATCCGCGCAGGGCCGGAAGCTCGCCGAGCTCGGCGGGGATGACCGCTACCCGCTGCCCCGTCTGGACGAAGGTGACGCGGCCGTCACCCACGGAGTAGCTGAGCCTGCGGTTCACCCGGTACGTACCGCCCTGCACCTGCACCCACGGCATCATCCGCAGGAGCCACCGAGAGGTGATCTCCTGCATCTGCGGCGCGGACTTGGTGGTCGTGGCGAGGTTCCGCGCGGCGGCGGTACCGAGACTCTGCTGCGGTGCCTGGTCCGTACGGACCTCGTCGCCAACCGAACCAACGGACATGGAACTCCCTCTCGTATACGTGAGTTGCGAGAGAAGCCTTTCAGCACGGAACGTGTCGGCGCCATTACACATTCGAGTGGGACTGTTCGACGATCTTCGGGGCATGTCACGCGATTTCCCCTCCGAACAGCGGCGCATCAGGGCCCCGCACCGCCGTGTCCGGATCAGCTCGCACATCACTCGAACGGATGGCCGTGGAGTAGCGGACTCCGGTACTCCGGAAGTTCACCCCGTTCCCCCGAAGGGAGTCGGTCATGGCCTCACCCATGTCCGCGAGCAGGTTCCTCGACGCGCTGCGCGACGAGGGCCTCGCGGTCGTCCAGGTCGGCGACTGGTCCACCCACAACCGCAACCACAAGGGCCCCTGGGGCCCCGTGCACGGCGTGATGATCCACCACACCGTGACCCGGGGCACCGCGAGCACCGTCCGGATCTGCAAGGACGGTTACGAGGGCCTGCCGGGTCCGCTCTGCCACGGCGTGATCGCCAAGGACGGCACGGTCCACCTCGTCGGCTACGGCCGCGCCAACCACGCGGGCCTCGGGGACGACGAGGTGCTCAGGGCGGTCGTCGCCGAGCAGGGGCTGCCGCCGGACGACGAGGCCTCGACGGACGGCAACCGGCACTTCTACGGCTTCGAGTGCGAGAACCTCGGCGACGGCGAGGACCCGTGGCCGAAGGTCCAGCTGGAGGCCATCGCGAAGGCGACGGCCGCCGTGTGCCGGGTGCACGGCTGGACCCAGCGCTCGGTCATCGGGCACCGGGAGTGGCAGCCGGGGAAGGTGGACCCGCGCGGGTTCACGATGGCCTCGATGCGCGAACGGGTCGCCGACCTGCTGCGCTGACCGTCGATCCCGGACCGGCCGGGACAATGGCCGGGTGAACGCCTTCGACCTCTCCCGGCTGCGGCCCCGGCTCCCCTCGCCCCTGGAGCCGGTGGAGGACGAGCGCTTCGCCCGGCGCGGTCTCACGTTGCTGCTCAAGCGCGACGACCTCATCCACCCCGACCTGCCGGGCAACAAGTGGCGCAAGCTCGCGCTCAACCTGCGCGCGGCGGACGGCCGGCCCGTGCTCACCTTCGGCGGCGCGTACTCGAACCACCTGCGTGCCACGGCCGCCGCCGGGCGGCTCTTCGGCTTCCCGACGATCGGCGTCGTCCGCGGCGACGAGCTGGCCGGGCGCCCGCTCAACCCGTCCCTCGCGCGGTGCGCGGCGGACGGGATGCGGCTGGAGTTCGTCGACCGGGCCACGTACCGCGCGAAGAGCGAACCCGCCACGCTCGCCGCGCTCCTGGAGCGGGCCCCCGCGGAGACGTACGTGGTCCCGGAGGGCGGCAGCAACGCGCTCGCCGTGCGGGGGTGTGTGGAGCTCGGCCGCGAACTCGCCGGGGCGGCGGACGTGGTCGCCGTCGCCTGCGGCACGGGCGGCACCCTCGCGGGCCTCGCGGCCGGCCTCGCGCCCGGGCAGAGGGCCCTGGGGGTTCCGGTCCTCAAGGGCGGCTTCCTGGGCGCGGAGGTCCGCGCCCTCCAGGAGGCGGCTTTCGGCGGCCCGCGCGGCGACTGGGCCCTCGACGAGCGGTTCCACTGCGGCGGTTACGCCCGTACCGGCCCGGTCCTTGAGGCGTTCGCACGGGACTTCGAGGCGCGGCACGGACTCGCCATCGAGCGGCTGTATGTCGCCAAAATGCTGTACGGACTCGTCACCCTCGCGGAGGAGGGCGCGTTCCCGGCGGGTACCCGGCTCGCGGCAGTGGTGACAGGCGCCCCGGAGCCACGTCCGGGGAACTAGTCGGCCGCCTCCTCGCGGTACGCGGCGGCCTCCTCCAGGTCGAGGCGGCGGAGCAGCGTACGCATCATCTCGTCGTCGATCCGGCGCGCGTCGCGCAGCCGCACGAAGACCTCGCGCTCGGCTTCGATCATCTCGCGGGAGAGCCGCCGGTACGTGTCGTCCGCCGTCTCCCCGGTGGCTTCGTTGACCGCCCCGAGCCGCTCCCACACGGAGTTCCGGCGCCGCTCCAGGACCGTGCGGAGCCGGTCGGCGAGGGGCTTCGGGAGAGCGTTGTGCTCGTCGGCGAGGAGGGCGTCGAGGCGTTCCTCGGCGGCCCGGGAGGCCTCGCTCTGGGCCTGTGCCTCGGCGAGGGTCTCGGCGTACCGGTCGCGTCCGGGGAGCTTCAGGAACCGGATGAGCGGGGGCAGGGTGAGGCCCTGCACCACCAGCGTGCCGATGACGGTGGTGAAGGTGAGGAAGAGGACGAGGTTGCGGGCCGGGAACTCCACCCCGTCCGTGACGACGGGGATGGAGAAGGCGATGGCGAGGGAGACCACTCCGCGCATGCCGGCCCAGCCGACGACGAGCGGGGCCTTCCAGTCCACTCCCGGCTCGCGTTCGCGTACGCGCGCGGAGAGCCGGCGGGGCAGGAAGGTCGCCGGGTAGACCCACACGAACCGGACGACGACGACGGCCACGAAGACCCCGACCGCGTACCAGACCGCCTCCCCGATGCCGTACTGGCCGAGGCCCTGGACGACGTACGGCAGTTGGAGCCCGATCAGGGCGAAGACTGCGGATTCCAGGACGAAGGCGACCATCTTCCAGACGGCCTCCTCCTGGAGCCGGGTCGCGAAGTCGACCTGCCAGGCGCGGTGGCCGAGGAAGAGGCCGACCACGACGACGGCGAGGACGCCGGAGGCGTGCACCTCCTCGGCGGCCGCGTAGGCGACGAAGGGGATGAGGAGGGAGAGGGTGTTCTGGAGGAGGGAGTCGCCGAGGCCGCGGCGGAGCCAGTGGATGGGGACCATGAGGACCAGGCCGACGCCGATCCCGCCGAGGGACGCGAGCGCGAACTCCCCGATGCCGCCGGCCCAGCTGATGCCCTCGCCGACCGCCGCCGCGAGGGCCACCTTGTAGGCGGTGATGGCGGTGGCGTCGTTCACCAGGGACTCGCCCTGGAGGATCGTGGTGATCCGGTGGGGCAGACCGAGCTTGCGGGCGATGGCGGTGGCGGCGACCGCGTCCGGCGGGGCGACCACCGCGCCGAGCACGAGCGCGGCGGTCAGCGGCAGGTCGGGGACGAGGACGTACGCGAGCCAGCCGACGGCCACGGTGGCGAAGAGGACGTAACCGACGGAAAGCAGGGCGACGGGCCGGATGTTGGCCCGCAGGTCGAGGTAGGAGGAGTCGAGGGCCGCCGTGTAGAGGAGCGGGGGCAGGATCAGCGGCAGCACGATGTGCGGGTCGAGCGTGTAGTCCGGTACTCCGGGGACGTACGAGGCGGCGAGACCGGCGGCGACCAGGAGCAGCGGGGCCGGCACCGGGGTCCTGCGCGCGAGCCCCGCGATCGCGGCGCTCGCCGCCACCAGTGCCACCAGCTGCAGTGCGTCCATGCCCTTGTGCCCGTCCCTGTCCGGTGTCGCAACGTAACCTGGCCATCATGAGCGAGTGCCCGCACGTTGCCGAAATGCCGCGCCCCGAACCGGCGCCGCTGGCCGACACCTGCCCGGAGTGCCTGGCGGACGGGACGCACCCGGTCCAGCTGCGGCTCTGCCTGAGCTGCGGGCATGTCGGCTGCTGCGACTCGTCGGCGGGGCGGCACGCGACGGGGCATTTCTCCAGCACGGGGCATCCGGTGATGCGGACCTTCGAGCCGGGCGAGGCCTGGCGCTGGTGCTTCGTGGACAGTTCGATCGTCTGACGGCCGGGCCCCTCGGTACGACGCGGCCCTTCCGACGGTTCGACGGCTTCCCGGTTGGGTACGTCATCCCTCCGCCAGTCGCTCGTTTTCGCCCCCCGCAGGCCTCTACCCACCGTCCGCATCCATGGGCCTACCATGGGTGACGAGCGCGATCGGGGGCCGGGGGGGCTCACGGCGACACGGCGGGACGGATCGCGATAGCGTCACGGCGGACTGCGCAGCCCCCTGCGCACCGCCCGGTTCGGGGCCTCTCCCCCCGGACCCCGAATGAGCTTGTGCCACCTTGGAGGTGAGGGTGTCCCAGATCACAGGCGAGCCCGGGACCCAGGACTTCGTGGAAGTCCGGCTGCCCGCTGCGGGTGCCTATCTGTCCGTGCTGCGTACGGCCACGGCCGGCCTCGCGGCGCGCTTGGACTTCACCCTCGACGAGATCGAGGACTTGCGGATCGCGGTCGACGAGGCCTGCGCGATCCTGCTCCAGCAGGCCGTGCCGGGGTCCGTCCTCAGCTGTGTCTTCCGGCTGGTCGACGACTCGCTGGACGTGACGGTCTCCGCCCCGACGACCGACGGCCGGGCGCCGGAGCGGGACACCTTCGCCTGGACGGTGCTGTCGGCACTGGCCGGGAAGGTGGAGTCGTCGGTGGCCGACGACCGTACGGTCTCGATCAGCCTGTACAAACAGCGCGGCGCGGGGCCAGGCCCGGCGTGAGGAGCGGGGACGCGACGGCCGGCATCCCTGAGCAGCAGGCGCGGCCGCACGAGGTCGCTACGGAGCAGGCGGACCAGATGAGCGAGCACGAGCAGCACCACCAGGTTCCCGAGACACCCGGCCTCCCGGAGGCCTCGACGACCCCCGGGACCTCCGGGACCTCCGAGGTCGCCGGGGTCTCCGAAGTCTCCGAGGTCGCCGGGGACTCTTCGGGCATGCCGAGCGCCGAAGAGGCCAAGGCCGCCGAGGAAGCCAAGGCCGCCGAGGCGGAGCAGCGCGACGAGGTCCCGGAGCCTCCCACCGTCCCCGCCCCGACCGACCGGAGCGGCGCCCGCGCCCTCTTCGTCGAGCTGCGCGGGCTGCCGGAGGGTTCCCCGGAGAAGGCGGAGCTGCGCAACCGGCTGGTCCGGATGCACCTGCCCCTGGTGGAACACCTGGCCCGGCGCTTCCGCAACCGCGGCGAGCCGCTGGACGACCTGACGCAGGTGGCGACCATCGGCCTGATCAAGTCGGTGGACCGGTTCGACCCGGAGCGTGGCGTCGAGTTCTCGACGTACGCGACCCCGACGGTCGTCGGCGAGATCAAGCGCCACTTCCGTGACAAGGGGTGGGCCGTCCGCGTGCCGCGCCGCCTCCAGGAGCTGCGGCTCTCGCTGACCACGGCGACGGCGGAGCTCTCCCAGCAGCACGGCCGCTCCCCGACGGTGCACGAGCTGGCCGAGCGGCTCGGGATCTCGGAGGAGGAGGTCCTGGAGGGGCTGGAGTCGGCGAACGCCTACTCGACGCTCTCCCTGGACGTCCCGGACACGGACGACGAGTCGCCGGCCGTGGCGGACACCCTGGGCGCCGAGGACGAGGCCCTGGAGGGGGTCGAGTACCGCGAGTCGCTCAAGCCGCTCCTGGAGGACCTGCCGCCGCGGGAGAAGCGGATCCTGCTGCTGCGGTTCTTCGGGAACATGACCCAGTCGCAGATCGCGCAGGAGGTCGGCATCTCGCAGATGCACGTTTCTCGGCTGCTGGCTCGGACCCTGGCGTCGCTTCGGGAGAAGCTTTTGGTGGAGGAGTAGGGGCTAAGGCCCTACGGAGTGTTCTGGCCGGGGCGCCGGATGCCGAGCGCCTCGGTCGTGGCCGGGTTCACCAGGAGGACGAGCCCGGTGACGGCGAGGACGCCGAGGGCGATGCCGGCCGGGATCATCGCGCTGTTCGCCTGGAGCATCTGCCAGGCGACCGGCAGGGCCAGGATCTGGGTGATGACGGCCGGGCCCCGGCTCCAGGAGCGGCACAGCCACAGGCCGCGGGCGGCGACGAGCGGGATCAGGCCGAGCGCGACGAGCGTCACCGCGCCGGTCAGGGCGCCGGTGAGGTCGCCCGTCCCGTCCGTGAGGGATCTCACCAGCATGAACACGCCGCCGGCGATGAGCCCGAGGGCCTCGATGCCGGCCACGGCCGCCGCGGCGGCGAGGCGAGTGGGGCGGGAGGTCTGCTCCGTACTGCTGCTCATACAGGGCAGGGTAGCCGGGGCGCCCGCCGGGCCGGGCAGGCCGGGGCGGACCGGGCCGTGCGGGGTGTCCGACGGGTGGCCTGGACTGGGCCAGGTACCGCCGGGTAGGTACCCTGGCGCTCATGCGCGCACTTCTCGTGGTCAATCCGGCAGCCACCACCACCAGTGCCCGCACCCGTGACGTGCTCATCCACGCACTGGCGAGCGAGATGAAGCTGGAGGCGGTCACCACCGAGTACCGCGGCCACGCGCGCGACCTGGGACGGCGCGCCGCCGACTCGGGCAACATCGATCTGGTCGTGGCCCTCGGCGGCGACGGCACGGTCAACGAGGTCGTCAACGGACTGCTGCACGGCGGGCCCGATCCGGACCGGCTTCCGGGTCTCGCGGTCGTCCCCGGCGGCTCGACCAATGTCTTCGCCCGCGCGCTCGGACTGCCGAACGACGCCGTGGAGGCGACCGGCGCCCTGCTCGACGCCCTGCGTGAGCGGCGGGCACGCACAGTGAGCCTCGGGCTTGCGGCCGGCACGCCGGGCACCGAGGACGAAGCGGTCCCTTCGCGCTGGTTCACTTTCTGCGCCGGCCTCGGATTCGACGCGAGCGTCATCGGCCGGGTCGAACAGCAGAGGGAGCGCGGGAAGAGATCCACGCACGCCCTCTATCTGCGCCAGGTGTTCCGCCAGTTCCTGGACGAGCCGCACCGGCGGCACGGCACGATCACCCTGGAGCGCCCCGGCTTCGAGCCGGTCGAGGACCTCGTCCTCTCCATAATCTGCAACACCTCCCCCTGGACCTACCTGGGCAATCGTCCGGTGTACGCGTCCCCGGAGGCGTCCTTCGAGACCGCTCTCGACGTGCTCGGACTGAGCCGTCTCTCCACCCCGGCGGTGGCCCGGTACGCCACTCAGCTGCTCACCTCCACGCCGGAGCGGGGTCCCCGCGGCAAGCACGCCGTGACTCTGCACGACCTGACCGACTTCACCTTGCATTCGAAGGTCCCCCTCCCCCTCCAGATGGACGGTGACCACCTGGGACTGCGTACGAGCGTGACGTTCACAGGCGTACGCCGTGCACTGCGTGTGATTGTGTGAGTGGAAGGGCCCAAAGTCCTTTCACTCGAACGTTTAGGCGCGCATCCACCCCTTAGAAGTACGGCTGTGACCTAGCCGACACCGAGGAATCAAAAAAAACTTTCCGGAAGGGGTTGTATCCCCCGTCGAGGTTTGCGAGTCTCTTCTTGGCGATCGGGACGGCCCGCAACACCGGCCTCCACTGAGAGCCAGAACCCCTCCTCAACACCTGGACCACACCAGTTCATCTGGCAGTCGGCCCTTCCCTTGCGGGGGGATTCGTGAAAGCGTTCACATTCACAAGCAACCAGCTTGTAACACCCTAGAGAGGTAGCAGCCATGGACTGGCGTCACAACGCCGTTTGTCGTGAGGAAGACCCCGAGCTGTTCTTCCCCATCGGCAACACCGGTCCTGCGCTGCTGCAGATCGAGGAAGCCAAGGCCGTCTGCCGCCGCTGCCCCGTCATGGAGCAGTGCCTGCAGTGGGCGCTCGAGTCCGGCCAGGACTCCGGCGTCTGGGGTGGCCTCAGCGAGGACGAGCGCCGCGCGATGAAGCGCCGTGCCGCTCGCAACCGGGCGCGTAACGCCACCGCCTGACACCCCGCCGAAAGCCTGAGGCCAGCGGCGCATACATCGCGTATGCAATCACCGCCCTCGAGTCGCAGCGCGCAGCAGTAACCCACAGCATTCGAGCCCCGGACCGATCTCCTCGGTCCGGGGCTCGCTGCTGTGTCCGCCTCGCTTCTGCTTACTTCTGCGCCAGTACGGGGATGTCGAGGATCACCTTCGTGCCGCGCTCGGCACCGGGGACCATGTCGAACGTTCCGCCCAACTCCCCTTCCACCAGCGTCCGTACGATCTGGAGTCCGAGGTTGCCGGCCCGCTGCGGGTCGAAGCCCTCGGGCAGACCGCGGCCGTCGTCCTGGACCGTGATCAGGAGCCGGGCGTCGACGCGGGGCTCGCCGCGGACGGCGGTGACCTCGACGGTGCCCTGCTCGCCCTGGGTGAAGGCGTGCTCCAGGGCGTTCTGGAGGATCTCCGTGAGGACCATGGAGAGCGGGGTCGCGACCTCGGCGTCGAGAATGCCGAAGCGGCCGTTGCGCCGGCAGGTGACCTTGCCCGGGGAGATCTCGGCGACCATCGCGATCACCCGGTCGGCGATCTCGTCGAACTCGACACGTTCATCCAGGTTCTGAGACAGCGTCTCATGGACGATCGCGATCGAACCGACGCGCCGCACCGCCTCGTTGAGCGCCTCGCGGCCGCGGTCGGAGTCCATCCGGCGGGCCTGGAGACGCAACAGGGCGGCCACGGTCTGGAGGTTGTTCTTCACCCGGTGGTGGATCTCCCGGATGGTCGCGTCCTTGGTGATCAACTCGCGCTCGCGGCGGCGGAGTTCGGTGACGTCACGGAGCAGGACGAGCGAACCGATCCGGGTGCCCTTGGGGCTGAGCGGGATCGCCCGCAGCTGGATCACCCCGCCGTTGCCCTCGACCTCGAACTCGCGCGGCGCGTAGCCCGAGGCGACCTTGACCAGGGCCTCGTCCACGGGGCCGCGGGAGGGGGCGAACTCGGCCGTGATCTGGCCGAGGTGCTGGCCGACGAGGTCGGCGGCGAGGCCGAGCCGGTGGTAGGCGGAGAGCGCGTTGGGCGAGGCGTACTGGACGACGCCTTCCGCGTCCAGGCGGACCAGGCCGTCGCCCGCGCGGGGCGAGGAGTCCATGTCGACCTGCTCGCCCGGGAAGGGAAACGTTCCGGCCGCGATCATCTGGGCGAGGTCGGAGGCCGACTGGAGGTAGGTGAGCTCCAGCCGGGAGGGCGTACGGACGGTGAGCAGGTTGGTGTTGCGGGCGATGACACCGAGGACCCGGCCCTCGCGGCGTACGGGGATCGACTCGACCCGCACCGGGACCTCCTCGCGCCACTCGGGGTCGCCCTCGCGGACGATCCGGCCCTCGTCGAGGGCGGCGTCGAGCAGGGGGCGGCGGCCGCGCGGCACCAGGTGGCCGACCATGTCGTCCTGGTACGAGGTGGGGCCCGTGTTGGGCCGCATCTGGGCGACGGAGACGTATCGCGTGCCGTCGAGGGTCGGAACCCACAGGACGAGGTCCGCGAAGGAGAGGTCGGAGAGCAGCTGCCACTCCGACACCAGCAAGTGGAGCCACTCGAGGTCGGAGTCGCTCAGGGCTGTGTGCTGGCGCACGAGGTCGTTCATGGAGGGCACGCTGCGAGGGTACCTGCGGAATTGCAGGGGCGGTGAACCTGGATCTCCGGGCGTCCGTGTTGGAGGATGGGCCGGGAAGGACCGCGCTCCTGTGGATGGACAGACAAGAATGGTCTAGTCCACAATGGCGCTACAAGCCTCCATCCTCCCCGCACAGGAGGATGGAACGAGGTACCCGACGCTCTCTGCCCTGACTGCGTCGAGACCTCCCACACGGCCGAGGGACCGCACACCCCCGGCCGAGCAACTCCGGGCTGCGGTGCCGGACGGGCTGAGGGTCCCGTCAGGCGCCGCGGCCCGCGGGTGCTTCCGGGGCCGTTTCCGGGACTGATTCCGAGCCCGCTTCCGAAGCCGTTTCCGCAGGCCAGGCCTGCATCGCCCACTCCGCCACCGCCGCGAGGTCCTCCCGCGTCGCCCCGTCGCGGGCCTGCTGGGACATGCCCTGGAGCACGGCGCCGCTGAAGCGGGCGAGCGCGCGGGCGTCGGTGCCGGGTGACAGCTCCCCCGCCTCGACGTCCCGGCGGATCCGGGCCTCGAAGGAGGTCAGATTGGCCTCGCGGCGCGCCCGCAGGGCCTCCTCGACCTCGGGTGTCGAGCAGTTGATCGCCGCGGAGATCATCAGACAGCCGCGCGGATGACCCGACTCCGTGAAGAGCTCCGCCGCCTCCCGCAGGACGCGTCCGACGGCGCCGCGGGCCGTCGGCTCCTCGGCGAAGGCGCGGCCGCCGTACGCGCCGTACGACCCCGCGTACGCCTCGACGACCTCCTCGAAGAGCGTCCGCTTGTCGCCGAAGGCCGAGTAGAGGCTGGGTGCGCTGATGCCCATGGCGCGGGTGAGGTCGGCGACGGAGGTCGTCTCGTAGCCGTGCTCCCAGAAGGCCATCGTGGCCTGCTCCAGGGCCGTGAGCCGGTCGAAGGAGCGGGGGCGGCCGCGCTGTCTCGTCACCATGGAGTGAATTCTATAGCGCGCGCTAGGAAAAGTGGGGTACGGTTCTTTTCGTAACGACCACTACACAAACAGGGGGGCGTCGCCATGGGCGTGCTCGCAGGGAAGACGGCACTGGTCACGGGTGGCAGCCGGGGCATCGGGCGCGGGATCGCGGAGCGGCTCGGCCGGGAAGGCGCCCGGGTCGCGGTGCACTACGGAAGCAACGAGACGGCGGCGAAGGAGACGGTCACGGCGATCGAGGCGGCCGGCGGCGAGGCCTTCGCGATCGGGCGGGAGCTGGGGACGCCGGGGGACGCGGCGGCGCTCTGGGCGGCCTTCGACGAGCGCGCGGACGGCCTCGACATCCTCGTGAACAATGCCGGGATCGGGGCGAGCCGGCCCTTCGAGGCGATCGGCGAGGAGGAGTACGACCGGATCTTCGCGGTCAACACGAAGGCGCCGTTCTTCCTGGCACAGCTGGGCGCCGAGCGACTGCGGGACGGCGGACGGATCGTCAACGTCTCGACGGGCCTGAGCAAGGCGGCGCTGATGCCGGAGACGATCGCGTACGCGATGTCGAAGGGCGCCCTGGACGTCTTCACCCGCTATCTGTCGAAGGTCCTCGGGCCGCGGCGGATCACGGTCAACGCGGTGGCGCCGGGAATCGTGGACACGGACATCAACGCCGGCTGGCTGCGGGGCAACGACCAGGCCTGGGCCGGGGCGGCGGCGATGTCGGCGCTCGGCGGGGTCGGCACCCCGGCGGAGATAGCGGACGTGGTGGCCTTCCTGGCCTCCGAGGACGCGCGCTGGGTGACGGGCCACTGGATCGACGCCACGGGCGGCTCGCTGGCCTGAGCCGGGCGCGCAAAAGGGTGCACTGAGGGCGCGTGGAGGGGCGCATGGAGGGCGCCGTCCAGGGGCGGATTCGAGTGGCTGGTGGGGCGGGCGCGGCAGACGATGGTGACGGTGCCGTCCGCACGTCGGAACGGCATGAGGAGACGGCCTCCCCTCTGCTAGATTTGGCTTTGATTGGTCTATACCACATGGCCCCTCTCCTAGCCCCTCCACCAGATCGGCAGGCACAGCGTGGAAGTTGTCATCGTCAAGGACGCCAAGGCGGGCGGCGAGCTCATCGCGGACGGCATCGCCGGCCTCCTGCGCCGCAAGCCCGACGCGCTGCTCGGCGTGGCCACGGGTTCGACTCCGATCCCCATCTACGACGCCCTGACCGCCCAGGTCGCGGCCGGTTCCGTGGACGCCTCCCGCGCCCGGATCGCCCAGCTGGACGAGTACGTCGGACTGCCGTCCGGGCACCCCGAGTCGTACCGCTCCACCGTGCTCCGTCAGGTCGTCGAGCCCCTCGGGCTCTCCCAGGACGCCTTCATGGGCCCCGACGGCTCCGCCGAGGACGTCCAGGCGGCCTGCGAGGCGTACGACAGGGCGCTGGCCGAGGCCGGCGGTGTGGACCTGCAGATCCTGGGCATCGGCACCGACGGGCACATCGGGTTCAACGAGCCGTGCTCCTCGCTCGCCTCGCGCACCCGGATCAAGACGCTGACCCAGCAGACCCGCGTGGACAACGCCCGCTTCTTCGACAACGACATCGCGCAGGTGCCGCACCACGTCATCACCCAGGGCATCGGCACCATCCTGGAGGCCCGCCACCTGGTGCTGCTCGCCACCGGCGAGGGCAAGGCCGAGGCCGTGGCGCAGACCGTCGAGGGCCCGGTCGCCGCGCTCGTGCCGGCCTCCGCGCTCCAGCTGCACCCGCACGCCACGGTCGTCGTGGACGAGGCCGCGGCCTCCAAGCTGAAGCTCGCGGACTACTTCCGCCACACCTTCGCCGACAAGCCCGCCTGGCAGGGCATCTAAAGACGTCCAGGGGACACGACGAAGGGGCCCGGCACCTGATTCAGGTGCCGGGCCCCTTCGCGTACGAGTGCGCTCAGCTGCCGGTGCCGACCACGGCCTCGGCGGCCGCGCGGCCGCAGACGCGGGCCGCGCCGTGCGTGGCGATGTGCAGGGCCCCGCGGGGCTCCGCCTCGTTGAGGCCCATCTCGACCACGACGGTGTCGGGGCGGGCCGCGAGGAGACCGTCCAGGGCCTGAGTCATCCACGGGTGACGGTGGGCGTCACGGACGACCGCGACGATCCGGCGCTCCCCCGCGGCGGCGAGGATCGGGTCCACCGAGGCCTCGTCGTACGAGCCGGTCTCCGTGCCGGGCAGCAGGCGCTCCAGCTCCGCCGCGATGCCCCAGGGCGTCTCGTCGCCGACGGCGAAGTTCGCGACCGGGGTGAAGGAGGCCACGTAGGGAGCGCTGCTCACCGGGGTGTACGGCCGCTCCCCCCGGGTCACCTTCAGGGCCCGGCGGGCCGCGACGAGTCCGATGTCGGCGCCGGGCGCGGTCCCCTCCTGCACTGCCGCGCCCGGCACCGATTCAGCCCCCCTGGCCCGGTGCGACTGGGTCCAGGCCGCCAGGGCGCGCACGCGCGCCGCGGCGTCGGCCAGCCGCTCCTCGGGCAGTTCACCGGTCCGTACCGCGTCGACCAGCGCGTCGCGCAGCCGCAGTACGGTGTCCTCGTCGCACAGCCCGCCGCCGACGCAGATGGCGTCGGCGCCCGCGGCGATCGCGAGGACGGATCCGCGCTCGATGCCGTACGTCGCCGCGACGGCCTGCATCTCCATGCCGTCGGTGACGATCAGCCCCTCGAAGCCCAGCTCCTGGCGCAGCAGACCGGTGAGGATCTGCGGGCTCAGGGTGGCCGGACGGTGCGGGTCGAGCGCGGACAGAAGAATATGCGCGCTCATGACCGCTTTGGTACCCGCGGCGATGGCGGCGCGGAAAGGTACCAGCTCACGGGCGTGCAGTGTGGCGAGGTCCACATCGATCCGGGGCAGCGCGTCGTGCGAGTCGACGTTGGTGTCGCCGTGTCCCGGGAAGTGCTTCGTGCAGGCCGCGACCCCGACGCCCTGGAGGCCGTCGACGTACGCCACGGTGTGCCGGGCGACCAGGTCCGGGTCCGGCCCGAAGGACCGGACGCCGATGACCGGGTTCTCGGCGTTGGAGTTGACGTCCGCCGAGGGCGCCCAGTTGAGATCGACGCCGCACTGGGCGAGCCGGCGGCCGAGCTCGCGGGCCACGGCCCGGGTGAGCTCGACGTCGTCGACACTGCCCAGCGCGTAGCTGCCGGGGAAGGAGGAGCCCTGCTTGACCTCCAGGCGGGTGACGTCCCCGCCCTCCTCGTCGATGGCGACGAGGACGTCGTCCCGCTCCGCGCGCAGCTGCGCGGTGAGCGCGGCGAGCTGCTCGGGGCTGACGATGTTCCGGCCGAAGAGGCCGACGGAGGACAGGCCCTCGCCGATGTGACGGCGCAGCCAGTCAGGGGCGGTGGTGCCGACGAATCCGGGCTGGAGGACCGTGAGCGCGTCTCGGGTCAGGGTGTCCGAGCCGTGTACGAGAGTGGTCATGGGAGCCGTTATCCCTTCACCGCGCCGGCGGTCAACCCCGCGGCCATCTTGCGCTGGACAAGGAGGAAGAGGATCACGATGGGGACGGCCATCATCGTCGAGCCCGCCATCATCGGTGCGTACTCAGTGCCGTTCTTGGTGATGAAGTTGCTGAGCCAGACGGTGGCCGTCTGGTTCTGCTGGCTCATCAGCATGAGGGCGTACAGGTACTCGTTCCACGCCTGGATGAAGCCGTATACGGAGGTGGCGACCATGCCCGGTGCGAGCAGCGGGAAGACGACCCGGACGAAGGCGCCGGTGCGGGTGCAGCCGTCGACCTGCGCGGCCTCCTCCAGCTCCTTGGGGATGTTCACGATGAAACCGCGCAGGGTCCACACGGTGAACGGGAGGATGAAGGTCAGATACGTGAGAATCAAGCCGCTGAGCTTGTCGTACTGACCGAGGTCGTTGAGCATCAGGAAGACCGGGATGATCATGGCGACGAGCGGGATCATCTGGACCGCGAGGATGCCGACGATCACGATCTTGCGGCCCCGGAAGGCGAAGCGGGAGATCGCGAGGGCGGCGAGCAGGCCGACCGCGATGCCGATGACGACCACGACGAGCGAGACGACCAGGCTGCGGAGGACCGGTCCCCAGAAGTCCGCGATGTCGAGGGCGCGCGAGAAGTTCTCGAGCGTGAAGGTCGACGGGAAGAACTGCGGGTTCGGATCGATGGCGTCCTTGGCCGGCTTGAATGCCGTGTTGATCATCCAGTAGACCGGGAATCCGGCCGTGAGGACGACGAAGAGACCAAGGAGGTTCCAGCCGAGCTTGGACTTGCGGCGGCGGCTGGGCGCGGGGGCAGAGGCCTTGACGGCCGAGCCCGCGGAGGCGTTGGCGGCGCTCACTCCACATCTCCGATCTTGAGCATCTGGCGCATGTAGACGGCGACGACGCCGAGCAGCAGGAGGACCGTGACAAGCGCGATCGCCGAGCCGGTGCCGTAGTCGTTGACGACGAACGCCCTGTCGAAGGAGTACGTGGTGAGGAGCTGGAACTCGGGCTCGGGGTGGCCGTTGCGCATCACGTAGACCTGCGGGAAGACGCCCATGTCCCAGATCACCGAGAGCGTGGTCAGCATGACGATGATGGGCTTGAGGATGGGCAGGGTGACGAAACGGAAGACGCCCCAGGCGCCCGCTCCGTCGAGCCTGGCAGCCTCTTCGAGCTCCTTGGGCACCTGCGTGAGGCCGGCGCTCAGGGTGATCACCACGAAGGGGACGGCGCCCCAGACGACGAGCAGCATGATCACGGCGAGGCCCTGCGGGCCGCTGGCGAACCAGTTGTGGCCGATCATGTCGACGCCGGGGATGCGGCTGAGCAGCCAGTTGAGTACGCCGTAGTCGGCGTCGAAGAGCCACTTGAAGATGGCGGTCGCGACGATGATGGGCATGCCCCAGCTCGCCACGAGCACGATGTTGATGAGCGCCTTGACCCAGCCCGAGACCTTCTGCAGCAGCAGCGCGATCATCATGCCGAGGACCATGGTGGCGATCACCGCGCCGCCTGCGAAGAGGATCGTGCGCAGGACGACGGCCCAGAACTCGCCGTCGGTGAGGATCCTGGTGAAGTTCTCGAACCCGGCGGACTCGGCTTCCTGGAAGCCCCACAGCTGGGGCTGTCCGAACTTCTGGAACGACAGGGTGACCAGGCGCGTGAGGGGGTAGCCCAGCACCAGGAGGAGGACGAGGAGGCATGGCGCGAGAAGCAGCCATGGGACACCTGGCCCGCCGTTCGACTTCTTGCCGGGCTTCCCCGGGCCACCGGCTGTGGAGCCGGAGGGTGGCGATTGCCGCACCGGCGGCACCTTCGCGGTGGTTGTGTCTGCGGCACTCATCCCGTGCTCCTCAGCGATCCCTCTCGTGGTACGGGCGGCAGGGCCCCGTCGGAGTGACGGGGCCCTGCCCATAGGTCACTTGGTGTTGATGACCTTGTCGATCGCGGCGTCGGCAGCCTTGGCTGCCTCCTCGACCGACTTGCCCTTGGCAATGTCGATGAGCATCGTCTTGAGGGTCTGGGCCTTCTCGACCTGACCCCAGCCGGGGGCGGTCGGGACGAACCAGCTGGACTCGGCAGCGGTCGCCGGGACTGCGGTGGCCGGATCGTTCTTCAGCGGAGCGAGAGCCGCCTTGTTGTTGGGCAGGTTGCCCTTGGAGACGAGGCCCTTCTGGCCCTCGGCGCCGGTGAAGGCGGCGATCCACTCGGCGGCGGCGCCCTGCGCCTTGGACTTGACCGGGATGGCCAGGTCCGAACCGCCGAGGAAGACCGGAAGGTTCTTGCCGTTCGGGCCGGGCATCACGAAGTTCTCGAGCTTGTCCTTCAGCCCGCCGACCTTGTCGGACTTCGGGTCGGCGGCGGTGGCGCCCTCCCAGCCGGCGGCGAAGATCGTCGCGGACTTGCCCTGGCCGAAGACGACCGGACGGTCGGACTCGTCCTTCGTCTTGTCACCGTGCATGTACTTGTCGAGGACGCCCTTGTACGCGGTGAGGCCCTTGAGGGACTCGGCCGAGGACAGGTTCGCCTTCCAGGTCTCGCCGTCCTGCTTGGCGATGGAGCCGCCCGCGTCGTAGACGAAGGCCATCGCGCCGTACCAGTCCGGCGACGGCTGGTACCAGGCGCTGAACTTGTCGCCCTTCTTCTTCTGGATGGCGTCGAGAGCGGCGGTCAGCTCGGCCCAGGTCTTCGGGGCGGCCTTCACGCCGACCTCGGCGGCGATGTCCTTGCGCCAGGTGCCTACGCGACCACCGGCGTAGTAGGGGACACCGTAGGTCTTGCCGTTGTAGGTGACCGAGGCCTTCAGGGCGTCGAGCCACTGGTCGGAGTTCTCGAACTTCGACGCGTCGACCTCGGCGAAGGCGCCCTTGGCCATGTAGCTGATCATCTCGGAGTTGCCCATCTCGACAACGTCCGGGGCCTTGTCCGTGGCGAGCACCGCGTCGAGCTTGGTGTTCTTGTCCGGCCAGCCGTAGTACTCGTGCTTGATCTTGATGCCCGGGTGCTTCTTGGCCACCGCGTCGTCAGCGGCCTTGACGAGCTCGGGCCAGTTGTTCTGAGCGTCGACGGTCAGCCAGACGGTGAGCTCCTTGACGTCGCCGCCGGCCTTGTCACCGCTCTTGTCGGATCCCCCGCACGCCGCGATTGAGACCATCATGCCCGCGACACCGATCGCCGCGATGAGCTTGCGCTTCACGCCACCCTCCTCAGGGATGCCTGCAACCCCTGCCCACCGCGCGAAGACATACGTCGGGTAGTGCTTGTGGGGCTGGGACCTGGCCGTTAATGGTTTAGACCAGTACCGGGAGCTTGGCCTAGACCTTTTGGGGTGTCAAGGGTGTGCAAGAGGGGTAACGGCGTCCGTTATCGGACCGACACCGAACCCTCGCCCAGCCCCGGCGGACGGCGCGCAAACGCGGGCGGCGGCACCCAGGAGGGGTACCGCCGCCCATCGTCCGACCCGCGGAGCCTCCGCGGGGGTCAGCCGATCTCGAACTCCGGCGTTCCGTAGACCCCGGCGGTCTGGTTGCTGGAGCAGGTCGCCCGGGACACCCCCGTCTTCACCCACGGCCCCACCAGCTCCCAGGTCCTCCCGGACGGCCCGATGCAGAATGTGGTGACCCGGTACTTCGCCGTGCCCACATTCACGCAGCCGGCGGCGGCCGTGTACGGACTCTCCTTCTTGACCCAGCACTCGGGGTAGGCCGCGGAGGCGGCTGACGCGGGCTGGGCCAGGACGACCCCCGCCCCGGCCATGACCGCCGAACTCACGAACACGGCCGCACTTCTGGCGATCCTGAGCATGCTTCCCTCCAGATTCCCGACGACGGGTCGACCGTCGAAGCGATGATCGAATTGACGGTCGAATCGACGGTCAGACACGGAACTGCACGGTCACCGACAGGACGCGAGCCCCACAGTCCACCGTGGAGACATCCGGCAGGCCGACACCCTTCCACGGGCCGTACTTCACGAAGGTGTAGGTGTTGTTGCCCGCGATGCACACCGCCTTCACCCGGTACGTCTCCTCGCGGGCCGTCCCTCGGCAGACAGCGGACGCCTTGGTGCCGCTGACCCAGTGGTCGCACGCGATACCCGGCACGTCAGCGGTCACGACGGCGGCGTTCGCAGGCGCCATGGAGGCGCCACCCAACAACGCGCCCGCAGCCATGGCCACGGCTCCGACAGCAGACCTCTTGCGCATGGACACAAGATCCCCTTCGCTCTTCGCATACTCTGACTCCGACGGCGAAAGGTATAGACCTTCCCCTCGGGAGCGACTACGGGGAACGGAATACTCCGTCACGTCTCCCCCCGGAGGGGCCCGCGCGAGAGCTCCGCACATCCCGCCGGAATGGCCTAGACCAACAGGGGATCTCTCGGTGTATAAGAAGCAGGGGACGACTCCTCCTCGCCGAACCGGCACATATCGGCAGGAGAAACCGTGGTGGCACATGAACCGTGCCACCATGTGAGCCGCTACAGACGGAGGAGCCGGTGACGGCAGCAGCACAGGAGTCGGGAAGGCAGGCCATGGCCAGGGACGCGGGCAGCACGGAACCGGAGGCCGGGGTCGCCACTCGCACCGCGCGCGTGCCCAAGTACTACCGACTGAAGCGGCACTTGCTCGACATGACGGAGACCCTGCCGCCCGGCACGCCGGTCCCGCCGGAGCGCACGCTCGCCGCCGAGTTCGACACCTCGCGCACCACCGTGCGCCAGGCGCTCCAGGAGCTGGTCGTCGAGGGCCGCCTGGAGCGCATCCAGGGCAAGGGCACCTTCGTGGCGAAGCCCAAGGTCTCTCAGGCCCTGCAGCTCACCTCGTACACGGAGGACATGCGCGCCCAGGGCCTCGAGCCCACCTCGCAGCTCCTCGACATCGGGTACGTCACGGCCGACGACACACTCGCCGGACTGCTCGACATCTCGGCCGGCGGCCGGGTGCTGCGCATCGAGCGGCTGCGCCTGGCGAGCGGCGAACCGATGGCGATCGAGACCACACACCTTTCGGCCAAGCGCTTCCCCGCGCTGCGCCGCTCGCTGGTGAAGTACACCTCGCTGTACACGGCGCTCGCCGAGGTCTACGACGTGCACCTTGCCGAGGCCGAGGAGACCATCGAGACCTCCCTCGCCACCCCGCGCGAGGCCGGTCTGCTCGGTACGGACGTGGGCCTGCCGATGCTGATGCTTTCCCGCCATTCCCTGGACGCCCAGGGCGAGCCGGTGGAGTGGGTACGGTCCGTCTACCGCGGCGACCGGTACAAGTTCGTGGCGCGCCTCAAGCGGCCCAACGGCTGAGCGGATCCGCACGCCTGAGGAGGAGGGTCGCCGAAGTCCCGGCGGCCCTCCTCCTTTTCGTGTTCCAGGGGATTCGCTTCCGTTATGCGGACAGGGGTTCCGCGGAGCGTAGGCGTCCCCTAGATTTCCCCAGCATTACCGAGGTGATCAGCGAGGGGACGAAATCGCCATGTCAGAGGCGTCAGAGGTGCCGGAAACGGCAGAAACGACACAAGGGAAACAACCCGTCATCACCCCCCTGCGGGTGGTGATAGCGCTCTGCCTGTTCGCGCCGTTCGTGGCGATGCTCTGGGTGAGCTCCTACGCGAAGACCGAACCGCTCTTCGCCGGCATCCCGTTCTTCTACTGGTACCAGATGCTCTGGGTGCTCGTCTCCACCGCACTCACCATGATCGCGTACAAGCTGTGGCAGCTGGACCAGCGAGGCCGCAAGGGAGGTGACGTGCGATGAAGGACGTGACCGGCGTGAACGGCGTCGCGCTCGCCGTATTCATCTTCTTCTTCCTGGCCGTCACGGTCATGGGATTCCTCGCCTCGCGCTGGCGCAGGGCCGAGAACGAGAACAGCCTCGACGAATGGGGCCTGGGCGGCCGGTCGTTCGGCACCTGGGTGACGTGGTTCCTGCTCGGCGGCGACCTCTACACCGCGTACACCTTCGTCGCCGTCCCGGCGGCCATCTACGCGGCGGGCGCGGCCGGCTTCTTCGCCGTCCCGTACACGATCCTGGTGTACCCGCTGATCTTCACCTTCCTGCCGCGCCTCTGGTCGGTCTCGCACAAGCACGGATACGTCACCACCTCCGACTTCGTGCGCGGCCGCTTCGGCTCCAAGGGCCTGTCGCTCGCGGTCGCCGTCACCGGCATCCTCGCGACCATGCCGTACATCGCGCTCCAGCTCGTCGGCATCCAGGCCGTCCTGGACGTGATGGGCGTCGGCGGCGGCGAGACCACGCACTGGTTCATCAAGGACCTGCCGCTGCTCATCGCCTTCGGTGTCCTCGCGGCGTACACGTACTCCTCGGGCCTGCGCGCCCCGGCGCTCATCGCCTTCGTCAAGGACACCCTGATCTACATCGTCATCGCCGTGGCGATCATCTACATCCCGATCAAGCTCGGCGGCTTCGACGAGATCTTCGCCAAGGCCGGCGAGGCGTACGCGCAGACCAACGAGGCGACCGGCAAGCCGCGCGGCACGCTCGTCCCCGGCGAGGCCGGCCAGTGGACGTACGCGACGCTGGCGCTCGGCTCGGCGCTCGCGCTCTTCATGTACCCGCACTCCATCACGGCGACGCTGTCCTCGCGGAGCCGTGAGGTGATCCGCCGCAACACCACGATCCTGCCGCTGTACTCGCTGATGCTGGGCCTGCTCGCGCTGCTCGGCTTCATGGCGATCGCCGCCGGGATCCAGGTCAAGAACGGCCAGCTCGCCATCCCGCAGCTCTTCGAGACCATGTTCCCGGACTGGTTCGCGGGCGTCGCCTTCGCCGCGATCGGCATCGGCGCGCTCGTCCCGGCCGCGATCATGTCGATCGCCGCGGCCAACCTCTTCACCCGCAACATCTACAAGGACTTCATCAAACCGGACGCGACCCCGGCCCAGGAGACCAAGGTCTCCAAGCTCGTCTCGCTCCTGGTGAAGGTCGGCGCGCTCGCCTTCGTCCTCACCATGGACAAGACGGTCGCGATCAACTTCCAGCTCCTCGGCGGCATCTGGATCCTCCAGACCTTCCCGGCGCTGGTCGGCGGCCTCTTCACCCGCTGGTTCCACCGCTGGGCGCTGCTCGCCGGCTGGGCCGTCGGCATGGTCTACGGCACGGTCGCCGCGTACGGCGTCGCCAGCCCGACGCAGAAGCACTTCGGCGGTTCCTCCGCCGAGATCCCGGGCATCGGCGAGATCGGCTACATCGGTCTCACCGCCTTCGTCCTCAACCTCGTCGTCACGGTCGTCCTGACCTTCGTCCTCAAGGCCGTGAAGGCCCCCGAGGGCATCGACGAGACGTCCCCGTCGGACTACACGGCCGACGCGCCGGCCCGCACGGCGAAGCCGGACACGGACCCGACGCCGGACGCGAAGGTCGGCGCCGGAGTGCACTGACCTCGCGGTACGGCCACGGGGCCCGGGATCTCCGCCAGGAGGTCCCGGGCCCCTGCGCGTGCCTCGCGAGGCAGACTGGCCCCATGGACTTCACGATCAGGGCGGTACGGCCCGAGGAGTACGAGGAGCTCGGGGATCTCACCGGGCTGACCTATCTGAACGACGGGCTGCTGCTCCACGGCGAGGACGACTTCTATCTGGCCGTGCTGCGCGACACGGCCCGCCGGGCCCGCGAGGCCGAGGTGCTCGTCGCCGTCGACGCGGACGAGCGGATCATCGGCGGCGTGACCTACGCCCAGGGCGACACCACCTGGGCGGACATAGCCGTCGTCGGCGAGGCCGAGTTCCGGATGCTCGTGGTCGCGCCGGAGGCCCGCGGCAGGGGCGTCGGAGAGTCGCTCGTACGCCACTGCGCGGACCGCGCGCGGGCCGTGCCGGAGTGCGCGCGGCTCGTGCTCTCCACGGACGCGAAGATGGTCTCCGCGCACCGGATCTACGAGCGGATGGGCTTCGTCCGCACCCCGGAGCGGGACTGGGAGCCGGTTCCCGGCCACCGGCTGCGGACCTACGCCCTGGAGTTCTGACACCCAAAGCAACCGAGGGCGACACAACATGTGGGGGGTGCCGCAAGCGGCGCCCCCCACATGTATGCTCATGCTCGCTGTCGACGCAGGGAAATCCGGCGCGAATCCGGAACTGTCCCGCAACGGTGTGCTTCGTACCCATACGCGCGTACGAGGCGAGTCCGAGGACCTGCCGACAGCGCGCCCGGTCCGACCGTTCCGGGTGTCACTGACGTCCGGGCCTCGCGGAGTGGGCCGGTGGACGCGGCGCATCCGGCGTACGGATGCCCGCCTGCCCGCCTTCCCCCGCCCGCGGCCCCGAGCCGAGCGAGGGAGAGCCCCACGTGACCATCGCGCCCGCCGATCCGGCCACGGCGATCGAGAGCGACGGACCCGGCACCGTGCTGCTGCGGACCCTGACCGATCTCACCGCCGACCTGCCCGACACCGACCCCGGCAAGGTCGCCGCCGCCGCGCTCCGCGGCCGCAGCGCCACGGCGGACGAGGCGGAACTGCGCGAGCTGGCCACCGAGGCGGCCGCCGGCCTGATCTCCGAGGACCCGGCCTACTCCCGGCTCGCCGCCCGGCTCCTGACGATCACCATCGCCGACGAGGCCGCGAGCCAGGGCGCGGTGTGCTTCTCCGCCTCCGTGGCCGTCGGTCACCACGAGGGTCTGATCGCCGACCGCACCGCCGACTTCGTCGCGCTGCACGCGGACCGGCTCGACGCGACCGTCGACCAGGCCGCCGACGACCGCTTCGGCTACTTCGGTCTGCGCACCCTCTTCTCGCGCTACCTGCTGCGCCACCCGATCACCCGCAAGGTGATCGAGACCCCGCAGCACTTCATGCTCCGCGTCGCCTGCGGCCTCGCCGAGGACGACAGCGTCCGCGCGCTCGACGAAGTGGCCGCCCTGTACGGCCTGATGAGCCGCCTGGACTACCTCCCGTCCTCCCCCACGCTCTTCAACTCCGGCACCCGCCACCCGCAGATGTCCTCCTGCTACCTCCTCGACTCCCCGCAGGACGAACTGGACTCCATCTACGACCGCTACCACCAGGTCGCGCGCCTCTCGAAGCACGCGGGCGGCATCGGCCTCTCCTACTCCCGCATCCGCGCCCGCGGTTCCCTCATCCGCGGCACCAACGGGCACTCCAACGGCATCGTGCCGTTCCTCAAGACCCTCGACGCCTCCGTCGCCGCCGTGAACCAGGGCGGCCGCCGCAAGGGCGCCGCCGCCGTCTACCTGGAGACCTGGCACGCGGACATCGAGGAGTTCCTGGAGCTCCGCGACAACACGGGCGAGGACCAGCGCCGTACGCACAACCTCAACCTGGCGCACTGGATCCCGGACGAGTTCATGCGCCGGGTCAACGCGGACGCCGAGTGGTCGCTGTTCTCCCCGGCCGACGTGCCCGAGCTCGTCGACCTGTGGGGCGAGGAGTTCGACGCCGCCTACCGCGCCGCCGAGGCCAAGGGCCTGGCCCGCAAGACCATGCCGGCCCGTGACCTGTACGGCCGGATGATGCGGACCCTGGCCCAGACCGGCAACGGCTGGATGACCTTCAAGGACGCCTCGAACCGGACGGCCAACCAGACCGCCGAGCCCGGCCACACCGTCCACTCCTCCAACCTCTGCACGGAGATCCTGGAGGTCACGGACGACGGCGAGACCGCGGTCTGCAACCTGGGCTCGGTCAACCTCGGCGCGTTCGTGGACGCTTCGACCCAGGACATCGACTGGGAGCGGCTCGACGCGACCGTCCGCACGGCCGTCACCTTCCTCGACCGGGTCGTCGACATCAACTTCTACCCGACCGAGCAGGCCGGGCGTTCCAACGCCCGCTGGCGGCCGGTGGGCCTGGGCGCGATGGGCCTCCAGGACGTCTTCTTCCAGCTGAAGCTGCCCTTCGACTCCCCCGAGGCGCGCGCGCTGTCGACCCGTATCGCCGAGCGGATCATGCTCGCCGCGTACGAGGCCTCCGCCGACCTCGCCGAGCGCAGCGGCCCGGTCCCCGCCTGGGACAAGACCCGCACGGCCCGTGGTGTCCTGCACCCCGACCACTACGACGTGGAGCTCAACTGGCCCGAGCGCTGGGCCGCGCTGCGCGAGCGGATCGCCGCGGTCGGCATGCGCAACAGCCTGCTCCTGGCGATCGCGCCGACGGCGACCATCGCCTCGATCGCGGGCGTCTACGAGTGCATCGAGCCGCAGGTCTCCAACCTCTTCAAGCGCGAGACGCTGTCGGGCGAGTTCCTCCAGGTCAACTCGTACCTCGTCGACGAGCTGAAGCGGCTCGGCGTGTGGGACGCCCAGACCCGGGACGCGCTGCGCGACGCCAGCGGCTCGGTCGCGGGCTTCACCTGGATCCCGGCCGAGGTGCGCGAGCTGTACCGCACGGCCTGGGAGATCCCGCAGCGCGGCCTGATCGACATGGCCGCCGCCCGCACCCCGTTCCTCGACCAGTCGCAGTCCCTGAACCTGTTCCTGGAGACGCCGACGATCGGCAAGCTGTCGTCGATGTACGCGTACGCCTGGAAGCAGGGGCTGAAGACGACGTACTACCTGCGCTCGCGCCCGGCGACCCGGATCGCCCGCGCCGCCCAGGCGTCGACGACGGCCGCCGCGCCCATCCCCGTACAGGCGACCCCCGAAGAGGCCCTCGCCTGCTCTCTCGAAAACCCCGAGTCCTGCGAGGCCTGCCAGTAATGTCCAGCGACAACAAGAACCTGCTCGACCCGGGCTTCGAACTGACCCTCCGTCCGATGCGCTACCCGGACTTCTACGAGCGCTACCGCGACGCGATCAAGAACACGTGGACCGTGGAGGAGGTCGACCTCCACTCGGACGTCGCCGACCTCGCGAAGCTCACCCCCGGTGAGCAGCACATGATCGGCCGGCTCGTCGCGTTCTTCGCGACCGGCGACTCGATCGTGTCGAACAACCTCGTGCTGACGCTGTACAAGCACATCAACTCCCCCGAGGCGCGGCTGTACCTCTCGCGCCAGCTGTTCGAGGAGGCCGTGCACGTCCAGTTCTATCTGACGCTGCTCGACACCTACCTGCCCGACCCGGACGACCGCGCCGCCGCGTTCGACGCGGTCGAGGAGATCCCGTCCATCCGCGAGAAGGCGCAGTTCTGCTTCCGCTGGATGGACTCGGTGGAGAAGATCGACCGCCTGGAGACCCAGGCCGACCGCCGCCGCTTCCTGCTGAACCTGATCTGCTTCGCGGCGTGCATCGAGGGCCTGTTCTTCTACGGCGCCTTCGCGTACGTGTACTGGTTCCGGTCCCGCGGCCTGCTGCACGGCCTGGCCACCGGCACCAACTGGGTGTTCCGCGACGAGACGATGCACATGAACTTCGCCTTCGAGGTCGTGGACACCGTCCGCAAGGAGGAGCCGGAGCTCTTCGACGACGCCCTCCAGCAGCAGGTCACCGACATGCTGAAGGAGGCCGTGGAGGCGGAGCTGCAGTTCGGCCGCGACCTGTGCGGCGACGGCCTGCCCGGCATGAACACCGAGTCGATGCGCGAGTACCTCCAGTGCGTCGCCGACCAGCGCCTCCAGCGCCTCGGCTTCGCCCCGGTGTACGGCTCGGAGAACCCGTTCGCGTTCATGGAGCTCCAGGGCGTCCAGGAGCTCACCAACTTCTTCGAGCGCCGCCCGTCCGCCTACCAGGTGGCGGTCGAGGGCTCGGTGGACCTGGACGAGGACTTCTGACCCTGCACCGCCGCGCAGTCACCCATGCCGTGCACCTTAGGGTGCACGGCATGGGTGATCTCGCACGTACGCGCCTCGTGGCAGGCGCCGCCGCTCTGCTCACCGTCGTCGCCGGCCTGGGCATCAGGTCCGCGGCGACGGGGGTCGTGGCGAAGTACGCCGGTGACGCCCTCTACACAGTGCTGATCCTGACCCTGGTGGTGCTGCTGGCACCCCGGGTGCGGCCGCCGGTCGCGGCGGGGGTCGCGCTGGGCG
The DNA here is from genome assembly GCF_036226445.1 of Streptomyces sp. NBC_01255. Taxonomy (NCBI): domain Bacteria; kingdom Bacillati; phylum Actinomycetota; class Actinomycetes; order Kitasatosporales; family Streptomycetaceae; genus Streptomyces; species Streptomyces sp. NBC_01255. Next base: position 2,926,820 of record NZ_CP108474.1, read on the forward strand.
TCAGCTGGGCCGTGGAGCTGTTCCAGCTGACCGGCGTACCGGCGGAACTGGCCGCGCACAGCACGCTCGCCCGGCTGGTGCTCGGCACGTCGTTCAACGCGCCGGACCTGTTCTGGTACGCGATCGGCGCGGCGGTCGGCTGGGCCGTCCACCGCGCCGCACGTGTACGTCCGCGTCAGGCGTTCGGCACCGTCTCGTAGCGCGGGGTGCCCTCTTCCATCTGGCGCAGGGCGTCCTTGCGGTCGCGCTTGGAGAGCCGGTCGATGTACAGGTAGCCGTACAGGTGGTCCGTCTCGTGCTGGAGGCAGCGGGCGAAGTAGCCGGTGCCGCGCACCTTGATCGGGTTGCCCTGGGCGTCCTGGCCGCTGACCACCGCGTAGTCGGGGCGGCCCAGCTCGGCGTAGGCGGTGGGCACGGACAGGCAGCCCTCGTTGGACTCGTCCAGGTGGCGCTGGTCGGCCGGCAGCTCCTCCAGGACCGGGTTGACCACGACACCGGTGTGCCGGGCGCCCTCGTCGTCCGGGCAGTCGTAGACGAAGACCTTGAGGTCCACACCGATCTGGTTCGCGGCCAGGCCCACACCCTCGGCGGCCTTCTGGCTGGCGAACATGTCGTCGATCAGCGCCGCGAGCTTGTCGTCGAACTCGGTGACGTCCTTGCACTCCTTGTGGAGCACGGGGTTGCCGACGACGGTGATCGGGCGGGCCGTGCCGCGCTCCCGGTAGGCGAGCTCACGCGCCTCGCAGTCCTCCGTGTCCACGACGAAGCCGTCGTTCACGTCGTTGATCTGCTCGTCAGTGTCCTGCTGCGTCATGACCGGCGCGTGCCTTCCTCGGAACCCCAGTAAAACGATCCCGTACAGCCTACGGGCAGCGTCAGCAGACCTCTTCCAGATCCCGCCACTCACGGCTGTCGGGGCTGTCCGCGACCCACCCGTCGAGGAGTCCGCGCACCAGGCCCGCCGGGGCCGCGATGCCGCACTCCCGCTCCGGGACCCACAGCTCGCCGGGCGAGCGGTGGCCGAGCGGCCCGGGGTGCCCCGGCTCGCTGTGGTCGTGCGGGTCGGAGTGCTCGCCCTCGCCCTCGGCGCTCGGCATGGTCGACTCCGAACAGGCGCGGCAGAGCAGCCGCACGGAGGACGACCAGTCCTCGGCGGCGAAGCCGGCCTCGGCGGCGAGCTGCTCCAGGGCGTCCCGGTCGGCCTCGGTGGCGGCCTCCAGGAGGACCACCCAGGTGGGGACGGGGGACGGCGCCCACAGCTCGATCTCGTCGAAGACCGGGTAGGAGGGGCCCGCGGTGGTGGTGCGCTCGCCGTTCGGCACGCCGTCGTGGAGGACGACCTCGCCCCAGCGGCGCCCCGAGGACGGCAGCGGGATGGAGAGGACCTCGATACGGGCCGGGTCGAGCCTGCGGCCCCACACGACCTCGGCCTCGCCCTCGGGCGAGAGCCGGACGGCGGCGCTGCCCAGCTCCATGCCGGCGGGCTCGCCGGTGCCCGCGGCGGCCCCGGGCACCTTCAGCCCGTACGCCTGCCAGGCGCGGCGGGCCAGCGGCCAGTCCTGGAGCGCGGTCGCCGCGATGCCGACGTTCCACCAGTCGGGGGCGCCGGACTCCTTGTCGAGCAGCGCGACCGCGCGCAGCCCGGCCGCCCTGGCCTGCTCCCAGTCGTGCCGGAACTTGTGCAGCAGGGCGAGGTTGAACCAGGACTCCGAGAGCCAGGGCTCCAGATCCGCCGCACGTGTCAGCAGCGCGCCCGCGTCCTCGTACCGCCCGTCGCCGATCAGCGTGAACGCGCGGTCGGTGGCCTGCCGCCACGAGGCGGAGGGCCGATGCCGTACCTTCCCGAAGATCCTCACGATTCCCGCCTGCCGGTCGCTTTCACCCTCTTGTTCGCATCCAACCATGCCCGGTCGGACGCGCGCTCATTACCCATGGGTTACCCAGCGACGGCCGAGGTCACCCCAGCCGCTCCGCCCCGCGCCAGGACCCTGGCCAGGCATTCGACGACGTCCGGGTGATAGTCGCGTGCGGTGCCGAGGCGGAGCCGCTCCAGGGCTTCGAGGGCGGCGCCCGCGCCGTCGCCCGCCAGGTCGTCGTAGGCGTTCACGGTCCGGACGATCCGGGCGGGCAGCGGCTGCTCGCGGTACGGGTCGGCCTGCCGCTCGACGACGACGGCGACGGCCGCGGGGACCCCGGTCCTGCGGACGACCTCGCCGCCCAGGAGGGCGATTCGGCGCTGCTCCTCGGCCGGCAGGACGGCGGTGGCGCCGCCCTCGACGGGGTCGACGAGGGAGAGCTGTCCGATGTCGTGCATGAGCGCCGCGTACTCCAGGACGGTCAGCTCGGCCCCGGAGAGGCCCAGCTCACGCCCGACGGCCGCGCTGAGGGCGGCGACCCGGCGGGCGTGGCCGGGCGGGGTGCAGCCGGCGATCTCGGTGGCCCGGGCGAGCGAGGCGATGGTCTGCCGGTTGACGGTCCGCACGGCCGCGTACCGCCGGAAGGACACCTGGGTGAGCAGCAGCGGTACGGCGAGCACGGGCAGCGCCCAGAGCCCGGCCGCGGCCACGCCGAGCGCCATGACGGCGCCCGTGGCGCAGACGGCCGAACCGATGCCGAGGAGGGCGCGCAGCTCGTCGCGGAGGAGGGGGCCGTACGGGAATCCGGTGCGGGCCCGGAGCACGAGGGCGGCGAGCACGGCGTCGCAGAGGGCGGTCAGGACGAGCAGGAGCAGCAGGAAGAAGGCGTACGCCGGGCCCTCGCCGAGGTGGGCGACGACGGCGCCGGAGTTGTAGAGGGGCTGGAAGCAGAGGGCGGCGAAGGCGACGGTGAGGACGCGGCGGGCGAGGTGGTCGGCGTCGGGGCCGTGGCCCCTGGCCAGGTGGGGGACGATCCCGGCGAGTCCGGCGGCGACGACGACGGCGACGATCTGGAGGACGCCGTGGGTGGTGGCGGTGCCGGCGTCCGTCCCGAGCAGGGCGTACGCGAGGGCTCCCGCGGCGGCGAGCGGCGCGGGCTCGCTCCCCCGTGGCTCTTCGAGCACGGGAGGTGCCCCCATGTTTCGTGGAGCGCCCCAGCGGGCGAGCTCGCCGAGGACGATGAGCGTGCCGAAGGCGAGGGCGTTGCCCGGTTCCGCGACGCCGTACCAGAGGGTGGTGCCGAAGGCGGTGAGGCTCAGCAGCAGGGCGGCCGTGTACACGGCCCCGACGGTGAGGGCCCCGGGCCTCATGCGCGCTCCTTCGGCCGGGTGGTGAGGGGGGCGTCCGACGCGCGCGGCGGGGGCAGGGTCCCGTCGGCCGGGTCCGGCGGGGGTGTCTGCGGGGGCGCCTGGACCGGGGCCGGCGGGAGCGGCGGGGGCGTCTCGTCGGCGGTGACGTCGGTCTGCCAGCCGTGCCGGTCGAGGGCGCTGACCAGGGCGGCGACCATCCGAGGGTCGAACTGGCTGCCCGCGCAGCGCTCCAGTTCGGCGACGGCGGTCGGGACGGGGCGGGCCCGGCTGTAGGAGCGGGTGGAGGTCATGGCGTCGAAGGCGTCGGCGACGGCGACCACCCGGGCGAACTCGGGGATCTGCTCGCCGTGGAGCCCGTACGGGTAGCCGCTGCCGTCCATGCGTTCGTGGTGGTGGAGGATCGCGGACCGGGCCTCGCCGAGGAAGCCGATGCCCCGGACCATCTCGTGCCCGTACTCCGGGTGCAGTTCGATGACCTGGCGCTCCTCCGGTGTCAGCGGCCCGTCCTTGCGCAGCAGGCGCGTGGGCACGCCCAGCTTCCCGACGTCGTGGAGGATGCCGGCGAACCGCACGACGTCGAGCCGGTCCTCCGCCATGCCGAGCTCACGGGCGATCAGGACGGAGGCGTGGCCCACCCGTTCGCTGTGGCCGCGGGTGTACCGGTCCTTGATGTCGACGGCCTGGACGAGGGCGCGGATGGTGGCCTGGTGCGCGGCCCGCTCGCGGTGGTACTGGGCGAAGACCCAGCAGGAGATGTACATCGGCAGCAGGACGAAGAGCCCGGCGGTCGGTCCGTACGAGCTGCGCCAGAGCACGGCCATCATCAGTCCGGCGAGCCCGTGCACGGCGTGCGGGGCGAGGGCGCGGCCGAGGAGCCCGCGCCAGGCGGCGCCGGCCGGCAGGCCGTCGGCGGTGGCCCGGATGCCGCCGTCGAGGGCGGTCAGGACCAGGCAGAAGGTGAGCGCGGCGGCGCCCGCGGGCACCAGCGCGTACGGCAAGTCGGGGGCGTCGGGGCCGTTTCCGAGGGCGGTGGAGCCGCCGAGGGCGCCGGCGGCGAGGGAAGCGGCCCAGACGGCGAGGGCGGTGGCGGCGGCCCGCCAGGCGCGGCGCGGTCCGGCGGGCGGCTCCTCGACCCGGGCGAGGAGGCTGCCGGGCAGCGCGGTGAGCGCGGCGGCCGCGGGCGGCAGGAGCAGCGCGGAGGCGAGCAGGACGGGGAAGAAGGAGCCGGTGCCCATGGGGACGGAGCCGCCGAGCGTGCGGCCGAGGAGCCGGCAGCGGGCGGGCAGCTCGCAGAGCGCGTACAGGGCGGCGAGGAGCGCGACGGTGCCCCAGGGGGTGGCCGCTCCGGGGCGCAGCGCGGGCAGGGCGCACGCTCCGGCGGCGAGCAGGGCGCAGCCGATGTAGACGGCTGCCGCCCGCGGAATGACCTTCACGCCCATCACATGTGTCACGCTAGCGAGTTGGACGGTCCGAGAGGTGGTGCTGCGGCCGATTCGCACCATCGGGTGATACAAGCTGATATATGCGCGGGGCCGCCGCGATCGCTTCGCGGCGGCCTACGGGTCCTGTCGTGCCCTTGTTCCGCCTACTCCTGCGGAGCCGGAGCGGGCGTGGCCGTGATGTCCTGCTCGGGCACCAGCTGTCCCGAGCGGATCAGGTCGATCCGGCCCATGACCTTGGACCGCAGGTCGGTGGGGACGTCGTCACTGCCGCAGCAGCGCTTGACGAGCTTCTTCACCGCTTGCTCCAGGCCGTACTTCTCCAGGCACGGGGAGCACTCCTCGAAGTGCACCTCGAACTTGGTGCAGTCGCTGTCGGGCATCTCTTTGTCGAGAAACTCGTAGAGATGATCCAGGACCTCTGAGCAATCCGTCTCGTGCGGCTCTCCGCAGCTCATGAGCCCGAGCCTTTCAGATCGTTCGACGACTCTCCGGCGCCCGCGGGAACCAGCCCGCGGTCGCGGGCGTAGTCCTCGAGCATGCCGCGCAGCTGGCGGCGGCCCCGGTGCAGTCGGGACATCACCGTACCGATGGGTGTCCCCATGATGTCCGCGATCTCCTTGTACGCAAAGCCCTCGACATCCGCGAGATAGACCGCGATGCGGAACTCCTCGGGAATCGCCTGGAGGGCTTCCTTCACGTCGGAGTCGGGAAGGTGGTCGAGGGCCTGCGACTCGGCGGAGCGCAGACCGGTCGACATGTGCGACTCGGCGCGGGCGAGCTGCCAGTCCTCGATCTCCTCGGCAGCACTGCGCTGGGGCTCACGCTGCTTCTTGCGGTACGAGTTGATGAAGGTGTTCGTGAGGATGCGGTACAGCCACGCCTTGAGGTTCGTGCCCTCACGGAACTGGTGGAAGGATCCGTACGCCTTCGCGTAGGTCTCCTGCACCAGGTCCTCCGCGTCCGCGGGGTTGCGCGTCATGCGCAGGGCGGCGGAGTACATCTGGTCGAGGAATCCGAGGGCGTCCCGCTCGAAGCGCGCGTTGCGCTCCGCGGTCGTCTCCTCGGGGCCGTCGTCGGTCCCTGTGTCGGTCCCAGTGACCGGACCCACCTCCTCCAGCGTGGTGGCGAGCCCGAAGGCGGACCCACTCGTTTCGGAGGATAGACGAGGAACCGCTCCGCCCGCCGCCCGAATAGGGGCGATCTTGGGCGCGGGCAGCACTGTCCAGTCGAGGTCAGCGGCCTGCGCGCGCTCGGGGCAGATGGTCGAACCCATGCGACGGACTCCCTCTTCCTTGCTCTCACACCGACGCTCTCCACAACAGAGGTCCCCCGCTCAACATTCCCGGTACGGGGGCCGGTGTCAGCGCAGTGTGACGAGCCACTCGGTGACGCCGTGCACGAGGACGTCGAGGGCCTCGTCCTGGGTGAGCGGCGCGCGCTTGGGCACGGCGAAGCCGTGGTCGCCGTAGGGCACCTCGACGAGGGAGTGCGGGCCCGCCGGGAACTCCTCGGGGCGCCCGAAGGGGTCGTTGCCGCCCTGGACGACGAGGGTGGGCAGGCCGGCGCCGAGGAGCTCGTCGGCACGGGAGCGCTCGGGCTTCCCCGGCGGGTGGAGGGGGAAGCTCAGCGCGAGGACGGCGAGCGCGCCCAGCTCCCGCCCGGTCCGGCAGGCGACCCGGGCGCCGGCGCTGCGGCCGCCCGCGATCACGGGCAGGCCGGGCTTCGCGAGAGCCGGCCAGAGGCCGCGCCAGCCGGTGTCGAGGGTCTTGGGCGCGGGGGCGACCTTCTTGCCGGCGACCCGCCAGGGCTGCTCGACGAGGGCCGTGGTCACGCCGTGGGCGGGCAGCGCGCCTGCCAGGGCCCGGAGGTCACGGGCCTCGATCCCGCCGCCGGCGCCGTGGCCGAGGGCGAGGACGGCCCACGGCTCCGTCCCCTCGTACCAGGTGATGCGCGCCTCACCGGCGTCGGTGGAAACGGTCTCGTACTGTGTCACGTCGGTCACGCCTCCATCCTGCCGTCCGTTCGTCCCGAACGGTCAGAAGAGCGTGCCCTCCTCGGGGCCCTCCAGCTCCGTCAGGAGTTCGGGGCCGTTGTTGCGGACGTTGCTGACCGCCGTCGACACCGGGTAGGCCCGCATCAGCCCCTCCGGCGGGGCGGTGAGCAGCCCGCGCAGCTCGTCCTCGCCGGTGCGCGCCGGGTCGAGCCAGGCGTCCCACCGGTCCTCCGTCAGCATCAGCGGCATCCGGGGGTGGATGTCGGCGAGCGAGTGCGGCCCCTCGGCCGGGGCCACGCCCAGCGGGCCCGTCTCGGCCTCGGTGGTGACGATCGAGCAGGTCACCCACCACGCGGAGGGGTGCTCGTCGGGCAGGGTGCGGTCGCGCCAGAACTCGTAGAGACCGGCCATCGCGAAGACCGAGCCGTCCGCCGGGGTCACGAAGTACGGCTGCTTCCGCGGCCGCTTCTTCTTCCCCTCGACCTCCAGGTCCCGCTCCCCGGCGGCGGTCACCCATTCGTAGTAGCCGTCCGCGGGGAGGATGCAGCGGCGGGCGGCGAACGCGCGTTTGAAGGAGGGCTTCTCGTGCACGGTCTCCGCGCGCGCGTTGATCATCCGGGCGGCGCCCTCGGGCGTCTTCGCCCAGGACGGGACGAGGCCCCACTTCAGCGCGCGCAGCTGGCGAACCGGCCGGCGCGTTTCCGCGTCTTTCAGAGGACGCTCCAGAACGGCCCAGACCTCTTTGGTGGGTGCCACGTTCCAGTCGGGGGCCAGGGTCTCCTCCGGCTCCCACTTCTCGATCCCGAAGGTGTCGACGAGGTCCTCGGGCCGCCGACTCGCTGCATACCGTCCGCACATACGTGCCACACTGCCACGATCCCCGACCTCCCGAGGAGCGGCCCGGACCATGGACCTCTTCAGCCCGAAGGCCGCCCCGGCCGAATGGCTGGTGATCGCCACCGCGGTCGCCGCCCTCGCCGTCACCGTGCCCCGCCGCGTCTGGCTCCTCGCCCGCAACGCGATCACCATCGCCCACGAGGGCGGCCACGGAATCGTCGCCCTCGCGACCGGCCGCCGCCTCGAAGCGATCCGGCTGCACTCGGACACCAGCGGACTGACCGTGACCCGCGGCCGCCCGACGGGCATCGGCGTGGTCCTCACCCTGGCCGCCGGATACACGGCCGCCCCGCTGCTGGGCCTCGGCGGCGCCGCCCTGCTCGGCGCCGGCCTGGTCACCCTGCTCCTCTGGATCGCGACCGGCCTGCTGCTCGCGATGCTGGTGATGGTCCGCAACGCGTACGGGATGCTCACCGTCCTCCTGACGAGTGCCGCCTTCCTCCTCGTCTCCTGGCTGACCGGCCCGGAGGTCCAGTCGCTGTTCGCCTACGCGGTGGTGTGGTTCCTGCTCCTCGGCGGTGTCCGCCCGGCCTTCGAGCTCCAGGCGAAACGGCGCCACGGCGGCACTCCCGACTCGGACGCGGACCAGCTCGCGCGCCTCACCCACGTGCACCCGGGGGTGTGGCTCTTCTTCTTCCACGCGGTCTCGATCTGCGCCCTGATCGGCGGCGGGCGCTGGCTCCTCGGCTTCTGACTCACCCGTACAGTGATTCCATGACCGCAGCAGCTTCCGTGCGCCCCGATCCGTCCACCGACCTCTGGCCCGCCCCGTATGCCGGCGGCGCCGTCGACGCGACCGTCACCGTGCCCGGATCGAAGTCGGTCACCAACCGCGGCCTGGTCCTCGCCGCGCTCGCCGCCGAGCCCGGCTGGCTGCGCCGCCCGCTGCGTTCCCGCGACACCCTCCTGATGGCCGAGGCGCTGCGTACCCTCGGCGTGAAGATCGAGGAAGGGGTCGGTCCCGACGGCACAGGCGAGGCCTGGCGGATCATCCCGTCCCCGCTGCGCGGCCCGGCCGCCGTCGACGTCGGCAACGCGGGCACGGTCATGCGCTTCCTGCCGCCCGTCGCGGCGCTCGCCGACGGCGCCGTCCGCTTCGACGGCGACCCCCGCTCCCACGAGCGTCCGCTGCACGGCGTCATCGACGCCCTGCGCGCGCTCGGCGCCCGCATCGACGACGACGGCCGGGGCGCGCTGCCCCTGACCGTGCACGGCGCCGGGGGCCTGGACGGCGGCACCGTCGAGATCGACGCCTCCTCTTCCTCGCAGTTCGTCAGCGCCCTGCTGCTCTCCGCGCCCCGCTTCAATCAGGGCGTCGAGGTCCGGCACGTGGGCACGAAGCTGCCCTCGCTCCCGCACATCCGGATGACGGTCGACATGCTGCGCGCGGTCGGCGCCCAGGTCGACGAGCCGGAGCACGGCGGCGAGCCGAACGTGTGGCGGGTCGCACCCTCCGCGCTGCGCGGCCGGGACCTGGTCGTCGAGCCCGACCTGTCGAACGCGCAGCCGTTCCTGGCGGCGGCGCTGGTGACCGGCGGCCGCGTGACCGTCCCGGACTGGCCCGAGCGGACCACCCAGCCCGGTGACGCGCTGCGGCAGATCTTCACCGAGATGGGTGGCTCCTGCGAGCTGACCGAGGCCGGTCTGACCTTCACCGGTACGGGCCGGATCCACGGCATCGACGTGGACCTCGGCGAGGTCGGGGAGCTGACCCCCGGCATCGCGGCGGTCGCGGCACTCGCCGACTCCCCCTCCACCCTGCGCGGGGTCGCCCACCTGCGGCTCCACGAGACGGACCGGCTGGCGGCCCTGACCAAGGAGATCAACGAGCTGGGCGGCGATGTGACGGAGACCGAGGACGGTCTGCACATCCGCCCGCGCCCGCTGCACGGCGGCGTCTTCCACACGTACCACGACCACCGCATGGCGACGGCGGGCGCGATCATCGGCCTGGCGGTCGAGGGCGTGGAGATCGAGGACGTGGCGACGACGGCGAAGACCTTGCCGGACTTCCCGAGGATGTGGACCGAAATGCTCGGGGTCTGAGCCATGCGTCGCTACGGCAAGAACACCGACGAGGACGACATCCGCCAGCGGCCCAACCGCAAGGGCACCCGTCCCCGTACGTCCATCCGCCCGAAGCACGAGGACGCCGTCGAGGGCATGGTCCTCACCGTCGACCGGGGCCGGCTGACGTGCCTGGTCGACGACCGGATCGTGACGGCGATGAAGGCCCGCGAGCTGGGCCGCAAGGCCGCCGTGGTCGGCGACCGGGTCCAGATCGTCGGCGACCTCACCGGCGAGAAGGACACCCTGGCCCGGATCGTCCGGATCGGCGAGCGCAGCTCGGTGCTCCGGCGCACGGCCGACGACGACGACCCGTTCGAGCGGGTGGTCGTCGCCAACGCCGACCAGCTGGCGATCGTCACCGCGCTCGCCGACCCCGAGCCGCGCCCCCGGCTGATCGACCGCTGTCTGGTCGCCGCGTACGACGGCGGGCTCTCCCCTCTCCTCGTCCTGACCAAGTCGGACCTGGCGTCGCCGGACGAGCTCCTGGAGATGTACGGGGCGCTCGGCGTCCCGCACGTGGTCACCACCCGCGACGAGTTCGTCGACGGCGTCGCCGCCGATCGGGTCCACGAGCACCTCAAGGGCCGCACGACCGCCTTCGTCGGGCACTCGGGTGTCGGCAAGACGACGCTGGTCAACGCCCTGGTCCCGGCGGACCGGCGGCGGACCACGGGTGTGGTCAACGCGGTCACGGGCCGCGGCCGGCACACGACGACCTCGGCGCTCGCCCTGCCGCTCGACGACAAGGAGGGCGGCTGGGTCATCGACACGCCCGGCGTGCGCTCCTTCGGACTGCACCACGTCGACCCGTCCCGGGTGATCCTCGCCTTCCCCGACCTCGTGCCGGGGACGGAGAACTGCCCGCGCGCGTGCAGCCACGACGAGCCGGACTGCGCGCTCGACGCCTTCGTGGCGGAGGGGCACGCGGACCCCGCGCGGCTCTACTCGCTGCGGCGGCTGCTCTCGACCCGCGAACGACGCGAGGGCGACTGACCCGTCGGCGTTTACGGTCGACCGTCACCGGTAAGGGCATAATCGCACCAAGTGCGACGAAGCAGTCACCGACGGCGTGGGAGGCACTGACGATGGCGTGGCTGCTGGTGGTGGTGGCCGGTGTCCTGGAGACGGGTTTCGCGGTCTGCCTGAAGCTCTCGCACGGGTTCACCCGGCTCTGGCCGACGATCGCCTTCGCGGCCTTCGCCCTGGGCAGCTTCGGACTGCTCACCCTCGCGCTGCGGAAGCTGGACGTGGGTCCGGCGTACGCGGTGTGGACGGGGATCGGCGCGGCCGGGACGGCGATCTACGGAATGGTCTTCCTCGGGGACGTCGTCTCCACCCTCAAGATCATCTCGATCACGCTGGTCATCGCGGGGGTCATCGGACTCCAGCTCTCCGGCTCCTCGCACTGATCCGCCGGGCCACCGGACGACACAGCGCGGCCGGTCGGTAGCGGCGGCGCCACGACGTGGCTGAGGGCCAGCCGGACGGCCAGCTCGCAGCCGGCCGCCCACCGCTCGCCCGCGCAGGCCGCGGTCGCCGCGACCAGCTCGCCCGGCGCGGGCGGCCCTTCGTCGGCGCGCCGCTGGGCGGGTACGGGGGCGGGGCGCGCGCCCGGCCGGACGGGCCGGGGCACGGGCAGCCGCTCGTTCCAGGCGCCGGTGAGCAGGGCCCGCAGTATCGGGCGGGCGGCCGCCCGGGCGACGGTCCACTCGGCGACGGCGACGAGGTTCCGCTCGACCGGGTCCGGGGCACCGAGCAGCCCCCGGACGCCCTGGAGATAGGCGTCGGCCTCCCGGCGCACGAGGGCGCGGGCGAGCCCCTCCTTGCTGCCGAACTCGTTGTAGAGGGACTGCCGGGACACCCGGGCGGCGGTGGCGAGGTCGACCATCCGGACGGCGGACCAGGACCGGTCGGCGAGCGCGGCGAGCGCGGCGTCGAGCAGGGCCTCGCGGGCAGTCGGCATCCTCGCCTCCCCGGACCGACCGAAACGTTTCCGTGCTCAGCGTCGACAGGGGCCCCCGCGCTGTCAAGGGGTCACCGCAGGAGCACCGCACCGTCGGGAGCCCGCCACCGAAGGCCCCGTGGACGGTTCGCCGCGCGGGGATCACCCGGGGATAGAGTGCCGACCATGGCCGATTACCACGATGATCTGCGTCTCGCCCACGTCCTCGCGGATGCCGCCGACGCGGCCACCATGGACCGATTCCAGGCGCTCGACCTCAAGGTCGAGACGAAGCCGGACATGACCCCGGTGAGCGAGGCCGACAAGGCCGCGGAGGAGCTGATCCGCGGCCAGCTCCAGCGCGCCAGGCCGCGTGACGCGATCCTGGGCGAGGAGTACGGCGTGGAGGGCTCGGGCCCGCGCCGCTGGGTGATCGACCCGATCGACGGCACCAAGAACTACGTGCGCGGAGTGCCCGTCTGGGCGACCCTGATCGCGCTGATGGAGGCCGGCGAGACCGGCTTCCAGCCGGTGGTGGGCGTGGTGTCGGCCCCGGCGCTCGGCCGCCGCTGGTGGGCGGCGAAGGGCCTGGGGGCGTACACGGGCCGCAGCCTGGCCTCGGCGACCCGGCTCGGGGTGTCGAAGGTGGCCACCCTGGAGGACGCCTCCTTCGCGTACTCCTCGATCAGCGGCTGGGAGGAGCAGGGGCGGCTCGACGGCTTCCTCGACCTCACGCGCGCGTGCTGGCGGACGCGCGCGTACGGCGACTTCTGGCCGTACATGATGGTCGCCGAGGGCTCCGTGGACATCTGCGCCGAGCCGGAGCTGTCCCTGTGGGACATGGCGGCGGTGGCGATCGTCGTCCAGGAGGCGGGCGGCACGTACACGGGCCTGGACGGCCGGCACGGCCCGCACAGCGGCAACGCGGCGGCGTCCAACGGCCTGCTCCACGGCGAGCTGCTGAGCTACCTGAACCAGGAGAACGCGGAGGCCTGAGCACACGGGAGGGACGAGAGGGCCCGAGCGCCGTCGTCACTCCCCGGGGGCGCCTCGCGCGCCCCCTTGTCGGGCCCCTCCCCCGGTGTCACCCTGAGAGTCCCCCCACTTGTGAACTTGTGAATTCCTTCTCTTTGAAGGGTTCACGAAGGAGGTGGCTCCGCCCATGCTCGTCCGTGACGCCATGAGCACGGTGGTCCTCACCATCGGCCCCGCCCACACCCTCCGACAGGCAGCCCGGCTGATGTCGGCGCGCCGCGTCGGCGCGGCCGTCGTCCTCGACTCCGACGCCGGCGGACTCGGCATCCTCACCGAGCGCGACATCCTCAACTCCCTCGCCCGGGACCAGGACCCCGACGTGGAGACCGCGGGCTCCCACACCACCCACGACGTCGTCTTCGCCGCGCCCACCTGGACCCTGGCGGAGGCGGCCGAGGCGATGACGCACGGCGGCTTCCGTCACCTCGTCGTCCTCGACGACCGGGGACCCGTCGGCATCGTCTCCGTACGGGACATCATCCGCTGCTGGATCCCGGTGCACAGCGTCGCCGGCCGATGAACGAGACCGGGCCGGACTCCGTGCGGAGTCCGGCCCGGCCCTTACCTACGACAAGCGCCCTCAGCCACGCAGGGCCTGGACCGCGGCGTCGAGCCGCTTGCCGAAGTCACCGTCCGCCTGGCGGAAGTTGCCGATCGCCCGCTCGGCGATGTCGTCCCGCGAGACCTTGGCGATGAAGCCCGCCAGGTTATCGACGAGACGGCCCTTCTCGTCCTCCGACATCAGGCGGTAGAGGTTGCCCGCCTGGACGAAGTCGCTGTCCTCGGCGTGCGAGGGGGCGGCGTGGTCACCGGTGAGGCCGGTGACGGGGAGCGGCTGCCAGAGCGGCCGGTCCGTCTGGTGCGGGCCGCCGAAGCTGTTCGGCTCGTAGTTCTTCGCGCCCTTGTGGCGGCCGTCGTAGAGGTGGCCGTCGCGGGAGTTGGTGCGCGCCTCGGTGGCGTGCGGGCGGTTCACCGGCAGGTGGTCGGCGTTGATGCCGACGCGGTAGCGGTGGGCGTCGCCGTAGGCGAAGAGACGGCCCTGGAGCATCTTGTCCGGGGACGGGCCGATGCCGGGCACGAAGTGCGCCGGGCTGAAGATCGACTGCTCGACCTCGGCGAAGACGTTCTCCGGGTTGCGGTTGAGCTCCAGCTTGCCGATCTCGATCGGCGGGTAGTCCTCGTGCGGCCACACCTTGGTGAGGTCGAACGGGTTGAAGCGGTACTCGGCCGCCTCGGCCGCGGGCATGATCTGCACCTGCACGGTCCAGGTCGGGAAGTCGCCGCGCTCGATGGACTCGCGCAGGTCGCGCTGGTGCGAGTCCGGGTCCTCACCGGCGAGGCGGTTGGCCTCGGCCTGGGTGAGGTTCTTGATGCCCTGGTCGGTCTTGAAGTGGTACTTGACCCAGAAGACCTCGCCGGCCTCGTTGTTCCACTGGAACGTGTGCGAGCCGTAGCCGTTCATGTGGCGGTACGAGGCGGGGATGCCGCGGTCGCCGAACAGCCAGGTGACCTGGTGGGTCGACTCCGGGGAGAGGCCCCAGAAGTCCCAGACGTTGTCCGCCTCCTGCGAGCCCGAGTACGGGTCGCGCTTCTGGGTGTGGATGAAGTCGGGGAACTTGATGGCGTCCTTGATGAAGAACACCGGGGTGTTGTTGCCGACGAGGTCGTAGTTGCCCTCTTCGGTGTAGAACTTCAGCGCCCAGCCGCGGGGGTCGCGGACCGCGTCGGCCGCACCGAGGTTGCCCGCGACGGTGGAGAAGCGCAGGAACGTCTCGGTCTCCTTGCCGACCTCGGAGAGGAACGCGGCACGCGTCCACTGCGAGACGTCACGGGTGAGCGTGAAGGTGCCGTAGGCGCCCGCACCGCGCGCGTGGACCACGCGCTCCGGGATGCGCTCACGGTTGAAGTGGGCGAGCTTCTCCAGGAGGAGCTGGTCCTGTACGAGGACCGGTCCGCCGACGCCCGCCGTCTCGCTGTTCTGGTTGTCGGCGACCGGCGCGCCGGCCTCCGTGGTGAGCGGTCCCTGCGTCACGTGCGCCTCCTGCGTGATGTCCTGCGAGTCCTGTCCGTCGGCCCGGCCCCTTCTCCGGGACCTTGGCCAATGCCGGTTTTGATCCTACAATAGACATTGTCTAAGTCAAGCAGGCTTCCAAAGTCACACCCGTTCAGGATCAGGTTCCCCCGACTGTTAGGCTGGCGCCCATGAGCGACCTGTTGGAACGACTGCGCGGACGCGGCTGGCGGATGACCGCGCAGCGGCGCGTCGTGGCCGAGGTCCTCGACGGGGATCACGTACACCTGACCGCCGACGAGGTCCACGCCCGCGCTGTGTCGAGGCTGCCCGAGATCTCGCGCGCGACCGTGTACAACACGCTGGGCGAGATGGTCACGCTCGGCGAGGTC
The DNA here is from genome assembly GCF_036226445.1 of Streptomyces sp. NBC_01255. NCBI lineage: Bacteria > Bacillati > Actinomycetota > Actinomycetes > Kitasatosporales > Streptomycetaceae > Streptomyces > Streptomyces sp. NBC_01255. The sequence continues at coordinate 2,941,828 of NZ_CP108474.1, forward strand.
ATGGAGGTCGCGACGGACGGCCGCGCCAAGCGGTACGACCCCAACGCCCACCGCCCGCACCAGCACCTGGTCTGCGGCCGCTGCGGCGCCATCCGCGACGTCCACCCGGCGGGCGACCCGATGGCGGACCTGCCGGACACCGAGCGCTTCGGTTTCACCATCTCGAACGTCGAGGTCACGTACCGCGGCATCTGCCCGAGCTGCGCCACGACGGCCTGACACCGCGACGAGAAAGGCCCCCGCTCCGGCGGGGGCCTTTCTCGTTTCCGTCGTCGCCCCCCTCGGGGAACACGACGAAGGCCCGGATCCGATCGAAACCGGATCCGGGCCTTCGTTTGCTACTGAGTAGCGGGGACAGGATTTGAACCTGCGACCTCTGGGTTATGAGCCCAGCGAGCTACCGAGCTGCTCCACCCCGCGTCGGTAAACACGACTGTACGGGACGCCCCCCGACCAGCGCAAATTCGTTAACGCACGGCCATCACGCGGTTCTCGACCGGCCCTCACGCGGTCAGTTCCTGGTGCAGTGCCTCGCTCAGCCGGGCCGCGCGCTCGGCGACCTCCGCCGGGCCCAGCTCCACCGCGCGGGCGCACCAGTGCCGCCCCTCGGTGAGCTCGCCCCGGCGCGCCGCGAGCAGCGCGAGCCGGAGCGCGGCGCGGCCGTGGCCGGCCCGGGCGGCCCGGGTCCACCAGAGCGCGGCCTCGCGCTCGCTGCCCTCGCGGGCGAGGAGCAGCCCGAGGTTGAAGGCGCCGTTGCGGCTGCCCGCCTCCGCCGCCTCGCGGTACCAGCGGTCGGCCTCGGCGAGGTCGCCGCGGCCCGCGGCGAGCATCCCGACGCGCACCTGGGCGCGCCGGTGGCCCTGCTGGGCGGCCCGCTCGTACCACTCCTCGCACTCGGTCTTCTCGTCCCGGGGCGCGCCGAGCACGGCGGGGCCGGGGTCGGGGCGGCGCGCGTCGAGGACCGTGGCCAGCCGGAAGGCGGCCTCGGCGCTGCCGCCGCCGGCCGCGCACCGCAGATGCCGCTCGGCGGTCCGCTCGTCGCCGTCGCGCAGGGCGGCGATGCCGACCTGGAGGGCGGCCTCGGTGTGCCCGGCGGCGGCGGCCCGCTCGTACCAGACCAGGGCCGTCCGGTCGTCGTCGCGGCCCGCGTGGAGGATGCCCAGGTTGAAGGCGGCGTCCACGCTGCCGGCCTCGGCGGCCTTGGAGAACCACGGCTCGGCGCCGTTGGCGTCGCCGGCCTGGAGGAGCAGCACGGCGAGCGCGTTGGCGGCCTCGCGGTGGCCCGCGTAGGCGGCGCGGCGGTACCACTGCTCGGCCTGCGGGATCCGGTCCTGGGCGGCGCAGAGCAGCCCGAGGTTGTACGCCCCGTTCACGTCGCCCGCGTCCATGGCGGCGCGGTACCAGCGCTCGGCGGTCTGCTGCTCGCCCCGGGCCGCGTGCAGCGCCCCGAGGGCGTTGGCCGCGTTGCCGTCGCCGTCCTGGGCGGCGCGCAGCCACCACACGGCGGCGCTCTCCTGGTCGCCCGCGTCGCGGAGGAGGAAGCCGAGGGCGCAGGCGGCCTTGGCCTCGCCCTCCTTGGCGGAGCTCAGGTACCAGCGGCCGGCCTCCTTGAGGTCGCCGCGCTTCTCCAGGATCGCGCCGAGGTGCAGCGCGGCGCGCCGGTGCCCGCGGGCGGCGGCCTGTCGGAACCACTGCTCGGCCTCGGTGAGCTCGCCCTTCGGCGGGGTGGGGTCCGTGACGCCGCCGGGCGCCGCGCCCGCCGGAGGGGCCGCGCTCGCGGTGCCGCCGGGCACGCGCAGCCGGGAGCCGGTGTCGTGCGGCCCACGGCCGGTGTCGTGGGGTCCGCGGCCGGTCTCGTGGGGCCCGAGGCCCGGCTCGGTCGCGCGGCGCTCCAGGGCCAGGGCGAGGCGGTAGGCGGCCTCGCGGTGGCCCTGCTCGGCGGCGGCGCGCAGCCAGCGCTCGGCGCCGACGTCGCTGCGATGCTCCAGGAGGTCGGCGAGGGCGTAGGCGCCGAGGGCGTGGCCCTGCTCGGCGGCCTGGCGCAGCCAGTACTCGGCGGCCGGCTCGTCCCCGCGCTCGCGGTGGTGGCGGCCCAGGGCGTGGGCGGCGGGCGCGGAGCCGGCGACGGCGGCGACCCGCCACCAGCCGGCGGCCTCGTCGGCGTATCCCCGCTGGTGGAGCAGGACGCCCAGGTTGTTCGCCGCGGCCCGGTCCCCCTCGGCGGTGGCGCCGCGCAGGTAGGGCTCGGCGCCGTCGAGGTCACCGCGGCGCAGCAGCAGCGCGCCGAGCGCGCTCATCGAGGCGAGGTCTCCGCGCTCGGCCGCACGCCGGTGGCGCGCCTCGCTCTCGGTTTCCGTCTCGTTCTCGGTGTCGGCATCGGTCTCGGCGGTGGTGTCGACGGCCGCATCGACGGCCCCTACTGCCTCGATGATCTCGTCCGCGGCGTTTCTGGCGTGCCGCTGCACAAACCGCCCTGTCTCCAACAGAGTTGCCCTGTCCCCCATAAATACCATCGTCGCACCACCCGCAACCCGAGCACACCTGGTATACCGCAGCCAGTGAGGTCACTCAGCGTTTTGTCGACATGCCCACAGAGAGACAAGTCAAACACGCCTCACACCAACTCGCCCCCTCCGTACCGCTCTTCGGTGCCCTCCGTCATCTCGACACACGACGAAGGCCCGGATCCTTATGGATCCGGGCCCTCGTTCTGAGTAGCGGGGACAGGATTTGAACCTGCGACCTCTGGGTTATGAGCCCAGCGAGCTACCGAGCTGCTCCACCCCGCGTCGGTGAAACCACAGTATCACGACGCGGGGATGGAAAACCTCAGGTCAGCCGCCTGATCCCGTGCTCTTGAGCTTCGCTCCGGCGTCCGCCGCACGCACGAGGGCCGCCTGGAGGTCCTCCTGCGCCTTGCCGTACGCCACCCAGTCGCCCTTCTGGAGCGCCGCCTCACCCGCGTCGTACGCCTTCTGGGCGTCGGCGATCGCCGCCTTCAGAGCGGCGTCGTTCGACGTCGGCGGCGGGGGTGTGGTGCCCGGCGGCGGGGTCGTGGGCGGCGTCGGTGCCTCCACCCCGAAGACCGCGTTCAGCGCGTTGGTGAGGTTGTCCTCGAACACGGTGGTGTCCTTGGTCGTGTCACCGTCCGGCTGGTCCGCGTCCACGTAGGACACCGCGACCTTCTTCAGGAGCGGGTAGAGCGCGTTGCGGCCCTGGGCGTACACCGGCTCCACGTACAGGAACCCGCCGTCGAGCGGCACGGTCAGCAGGTTGCCGTACTGGATGTCGGAGTCGGCGCCCTTCATGTCCCGGACGAACTGGGCGACGTCGGGCAGACCGTTGAGCTTGCTCTGCACCTGGGCCGGGCCCGGCACGTCCTCGGTGACCCGCAGCAGTCTCAGCCGGCCGTACTCCTTGCTGGTGGCGTCGGCGTCGACCGCCATGAAGCCGCCCAGGTTGGGCCGGCCGTTCGGCGTGAACGTCGTCGTCAGCGAGAAGCGCTGCGCCGCGTCCCCGGGCATCTTCATGCTCAGGTAGTACGGCGGGACCGCGTTGCCGTCCTTGTTGGTCGGGTCGTCCGGCACCTGCCAGGCGTCCGAGCCGCTGTAGAACTGCGCGGGGTCGGTGACGTGATAGCGGGTCAGCAGCTCGCGCTGGACCTTGAACATGTCCTGCGGGTAGCGCAGGTGCTCCATCAGGTCGCCGTTGATCTCGGACTTCGCCTTCACCGTGCCCGGGAAGGCCTTCATCCAGGTCTGGAGGACCGGGTCCTGCGTGTCCCACTGGTAGAGGTTCACCGTGCCGTCGTAGGCGTCGACGGTGGCCTTCACCGAGTTGCGGATGTAGTTGACCTGGTTCTGCTGGGCGACGACCGTGCGCTGCTGGTTGCCGACGGTCAGCGAGTCGGCCGTGGTGTCGCCGAGCGTGGTGCGCGAGGCGTACGGGTAGCCGTTGGTCGTCGTGTAGGCGTCGACGATCCACTGGATCCGCCCGTTGACGACCGCCGGGTAGGCGTCGCCGTCGATGGTCAGCCAGGGTGCGACGGCCTCGACGCGCTCCTTGGGGGTGCGGTTGTAGAGGATCCGCGAGCCCTCGCCGATGGCCCCCGAGTAGAGGATCTGCGGCTCGCTGAAGGCCACCGCGTAGGCGGCGCGGTTGAACGCGCCGGAGAGGCTGACGCCGCTCTTCTCCTTGTAGCTGGTGGTCTTCTCGCCGTTCTCCTCGTAGTCCAGCTCCTTCTGCGGGCCGCCCACGATCGAGTACTGGTCGGTCTTCTCGCCGTAGTAGATCCGCTGCTGGTACTCGCCGATGTCACCGGTCGTCGGCAGTCCGGACTCGGTGAAGACCGGGGAGCCGTTGGCGTCCGTCGTCGTGCCCGTGGCCATGATCGCGCCGTAGCCGTGGGTGTAGGTGAAGTGGTCGTTGATCCAGTTCCGCTTCGGGATGCCCTTGATGTTGAGCTCCCGCAGACCGACGACCGTGTCCTTGCCCTGGTAGCGGTCCACGTCCAGGGTCGTCGGGAACTGGTAGTACTTCCGCTTCTGCTCCAGCTGCTGGAACGTCGGCGAGACGATGTTCGGGTCGAGGACGCGGTACTTGGCCGCCGAGTCGGCGTCCGTGCGGAGCTGGTCCTTGGCCTTGACCGTCGACTTGCCCGAGTAGTTCTCGGGTTTCGTCGAGTCGATCGCATACGCCTTGCGGGTCGCGTCGATGTTCTTCTGGATGTACGGCGCTTCCTTGGCCTGCTCGTTCGGCTGGACCTGGAACTTCTGCACGATGGCCGGGTACAGGCCGCCGATCAGGATCGCGGAGAGCACCATCAGGCCGAAGCCGATCACCGGCAGCTGCCAGGTCCGGCGCCAGAGCGTCGCGAAGAACAGCACGGCGCAGATCGCGGCGATGCAGAACAGGATGGTCTTCGCCGGCAGGTACGCGTTGGCGTCGACGTACCGCAGACCCGTCCAGTTGCCGGTGGCCTTGAAGTCGCTGGACTTCACGGCCAGGCCGTACCGGTCGAGCCAGTACGCCACGGCCTTGAGCGAGACGAAGACGCCGAGCAGCACCGAGAGGTGACCGGTCGCGGCGGCGGTCGCGCGGGCGCCCGGGCTGGTGATCCGCAGTCCGCCGTACAGGTAGTGCGTGAGCGCGGCGGCGATCAGCGACAGGACCGTGGCGGCGAAGCCGAAGGCGAGGAGGAAGCGGTACCAGGGCAGGTCGAACGCGTAGAACGACACGTCGAGCCCGAACTGCGGGTCCTTCTGGCCGAACTTCACGCCGTTGATCCACATGAGCCAGGTACGCCACTGGCCCGAGGCGGAGGCTCCGGCGATCAGCCCCACCAGGACCGTGACCGCGAGGAGGACCCACTTCTTGAAGGGGGCGACCCCCATCCGGTACCGGTCGAGGCTCTGCTGCTCCAGCGACATCGCGCTGAGCGGCGGGCGCAGTCGGTACGCCAGCCAGATGTTGAGGCCGACGGCGAGCCCCATGAGGAGACCGAAGACGGCGAAGAGGCCGATCTTGGTCCACAGGGTGGTGGTGAACACGGACGAGTACTTGACCGAGCGATACCAGAGCCAGTCCGTCCAGAACCCGGCGAACATCACGAACGCCATGGCCAGGACGGCCAGCACCCCGAGTGTCATGAGCAGGGTGCGGGCCCGCCGGGACGGCCGGCCGACTCTCATCCTCGGCCCGGACGGGCTACCGCCGCGGTCCGGCATCTGGAAAGCCAACGTGCGCCCCTCGATGTTGATGCGTCTGAAAGCAGGCCCCGCGATCGTAGAGCCCACTGGTGCAACTTACTGAGGCTTTACCTAGTTCCCGTCTTCGGGGGAAGAGGAGGCAGGATATTGGTCATGTCCAACGTTTCCCCCTCAGGCCCGGCGATGGCCGCGAGCCCCCTCACCCGCGCGGTACTCGAGATCGACGAGTACGCGTCGGGTCTCGGCTGGAACCAGCCGGCCCGTCTGTTCGCCCTCGTCGACACCGCACGGCTCCGCGCCAAGGAGCCCGCCCTCGCCTCCCAGCTCGGCCTGGGCGACGACGCCACCGCCTTCACCCCCATCGAGCAGGACAAGCTGCCGCGCGGGAAGCCGCTCGACGACTTCCTCGGCACGATCGCCTGGCCCGCCTCCGTGGCGGGCTGCGCCCTGACGGTGGAGCGGCTGATGCTGCCGCCGTCGGCGGAGTCCCAGGTGCCGCAGGGGCTGAGCGAGAAGCAGCTCGCCAAGTGGGTGGCCGCCCACCCGGACCGCCAGGAGGTCCGGATGACCGTGGCCGTGCTGCGCGGCGGCGCCCGCGAGGCGGCGATCCGGCTGCGCGAGAAGGACACGACCACCGAGGTCCTGACCGGCCCCGACCTGGTGCCCGGCCTCGCCGAGGCGCTGGCGGCGACCTTCGAGTCCTAGGGCCGGACAGGCCCTGGCCGGCCCGCAGCCGCGCCGGTCCACGGCGGCGGTACGAGAAGGGGCGCCCGGTCGGATGACCGGGCGCCCCTCGTGCGTGTCCGGGCCGGTCAGCCCTTGGAGCAGCTCGGCAGGTTCGCCGTGTCGCCCTTGCGGAGCTTCTCCAGCGACTTCGTGGCGTCGTCGATGGTGTCCACCTTGATCAGGGTCAGTCCGTCGGGCGTGTCGGAGGCGGCGGACGCGCAGTTGTCGGCGGGGGTGAGGAAGTACGTCGCGCCCGCCTTGCGCGCGCCGACGAGCTTCATGTCGATGCCGCCGATCGGGCCGACCTTCCCCTTGTCGTCGATGGTGCCCGTGCCGGCGACGAAAGCGCCGCCGGTGAGGCTCTCCGGGGTGAGCTTGTCGACGATGCCGAGGGCGAACATCAGACCGGCGCTGGGGCCGCCGACGTCGGCGAGGTTGATGTCGATGGTGAACGGGAAGACGTGGTCGGTCCCGGCCTGGATGCCGACGATGGCCCGGTCGCCCTCCTCGGAGGTGGCGGTCTTGATGACCACCTTCCGGGTGACGGTGGGCTCCTTGCCGGCCTTCTCGGCCTCGGCCGCCTCCTTGGCGGGGACGATCGTGAACACGACGTCCTGGCCGGGCTTGCGCTTCGTGACCTGCTCGGCGACATCGCCCGGCTCGGTGACGGTCACGCCGTCGACGGCCCTGATGACGTCACCGGCGTGCAGCTTGCCCTCCGCCGGGGAGTCCTTGACGACGGTGGCGACGATGACCCGGCTGGTCACCGGGATGCCCAGCTCCCCGAGGGCGGCCACCTTGGCGCTCTCCTGGGACTGGCTGAACTCCTCGGCGTTCTCCTGGCTCGACTGCTCCTCGGTCTTGCCGTCCGGGTAGAGCGTGTCGTGCGGCACCACCACGTTGTCGTGGGCGAGCCAGCCGTAGACCGCCTCGACGGCGTTCATCTTGTAGTCCGCGCTGGTGACACGGACCGTCGTCATGTTGAGGTGGCCGTCGGTCGGGTAGGTCTTGCGTCCGGAGATCGAGAGGACGGGCTCTCCCCTGGCCTCTCCGAGGGTGTTGACCGTGGGGCCGGGACTCATCTCCGCGTAGGGCACCGGGATCAGGACGCCTGCGATGAGCAGACAGATCAACACCAGGGTGGAGGCGAGCATCGTCGCGGTGCGGCGTGGCATGGAACGACAGTACGGGACTCGCCTGTGGGTGCACCCCTGGGGCGGTCCGTACGGGGCGGCCCGCGAGCCGCGTCAGCTGGACGGCGTGGAGACGGGGGCGACCGTGCCGGCCGTCTCGCGCTCCTGGACGACGGAGTCGGCCGTCGTGATGTGGGATCGCTCCATCGCGTCCCGGAATCGGGCGTAGCCGGCGAGCTCGGCCACGTCACCTATCGTCTTGTTCCTCGAAGCCCAGCTTCCCCATATCGCCGCGCCGACGACTGCGAAAAGCGGAATCAGCAACCAGGCCAGCGCTGCCATCCCGACCTCCCATCCCCAGTGAGTTGACCAGCAGACTATTCATCTGTGGCATCAACGCTGCTGCCTGGGGGCCGGTTACGCAAATCGGGCGTTCGGCTACGCGCTGTCGGCGCGTCGCCTTGCGGTCCCGAGCCGTGTCAGGACCGCCCTCAGCAGGCCCCGACCCACTCTTCTGTGCCGTCGGAGAAGGTCTGGTGCTTCCAGATCGGGACCTCGTGCTTGAGGTCGTCGATCAGCTTGCGGCAGGCCTCGAAGGCCTCGCCGCGGTGGGGGCAGGAGACGGCGACGACGACCGCGATGTCGCCGATCCGGAGGTCGCCGACGCGGTGGACGGCGGCCAGCGCGCGGACCGGGTAGTTGGCCACGACCTTCTCCGCGACGCGGCGCAGCTCCGCCTCGGCGGTGGGGTGGCAGGAGTAGCCGAGCCCGTCGACGTCCGCCCCTCCGTCGTGGTTGCGCACGGTGCCGACGAAGAGCGTCGTGCCGCCGGAGGCGTCGTCACCGACGGCCCGGAAGACCTCGTCCACGGAGAGCGGGGTCTCCCGGATCGCGAGGAGCTTGATCGGGTCGGCGGCGGTCTGCTCGCCGGGGTGATCGTGGGTGCGTGGCATGCACCCATGGTGCCGTACGCCCCCGACATCCCGGAATAGCGGTTTCGACCGGTCGTCCGAACCCTCCGTAGGAGGGTTCTACAGGCCGCTCGTCCGGGCCCGCCCCCGGCGCGGGTCAGATCCCGCGCCGCTTCCGCATCTGCCGGACGAGCGCCGCCGTGCCGAGCAGTGCCACCGTCGCACCGGCCGCGCCCGCCGCCGTCGCGTCCTTGCGGCCCAGCCGGCGGCCGGCGACCGTGTGACGACCCTCGACCTCCTCCAGGAGGGCGGCGAGGACCTCCTCGTTGGTCCACTTCGGCCGCCAGCCGGCGTCGTGCAGCCGCCCGACGCTCACCACCCAGGGGTGCATGGTGTACGCGAGGTCGCCCGCCGGGGACGGGGTGAGCCCGATCCGGTGGAGGCGGGCCGCCGCGCCGAGGGCGACTGCCGAGGGGAGCTCCATGCGCCGGATACCGGAGAGCTCCTCGACCTCCTCCTGTTCCAGCCAGCCCTCGCAGCCGACCGCGAACTCGCCGTCGACCTTCTCCAGGGCCGCGTACTCCAGCGCGCTCACCAGGTCCTCGACGTGGCAGAACTGCCAGGTGGGGCGGGAGCCGGCGACGACGAGCAGCCGGGGCGACTCGAAGTAGCGGGTCAGCGCCGTGTCCGTACCACCGACGAGGACGGCGGGGCGGACCACGGTGACGTTGAGTCCGGGGTGCGCGCGGGGGGCCCGGCGGCCGAGGCGCTCGATCTCCAGCATGTCGCCGACGCCGGTGGCCTCCGCCGTCGCCCTGAGCTCGGCGTCCTCGGAGAGCGGGATGTCGTTGTCGGGCAGGGCGCCGTAGACCATCGCGGAGGTGCAGAGCACCACGCGGTGCACGCCGGCGGCCGCGGCGGCCGTCAGGACGGTCTGCGTGCCGCGCACGTTGTAGGCCGTTCGGGCGGCGGGGTCGGTCTCCAGGTCGAGATCGACGGCGAGGTGCACGACGACGTCCGCGCCGCGCAGCTTCTCCGCGATGGCCGGATCCCGCACGTCGAGGATGTGCCAGCGCGCTTCGGCGACGTCGCCGCGGCGCTCGTCGATCGCGACGACCTGCTTGATCTCGTCGGAGGCGGCAAGGCGCCTGGTCAGCAGGTCACCCACGCCGGAAGCGGCGCCGGTGACCGCGACGACGGGGCCGCGCGCGGCGGACCGGGTTGAGTGGTTTCGCGCTCCGCGAACCTGAGGATCTGGGGAACTCACCGGGCGTCTCCAGCGGTTGTCTTCAGTACGTACACGCATGACGCGTACGGACCAGGTGGCGTCCATCCTGCCGCAGGGCACGGCCCGGCGGAGCACCGAGCCCATTTCCGGCCCGGATGTCTACGCTGGTGGTGTGCGGGGCCTGTTCTCAGGCCCTGGTCGGGCAGTCGCCGTCGGCAGGAGGCCGGCGGCCCTACGAGCCGAGGAAACCTGTGAGTGACACCCCATTCGGATTCGGCCTTCCGCCGGAGGAGCCGGAGAACGGCGACGAGGGCAAGAAGAAGGACCCCGCCGGAGGTGGCCAGGGCTCCGGCGGCCAGGGCGGCAACCCGTTCGGGGCGAACCCGTTCGGCTTCGGCGGGCTGCCCGGCATGGGCGGCCCCGGCGGCGCGGACAACCCGTTCGCGGCGATGTTCGGCTCGCTGAACCCCAACGATCTGGGCGCGGCCTTCCAGCAGCTCGGGCAGATGCTGAGCTACGAGGGCGGTCCCGTGAACTGGGACATGGCCAAGCAGATCGCCCGCCAGGTGGTCGCCCAGGGCACCGCCGACGGCACCAAGGACGCCAGTGTGGGCCCCGCCGAGAAGGCGGCGGTCGAGGAGGCCGTGCGCCTGGCCGACCTGTGGCTGGACGGCGTGACCTCGCTGCCCTCGGGCGCGAGCACGGCGGTGGCGTGGAGCCGCGCGGAGTGGGTCGAGGCGACGCTGCCGGCGTGGCAGCAGCTCGTGGACCCGGTCGCCGAGCGGGTCGGCGCGGCGATGGGCGACGTCCTGCCGGAGGAGATGCAGGCCATGGCCGGCCCGCTGATCGGCATGATGCGCTCCATGGGCGGCGCCATGTTCGGCCAGCAGATCGGGCAGGCCGTGGGCGCGCTCGCCGGTGAGGTCGTCGGCTCGACCGACGTCGGTCTGCCGCTCGGCCCGGCCGGGCGCGCGGCGCTGCTCCCGCTGAACGTGGAGGCGTTCGGCAAGGACCTGGGCGTGCCCTCGGACGAGGTGCGGCTCTACCTGGCGCTGCGCGAGGCCGCCCACCAGCGGCTCTTCGCGCACGTGCCGTGGCTGCGGGCGCATCTGTTCGGCGCGGTCGAGGGGTACGCGCGCGGGATCAAGGTCGACACCTCGAAGCTGGAGGAGGCGGTGGGCCAGCTCGACCCGACGCACCCCGAGCAACTTCAGGAGGCACTCCAGCAGGGCATGTTCCAGCCGGAGGACACCCCGGAGCAGAAGGCGGCCCTGGCCCGTCTGGAGACGGCGCTCGCGCTGGTCGAGGGCTGGGTGGACGCGGTGGTCCACGAGGCCGCCAAGTCGCGGCTGACCTCGGCGGACGCGCTGCGCGAGACGCTGCGCCGGCGCCGGGCGTCGGGTGGTCCCGCCGAGCAGACCTTCGCGACGCTGATCGGTCTGGAGCTGCGTCCGCGGCGGCTGCGGGACGCGGCGCGCCTGTGGGCCTCCCTCACGGACGCGCGCGGGGTCGACGGCCGGGACGGTCTGTGGGAGCACCCGGACATGCTGCCGACGGCGACCGACCTGGACGACCCGGACGGCTTCGTCCACCGCGAGCACCTCGACTTCTCGGAGCTGGACAAGATGCTCGGCGAGGCGGCGAAGGGCGACCCCGGCAAGGGCGACGCGGAGGACGGGGACGACAAGGCGTGAGTCTGCACGATGACGCGGTCCTCGTACTGAAGGAGTACGAGGACCAGCCGGAGCTGCGGGACGTCTACCTGGAGCACCTCGCGGCCCACCCGGACGGCATGTACAAGCCGTGCGGGGCCGGTCACCTCACGGGGAGCGCGCTGGTGATCGACCCGTCGCGGGGTCAGGTGCTGCTGACCCTGCACAAGAAGCTGGGCATGTGGCTGCAGATGGGCGGTCACTGCGAGCCGGACGACGTGACGCTGGAGGCGGCCGCGCTGCGCGAGGCGACGGAGGAGTCCGGGATCGCGGGCCTGACCCTGCTGCCGGGCGGTCCCGTGCGGCTCGACCGGCATCCGATTCCGGCGCCGTGCCACTGGCACCTGGACGTGCAGTACGCGGCGCTCGCTCCGGCGGGAGCGGCGGCGGAGATCAGCGAGGAGTCGCTGGACCTTCGCTGGTTCCCGTACGAGCAGGTGGCCGGCGTGGCGGACACGTCGGTGGTGCGGCTGGTCGAGAGCACCCTCGCCCGTCTGTGACGGGACATGGGTAAGGGGCGGTCGCCTGGGCGACCGCCCCTTACCTGCGTGCCGTGCTCAGTTCCAGGCGTTGTTCTGGTTCTGCGCGTGGGCGCCCTGCTGGCCGGCGCCGAACTGGGCGGCGATGCCCTGGCCGATGGCCGCGTTCTGCGGGGGCATGACCTCGCTGGGCTGGACGAGGGCGAAGCCCTGGCCGAGGAAGCTGAGCTCCCAGCCCTCGCCCGTGTCACCGCGGCGGCGGCGGACGCTGGAATTGTGCGTCTGCGCCTGCATCTGGACGCGCAGCCCGGTCGACCAGGCGACGATCGCGTCCGCGTCGACGCTCACGTACTTCTCGGGCGTGACCTGCATCATCAGCGGCTGGCCCGAGGTCATCAAAGCGACCTTGCCGCGGCCGGAGATGTTGAGCTGGTACTTGCCGGAGCCGGAGATGCCGTACTGGCTGTCGACGGCGATGACCTCGGTGTGGAGGGTCGAGTCGAGCGCCAGGACGTAGGCGCTGTCGACGGTCAGCCCTTCCTGGTCGACCTCCACCACGTGGACGTTCTGGGCGAGGTTGGCGAAGTAGACCGTGCCCTGGCCGGAACAGCGCATCAGGTCGAGACCCTCGCCTGTGCGGGCGCGGGCCCGGCGCTGGTTCGGGGTCTGGTACTCGCCGTCGAAGTCGACGAGCCCCTGGTACGCGACCATGGCGCCCTTGCGGGCGAGGATGTCGTCCTGCCCGGTCAGGCTGACCCGCAGGAGCTGCGGGTTCTGGATGACGTACCGCTCCTGGCTCTGCTGTTCGGCGTGGTTGAAAAGCGGGCTCTGCATGGTGTGTTCTCGCTCCCCCTCAGCCCCGGACCCGGAGGCGGTCGGTGCTGTCCTCGCTCGGCTGTACGACGACGATGCCCTGGCCCGAGAAGGCCATCTGCATGGCCTCGCCGCTGCCCCGCCCGATGAGGGAGGAGGCCTTGAAGCTGCGCTTGCCCTTGACCTTGAGCGACGGCGACCAGGCGACGAGCGCGTCGGGGTCGACGTACGTCTCGTCCTCGCCGCGACCGCAGTCGACGACGATCGGCGTGCCGCGCGAGGTGAGCGCGACCCAGCCCGTACCGGCGATCTCCACGTTGAACAGGCCCTGGCCGGCGAACTTGGCGAGTCCCTTGACCCGCTCGACGCCCCACTGGAGGTGCGCGTCGAAGGCGAGGAGGTTGGTGCCGTTGACGGACAGGGAGTCGTTCTGGAGGTTGATCACGACGACGTCCGCGCCGTAGTCGGCGAGGTAGAGCAGTCCGTCGCCGGAGCACTTCATGATCGGCGTGCCCTCGCCCGTGGCCCACTCCTTGGCGACCTGGCGGACGGCGGGCGGGTTGGGCTCGTAGGTGATGAAGCCCTCGTAGGCGACCATCGAGCCGGTCCGCGCGTACAGCTCCTGGCCGGAGGCCATGGCGACCTTCAGCATGGTGCGGCCGTGGTTTTCCATCCGGGCCGTTACGGGGGTCGGGACGTAGCCCGCGAGTTGCTGGTTCATGACTTCGGGCTCCCTCAGACCTCGTAGGGCTGGACGACGATGAAATTGCCGGGGGCGCCCCGGAACTGGAGGTTCACGGTCTCTCCGCTGTGGCCCGGGTAGGCGTTGCGGCGGAGCCGCACCTGGCTGGAGAGGATGACCTGGGACGCGGACGACCAGGCCACCACGGCGTTGCAGTCGGCGAAGGTGGTCGGCGTGACGGGCAGGACCACGGGGATGCCGTGGGTCTTCACGACGACGGTGCCGGTGCCCTGGAACTGCATGGTGAACAGGGCTCCGCCGGGGATGCCGTGCCCCTCGATGCGGCGGACCTCGTACTGGAGGGACTCGTCGAACGCGAGGACGTTCTCCGCGGAGACGCAGATGCCGTCGCCCTGGAGCTCGATCGGGTGCAGATGGGCGCCTTCCTCGGCGAGGAAGACCTGGCCGCGGCCGGAGCACCGCATCAGCTGCATCTCCTGGCCGGTGGCGTTGCCGACGATCCGGCCCGCGAAGCCCGCGCCCTTGTGGGAGAAGTCGACCTTGCCCTGGTACATGACCATGGAGCCCTGCCGGGCGAGGACGGGGGTGCCGCCCATGGCGAGGTCGACCCGCATGAGCTGCTGGTTCTGCGGGGTCCACCGGGCGCCGGTGGCGGTCTCCTTGAACGGCGCGAGCGCGGCGGCGAGCCCCGCGCCGGTGGCCGGGACGCCCTGCGGGACGCCCGCGGGCTGCTGCCCGAACTGCGGCTGCTGGCCGTACGGGCCGGGAGCCGGCTGCCCGTAGGGGGGCTGCTGCGGCGGCTGGCCCTGGCCCGGGTACGGGCCGGGGGCCTGCCCCGGGATCTGGCCGGGGTACTGCCCCGGGGCCTGACCCGGGACCTGGCCGGGGTACTGCCCTGGGGCCTGACCCGGGACCTGGCCGTACTGCGGCGGCTGCGGAGGCTGTCCGTACGGGGCGGGGGCCGGCGCGGGCGGCGGGACCTGTGCGGGCGCCATCGGCGCCACCATCGTGGGCGCCGTGTGGACCGGCTGCGCCGGCGCGACGGGCGCGGGCGGGGCCGGCGGGGCACCGAACGCGGGCGCCGGGACGGGCGGCTGGGGCGCGGCCGGTGCAGGCGCGCCGAAGGCCGGGGGTGCGGCCGCCTGCTGCGGCGGGGCGAAGCCGGGTGCCGGGGCCTGCGCCTGCGGCGCCGCGGGCTCCTCCTCGGCGACCTCGCCGCCGAAGTTCCGCAGGAGCGCGTCCAGGCCTCCGTCGAAGCCCTGGCCGACGGCGGCGAACCGCCAGACGTCCTTGAGGTAGAAGTCGCCGAGCATCACCGCGCGCTCGGTGGAGAACTCCGCGCCCGTGAAGGCGTACCGGGCGACTTCCTCACCGCCCGCCACGATCCGCAGGTGGCCGGGGCCGACCTGGGACATCTGGCCGGCGCCGTCGATCGTCGCGGTGAACGACAGCTTGTGGATGTTCGCCGGGATGCGGTCGAGGGTGACGCGGAAGGACTCGGTGTCACCGGACTGGGCACCGAGCAGCTGGATGGACTCCTCAGGCGACTTCGGCTGGTTGAAGAAGACGAAGTAGCGGTCGTCCGAGAGCCTCTCGTCCGCGTCGAGTCCGAAGCAGCTGATGTCGAAGCTGAGTCCGGGCGCCGCGATCTGCACACCCACGTACAGATCGGTTCCCGCGGTCAGATCGCTGATCTTGGCCTTGTGGCCGCGTTGGAATTCCCTGGCCATGCGTAACGACCGTCCCCCATCCCGAATGGCGAATGCTCGCGCCAGGCTAACCGCTGAGTGCGACATTGAGACAGGGCAGGTCGTTTTCGGTACGGAATCGGGAAACACGCGCGCAGCCGGTATCGGCCGTGTCACTCCTCGCGAGCGCCCGGGAGGTGCGGGAGCCGGTCGGCGGCGACCACGCCCTCCAGGTAGCCGCGGGCCCGCTCGGTGCGCGGGTACGCCTCCAGGAGCCGCCAGAACCTGGGGCCGTGGCCAGGGACGAGCAGATGGGCCAGCTCGTGCAGGAGGACGTAGTCGACGACGTACTCGGGCATGCCCTGGAGCCGGTGGGAGAGCCGGATGCTTCCCTCGGACGGGGTGCAGGAGCCCCAGCGGGTGTTCTGGTTGGTGACCCAGCGGACGGAGCCGGGGCGCGCCCGGCCGCCGTAGTACTGGTCGGACAGGCGCAGGGCCCGCTCGGTGAGCTCGCGGTCGCCGAGGACGCTCCGGCTCTCCTGGGCGGCGAGCTTGTCCAGCATCACGGTGACCCAGCGCTGCTCCTCCGCCTCCGACATGCGGGCGGGGATGAGCACGATGGTCCGGTCGCCCTCGCGGTAGGCGGAGACGGTTCTGCTGCGCCGGGCGCTTCTGCGGACCTCGACCGCACTCGTCCCCGAGCCGCGGGGCGGCTTGCTGGTCACGCTGCGCTGTGGGTCGGCGGGCACGGCCCCGACGTTACCCGCTGACCGTGGGGGAAGTCCTCCCTCCGGAGTCGTTTCGGGAAGGATCCGACCCTGCCGTTTCGGCACCGCGCACCATTCGAATGACTAATCCCCTGGCCTGTGGACAACTTTCGGCGGCCTTCGCGGCTGCGGGGCATTCTCGCTTCAGGGCGACGGAAGAGCCGTTGTCGATCTTGAATGCGGTCATGGGCGGGGGCGGGGAAATGCATCCGATGGTGAAACCGGCGCTGCGACGCGCCTGGCGCAGTCTCCAGTGCGTCCAGTTCGGGATCACCCCCGCGCACGCGGTGGTGCTGAGCCCGGTCGACACGGGCACCGGGGAGCTCCTCGCGCTGCTCGACGGCACCCGGGGGACGGAGCTGCTGCGGGCCGAGGCGCGGGCCCGCGGTCTGCCGGACGGACATCTGGAGGCGCTCCTCGGCCGGCTGGCGGCGGCCGGGCTCCTCGCGGACGCCTCGAACGGGCGGCCGGGGAAGGCGGGTCCGGGCGCCGGCGCGGTGGACCCGGCACTCGATCCGCTCCGCGCCGACCTGGCCTCGCTCTCCGTCGTCCACCGCGAGCCCGACCGGGCGGTGCGGACCCTGACCGCCCGGCGGGCCCTGCGCGTCCAGGTCCGCGGGGCGGGGCGGGTGGGGGCGATGGTGGCGGCCCTGCTGTCCGCGGCGGGCGTGGGCACGGTCGAGGTGCTGGACTCCGGCCGGGTCGAGCCATGGGAGACCGCCCCGGGCGGACTGCCGGCCGAGGCCGCCGGCGAGCGCCGGGCGACGGCGGCCCGGCGCCTGGTGAGCCGCTGGGCACGGGGTGGCGCCGGCAGAGCCGGAGCGCCCCCACCGGGTGACGGCCGGGGCACGCCCGGCCTTTCACTCGTCGTGGTGACACCGCGCGACGGTCTCGGCGCGTACGTCCCCGACCCGCTGCCGGCCGGACCGTGGATCGCGACGGGCACGCCCCACCTGTACGCGGGGGTGCTGGAGGCGACGGGGACGGTCGGGCCGCTCGTCCTGCCGGGTGGGACGGCCTGCGCCCGCTGCCTCCAGGAGGAGCTGACGGACCGGGAGCCCGTCCGGCCCCGGCTCCTCGCCCAGTGGCGCTCGGGCGCACCGCATCCGCTGCCCGCCTGCGATCTGGCGCTGGCGACGGCCGTGGCGGGGCTCGCCGCCGCGCACGCGCTCGCGTTCCTGGACGGGGATTTGCCGGCCTCGACGGGCGCGCGCTGGGAGGTGTCACTGCCGCTGTTGGAGTGGCGGACGGAGCGTCTGCGGCCGCGCCCTGACTGCCCGTGCGGGGCGGCGCGCGACGGAGAAGGGGAGCGCACCTCGGCAGCCGGAAGCGCGCAGGACACAATGGCGGGGTAACGGCCCTGCGCGACACGGCAGTCTGGGAATTGGAGGGGCGCATGTCTGATCTTCCCCGGAAGGCGGTCACCCGGACCGCCAAGTTGGCCGCGTTGCCGCTCGGCTTCGCCGGGCGGGCCACGTGGGGCCTGGGCAAACGGATCGGCGGCAAGTCCGCCGAGCTGGTCGCCCGCGAGCTCCAGCAGCGCACGGCCGAGCAGCTGTTCAAGGTGCTCGGCGAGCTGAAGGGCGGGGCCATGAAACTGGGTCAGGCGCTGTCCGTCTTCGAGTCGGCCCTCCCGGAGGAGGTCGCCGGACCGTACCGGGCGGCGCTGACGAAGCTTCAGGACGCGGCGCCGCCGATGCCGACGTCCACCGTCCACGCGGTCCTCGGCGAGCGGCTCGGGGAGAACTGGCGTGAGCTGTTCCTGGAGTTCGAGGACAAGCCGGCGGCGGCTGCCTCGATCGGGCAGGTGCACCGGGCGGTCTGGCACGACGGCCGCGAGGTCGCGGTGAAGGTGCAGTACCCGGGCGCCGGGGAGGCACTGCTCTCGGACCTGACCCAGTTGAGCCGCTTCGCCCGGCTCCTCGGGCCGCTCGTGCCGGGGATGGACATCAAGCCGCTGATCACCGAGATGCGGGACCGGGTCTCCGAGGAGCTGGACTACGCCCTGGAGGCGACGTCCCAGCGGGAGCACGCGGAGGTGTTCGCGGACGATCCCGACGTGGTCGTACCGGCGGTGGTGCACCAGTCGGAGCAGGTCCTCGTGACCGAGTGGATGGACGGGATCCCGCTCTCGGAGGTGATCGCGGACGGCACGGAGGCCCAGCGGGACCGGGCGGGGCAGCTGCTGGCCCGCTTCCTCTTCTCCGGCCCCGCGCGCACCGGCCTGCTCCATGCCGACCCGCACCCGGGGAACTTCCGGCTGCTGCCGGGCGCCGAGGGGGACGAGGATCCGGCGAGCTGGCGCCTCGGCGTCCTCGACTTCGGCACCGTGGACCGGCTCCCGGGCGGGCTGCCGGAGACGATCGGCGTGTGTCTGCGGATGACGCTCGCCGGTGAGGCCGAGACCGTCTACGAACTGCTCCGCGCGGAGGGGTTCGTCAAGGATTCCGTCGCCCTCGACCCGGACGCGGTCCTCGCGTACCTGCTGCCGATCATCGAACCGGCCGAGGCGGAGACGTTCCTGTTCACCCGCGGCTGGCTCCGCGCCCAGGCCGCCCGGATCGCCGACCCCCGCTCCCCCGCCCACCAGCTGGGCAAGCAGCTCAACCTGCCGCCCTCGTACCTGTTGATACACCGTGTGACGTTGAGCACCATCGGGGTGCTGTGCCAGCTCAACGCGACGGTACGGCTCCGGGACGAGCTGGAGGAGTGGCTGCCCGGCTTCGTCGCGCCGGACACCGACTGAGGCCGGCCGAGAGGGCCGGTCACCACCAGGCGGAGTCGAGCCGGCCCTCGATCGCGCGGATGTTGGCGCGGGCGCAGTCCTCGCAGAAGTACTCGCGCCGGCCGTTCTCCACCGAACACGTCCAGGTCAGCGGAAGGGTGTCGGTGGTCTTGCCGCAGCGCGCGCAGGCGAGGGGTGCCTCGGGAGTACGGGCGTCGTTCACCCTCGTGACGATAGCCCGGCGAAGGCGCCTCGGCCCGGGCAACGCACCGCGGGGGCCGGTCCGTTCGGACCGGCCCCCGCGGGCGCGCCCCTGAGGGCGCGGGGTGGAAACCCCTTAGTTCATGACGGCCATGGCCAGCGCGCGGCGGGCGCGCAGCGAGACGCGCTCGGCGCGGCGCTGCATGCGCCGGGCGGCGACCAGGCGCAGGGCCTGACGTTCCGCCTCGGCCTCACGCTGCAGCTCGTGCATATGGGCACGAGCCAAGGCTTCTGGGATGAGTTGCATTTCGCGGATCCTGTTCTGACGCGCGGTGTGCGCGGCGGTGGTGGAGAAGTCGGGGGTCGCGGAGCCGATGGGCTCGATGGCGGAAGAGATCATCGGGGCCTGCTTCTGGGGATCGTGCGTGTAAGGGCGGTCGATGGTTCCGGTGGCGCTCATGCCGCGACCGGGTTCTTGCGCGGACGGCCACGGGGCCGCTTCCGGGCGACGACCACGCCCTGGACGAAGAGCTCGCCACCCCAGACACCCCAGGGCTCGCGGCGCTCCTGGGCGCCGGCGAGACAGGCGGCCATGAGCGGGCAGGTCCGGCAGAGGGACTTCGCGTACTCGACGTCGGCCGGGGACTCCGCGAAGAAGACCTCGGGGTCGTAGGCGCGACAGGGGACGGGGACGCCGAGGTTCTCGATGGCGTCGTCGAGCGCGGTGAGCGCGGTGAGGGGGGTCAAAGTGGGGTCCTCCGTGGAGCCGGGCAGGGGGATCGAATCGGAAGGCGGTACGGACGGGGCGTGCGCTTCGAGTTGCACGGTGGTCTTTCCTCGTCTGGTCGTTCCGGCCTGTTTGGCCGGGGTTTCGGCTGGTACCGGGTGTTTCTGCCCGAGGCCCCTTCGCTCCGTCATCCCCGTTCGGGGACAAACAGAAGGGCCGCGGATCCCGGGTGGGGTTCCGCGGCCCTGAAGGCGCCGGTCCGATCATGGATCAGACTGGATCACTCCAGGGTTCGAGCCCACGGAAGGCCCACATCATGTGGTGGTGCGTCGTCGTCTGCCGCTGCTGGATTCCGGCACCGGTCGCGGCGAAGGCATAGGCCGTGGCCTTGCCTGCTACTGCTGCTTCCAGTGCCTTGGTCGGTCGCTCATTGCGCTCGATGGCGGCCACGCCGAGACCGGACAGACCGGTGACAGGCAGACCGCTGCCAAGGAACGCAGCGCCGGAGAGGCCGAGCGAGCAGGCGGAGACGATCGCGCGATCGGTCATTTTGGCGGTGCTGACGAAGCCGACGGTGCTGGGCTTGATGTTGCTGATCACGGGTAATCGCCTCCTCTCGGCGTCTCGGAGGGCTCGGGCGCGAGCCCTGACCCTCGTATGTATTTGGACAAGTACAGCACGAAGACAGGGCTTCTAAGAAGCCGCTGTGTCCGTGGTTAAGAACCTATGGCGCTTGACGGGGCAGGCGCAAACTATTTTCGCGACGAGTTTTCACGAGACTTCGTCCTCCCCCGTCCTTCCCTCCCCACCTGCGCAGATGGCCAGGACGTCGGCTCCGAAGCGGTCGAGCTTGCGGATGCCGACGCCGGAGATCGAGGAGAGCTCGCCGTCGGTGGTCGGGACGCGTTCGGCGATGGCCATGAGCGTCTTGTCGGTGAAGACGCAGTAGGCGGGCTGGGCCAGCTCCTTCGCCTGCTCGGCGCGCCAGTCGCGGAGCCGCTCGTAGAGCCCCTCGTCCATGTCCGAGGGGCAGTCCTCGCAGCGCATGAGCTTCATGGCACCGGCCTCGGTGAGCGTCGCCCCGCAGACCCGGCACAGGACGGGGCCGCGCGGCTTGCGCCGGCCGGCGGTGATGCCCCGCTCGATGCCTCCGGCCCCGGCGACGGTGGCGGAGCCGAGGGAGCCGGAGCCGGGTCGCAGCCCCTTGAGGAAGCGGGTGGGGCGCCGGGAGGCGCGGCCACCCGGGGCGCGGGACAGCGCCCAGGAGAGCGAGAGGTGGAGGCGGGCCCGGGTGACGCCGACGTACAGCAGGCGGCGCTCCTCCTCGACCTGCTCGTCGGTCTTGGCGTACGTGATGGGCATCATGCCCTCGGTGAGGCCGACCAGGAACACGGCGTCCCATTCGAGGCCCTTGGCCGCGTGCAGCGAGGCGAGGGTGACGCCCTGGACGGTCGGCGCGTGCTGGGCGGCGGCCCGCTCGTCGAGCTCGGCGACCAGGTCGGAGAGGGTGGCGCCGGACTTGGCGCGGGCGAAGTCCTCGGCGAGCCGGACGAGAGCGGCGAGCGACTCCCAGCGGTCGCGGACCGCGCCGGAGCCGGAGGGCGGCTTGGTGGTCCAGCCCTTGGTGGAGAGGACGGCCCTGACCTGCGAGGGCAGGTCCTCGGCGTCGTCGAGGAGGGAGTCGTTGCCACCGGCGCGGGCCGCGCCGCGCAGGGCGATGCCGGCTTCCCGTACCTCCTGGCGCTCGAAGAAGCGCTCGGCGCCGCGGAGCTGGTAGGGCACTCCGGCGTCGGCGAGGGCCTGCTCGTAGACCTCGGACTGGGCGTTGATCCGGTAGAGGACGGCGATCTCGCCGGCCGGGACGCCGGCGGCGATCAGGTCCCGGATGCGGCGGGCGGTGCCCTCGGCCTCGGCCGGTTCGTCGGCGTACTCCGTGTAGGCGGGCTCGGGGCCCGGGTCGCGCTGGGAGATCAGCTCCAGGCGGTGCTCGGCGGCCCGGCCGCGGGCCTGGCTCAGCAGGCCGTTGGCGAGGTGGACGACCTGCGGGGTGGAGCGGTAGTCGCGGACGAGCTTGACCACCGTGGCGTTCGGGTGACGGTTGCGGAAGTTCAGCAGGTGGTCGGGGGTGGCGCCGGTGAACGAGTAGATGGTCTGGCTGGCGTCGCCGACCACGCAGAGGTTGTCGCGGTCGCCGAGCCACAGGTCGAGCAGGCGCTGCTGGAGCGGGGAGACGTCCTGGTACTCGTCCACGACGAAGTGCTGGTACTGGCGGCGGATCTGCTCGGCGATGTCGTGCCGGTCCTGGAGGATGCCGACGGTGAGCAGCAGCACGTCCTCGAAGTCGATCACCGAGCGGTCGCGCTTGAGCTGCTCGTACAGCGCGTAGATCTGACTGATCTCGGCCGGATCGCGCGGGGCGTCCCTGACGGACTTGGCGACCGCGGCCGGATAGTCGGCGGGGACCGTCTGGGTGACCTTGGCCCATTCGATCTCGCCCGTGACGTCGCGCAGCTCGTTCCGGTCGAGCCGGATGCGGCAGCGGGCCGCGGCGTCGGCGACGAGCTGGATCTTCCGGTCCAGGAGCCGGGGCATGTCGCCGCCGACGGCCTTCGGCCAGAAGAACTGGAGCTGACGGAGGGCCGCGGAGTGGAACGTGCGGGCCTGGACTCCGCCCGCCCCGAGCTCCCGGAGCCGGCCGCGCATCTCGCCGGCTGCGCGGTTGGTGAACGTGACGGCCAGCACACTGGCGGGCTGGAGTATCCCCGCCCGCACCCCGTATGCGATCCGGTGGGTGATGGCGCGCGTCTTGCCCGTGCCGGCTCCCGCCAGCACGCACACCGGGCCGCTCAGGGCCCGTGCGACCTCGCGCTGCTCGGGGTCGAGCCCGTCGAGCACCGCGTCGGCCGTCTCCGGGACCTGCGGGAAGAGAGTGGAGTGCGTTGCTGCTGTCACCTGTCCATGCTGCCAGGTCCGGCGAGCTCGGTGCGGCGGCTTGTCCACAGGCGGGAGGCGTCGGTCATACGAATGCCTGTCACACGAATGTCGGGAATGGGACGGCGGGGGCGTACGTTCTTCTTCTCGGCACCCGTCAGCGAACAAGAGGAGCGCCAGGCCATGCAGGGCACTGTGACGATGTACAGCACCACGTGGTGCGGCTACTGCCGTCGGCTGAAGAGCCAGATGGACCGCGAGGGCATCGCGTACTCGGAGATCAACATCGAGCAGGACCCGGAGTCGGCGGCGTACGTCGAGAAGGCCAACGGGGGCAACCAGACCGTCCCGACCGTCCGCATCGTTCCCGTCGCCGGCGGCGACGAGGTCGTCATGACGAACCCCAGCCTCGCGCAGGTGAAGCAGGCGCTCGGCGCCTGACCCCGCCCCGCAGCTCACGAACCCCGACCGGGAAGGCCTCCGGTCGGGGTTCCGTGTTTCCCGGACGACGTCCTTCCCGGACGACGTCCGTCCCGGACGACGTCTTTCTCAGACCACGTCGCCCGGCTTCGGGAGCGGCTTGCCGTACCAGAGCTCGATCAGGCGGGAGGCGATCGAGATGCCGTACGGGGGCAGCACCTCGCCGGACTCGAAGCCGGCCGCGAGGTCCTCGCGGGAGAACCAGCGGGCCTCGTGGATCTCCTCGCCGTCCACGTTTATCTCCGAGGAGGTGGCGCGGGCGAAGAAGCCCAGCATGAGGCTGGACGGGAAGGGCCAGGGCTGGCTGGCGATGTACTCGACCTCGCCGACCGTGACACCGGCCTCCTCGAAGACCTCGCGGGCCACCGACTGCTCGATGGACTCGCCGGGCTCGACGAAGCCCGCGAGGGTCGAGAAGCGGCCCTCCGGCCAGTGCACCTGGCGGCCCAGCAGGGCCCGGTCCTGGTCGTCCGTGACCAGCATGATGACCGCCGGGTCGGTACGCGGGTAGTGCTCGGCGCCGCATGCCTGGCAGCGCCGGATGTGCCCGGCGGCGGCGATGACGGTGCGGTCGCCGCAGCGCGAGCAGAAGCGGTGGAGGCGCTGCCAGTTCTCCAGGGCCACGGCGTGCACCATGAGGCCCGCGTCGCGGTCGGAGAGCAGCAGCCCGGCCTCGCGCAGCCCCGCGGGCCGGGCGGACTGGTCCATGCGACCGGGCAGGGAGTCCTTCTGGAGCGCGAAGTAGGACACCCCGTCGGCGTCCGTGCCCAGGAAGTAGCGGTGGGTCTCGGTGACGGGTGCCTCGAAGGCCGGGGTCATGACGAGCTCGGTGGTGCCGTCGGGCCGGTCGTCGATCAGCACCTGCCCCCCGGAGACCACGAAGACGCGGGTCGTGGGGTGGCTCCAGGCGGCCGCCAGCCACGCCTCGTCGAGGCGGTGGTGTGCGGCCCGGTCGATGCCGCTCGGTGCGGTGAGCGAGATCGGGCGGTCCGGTCGGTCCGTTGACGCGTGCTTCAAGGTGCTCACAGGTGCTTCCAGCTCCCCCGGATCGGTGTGTGGGTTCAGCGCGCGGTGGCGTGGGCCTGTCCTGCGGATCAGGGTCGGACGGGCCCGAGGGCGGCGGGCAGGTCGCCCCACAGGTGAGCCGTGGTCTCGACGCCCTTCATGAGGAGGTCGAGCTCGATCTTCTCGTTCGGGGCGTGCCAGCCGTCGGACGGGACGGAGATGCCCAGGAACAGCACGGGTGCCTCCAGGACGTCCTGGAGGTCGGCGGCCGGCCCGGAACCGCCCTCGCGGGTGTAGCGGACCTTGGCGCCGTCGAAGGCCCTGCTCATGGCCCCGGCCACCGCCTTGAGGGCGGGGTGGTCGAGGGGAGTGAGGCAGGGGCGGGTCGGGGCGCCGAAGACGATCTCGTACCGGATGCCGGCGGGGACGAGCCCGGCGAGCCAGTCCCGGACGGCGAGCTCGATCTTGGCCGGGTCCTGGCCGGCGACGAGCCGGAACGACAGCTTGAGCTGGGCGGACGCGGGGACGATCGTCTTGCCGCCGGGGCCCTGGTAGCCGCCGCCGATGCCGTTGACCTCGGCGGTGGGGCGGGCCCAGACCCGCTCCAGGGTGGAGAAGCCGGCCTCGCCGTGCGTGCCGTGGGACTTGGCCGTACGCAGCCAGGCCGCCTCGTCGAAGGGGAGCTCGGCGACCAGGGCGCGCTCGGCGTCGGAGAGTTCGGTGACGCCCTCGTAGAACCCGGGGATCGCGACGCGCTCGGTCTCGTCGTGCAGCGCGGCGACGATCCGGCCGGCGGCGGTGGCCGGGTTCGGTACGGCGCCGCCGAAGGAGCCGGAGTGGATGTCCTGGTCGGGGCCGTACAGCTCGATCTCGCAGTCGGCGACCCCGCGCATCCCGGTGCACACGGTGGGGGTCGTCTCGGACCACATGCCGGTGTCGGAGACGATCACGGCGTCGGCGGCGAGCCGCTCGGCGTGGGTCTCGACGAGCTCGCGGAAGTGCGGCGAGCCCGACTCCTCCTCGCCCTCCACGATCAGCTTCAGGTTGACGGCGGGGGCGGTGCGGCCGGTGGCGGCGAGGTGGGCGCGGACCCCGAGTGTGTGGAAGAACACCTGGCCCTTGTCGTCGGCGGCGCCCCGCGCGTACATCCGGCCGTCGATCACGGTCGGCTCGAAGGGCTCCGTGTGCCAGCCGTCCTCCCGGGCCGCGGGCTGCACGTCGTGGTGGCCGTAGACGAGGACCGTCGGGGCGTCCGGGTCCCCGGAGGGCCACTCGGCGAAGACCGCCGGGGCGCCGTCCGTCTCCCACACCTCGACCGTGGCGAAGCCGGTCTCCGTGAGCTTCGCGGCGAGCCATTCGGCGCTGCGCCGGACGTCCCCTGCGCGGTCCGGCTGCGCCGACACGGAGGGGATGCGCAGCCACTCGGCCAGGTCGCCGAGGAAGGCGGCGCGGTGCTGCTCGATGTACGTACGCACGGCGTGGACGGCGCTGTCCGGGGTCTCGCTCATGCCTCCGAGCCTATCCGGCGCCGGAGGGTGCCCCGCCCAGCAGGATGGCCTCCAGCTCGGCCCGGCCGGGCAGGCGGGCGGGGCGGGCGACCTCGCCGGTACGGACGTAGACGAAGGCGGCCGTGACCTCGTCGGGCGCGAGGTCGTGCTGCTCGGCCCAGGCGAGCCGGTAGATCGCGAGCTGGAGGGGGTCGGCGGTGCGGTGGTGGCTGGTCTTCCAGTCGACGATCTCGTACGCGCCGGTGTCCGGGTCCCGGTAGACGGCGTCGATCCGGCCCCGGACGACCCGGCCCGCGAGGGTGAGGTGGACGGGGACCTCGACGCGGTACGGGGAGCGGTGGGCGTACGGCGTGCGGGCGAAGGCCTCCTTGAGGTCGTCGAGGTCCCGCTCGTCGAGGATCTCGGGCTCCCCCGCGAAGTCCTCGCCGCCGGGCAGGTCCTCGGGGCCGAGGAACGGCAGCGGCAGCTCCTCGAAGCGGGACTCCACCCACGCGTGGAAGCGGGTGCCCCGGCGGGCCGCGGGCTGCGGCGGCTTGGGCATGGGGCGGGCCAGGTCCTGCGCGAAGCCGTCGGGGTCGGCGGCGAGGCGGAGCACCTGGGAGGCGGAGAGGTACGGGGGGAGGAGGACGTCGCGGGTGGTGGCGCGGGCGCGGCGGAGTTCGGTGGTGAGGGCGGTGAGATCGCGGTCCCAGGAGGCGATGGTCCTGGCGTCCTCGGGGGTGAGTTCCGTGTACGGCTCCGAGGGCGGGGCCTCGGGCTGCCTCGGTGCGGGTACCGCGTCCGCGTGGGTGTCCTCGGGGAGGGTTTCCTCGTCCCAGACGGGTTCCTCGTCGTCGGACCAGAGGTCCTCGGGGGCGGGGTCCAAGCGGTCGGGCGCTGCGCTGGGGGGGTTGTGCCCACCCTCCCCCAGAGCTTCGCCTGGGAGGTGCCCCCAGCTCGGCGGAACGTATGCCCACAGCCTGGTCCTCACGGCCTCCGCCGCAGCGCGGCGCCGCGTCAGCGCCTCCGCGTCCAGCGGGAGCGGCCAGGCCTCGTCCTTCGTGTTCTCCGTCAGGGACGGGTTCTCCGCGTCGGGTTCCGGGGTTTCCGCCCAGGACTCGATGTCGCCGTGGCCGGCCTCGCAGTGGTCGTAGAGGGCCTGGAGGAAGTCCGAGGGGCCGCGGGGCTTCTTCTGGGACGGGCCCCACCAGTGGGCCGAGCCGAGGAGGAGGGAGCGGGGGCGCGTGAAGGTGACGTAGCCGAGGCGGAGCTCCTCCGTGTGCTGGTGGTCGCGCATGGCGTTCTTGAACGACGTGAGGGACTTCGCGTCCCAGGTGTCGATCCCCGGCAGCGTGTCCGCGTCGCCGCGCAGGGCGTGCGGGAGCACCTGGGGCTGGGACGTCCACGCCTCGCGGGCGCGGGCGCTCGGGAACGCTCCGGCGACCAGGCCGGGGACGGCGACGACGTCCCACTCCAGGCCCTTGGACTTGTGGGCGGTGAGGACCTTCACCGTGTTCTCGCCGCCCGGGAGGGCGTTGTCGAGGCCCTTCTCGAACTGGACGGCCGTGCGGAGGAAGCCGAGGAAGGCGAGCAGGCTCGCCTCGCCGTCGAGGGAGGCGAATCCCGCGGCGATGTCCAGGAAGTTCGAGAGGGTCTCGCGGCGGCGGGCGGCCAGCGCGTGCGGGGAGGCCGAGAGCTCGACCTCCAGGCCGGTCGCGCCGAGGATCCGGTGCAGCACGTCCATGAGCGGGTCGGCGAGCGAGGTGCGCAGGGAACGCAGCTCGGCGGCGAGGCGCGCGAAGCGGACCCTGGCCTCGGTGGAGAAGGGCAGTCCGTCGTCGGTGGCGCCGCCGGAGTCCAGGAAGGTGTCGAGCGCGTCGGCGAGCGAGATCACCTCCGCCGGGTCGACGCCCTCGACGGCGGCGGCGAGCCGCTGCTCGGGGTCGGGGTCGTCGCCGCCCCGGTGGACGAGGAGGCGGGCGCGGCGGCCGAGGAGGGCCAGGTCGCGGGGGCCGATCCGCCAGCGGGGGCCGGTGAGGAGGCGGACGAGGGAGGCGTTGGCCCCCGGGTCCTGGAGGACCTCGCAGACGGCGACGAGGTCGGCGATCTCGGGCAGGTGGAGGAGGCCGGAGAGGCCGACGACCTCGACGGGCACGTCACGGGCGACGAGGGCGGCGTGGATCGCGGGGAAGTCGGTGGCGGTCCGGCACAGGACGGCGATCTCGCCGGGCTCGCGGCCGGTGCGGACGAGGTGGGCGAGGGAGTCGGCGAGCCAGTCGATCTCCTCGGCGTGGGTGGGCAGCAGGGCGATGCGGACGCTGCCGTCCTTCTCCGCGCCCGGGGCGGGGCGCAGCGCCTCCACGCCCGCGTGCATGGCCCGCAGGGGGGCGGCGAGTCGGTTGGCGAGGTCCAGGAGGCGGCCGCCGCTGCGCCGGTTCTCGGAGAGGGAGTAGCGGCTCGCGGGGCTGCCGTCGGCGCCCGGGAAGTGCTCGGGGAAGTCGTCCAGGTTGGCGACGGAGGCGCCGCGCCAGCCGTAGATGGCCTGGCAGGGGTCGCCGACGGCGGTCACCGCGTGTCCGGTGCCCTGGCCGAAGAGACCGGAGAGCAGCAGCCGCTGGGCGACGGAGGTGTCCTGGTACTCGTCGAGCAGGACGACCCGGAACTCCTCGCGCAGCAGGCCCCCGACCTCGGGGCGGGTGGTGGCCAGTTCGGCGGAGAGGGCGATCTGGTCGCCGAAGTCGAGCAGATCGCGGGAGCGCTTCGCGGCGCGGTAGCGGACGACGAGGTCGAGCAGCTCGCGGCGGGCGGCCGTGGCCTCGGGGATCTTGCGCAGCTCGGCGTTGCTGAGCTTGGCGCCGGCGAGGGCGGTGAGGAGCTCGGAGTCGTACGCCGTGAGGTCCCGGGGCCGTACGAGGTGCTCGGCGAGCTCGCCGTCGAGGGCGAGCAGGTCGGTGATCAGGGTCGGGAACGACTTGGTCAGCGCCGGGTACGGGCCGGGGGCCTCGCGCAGCACGCGCGCGGCGAGCTGGTAACGGGTGGCGTCGGCGAGGAGCCGGGCGGTGGGCTCCAGGCCGATGCGGAGGCCGTGGTCGGTGAGGAGCTGCCCGGCGAAAGCGTGGTACGTGGAGATGCGGGGCTCGCCGGGGGGATCGTCCGGGTCGATGACGTCGGGGTCGGTGACGCCGGCGCGGACGAGGGCGGTGCGGACGCGCTCGGCGAGCTCGCCCGCGGCCTTGTTGGTGAAGGTGAGACCGAGGACCTGCTCGGGGGCGACCTGCCCCGTCCCGACCAGCCAGACCACGCGGGCGGCCATCACCGTCGTCTTGCCGGAGCCGGCTCCGGCCACGACGACCTGCGGGGCGAGCGGCGCGGTGATGCAGGCCGTCTGCTCCGGGGTGAACGGGATGCCGAGGAGCTCCTTGAGCTGCTCGGGGTCGGTGAGGTGTGCGGTCACCTCAAAGAGGCTAACGCGACCGACTGACAGTGCGGCCCGGCCCGCCTCTCACCAGGGCCTCCCGCGAGCGGCTCAGGCGGGCTGGCCGGGGTCCAGCTTCGACAGGTCCACCGTCTCGTCGGCGGGCGGGACGACCACGTCGACCGGCTTGTCGTAGTCGGAGAGCATCACGGAGCCGGGTTCGTCACCGCCCGTCTTGACCATCTTGAGGATGTAGGGCTTGCCCTCCCGGGAGACGGAGACGGTGGACGTCTCGCCGCCGGTCTTCTTCTTCACCAGCGTCGCGACGGGGGTGTCGTCCACCTCGCCGTCAGGCCCGCGCACCAGACCGCTGCGCTCCGCCTTGTCCTTGTCGAGGTCGGCGAGGAGCCCCTTCAGGTCGCAGACGCCGCCGAGGTCGTCGCTGCCCGCCTGTCCCGGGGCGATCTTCAGCCAGCGGCCCTTGACGAGCTCGATCGTGGCGTCGATCTGTGGCTCGGGCATTCCCTGGGAGGCCATGGAGACGCGCCAGAAGGCCTCGTCGCCCTTCATGTACGTGATGTCGTCGACGCGGCGCAGTTCGGCGGTGCCGCCGTCGATCTTCATCACGCCGGTGCATTCGTCGCGGTCGTTGACGGCGAAGTCGATGTCGAGCGGCTGCCCGTCGGCGGCGACCCGGCCCTTCATGCGGAGCGAGGTCGCGGACTGGGTGGCGGTGACCGCCCGCTCGGCGATCTCGTCGGGGGTGAGGTCCGCGAAGGGGTCGGGGGACGGCGTCGGGGCCGGGGCCCGGACCGCCGCCGGGGCCTGGACCGCCGCCGGGGCCACCGCTGCCGGTGCCGGCGCCGCCCAGGCCGCCGCCGGCGCGGGACCCACGAGGGCGGCGGCGCAGACGACGGCCGCGGCGCGAAGCTTTCGGTGGGACGCCATGCGAGCCTCCTCGCGGATTCCCCGAGTCCCCCGACCCTTGTCCACCAGGGTCGCCCCACACGCGCGTGCCCGCGACCGGGCGCGGCGGGTGGGGCGGATGGGGCGGGTGGGTCAGGAGGCGCCGGCGAGCTCCGCCATGTCGACGACCTCGTCGGCCGGGGGCGCGGTGACGGTGACCGGCTTGTCGTACTCGGTGAAGGTGACCGTGCCGGGCTCCTTGCCGCCGGCCTCCACGACACGGAGGATGTACGGCTTGGCGGAGTCCTTGGCCACGTAGAAGGTCGTGGTCTCGTCCTTCGCGCCCTTCTTCGTGAGGGTGGCGGCGGGCGTGCCGTCGACGTCGGCGTCGGCGCCGCGGGTCAGGCCCTTGCGCGGGGTGTCCTCGTCCATGTCCTTGACGATGGTCTTGAGGTCACAGAAGGCGTCGGGGCCTTCGTCCCCGGCAGG
This sequence comes from Streptomyces sp. NBC_01255, assembly GCF_036226445.1. Classification (NCBI taxonomy): domain Bacteria; kingdom Bacillati; phylum Actinomycetota; class Actinomycetes; order Kitasatosporales; family Streptomycetaceae; genus Streptomyces; species Streptomyces sp. NBC_01255. The sequence goes on from NZ_CP108474.1 coordinate 2,972,062, forward strand.
CATCTTCATCCAGCGGCCCTTGAGCAGCGTGGCCATGGCGCCGGCCTCCTCCGCCGAGCCGCCCTCATCGCCGGCGGTGGAGCTCCAGAAGGCGTCGTCGCCCTTCATGTAGCTGACGCCGCCGGTGCCGATCATCTCGGCCTTGCCGCCCTTGCCGCCCGCCTGCATCGACCCCTTGCAGGAGCCCTTGTCGTCGACGGAGAAGTCGACCGTCATCTCCTGGCCGTCGGTCTTGCCCTTGCCGTTCATGTGGAAGGAGGTGGCCGCCTTCGTGGTCGCGACCGCCTTGTCGGCGATGGCGTCGGCCGTGAGTCCCGCGAAGGGGTCGGCGGCCTTGTCGTCGCCCTGGGAACAGCCCGTGACACCCGCGACCACGGCCACACAGACCGTCGCCGCAACCCAGAGCTTCCGATTGGCCTTCATCCACGTACTCCTCAGCGTTTTTCACAGCTTGTCTTCACAGCGCCCTTATGCGGGACGCCGTGAAGAGTGACGTGCGAAAGCGAACAAAGGATGTACGAAACGGAACGTGATGCTCCGCACAGCGTGTCGCTCGACTCGTCACTCGACGATCTGGCGGCCCTCCGGCTGGGCGCTGCACGAGGCGCGGAAGGCGCAGTTCGCGCAGTGCTGGCCGGTGGTGGGGGTGAAGCGCTCGTCGAGGACCCGGCCGGCGGCGGTGGCGAGCAGGTCGCCGACCCACTCCCCTTCCAGGGGTTCCTGGGCCTGGACCTTCGGCAGGGCGTCGCCGCCCTCCTTCTTCGGGGCGGCCTGCCGCAGCTGTACGAGTTCGGCGCCGCCCGGCTCCGGCCGTTGCCCGTCGAAGACCTCGTCGAGGGCTCCCTCCCGGACCGCGAGCTGGTAGACGGCGAGCTGTGGGTGGTGGGCGACCTCGTCCCGGGTGGGGGCCGCCTTGCCGGTCTTGAAGTCGACGACGTACGCGCGGCCGTGCTCGTCGGTCTCGACGCGGTCCATGGAGCCGCGGATGCGGACCTCGTACTCCCCCGCCTCCAGGGTCACGTCGAAGCCGTGCTCGGAGGCGGCGGGGGTGCGGCCGCCGCGGTCCATGACATGCCACTGCAGGAAGCGTTCGAGCGCCACGCGCGCGTGGGCCTTCTCCTGGGCCGACTTCCAGGGGGCGTCGAAGGCGAGGGCGTCCCAGACGGAGTCCAGGCGGGCCATGAGGACGTCGAGGTCGGCCGGGGTGCGGCCGGAGGCGACCTCGTCGGCGAGGACGTGCACGACGTTGCCGAAGCCCTGGGCGGCGGTGGCGGGGGCCGCGGCCTTGACCTCGCGGCCCAGGAACCACTGGAGGGAGCAGGTGGTGGCGAGGTTCTCCAGGGCGCTCGGCGAGAGGGCGACGGGCAGGTCGCGGTCGCGCAGCGGCACCGTGCTGTGCGTCGGCTCGAACAGGCCCCACCAGCGGTCCGGGTGCGCGGCGGGCACCAGCGGCTGGCCGTCCTCGTCGGCGAGCGCGGCGAGGGAGGCGAGGCGGTGGGCGGCGGCGTCGCGGAGCTCGGGCGAGGCGGCCGGGTCGACGGTCGTCGCCCGGAGCTCGGCGACCAGGGCGGAGACGGCGAGGGGGCGGCGGGGGCGGCCGGGCACCTCCGTCGGCTCGACGCCGAACTCGGTGAGGAAACGGGAGGGCTGGTCGCCGTCCTCCGCCGGTGCCTTCACGGCGGTGACGACGAGGCGGTCGCGGGCGCGGGTGGCGGCCACGTAGAACAGGCGGCGCTCCTCGGCGAGGAGGGCGCCCGGGGTGAGGGGCTCGGCGAGGCCGTCGCGGCCGATGCGGTCGGCTTCGAGGAGGGAGCCGCGGCGGCGCAGGTCCGGCCAGAGGCCTTCCTGGACGCCGGCGACGACGACGAATCCCCATTCGAGGCCCTTGGAACGGTGGGCGGTCATGAGGCGGACGGCGTCGGGGCGGGTGTGGCGGCGGGTGAGGGTGTCGGCGGCGATGTCCTGGGCGTCGAGCTCTTCGAGGAAGTTGAGGACACCGCGGCCGCCGACGCGCTCCTCGGCGCGGGCGGCGGTCTCGAAGAGGGCGCACACGGCGTCGAGGTCCCGGTCGGCGTTCCGCCCGGCGGGCCCGCCGCGCAGGGCGGCGCGCTCCAGGCGCCCCGGCCAGGGGGTGCCGTTCCAGAGGACCCAGAGGGCTTCCTCGGCGGTGCCGCCGGCGCCGAGGAGGGTGCGGGTCTCGCGGAGGAGCTCGCCGAGGCGGCGGGCGCCGCGGGCGTACGAGGGGTCGTGGGCGACGAGGCGCTCGGGCTCGGCGAGCGCGCGGGCGAGGAGGACGTCGGAGGGGGGCGGGAGCTTGTTCCCGCCGGCTCGCTCCTCGTCGCGGAGGGCGCGGCCCAGGCGCCTCAGGTCGGCCGGGTCCACCCCTGCGAGGGGGGAGGCGAGCAGTTCGAGCGCGGTCTCGACGGTGAGCCAGCCGGCGGTGTCGGCCGGCCCGGCAGCCTCCTCCGCGGCCGCGGGGCCGTCGGGGGAAAGGTCCGAAAGGTGCGCCGCCGGTGCGGCGCCGTCGTGGGTTGTGCCCACCCTCCCCCAGAGCTCCGCCTGGGAGGTACCTCCAGCCCCGGCGGGGCGCATGCCCGCAACCGGGTCCGGCGTAGGCGCGGGCTCGCCCGCGACCAGGGCCTGCGGGGGCGGGCCGCCCGGCCTCGCCACCGCGCGCAGCGCGAGCAGCAGTGGGGCGACGGCGGGTTCGTGGCGGAGGGGGGTGTCCGCGGCGTCCGTCTCGACCGGGACGCCCGCCGAGGTGAGCGCCCGGCGGAGGGACGGGAGCGCCGCGGCGGCGCGGGTGAGGACGGCCATGTCCTGCCAGGGGACGCCGTCCTCCAGGTGCGCCCGGCGCAGCAGGTCGGCGATGTTCTCGGCCTCCGCCGAGGCCGTGGGGTACGTGTACGCCTCCGCCCGGCCCCCGTCCCGCGCCGCCGCGAGCTCGCGGTGCGCCCGGACCTTGGCGGCGGGGAGGCGGGTCAGCGGCATCCGCTGGGTGAGGAGCCGGGTCGCCCCGAGGAGCTCCGCGCCCGCGCGGCGGGAGGTGCGCAGGACGCGCACGTCGTTGCCGCCGAATGCGGCCGGGAAGTCGAGGATGCCGTTCACGTCGGCGCCCCGGAAGGCGTAGATGGACTGGTCCGGGTCGCCGAAGGCGACGACCGTGCTCCGCCCGCCGCCCGTGAGGGCGTGCAGGAGCCGGACCTGCGCCGGGTCGGTGTCCTGGTACTCGTCGACGTACACCGCGTCGTACGCGGGCAGCGTGACGCTCCCGGCGAGCAGCACCGCCCGGTGGACGAGTTCCGTGTAGTCGAGGACGCCCTGGAGGTCGAGGACGTCGAGGTACTCGGCGAGGAAGCCGGCCGCCGCCTTCCAGTCCGGGCGGCCGACGCGCTCGGCGAAGCGGGCGAGCGCGTCCGGTCCGAGGCCCAGCTCGCGCGAGCGCGCGAGGACGGCCCGCACCTCGTCGGCGAAGCCGCGGGTGGTGAGGCAGGCGCGCAGTTCGTCGGGCCAGCCGACCCGCCCGAGGCCGGCCTTCTCCAGGTCGATCTGGCCGGCGAGCAGCTCGCGCACGGCGAGGTCCTGCTCGGGTCCCGAGAGCAGCCGCAGCGGTTCGGCGAAGAGCTCGGCGTCCTGGTGGGCGCGGATCAGGGCGTAGCAGTACGAGTGGAAGGTCGTCGCCTGCGGCGGGCGGCGACCGCCGAGCCGGGTGGCCATCCGGTCGCGGAGTTCGACGGCGGCCTTGCGGCTGAAGGTGAGGACGAGGAGCCGTTCGGGGTCGGCGCCCCGTTCCATCCGGGCCGCGACGGCCTCGACCAGCGTCGTCGTCTTTCCGGTGCCGGGTCCGGCGAGGACGAGGAGCGGTCCGCCGGTGTGGTCAACCACTTCCCGCTGGGCTGCGTCCAGCTGAGGGGGATCCAGCGGGGCCGGCGCGGTACGCACCAGTCGGTACGCGCCCGGGGTCCGCTGCCGGCCCGGACCCGGGTACGGCTGTCCCTGGTGCGGCGTGTGCCGGGTGGTGGAGGAGGAGCTCACGTGGTTCGCCGGTCCTGGGGGATGTGGTGGTGCGGGTGAGGCGCCCATGCGCGGCGGCCGTCGCCGCGGAAGACGCGAACGTCGACGTTACGCGAAACGGACCGCCGCCGAGCCGTACTCCGTCGCGGATCCCGAGCCGTACCCCGTACCGGCGCCGGCGCCGTACGCCGTGCCGCGTCCGCTCCACCGGGCCCGCGCGGCCCGTACCCCCCGGGGCTCCGGTCTCAGGTGTGAGTTCCGTCCCAGCGGGCCCGCCGCATGTCGATCCGCGGTACGTGTCCCTCGGCCGCCGGGCCCGCCTCGCGCAGCGGGGTGCCCTCCTCGCGGTAGTGGCCGAGGGCCCGCAGCTCGTGCCCGGGGAGCAGCGTCCCGTCCGCGCGGACCACGCGCCACCACGGCGCCGTCCCGCCGTACAGGGCCATCACGCGGCCGACCTGACGCGGCCCTCCCTCGCCCAGCCATTCGGCCACGTCGCCATAGGTCATCACGCGGCCGGGCGGGATCCCGTCGGCGACGTCGAGCACCCGCTCCGCGTACTCGGGCAGTTCTCCGGTGTCCCCCACGGGTTCCTCCAGGCTCATCCGTCTCATCCTGCCTCACCCCACCGACATGGCCCTGATGCCTCCACGCGGCGGCTCTTCGTGCCACCATCGTCCGGGCGGTGACTGGTGATACGAGATCAAGAGCGACAAATACAAGAACAAGAACGAGAACAAGAGCAAGACCGGGAACGACACGACGCGCATGCAGAGACGGACATGGTGATGGGGCAGGACACGCAGCCTCCCGAGGAGGGCGAGGCCGGCCTGCCCGAACGGGTCTCCGGGGACGAGCCCCTGCTCGCGGCCCGCGTCCACCGGCCCTCCGACCTGATGCGGCTGCTCGCCGGTCTCCTCGCCATCGGCCTCGTCATCGCCGTCGCCGCCTTCGCGCACGCCACGACGTCGGGCCTCGAAGAGGACATCAACAAGGGGGCGGGCGGCGCCCCCGACGTCTTCGTCAAGATCGCCGGTCTCGTCTCCTCCATCGCCGTCCTGCTGGTCCCGGTCGCCTTCGCCATCGAGCGCCTGATCAAACGGGACGGACTGCGCATCGCCGACGGCGTCCTCGCCGCCGTCCTCGCGCACGGCGTCACCCTCGCCACCGATCTCTGGGTCGCCCAGGCGGCGCCCGGCACCATCCAGGACGCGCTCACCCAGCCGCAGTCCGGCGGCGGGCTCACCGACCCGGTGCACAACTACCTCGCCCCGGTCATCGCGTACATGACCGCCGTCGGCATGGCCCGAAGACCTCGCTGGCGGGTGGCGCTGTGGGCGGTGCTGCTGCTCGACGCGTTCACGATGCTGGTGGCCGGCTACACCACGGCGCTCTCGATCATCCTGACCGTGCTGATCGGCTGGACCGTGGCCTACGGCACGCTGTACGCCGTCGGCTCCCCGAACGTCCGGCCCACCGGCCAGACCCTCCTCGCCGGCCTGCGCCGCGTCGGCTTCCGCCCCGTGACGGCGCTGCGCGCCGAGGGCGTGCCGGACGCGTCGGACATCGGCGACAGGGGCCGCCGGTACATCGTGACCCTGGAGGAGGGGGCGCCGCTCGACGTCACCGTCGTCGACCGCGAGCAGCAGGCCCACGGCTTCTTCTACCGGATGTGGCGGCGGATCACGCTGCGGACGATCACCACCCGCCGGTCGATCGTCTCGCTGCGGCAGGCTCTGGAGCAGGAGGCCCTCCTCGCCTACGCTGCCATCGCCGCCGGGGCGAACGCGCCGAAGCTGATCGCCACCTCGGAGCTCGGCCCGGACGCCGTCATGCTCGTGTACGAGCACATCGGCGGCCGGAGCCTGGACTCGCTCGACGACCACGAGATCACCGACGAGCTGGTACGGGGCGCCTGGCGGCAGGTGCGGGCGCTCCAGTCCCGCCGGATCGCCCACCGCAGGCTCGCGGGCGACGCGATTCTGGTGGATCGTTCCGGCAGGGTGGTCCTGACCGACCTGCGCGGGGGCGAGATCGCGGCCGGGGACCTGATCCTGCGGATGGACATCGCGCAGCTGCTCACCACCCTCGGCCTGCGGGTCGGGGCGGAGCGGGCGGTCGCCGCGGCCGTGGAGGTCCTCGGTCCTGACAGCGTCGCGAACTGCATGCCGCTGCTCCAGCCGATCGCGCTGAGCCGCTCCACGCGCGCGACGCTGCGGAGACTGGCGCGGGAGCGGTCGCAGCGCGAGCGCGAGGCCGTGCTCGCGGGCTCCGAGGCGGCCAAGCGCGAGCGGGAGCTGGCGAAGGCGGAGGCCGCGGCGGACAAGACGGCGGACAGGACGGCGGACAAGACCGTCGTACGGTCCGAGACGAAGGCCGAGAAGAAGGCGGACAGGAAGGCCGAGAAGCGGGCCCTGGACACGGCGCTCGACGAGGCCCGCGAGGAGGACCTGCTGGCCCAGATCCGGCAGCAGGTCCTGCTGATCCGTCCGCAGGCGCCGGTGGAACCGGTCCGCCTCGAGCGGATCAAGCCGCGGACGCTGATCAGCATGATCGCGGGCGCGGTCGCCGCGTACTTCCTGCTGTCGCAGATCGCCCGTACGCCGCTGTCGACGGTCAGCGAGGCGGACTGGCGGTGGGTGGCGGCGGCGGTCCTGTTCTCGGCGCTCAGCTACCTGGCGGCGGCGATGAGCCTGCTCGGCTTCGTGCCGGAGCGGGTCGGGTTCTGGCGGACGGTGGTGGCGCAGGTCGCCGGCTCGTTCGTGAAGATCGTCGCCCCCGCGGCGGTCGGCGGTGTCGCCCTGAACACCCGTTTCCTCCAGCGCGCGGGCGTCCGGCCCGGGCTCGCGGTGGCGAGCGTCGGCGCCTCGCAGCTCTTCGGGCTCGGGGCGCACATCCTGCTCCTGCTCCTCTTCGGCTATCTGACGGGGACGGAGAAGACGCAGTCGTTCAGCCCGTCGAGGACGGTCATCGCCGGTCTGCTGACGGTCGCGGTGCTGGTCCTGGTGGTGACCGCCATCCCGTTCATGCGCAAGTTCGTGTCGACGCGGCTGCGCTCGCTCTTCGCGGGTGTGGTGCCGCGCATGCTGGACGTGCTCCAGCGGCCGATGAAGCTGCTGACCGGCATCGGCGGGATGCTGCTCCTGACCGGCGCGTTCGTGTTCTGCCTGGACGCCTCGATCCGGGCCTTCGGCCACGGCAACCACACGGTCAGCTACGCGAGCGTGGCCGTCGTCTTCCTCGCGGGCAACGCGCTCGGTTCGGCGGCGCCGACCCCGGGCGGTGTCGGCGCGGTCGAGGGCGCGCTCACCTTCGGTCTGGTGGCGGTCGGCCTGCCCCTGGAGGTCGCCACGCCGGCGGTGCTGCTGTACCGCCTGCTGACCCTGTGGATCCCGGTGCTCCCCGGCTGGATCTGCTTCAACTGGCTGACGAAACGCGAAGCGCTGTAGCGAGGAGGCCTGCCACCCGTCCGGCCCTCCGCCCCGCGCGGAGGCCCGGACGGCGGCCCACCATGGGCCTATGCCGATCTCCGCCGCCCAGCGCGCCGCCCTGATCACCGCCACGACCGTGCTGCTCGCCGCCGGGTGCTCGGACGGGTCGGACGACGGGACCGACACGACGAAGCCGACCGGATCGGCCGGACTCTCGGCGCTGACGGAGCAGAAACTGGTCTGGGCCCCCTGCCCGCCGCCGTCCGCGGCCGAGGGCGGCGGGACCGCGCCCTCGCCGCTCCCCGGCGGCACCGCCTGGGAGTGCTCGTTCCTCCAGGCACCGCTGGACTGGTCGGCACCGGCCGGCGAGACCATCGAGCTGGCCCTCATCCGGGCCAAGGCCCGCGACGCCGACGCCCGCATCGGCTCACTGATCTTCAACTTCGGCGGGCCCGGCGGCTCCGGCATCACCGGCCTGCCGGGCTTCGCCAACGAGTACGAGTCCCTCCGCTCCCGCTACGACCTCGTCTCCTTCGACCCGCGCGGGGTGGGCCGCAGCGAACCCGTCGAGTGCGCCACCGACAAGGAGCTCGACGCGTACTACGCCCTGGACTTCACGCCCGACGACGCGGCCGAGGAGCGGACCCTGTCGGACGCGCAGAAGACGTACGCGGCCGGGTGCGAGAGGGAGGCGGGACCGGCCCTGCCGCACGTCGGCACCGAGAACGCCGCCCGGGACATGGACCTGATGCGCCAGGTCCTCGGCGACGACAAGCTCCACTACTTCGGCATCTCGTACGGCACGGAACTCGGCGGCGTCTACGCCCACCTCTTCCCGGAGAACGTGGGCCGGGCCGTCCTGGACGCCGTCGTCGACCCCGACGCGGGCGTCGAGGAAGGAGCTCTCGCCCAGGCGAAGGGCTTCCAGCTCGCCCTCGACAACTTCGCCCAGGACTGCGTGGACCGCGGCGACGAGTGCACCCTGCCCGGTACGAGCGTCGCCGAGGTCGAGTCCTTCATCACCGACCTCCTGGCCGAGCTCGACGCGAAGCCGATCCCGGGCATCGGCGACCGCGAGCTGACCCAGACGCAGGCCACCAACGGCATCGCGCAGTCCCTGTACTCCAAGGAGTACTGGCCCTATCTGGAGCAGGGGCTCGACGCGGCCGACGGCGGCGACGGCGCACTGCTCCTCTCGCTCTCCGACTCGCTGAACGGACGCGGCCAGAACGGCACCTACAGCAACATCCAGGCCGCCAACGCCGCCATCAACTGCGTGGACTTCAAGGAGCGCTACACCCTCGGCCAGGCGAAGGAGCGGCTCGGCGAGTTCCGCGAGGCCTCCCCCGTCTTCGGCGACTTCATGGGTTGGGCCCTCGCGAACTGCTCGCAGTGGCCGGTGCCGGGCGCCTGGGAGCACCCGGACGTCTCCGCGTCCGGTGCGGACCCGATCCTGGTCGTCGGCACCACCGGGGACCCGGCCACGCCGTACGAGGGCACGCGCGCGATGGTGAACGCGCTCGGCAAGGGCGTCGGCATCGAGGTGACGTACGAGGGCGAGGGCCACGGCGCCTACAACAGCGGCAACGCGTGCGTGAAGAAGGCCGTGGACGCGTACCTCCTGGACGGCAAGCTGCCGGCCTCCGGGACCGTCTGCAAGTGACGCGCCTCCATGTGACGCACCTCTAGGATGGCCGCCTTGCCGGGATCCTGGGGGAACACATGTCCATACGTGTACGCATGACGGTGCTTGCCGTGACCGGGCTGCTCGTCGCGGGCTGTTCGAGCGGCGGGAACGACGGGAGCGGCGGGACCACGACGGCGGCCCCGTCCGCCACCACCCCGACGCCGCGGCCGACCACCGACGCCAAGGCCTCGGAGCCCGCCGCGACCCCCGCGCTCCCCGCCTCCCTCACCGGCCAGCGCCTCGACTGGAAGCGCTGCGAGGCCCCGGAGAACGGGCAGCGGCCCGGCGCCGAATGGCGCTGCGCGACGGTCGAGGTCCCGCTCGACCACGCGAAGCCCGAAGGCGCCACGACCCCCGTCGCGCTGATCCGCAAGGAGGCCGGCGACAAGCGCGGCCGGATCGGCTCGCTCCTCTTCAACTTCGGCGGCCCGGGCGCCTCCGGTGTCGAGATCCTGCCGCAGGCTGCCCAGGAGTACGCGAAGCTGGGCGAGCGCTACGACCTCGTCGGCTTCGATCCGAGGGGCGTGGGCGGCAGCGCCGGTGTGGTCTGCCGGGACGACGCCGAACAGGCCGCCGCCGAGGCCTCGGTGGACCTCACCCCGGACACGGCCGCCGAGGAGGCCGCGTACATCGAGGACAACACCGCCTTCGGCGCCGGCTGCGCCCGCCGCTCCGGCACGGTCCTCCCGCACACCACGACCACCGCCACCGCCCGCGACCTGGACCTGGCCCGGCAGGTCCTCGGGGACGACAAGCTCCACTACTTCGGCATGTCGTACGGGACGCAGCTCGGCGGCACGTACGCCCACCTCTTCCCGGCGAACGTGGGACGGCTCGTCCTCGACGCGGTCGTCGACCCGACCGCCGACACCACCGGACACGCCCGCCACCAGACGATCGGCTTCCAGCGGGCCCTGGACAACTACCTGAAGAGCACCGGCGAGGACCCGAAGGCCGGGTCGGAGCGGATCGCCCGCCTGCTGCGGAAGCTGGACCGCGAACCGCTGACCGTCGGCGACCGCCGGCTGACCGAGGGCCTCGCGCTCACGGGCATCGCGATCACGCTGTACGGGCAGGCGAACTGGCCCCTGCTCACCCGGGCCCTGGCCGACGCCGAACAGGGCCGCGGCGCCGCTCTCCTCGCACTCGCCGACGCCTACAACGACCGTGACGAGAAGGGCCACTACGCGACCCAGTCGCACTCCCAGCGGGCGATCTCCTGCGCCGACTCCAGCGAGCGCCCGACCGCCGCGCGGGCGAAGGCGCTGATCCCCGAGTTCCGCGGGCTCTCCCCCGTCTTCGGGGCGTTCCTCGCCTGGGACACGGCCGGCTGGTGCGCGAACTGGCCGGTGAAGGGCGAGCGGACGACCCCGGAGGCGAGCGCCCCGGGCGCGGCCCCGATCCTCGTCGTCGGCACGACCGGCGACCCGGCGACCCCGTACGAGGGCGCGGAGAAGATGGCGAAGGAGCTCGGGGACGGCGTCGGTGTCCTGGTCACGAACAAGGGCGAGGGCCACGGCGCCTACGGCACCTCGCCGTGCGTGACGAAGAAGGTCGACGCCTACTTCCTGAAGGGCACGGTCCCGGCGTACGGCACGACCTGCGGGTGAGCACGGGAAAGGGCCCGGACCTCGTGACGAGGTCCGGGCCCTCTCCGTACGGTCTAGTAGACCGGCTTCTCGGGCTCGATCTGGTGGACCCAGCCGATCACGCCGCCGCCGACGTGCACCGCGTCGGCGAAGCCCGCGGCCTTGAGCACCGCGAGGACTTCCGCACTGCGGACACCCGTCTTGCAGTGCAGGACGATCCGCTTGTCCTGCGGGAGGTCCTGGAGGGCGGTGCCCATCAGGAACTCGCCCTTGGGGATCAGGCGCGCGCCGGGGATCGAGACGATCTCGTACTCGTTGACCTCGCGGACATCGATGATGTCGATGTTCTCGCCCTCGTCGATCCACTCCTTGAGCTGCTTGGGAGTGATCGTCGAGCCGAGCGCCGCCTCCTGGGCCTCCTCGGACACGACGCCGCAGAAGGCCTCGTAGTCGATGAGCTCGGTGACGGTGGGGTTCTCGCCGCAGACCGCGCAGTCGGGGTCCTTGCGGACCTTGACCTGGCGGTACTGCATCTCCAGGGCGTCGTAGATCATCAGGCGGCCGACCAGCGGGTCGCCCACGCCGGCGAGCACCTTGATGGCCTCGGTGACCTGGATGGAGCCGATGGACGCGCACAGCACGCCCAGGACGCCGCCCTCGGCGCAGGACGGGACCATGCCCGGCGGCGGGGGCTCCGGGTAGAGGCAGCGGTAGCACGGGCCGTACTCGGACCAGAAGACCGAGGCCTGGCCGTCGAAGCGGTAGATCGAACCCCAGACGTACGGCTTGTTCAGCAGCACGCAGGCGTCGTTCACCAGGTAGCGCGTGGCGAAGTTGTCCGTGCCGTCGACGATCAGGTCGTACTGGCCGAAGATCTCCATCACGTTGTCGGCCTCGAGCCGCTCCTCGTGAAGGATCACGTTCACGTACGGGTTGATGCCGAGCACGCTGTCGCGTGCCGAGGCGGCCTTGGAACGGCCGATGTCGGCCTGGCTGTGGATGATCTGGCGCTGGAGGTTCGACTCGTCGACCTCGTCGAACTCCACGATGCCGAGCGTGCCCACGCCGGCGGCGGCCAGGTACATCAGCGCCGGCGAGCCGAGACCGCCGGCGCCGACACACAGCACCTTGGCGTTCTTCAGCCGCTTCTGCCCGTCCATCCCGACGTCCGGGATGATCAGGTGGCGGGAGTACCTGCGGACCTCGTCTACGGTGAGCTCGGCAGCCGGCTCGACCAGGGGTGGCAGCGACACGGGGACTCCGGTTGTCGGTATGTCAGTACGGTTGTTCTCCCCGTAACACTGCCACGCCCCTCCTCATTCCGAGACACCCGGTCCGATCCGCGAGACGATTTCGTCCCAGTAGCCGGGCAGCGAGTGAAATGGCGTGCTTTGTTCCCGACCCCCTGGCCGGTCGGTGAAGAAGATCGTCCCGGCCCCCTGCCAGCGGGCGACCCGCAGCGCCTCGTCGAGGTGGGTGCGCGGGACCCCGTGGACGAGGTGGACGAACTTCGCCTCCGCGTAGTCGGCGGTCCACTCCGCCACCTGTGACCAGCGGTAGTCCGTCCAGGCACCGGAGAACGTGACCAGCTGGTCGGCGGTCTCCGCGTACCCCGGATGGGGGTGGGTGCCGTGGCCGAGGACGAGGTGCGCCTCGCCGCCGAGGACGGCCTCCAGGGTCGCCGTGAGCCGCCGCGTCCCGGGCAGATCGGCCCGGTCGGAGGGGGCGCGATCCAGGTAGAAGCCGTCCACCTTGTACCAGTCGAGGAAGCGGTGGGCGTCCGAGACCAGCTCCCCGAAGGGCCGGGAGCCGTAGGCGAGGTCCAGGTGTCCGAGGACCCGGACCCCGGCGTTACGGAGCTTCCCGGCGGCCTCCAGGCAGTGCGGGTCGGGACGGCTCCCCGGGCCGTCCGCGACGTTGAGCACGGCCCAGTGCAGCGGGGTCCCGGGGCGGGTCAGCTCGGCCCACTCGACGGGGGCGAGCAGCGGGTGGGCGTAGCCGGGGACGCCCACCCCCAGCGCCTGGACCGCGCCCGTGGCGGTGGGCGTCGTCAGATGCGACACGCCGCCTCCATCCAGATGTCGGCGAGGGACTCCTCCAGGTTGATCTGGGGCCGCCAGCCGAGCCGGTCGCGGGCGGTGCGGACGTCTGCCTGCTGCCAGGGGCCGCAGCCGTCGGGGTACGGGTAGGGGGCGGCGGCCAGCTGGTCGGCGATGGTCCCCTCGGTGCGGGGCGCGCCGATCATCGGGCGCTGCGGCATGCCGTGCGGGGCGTCCAGCTCGTGGAGGTTGCCGGTGTAGCCGGCGACCCGGGCGAGCACGGCGGCGGCGTCGCGGAGCCGGACCGCGCGGCCGGTGCCGATGTTGACGACGCCCTGGGCGGCGGAGAGCGAGGCCGCGTGGACGGCCCTGGCCACGTCCCGTACGTCGACGAAGTCCCGCTGCACGCCGAGTCCGCTGAGCTTGAGCTCGCCGTCCCCGGCCTGCATCGCGCGGCGCATCGCCTCGGCGAGGCGGCCGAGCGGGGAGCCGGCGGGGGTGCCGGGGCCGACGGGCGAGAACACCCGCAGGACGACGGCGTCGAGGCCTGAGCCGAGGACGAGTTCGGTCGCGGCCAGCTTGGACACCCCGTACGGGCCGCCGGGGCGGGGTACGGCGTCCTCGGCCGTGGAGGAGCCGGGCTGGCTGGGCCCGTACTCCGAGGCGCAGCCGACCTGCACGAGCCGGGCGCCACAGCCGCTGCGGCGCAGGGCCTCGCAGACGGTGGCGACGGCGATGGTGTTGTGCCGGGTCAGTTCGCGGGCGCCGCCGCGGGTGGCGCCCGCGCAGTTGACGACGACCCCGGGGTGGACGGCGTCGAGGAAGCGGGTCAGCGCGCCCGGGCTGCCGGAGGCGAGGTCGAAACGCACGTCGGCGTCGTCGCCGCGGCCGAGGGCGGTGAGGTGGACGGCCGGGTCGGCGAGCAGCCGGTCGGCGACGAAACGGCCGATGAAGCCATTGGCTCCGAGCAGTAGCACCCTCATCGCGCGGCCCCTACGTGCCGACCGGCCGGTCCTTGGGAGTGAGGGGTCATGGTCTTCGGTCTCCTTGCGGGGTGATGAGAGAGGTGGCGGGGCACGCCCGCGGCGTCGGCTCCGCGGGTGAGCGGGGGATTCACGGGGTGGCGGTATGGGCGGAGGCCCGGGCGAGGGCGCCGGTCGCGTGGGCCAGCAGGCCGAGCGCGGCGGCGCCGCAGACGAGGGTGGGTACGGCCCCGGGTCCCGCGGTGGCGACGACGGCGCGCACGGGGGCGGCGAGCTCGTCGAAGCCGGGGACGGGGATACGGGCGGCGAGGACGCTCGCGAGGGCGAGGGCCTCGGCGGCGCAGGCGGCGGCGAGCGCGGCGGAGGCCGTCTCGGGGAAGCCGTGGACGGTGAGGAGCCGGGCCAGCAGCAGGAGCGCGCCGAGGGCGAAGGCGCCCGGGCTGAATCCGGTGAGGGCGAGGAGGGCGGTGAGGGCGAGGAGCTGGAGCGTCACCGTGCCGAGGAGCAGGGGCCTGGCTCCGGCGGCGAAGTCCGCAAGTCCCCGGCTGTCGGCGATCCGGCGTCGGGCCCGGCTCGCGAAGACGTGGGCGCCCCAGGCGGCGGGGGCGACGGCGAGGGCGAGGGCGAGGAGGGGGCCGGGGTGGAGGTCCCAGGGCCCGTCGGGGCCGCCCGCCAGCACCTGCGCCAGGAGTCCGTCGCCGGCGAGCGCGTACGCGAGGAGCCAGACGGTCCAGAGGCGGGCGGCGGGCACGGTCCGGCTGCCGGGGGCGCGGAGGGGTCCGCGCCGGACGGCGAGGAGGAGCGCGCCGGTGAGCGCGACGGCTCCGGCGGCGCCGACGGCGAGGCGGACGGATCCCTGGGTGAGGGTGAGCCCGAGCCCGGCGAGCGCGGCGGCGGCGCCGGGCGCGAGGGCGGCGAGCATCCAGTCGGCGCGGGCCCGGTCGCCCGGCGCCGGGGCAGGGGTCGTGCCGGTGGCGCGCGGCACGCGGACGTACAGCTCCTCGGCGAGCGCGAAGACGTCTCGGTGCCGGAAGCGGGCGGCGGTCCGGTCGGTGAACCCCTGCGCTTCGAGCCCGGCGGCGATCTCCAGCGGGTCGACGGCACGCTCGCACAACTCCCGGTGCCGGTGCATGAGCACCTTGACGGGATCGGCGTTGCCGCGCCGCGGCCGGGGAGGCGAGACCGAGGGGCCGGGCGACGGCGCATCCGCGCGCTCGTCCGACACGGGCCCCTCTGCGGGGGCGAGGACGTCCGCCGGGGCGGGTGCCTCCGGTGCGTCCGGCGAGGTGGGTGTCTTCGTCCCGCCCATCCAGGCGAGGCCGCGCTCCGGGGCGTCGAAGGGGGCGGCGGCTTCGGACGCCGGGACGTCGGCTTCGGAGGCCGGGACGTCGGCCGGGGCTATCCCGGACGGCGCGGTGTCCGCGGCGTCCCACGCGTCCGGCGCGTCCGCCGGGAGGTCGCTCGTCTCGGCGCCGGCCGGAGTCAGGGCCGGGGTGCCGAGGAGGGCTTCGGAGCGGGCGTCCCACGCTCCGGGGCTCGTGGGGGCGGCGGGGCCGCGCATGGGGGTGTCTCCTTCAGGCATCGGGGGCTCCTGTGCCCGCAGTCACGGCCTGGTGCGTCCAGCTGCCGGGCACGTGGGCCTCGGCCGGGTGGGCGAAGGGCACGCCGTCCCCGGGGCGGTGGCGCACCGGCGCGTGGGAGAGAAGCTCCAGGTAGATGCCGCGGAACGCGGCGAGGTTCTGTTCGACGGTGAAGAGTTCGAGCGCGCGGGCGCGGGCGGCGGCGCCCAGCCGGTAGCGGCGCTCGGGCTCCCGGAGCAGCGCGAGGCACGCGTCGGCGAGCGCGCGCGGGTTGCGCGGCGGGACGACGAGGCCGGTGCCGCCGATCACCTCGACGACCGCGCCGACGTCGGTCGAGACGGTGGCGCGGGCGCAGAACATCGCCTCGACGAGGCTGGTCGGGAAGCCCTCGACGACGCTGGAGAGGACGACGACCGCCGCAGAGGCGTACGTGTCCTCCAGCGTGGGCGCCTCGGGTCCGCCGAGCTCCTCGAAGCTGACGGGGTTCTCGCCGACGGCGTGCGCCCCCGGGGCCTCGTCGGGGAAGAGCTGCGCCGCGAACCCCTTGCAGTGCGTGAGGTACGCGTCGGCGTCGGGCTCGCCGGTCGGCACGGCGACGATCCGCAGCCGGACGTCGGGCTGCCGGGCCCGGATCTCGGCGAAGGCGTGGAGCAGGGCGACGAGGTCCTTGGCGGGTTCGACGCGGCCGACCCAGACGAGGGTGGTCGGGTCGCCGCTCTCCTCGTCCTCGCCGACCTCGGCGAAGCGGTCGGCGGCCAGGCCGGGGTGGACGGTGCGGATACGGGCGCGGTCGGCGCCGCACTTCTCCTGCCAGCGGCGGGCGTGGGCGTTGCCGGGGGTGAGGAGCGCGGCCTGCCGGTAGGTCTCGGCGGCGATCCGGCCGTGGAGCGAGGCGAGGAGGCCGCGCAGGGGGACGGAGCGGTCGGCGACGGCCGGCGAGAGGTAGTGGGCGCGAAGCTGGACGCCGTACTCGGTGACCAGGAGCGGCGTCCCGAAGAAGCGTTTGGCCAGGAGGCCGGGGAGCGCGGTCGTGCCGCCGGCGGTGGCGTGGCAGACGTCGACGGCGCCGAGCACCTCCTCCTCGTACCAGTCGAGGGAGAGCGGGCGCAGGGCGCGCTCCAGGTGGTCGACGAAGGCGAGGTGGTCGGGGAGGCCTGCCGCCGCCGCGGTCCGGCGTGCGCCGGGGGCGCGGCAGGCGGCTTCGAGGGCGCGGACGGCGTCGTCGGAGCGGAGCGCGCCCGGCAGTCCGCCGCGCTCGCGGGCGAGGTCGGCGAGGGCGTGGAGCCCGGTGGCGAAGGACGTCTCGTCGTGTTCGGCGCAGAGGCCGGTGGCGAGGGCGTGGAAGCCCTCGGTGAAGCGGCGGCGCTCGCGCCGTCCGTAGGCGCGGCGGGAGGCGCGGTCGTCGCCGAAGGCGGCCCGCTCGACGCGGCTCCCCGGGGTGGTGTCGGCGTCGGGGCCGCTCACGTCGCCCGTGCGGACGGTCCGGGCGTTCGGGGGCAGCGGGGCGGCGGTGCCGGTGGGTCCGAGGGCGTAGACATCGAACTGGTGCTGCCCGAGCCCGTGTACGAGCCGTTCGCACCAGAGTCCGGCCTCACCGGCGGCGTACGGGTAGCCACCCTCCGTGAGCAGTGCGATCCGCACGAGTGCACCCCCGATCTCCCTTGACGTCGGCCACCGTTTGTCCGGCGACTCGCAGCGGGAAGAACGTAAGCGGAGATACCGGTGGTGCGATGGACGGTTGTCCGTCGCACCACCGGAAGGGGTGAATGCACGTAACTTTCCCACCCCGGTCGCGTTCGGTCGCGGTACGCGGCGGATCGGTTACGGATTGTCAGGCCGGGGCCAGTTCCCGGCGCCGCCCCCGGCGCTCGGCCGCGAGGACCGGGTCGAGGGACGGAACGGCGGCGAGCAGCCGGCGCGTGTACGGATCCTGGGGTGCGCCGTACACCTCCTCGACCGTGCCCTGCTCGACGATCCTGCCTTCGCGCATGACGGCGACCCGGTCGCTGACCTGCCGGACGACGGCGAGGTCGTGGGCGATGAAGACGAGCCCGAGGCCGAGTTCGGCCTGGAGCTCGGCGAGCAGCGCGGTCACCTGGGCCTGGGTGGTGACGTCGAGCGCGGAGACCGGTTCGTCGCAGACGACGACCCGGGGCTCGGCGGCGAGCGCGCGGGCGATGCCGACGCGCTGCCGCTGGCCGCCGCTGAACTCGTGCGGGTAGGCGTCGTGGCGGTCGGGTTCGAGCCCCACCCGGTCGAGCAGCTCCCGTACCCGGGAGCGGATCCGGGTCTCGTCGCGCTCCCCCGCCGCGCGCAGCGGGTCGGCGATCGACTCGCCCACGGAACGGCGCGGGTTGAGGGAGGCGACGGGGTCCTGGAAGACCATCTGGAGTTCGCGGCGGTACGGGCGCAGCTCCCGGTCCGACAGGGTGCCGATCTCCGTACCCCCGTAACGGAGCCGGCCCCCTGTCGGGTCGAGGAGCCGCACCAACATCCGGCCGAGGGTGGTCTTGCCGCTGCCGGACTCCCCGACGACGCCGAGGGTTTCACCGGCGTGGACGGTGAGGGAGACGCCGTCGACGGCGGTCACCGCGCTCTTGCCGCGTCCGAACTCCCGCCGCAGGTCGAGTGCTTCGAGGAGCGGTTCGCCGGCGGGCGCGGGGGCGGCGGGCCGCACCGGTCCGTCGAGCCGGGGCACGGCGCCGAGCAGCCTGCGCGTGTACGGCTCCGAGGGGGCGCCCAAGACCCCGGCGACGGGCCCGCGTTCGACCTCGCGGCCGCCACGCATGACGAGCACGTCGTCGACGCTCTCGGCGGCGACGCCCACGTCGTGGGTGACGAGGAGCAGTGCGGTGCCCGTCTCGCGCCGGAGCTCGTGCAGCAGGTCGAGGATCTGGGCCTGCACGGTGACGTCGAGGGCGGTGGTCGGTTCGTCGGCGACGATGATCCGGGGTGCGCAGGCGAGGGCCATCGCGAGGAGGGCGCGCTGGCGCATGCCGCCGCTGAACTCGTGGGGGCGGGAGCGGGAGCGGCGGGCCGCGTCGGGGATGCCGACCCGGTCGAGGACCTCCACGGCGCGGGTGCGGGCGTCCCGGCGGGAGCCTCCGGCGTGGATCCGGTGGACCTCGGCGATCTGGTCGCCGACGGCGTAGTAGGGGTCGAGGGCGGACAGCGGGTCCTGGAAGACCATCGCGGCGACTCCGCCGCGCAGTCTCCGCAGCTCGGCCGGGCCGGCGGTGCCGACGTCGATGCCGCCGACCCGTACGGAGCCGGTGACCCGCGCGCCCGTCCCCCGGTGGAGGCCGAGGAGGGCGGCGGCGACGGTGGACTTGCCGCTGCCGGACTCGCCGACGAGGGCCAGGGCGCGGCCTTCGCCGAGGGTGAAGGAGAGCCCGTCCACGGCCCGTACGGGGTCGTCGGCACGGCCGAACTCGACGGTGAGGTCCCGGACTTCCACCAGGGGGCCTTCGCTGTGCGGGGTCACGTCAGGACCACCCTTCGGTCGGCGGCGGCGTACAGGAGGTCGGCGACGACGCCGGCGAGGACGACGACCACGCCCATCACCATGACCACGCCGACCACCACCGGCAGGTCGATCGAGCGCACCCCGTCGAGGAGGGTCTTGCCGAGGCCGGGGATGCCGAAGAGGGACTCGGTGAGGACCGCCCCGCCGAACACGTAGCCGAGGTCGACGGCGCTGACCGCGACGACCGGCGGGATGGCGCCGCGCAGCGCGTGGCGGGTGACGACGGTCCGCTCCCCCACGCCGTAGGCGCGGAAGGTGCGGATGTGGTCCTCGGCGAGCGTCTCCAGGGTGGAACTCCTGGTGAGACGCGCGTATTTGGCGGATTCGAAGAAGCCGAGGGTCAGCCAGGGCAGCAGCATGTTCCACGCCCACTGCTCGGGGTCCTCGCCGAGGGGGACGTAGCTCGGGAAGGGCAGCCACTGGAGGTAGGCGCAGACGACCATGAGGAGCAGCAGCCCGAGGATGAAGACGGGCGTGCCGGTCGCGGCGAGGGTGAGCACGGTCAGGACGCGTTCGGTGGGGCCGCCCCGGCGCAGCGCCGAGAGCAGTCCGGTGCCGACGCCGACGACGAGCCAGACGACGAGCGCGCCGAGGGCGAGCGAGGCGGTGGCCGGGAGCCGCTCCAGGATGAGCCGGGTGACCTGCTGGTCGTTCTGGTACGAGAGTCCGAGGCAGGGCGCGTCGCAGTGCACGACGGAGGTGCCGGTGGAGTAGTCGCGGCCGGCGAAGACGCCCTGGAGGAAGTGCAGGTACTGAGCGACGACGCTCTCGTTCAGGCCTAGCCGCTCGCGCACCTGGGCGATCTGCTGGGGGTTGCAGCGCTCCCCGCAGGCGAGCCGGGCGGGGTCGCCGGGCGCCACGTAGAAGAGGGCGTACACGAGGACCGAGAGCGCCAGGAGGACGAGCGCGGCACCCGCGAGCCGCTTGAGGACGTAGCGGGTCATCGGGAGTTCTCCTTACGGGTTCCCACGCGCAGCCGGCTCGCCTCGCGCGGGTCGAGGGCCGTGCGGACGGCGTCGCCGAGGACGGTGAAGGCGAGCACGGTGACGAAGAGCAGTCCGGCGGGCAGCAGGACGTACGCGGGGTCGGCGCGGAACCAGGTCTGCGCGGTCGACAGCATCTGTCCCCAGGACGGGGTGGGCGGGGTGACGCCCACGCCGAGGAAGGAGAGGGAGGCCTCCACGACCATGTTGGTGGGGACGAGGATCGCCGCGTAGGTGATGACGGGCGCGGCGAGCGCGGGCAGCAGTTCGCGGCGGGCGGTCCGCCACCGTCCGGAGCCCGCGAGGCGGGACGCGGCGACGTAGTCGAGGCTCTTGAGGGTGAGCGTCTGGGCGCGCACGATCCGGGAGGTGCCCGCCCAGCCGAGCAGGCCGATGACGAGGATCAGCAGCAGCGGGCGGGGGAAGTCCCGGGGGACGACGGCGGTCAGCGCGATGGCGAGGACCAGCATGGGCAGGGCGACGAGCACGTCGGTGATCCGGCCGAGGAGGCCGTCGACCCAGCGGCTGCCGAGCCCGGCGGCGAGGCCGATGGCGACACCGAGGGCGACCTGGACGGCGGTGGCGCCGACGGCGACGAGGAGCGAGATCCGGGCTCCGTACAGGAGGCGGACGAAGAGGTCGCGGCCGGTGCCGGGTTCGACGCCGAGCCAGTGGTCGGCGCTCGCTCCGCCGAAGGAGCCGTACGGGACGCCGCCGCGGGCCGAGTCGACGAGGTCGTCGTGGTACGCGTACGGGTCCTGGCCCTCGAGCGCGGCGAGCAGCGGCGCGGCGAGGGCGAGGAGGACGAGCAGGAGGAGGACTCCGGCGGAGACGAGGGCGGCGGGGCGGGTGCGGATCCGCCGCCAGGCCTGCCGGGCGGCGCCCGTGGCGGGGGTGCCCGCCACGGGCGCCGTCGGAGCGGCGAGCGGTGTGTCGGTCGGTGCGGTCACTTGACCGCGACCTGCGAGATGTCGAGGACGCCGGTCCAGTCGCTGATGACGACGTTCTTGATGTCCTTGCCGACGAGCCGCTTGTAGACCGGGTGGAAGAGGGGCACGTCGAGCGCCTGCTCGCCGATCTTCTTGTCGAGGGCGCCCCAGCGGGCGGCGGCGGCCTGGAGGTCGGTGAGCTTGTTGATCTCGTCGATCTCCTTGTTCACCGCCGGGTCGTTCAGCTGGGCGTGGTTGTAGTTGGAGCCGTCGGCGACGATCTGGCGGCCGTCGAAGATCGGCGCGAGGAACGGGCCGCCGGCCGGCCAGTCGGCGCCCCAGCGGGAGAGGAAGAGGCCGGGCGCGTCCTTGACGCTCCAGCGCTTCTCGTTGAAGGAGTTGGGCTCCTGGCCGTCGAGCTTCACCGTGATGCCGGCCTTGCCGAGGGCCTCCTGCACGGCGGTGGCGATCTCGGGGCTGGTGGCGCGGTTCTGGGCGGTGGAGTGCAGGAGGGTGACGGTCAGCCCGTCCGGGAACCCGGCTTCCTTGAGGAGCTGCTTGGCCTTCTCCGGGTCGCCCGTCTTGCCGGCCGGGAAGTGGTCGTACGGCGTGAAGCCGAAGGACTTCTGCTCCGGCAGGAAGGTGGTGGCGGGCTCGGCGAGGGCGGAGCCGCCTGCGGCGTTGACGACGCTGGTGCGGTTGACCGCGTACGAGATGGCCTGGCGCACCTTCGGGTTGTCGAAGGGCTTCACCTTGGGGTTGAAGGCCAGGTAGTTGGTGAAGCCGAAGTGGCCGGTGCCGACGCGGGCGGCGAGCGCCTTGTCGGAGCCGATCTGGGCGAGTTCGGCCGGGCCGAGGTTGGTGTCGGTGGTGACGGCGGCGGAGTCGGCCCCGGTGGAGGTGGCGAGGCGCTGGTTGATGACGGCCTCGTCGAGCCCGGAGCGGACGTCGACGCGGTCCGGGTAGGCCTTGCGCTCCTCGTCGGTCTTCGGGTCCCAGTGCTCGTTGCGCTCCAGGACGAGCCGCTCGCCGTCGTTCTCGTTCTTCACGACCTTGTACGGGCCGGAGGAGACGGGGTGCTCCTCGTACGTGGCGCCGGTGTCCTTGGCCTGGGGGACGGGGGCGAACTGGGTCTGCGTGGCGACGAAGGGGAACTCACCCTCGGGCTTCCTCAGTTTGAAGACGATGGTCCGGTCGTCGGGCGTGACGACGGAAGCGAGCCCCTTCTTGTCTTTGTACGGGCCCTCGTACGTGTCGCCGCCGACGAGCCAGTCACGCAGGTAGGGGGCGCCGCCGGAGAGTTCGGCGGCGAAGGAGCGCTCGATGCCGTACTTGACGTCGGCGCTGGTGATGGGCGTGCCGTCCTCGAACTTCAGCCCCTCCTTGAGGGTGTACGTCCACTCCGTGGCGTCCTTGTTGGGGCGGCCGAGGTCGGTGGCGAGGTCGGGGACGACCTTGCTGCCCGCCGCGCCCGCCTCGCGGTTGCGGGTGGTGAGCGTACGGAAGACGAGGGAGGGGACGTTGCCGCCGCCGGAGGTGTAGAGGCGGGCGGGGTCGAAGTCGGTCTGGGCCTCGCTGTTGAGGACGGTGAGCGTGCCGCCCTTCTGCGGGGTGCCCGCCGCCGCCTTGCCGGCCGAGCCTCCCTTGGCGCCGGTGTCCTCGGGTCCCGCGCAGGCGGCGGCGCCCGAGGCCAGGACGAGACTGACGGCGGCCGCTGCCACGCGGCGCGAAATGACGGACGATTGACGCATCGGAGAAGACCTCTCGGAGAACTGCGGGCGGGGAAAAGGGAATTCCGCGCAGGCAGCGGCGAGCGGTCGGCTCTCCGGGAAGAATGCGGAGAGCCGGAACGGCACATACGAAAAGCCGCGCCTGCGGGAGGGAAACACCCGGGCGCGGAAAGGCGTCGGCGGTACGAAGGAAAAAGGGGCCGACGGGCGCTCGGGCTGGCGTCAGCTACAGAGAATGTCGGCCACGGCGTGCCGGGTCACGCCGATGAGCGCCAGCTCAATGGCGGCGCGATCGAAGGCGACGTGACGGTGCGACATGCCGAGAAATATGAACGAACGCACGAGCGATGTCAACGCGCATTCAGGGTTTCCCGAGACGCATGTCTCACCATGTGATCATCACCGGATCGGACGGAACATCAACTTCCGGGATACACCCAGGGGTTGGGACGGCAAGCGATTCCGCCGACCCGCAGCGACTTCGTCTGCTGCTGCATCACGGGCGCGAGCGCTCCGGGCGTGCTGCAGCTCACATGACCGTGCCCGAGCCGGTGCCCGACCTCGTGATTGATGAGCATCTGGCGATACGCGTGCATGGCCTTGGGTCCGAAGGTCTCCGAGCCCTGCGCCCAGCGGTACGCGTTGATCATCACGCGCTCGGTGTTGGCGGAATCGCAGGACACGTTGTCGACGGTCGTGTCGAGTCCGGACTTGTCGCACCACTCCCCGGTGGTGCCGGGGCTCGCGAGCGTGATGACGAACTCGGGCTCTCCTGTGGAGATCCGCTCGAAGGTCATCGCCCCCTGACCGGCCCAGCTGCGTTCGTCGTTGAGCGTCTTGTGCACGGCCGAGGCGAAGAGCTCGGGGTCGAGTCCGATCCCCTTCTCGACGTCAATCCGGTAGCGGACGAGCCGCCCCTTGCCCGGCGCCTTCTGGAAGCCGGGCACGGCCTCGAACTCCCCGGAGCCGTCCAGCTTCGGGTCGATCGGGAACTGGCGGGTCATCAGCTGCTCGTACGTCGGCGCCGGGGCCGCCGAGGGCGCGGAGGGCTGGGCGGGCTTGGCGGTCGCCGGACGCGAGGGGGTGATCCGGTCGTCGGAGCGGGAGGCGGAGGTGTCGCCCGAGGCGCGCTCGGCCGGGCCGTCGGCAGCGCGCGTGGTGCTCGGCGCGTCCCCCCGGTCGGCGACCTGTCCGGCGACGACGACGGCGAGGACGGTGGTGACGGCGGCGGCCGCGATGCCGGTGAGGGTGCGGCCCTTGAAGGTCCGGCCGGCCGGCCCGTCGGCCGGGTTCTCGGCTTCGCCTTCCGCGTCGGTCAGGCTCTCGCGCCGGGGCCCGGGGATGAACGGCCCCTGGGGATCGGCCTGTTCGGACGGGGGCGCGTCCTGCTCGGGCGCGGCGGCCCGGTGCGAGCCGCGCCGGCGGCCGTACCCCTCGGGCCCCGGTCCGGTGCCCTCGTCGTGCTGCGGATGCCCGCCGCGTACGGGAGCGGGAGTGGTCCCGTAGGCGGGGATGCCGTACGCGGGCGTGCCCGGGGTCCCGTGCGCCGGGGTGTCGTAGGCCCCGCCGCCGTAACCCTGATTGCCGTAACCCTGCCCGCCGTACCCCTGGCCGCCGGACGTCTGCGGCCCGGACGTCTGCGGCCCGTATGTCTGCGGCCCGTACGGAGACGACCCGTACTGCGGGGCTCCGTACTGAGGCGCTCCGCTCTGCTGCGCTCCGTACCGAGGGGTCCCGTGCGCGGGCGTACCGGCGGCGTCCTGGCCGTCGCCCGGCGCCCTGCGGCGGCGCCCCGTCCCCGAGGCCTGCCCGGGTGCTCCCCCGGTCTGCGCGGTCCCGGCTGTCCGGGGCTGCCCGGCCGCGCCCTGCGGCGCCGTCCCCGTCGTCCCCGTCGTCCGTCCGGCCGCCGCACGCTGCTCGGTGCCCGGCACCGAGGGCGCGGGGCCCTTGCGACTATGTCGTCCCACGCCCCGGCTCAGCTCCCGCCGTCTTCGGCGATCAGTTCCCGCGCGGCCTGGGCGACCGTCTCGGGGTACTCCATCATCGCCACGTGCCCCGCGTCCGGCAGGGTCAGCAGGCGCGAGCCACGGAAGGCGGCGGCCGCCTTCCGGGCCATCCTGTACGCGACGAGCTGATCGCGCCCGCCGTAGACGAGCAGTGTCGGGGCGAGCACGCGCTCGGCCTGCCGCCACAGCCCGTGCTGCCCGCCGAGCGTGTACGCGTCGACGATGCCGCGGGAGGAGCGGGCCATGGCGTCCCAGAAGTACGGGAGCTCCAGGCGCCGCTCCATCTCCTCGACGGCGTGCCGGAGCCCCTCGTCGCTGACCCGGCCGGGGTCTCCGTAACAGAGCGACAGCACCCCGCGGACCCGCTGCTCGGGCGTCCAGTCCCGGGAGAGCCTCGCGAAGAGCGAGGCGACGCCGGGCACCGCGAGCATCACGGTGGGCCAGGCGGTGCGCTGGGCGCGCAGCTCGGGCAGGGCCGGGGCGATCAGGGTGAGGGTGCGGACCAGGTCGGGCCGCACGGCGGCGACGCGGGTGGCGACGGCGCCGCCCAGCGAGTTGCCGAAGAGGTGCACCGGTCCGCGCCCGCCGGCGTCCAGGAGCCGGATGACGGCCCGGGCGTGCCCGGTGACCGAGTAGTTGCCGTCGTCGGGCGGCGGGGAGTCGCCGAAGCCGGGCAGGTCGACGGCCTCGCCGTCGACCTGGTCCGCGAGCAGCGGCATGAGCGCCGACCAGTTCTGCGAGGAGCCGCCCAGACCGTGGACGTACAGCGCGGGCGGCAGACCGGCGCGGATGCCGGGGCGGGCGCGCACGGTGAGGGTGAGTCCGGGCAGGGCGACGGAGCGGAGCTCCTCGCCGTCGGCGACCCGTACGGCGCGGATCCGCGACGCCTGCGGTGCGGCGGCGGTCCGGGTTTCCGGCAGCTCGGTCGAGGACATGGCCGCAATATTACGAGACGATCACGCGGGGGCGCGTGTGGGTGCCGTCACAAGTGCGTGTGCGGCGGGGCGCGTGTGCTCCTACGCTCGAAGGGAGGGCCATCGGAGCGGACCGCGGACCCCGCGCGCCGGAAGGAACCGCATGACTGTCGATCCGACCGAGCCGGACACATTCGCCGAGGAAGAGGCCGCAGTGCTCGACCAGGAAATCCCCGAGGCCGACGCGGCCGAACAGCACACCGAACTGCAGCAGCGCGAGGACGAGCACCCCACACATATCGAGCACGAGTCGGCGAACGAGGCCGACGCGTCCGATCAGACGCGCGTCGTCGCCCTCGACGAGGACGACTACCGCTGATTTGTTCGGTTTAATCTTGAATCGACTGTCGACCAGGGCGTCCGGTCCGTGAAATTCTGCGTTCGCACCGCGCACAGCCGGGTTACCCAAAAGTACGATGGCCGCGCGGCGCGACAGCGCGCATGGATCGATTCTTGGGAGGCCGCGTGAGCGCCATCGAGCAGACAGAGGCCGCACGCCCTCGGGGCACGCGCCTGCCGCGGCGCGCCCGACGGAACCAGCTGCTCGGCGCGGCCCAGGAGGTCTTCGTCGCCCAGGGGTACCACTCGGCGGCGATGGACGACATCGCGGAGCGGGCGGGCGTCAGCAAGCCGGTGCTCTACCAGCACTTCCCCGGAAAGCTGGAGCTCTACCTGGCCCTGCTCGACCAGCACTGCGAGTCCCTCCTGCAGTCGGTGCGCACGGCCCTGGCCTCCACCACGGACAACAAGCTCCGGGTCGCGGCGACGATGGACGCCTACTTCGCGTACGTGGAGGACGAGGGCGGCGCCTTCCGGCTGGTCTTCGAGTCCGATCTGACCAACGAGCCGGCCGTGCGCGAGCGCGTGGACCGGGTCAGCCTCCAGTGCGCCGAGGCGATCTCCGACGTCATCGCCGAGGACACCGGGCTCTCGAAGGACGAGTCGATGCTGCTCGCCGTCGGGCTCGGCGGCGTCTCCCAGGTCGTCGCCCGCTACTGGCTGTCCAGCGAGTCGGTGATCCCCCGCGAGAAGGCGGTGGGGCTGCTGACCTCGCTCGCCTGGCGCGGCATCGCAGGCTTCCCGCTGCACCCGGTCGACGGCCAGCTGAGCGCCGAGGGTCACTGACTCTCCTCGGGGCATTCCCGCGGAGTGTTCGCTCCTGGCGTGCCGCCGCTGAGCCGTGCGCGTCCCCTCACCGGGCTAATGTGTGCAGCGTACGGCGCGGAAGTCGCGCAACGCTGACCGTTCGGAGGGACATAGCCGTGGAGGTCAAGATCGGCGTGCAGCACGCACTGCGGGAGATCGTTCTGGAGAGCGGGCAGTCCGCCGAGGAGGTGGAGCGCGCGGTGGCCGACGCTCTGGCCGGCAAGGCGCAGCTGCTCAGCCTCTCGGACGAGAAGGGCCGCAAGGTCCTCATCCCGGCCGAAAAGATCGCGTACGTGGAGCTCGGCGAGCCCGCCGTGCGTCGGGTGGGCTTCGGCGCCCTCTGAGTCCCGGATCTACGGGAAAGGCCCGGCGGACCGTCACGGTCCGCCGGGCCTTTTCGTCTCGAATGGCCACGTCAGGGGGTACGGGGAGGATTGCCGCCGAGGCGCCTGGGGTAGGAGGGCTACGACCGCACCACCCGCCCCGCAGCACCCGCGAGGTGATCCGCCGTGTTCCTGGAAGCCCTCGGTTCCGCCCTGCTCGGCTTCGCCCTGGCCTGGGCCGCCGTGCAATGGCTGGCCGACCGCCTCCCCTCCCGGGGGACCGTCCTCATGACCGGCGCGGTGGGCGGCGTCTTCGGCGCGCTCGTCACACACGGGGCGCTGGGCCCCGGCCACTTCCTCGCCACGCTCATCGGCGCGGTGGCGGTCGCGGCGGTGCTGCTCTCGCTGCTGATCCGCCCGGCCTCGCGCCGGCTGCGACGATCAGCGGCGGCGTGAACAGCGCCACTCTCCGACGAACGAGCCGTACGACAGGACTCAGGGCCTACGCGGCCAGGCCGAGCGCGGCCATGCGCTTCGTGTGGGCCTCGGTGATCCGGGAGAACATCCGGCCGACCTCGGCGAGGTCGAAGCCGTCCGCGACACCGCCGACCAGCATCGTCGACAGCGCGTCGCGCTCGGCGACCACGCGCTGGGCCTGCGAGAGCGCCTCGCCCATCAGGCGGCGCGCCCAGAGCGCGAGCCGGCCGCCGACGCGGGGGTCGGCGTCGATCGCCGCGCGGACCTTCTCCACGGCGAAGTTGCCGTGGCCGGTGTCGTCGAGCACCGACAGGACGAGACCGCGCGTGTCGGAGTCGAGCCGGGCCGCGACCTCCCGGTAGAAGTCGCTGGCGATCGAGTCGCCGACGTACGCCTTGACGAGGCCCTCCAGCCAGTCCGACGGCGCGGTCTGGCGGTGGAAGTCGTCGAGCGCCTTGGCGAAGGGCTCCATCGCGGCGGTCGGCTCGGCGTCCACGGCCGCGAGCCGGTCCCGCAGCTGCTCGAAGTGGTGGAACTCGGCCGAGGCCATCTTCGCCAGCTCCGCCTTGTCCGCGAGGGTCGGCGCCAGCTTGGCGTCCTCGGCGAGCCGCTCGAAGGCCGCCAGCTCTCCGTAGGCCAGCGCGCCGAGGAGGTCGATCACGGCGGCGCGGTACTGCGGCTCGGTGGATGCCGTGGCCCAGTCCTCGGCGGCGATTCCCTTGTGCTCGCTGTCTGTCACGGCAAACCTTCCGATTCCGCTGCGGCGCACCGCGGCCGGCTGCTAGCGTCCCTGCTACGCGTCACCGCGTCGGGCAGGGCTTGTCCGTCATGAGGCTGCTTCGCAGCCGAGTGAGAAGCCCCTCGCGGGGAGGAGTCACGGAGCGCACAATAGCCCGCGCTCAGCGCATGGGAAGACCCCGTCCGGCACCGCCGGGCGGGGCCCTCGACAATTCGGCCCAGCACGGATGCGCGAATCCGGGGTACAGTGGTAATGCGCCTGCTGAGTATGCGGACATGCTTTCGCACGTTCGGACGTATCCGGTGGGCCGACTCATGAATGAGGATGCCCGGTCGGTGGCCCGATCGGCTCCGGCCCGACAGCCCTTCCGGCGGACCCGCGGAAGGGTCACCTCAGCGGTTCGACGCTCGAGCGACGGCAGTGGTCCCGCGCCACCTGGCTGCGATCTTCACGATCCGGCCGGAAGTATCCCGGCACGGTACGACCCCCTTCGTTCGCCTCGTCCCGCGTCCACAGAAGAGGCAGCACCCTGACTACGACTTTCCGAGAGCTCGGAATCCTTCCCGAGACGGCCGAGGCCCTTGAGGCCGTCGGCATCGTCACCCCCTTCCCCATCCAGGAGATGACCCTTCCGGTCGCCCTCACCGGCACCGATGTCATCGGCCAGGCCAAGACCGGCACGGGCAAGACCCTCGGTTTCGGCCTTCCGATCCTGGAGCGCGTCACCGTTCCCGCGGACGTCGAGGCCGGCCGGGCGAAGCCCGAGCAGCTGACCGACGCCCCGCAGGCGCTCGTCGTCGTTCCGACCCGCGAGCTGTGCCAGCAGGTCACCAACGACCTCCTCACCGCCGGCAAGGTGCGCAACGTCCGCGTACTCGCCATCTACGGCGGCCGCGCGTACGAGCCCCAGGTCGAGGCGCTCAAGAAGGGCGTCGACGTCATCGTCGGCACCCCCGGCCGTCTGCTCGACCTGGCCGGCCAGCGCAAGCTCGACCTCTCGCACGTCAAGGTCCTCGTCCTGGACGAGGCCGACGAGATGCTCGACCTGGGCTTCCTGCCCGACGTCGAGAAGATCATGAACATGCTTCCGGCCAAGCGCCAGACCATGCTGTTCTCGGCGACCATGCCGGGCGCGGTCATCAGCCTGGCCCGCCGCTACATGTCGCAGCCCACGCACATCCGGGCCACCTCGCCCGACGGCGAGGGCGCGACCGTCGCCAACATCAAGCAGCACGTCTACCGCGCGCACAACATGGACAAGCCGGAGATGGTCTCCCGCATCCTCCAGGCCAACGGCCGCGGGCTCGCGATGATCTTCTGCCGTACGAAGCGCACGGCGGCCGACATCGCCGAGCAGCTGGAGCGGCGCGGCTTCGCGTCCGGCGCGGTCCACGGCGACCTCGGCCAGGGCGCCCGCGAGCAGGCGCTGCGCGCCTTCCGCAACGGCAAGGTCGACGTCCTCGTCTGCACCGACGTCGCCGCGCGCGGCATCGACGTCGAGGGTGTCACCCACGTCATCAACTACCAGTCGCCGGAGGACGAGAAGACGTTCCTCCACCGCGTGGGCCGCACCGGCCGCGCGGGTGCGAAGGGTACGGCCGTGACGCTGGTCGACTGGGACGACATCCCGCGCTGGCAGCTCATCAACAAGGCGCTGGAGCTGGACTTCCACGACCCGGCCGAGACGTACTCGTCGTCCCCGCACCTCTACGAGGAGCTGGACATCCCGGCGGGCACCAAGGGCATCCTGCCCCGCACCGAGCGGACCCGTGCGGGTCTGGGCGCGGAGGAGCTGGAGGACCTGGGCGAGCCCGGCGGACGCCGTGGGCGTGCCCCGAAGGCCGACAAGGTCGAGAAGGCCGAGGAGTTCCCGGCCCGTACGCGGACCCCGCGCCAGCGCCGGCGTACCCGTGGCGGCAGCGACGCCGGTGACGCTCCGGTGTCGACGGCTCCGGCCACCGCCGTGTCCGCCGCTCCGGCCGCTCCGGTTTCCGAGGACGCGCCTGCCGAGTCCGGCCCGCGTACCCCGCGTCGCCGTCGCCGTACCCGTCCGGGCAACCCCGGCACCGCGCAGACCGCTCCGGTCACCGCCCAGCCGGTCCAGGCCGCTCCGGTGGTCCAGGCCGCTCCGGCGGCTCCGGTCGTCGAGGCCGCTCCGGCCCCCGTCGCCGAGGAGCCGAAGGCCCCCCGTCGCCGTGCCCGTGCCGCCCGCCCGGAGGCCGTGACGGCCGCGTTCGTCGCCCCGGCTCCCGTGGCCCAGGAGGCCGCCCCGGCCCCGCGTCGTCGCCGTCCCCGCGTCCTGCGGCCGGTCGAGGACACCGTTTCCTTCCAGACGGTCGAGACCGCCGCGGCCGCCCTGCGGAACGCTCCGGTCGCCGAGGCGCCCGCCGCCCCGGTCGTCGAGGCCCCCGTCGAGGCCCCGGCGGAGCCGAAGAAGGCACCGCGCCGCCGCACGGCCAAGAAGGCCGTCGCGGAGCCGGTCGTCGAGGCCGTCGCCGCTCCGGTGGTCGAGGCCGTCACGGTCACCGCCGAGGTCACGGCCGAGGTTCCCGCCCCGCGCCGTCGCCGTGCGGTCCGCAAGGCCACCGGTTCCCCGGTGGCCGCCGAAGCGCCGGTGGCCGAGGCCCCCGTCGCCGAACCGGTCGCCGAGCCGGTCGTCGAGGAAGCCCCCAAGGCTCCCCGCGCCCGCCGCACCGCCCGCAGGCCCGCCGGATCCCCGGTGACCGCCGAAGCGCCGGTGGCCGAGGCCCCGGTCGCCGAGCCGGTCGTCGCGCCGGTCGTCGAGGAGGCCCCCAAGGCTCCCCGCGCCCGCCGCACCGCCCGCAGGCCCGCCGGATCCCCGGTCACCACCGAGGCACCGGTGACCGTGATCGAGGCCCCCGTCGCCGAACCGGCCGCCGTGCCGGTCGTCGAGAAGGTCGCCGAGCCGGTCGTCGAGGAAGCCCCCAAGGCTGCC
Organism: Streptomyces sp. NBC_01255; assembly: GCF_036226445.1. Classification (NCBI taxonomy): domain Bacteria; kingdom Bacillati; phylum Actinomycetota; class Actinomycetes; order Kitasatosporales; family Streptomycetaceae; genus Streptomyces; species Streptomyces sp. NBC_01255. The sequence goes on from NZ_CP108474.1 coordinate 3,003,171, forward strand.
AAGGCTCCGCGCGCCCGCCGCACGACCAAGAAGGCCGCGGCCGCCGAGGTCGTCGTCGAGGCCGTCGAGGCCCCGGTCGCCGAGGAGGCCCCGAAGGCCCCGCGTCGCCGCGCCACGAAGAAGGCGGTCGCCGCCGAGGCGCCCGACGCCTCGGAGCCGAAGACGCCCACGCGTCGTCGTACGACGAAGAAGGCCGCGGCCGCCGCCGAGGCCCCGGCAGTCGAGGCCGCGGTCGCCGAGGAAGCCCCCAAGGCTCCCCGTCGCCGCACCACGAAGAAGGCGGCGGCGGCTCAGCCCGAGAGCTGATCCCCGCCCCCGTCACGGCCGTGCGGCCCGGTCCCTTCCCAGGGGCCGGGCCGCACGGCCGTTGTGGCAGGCGCCCCCGAGCCCTGCCCCGTTCGCGCCGTTACAGTCCAGATATGAGCAAGCCCCGTTCCCTCGCGCTCCCGCCCCGCACCCGCGCCCGCCGACTGGCGACCGCACGGGGTGACTTCGCCGTCCTCGACGCGATGCCCGAGGGCGAGCGGCGGGGGACGGTGCTGCTGCTGCCCGGGTACACCGGCAGCAAGGAGGACTTCCTGGCGCTGCTCGGGCCGCTGAGCGAGGCCGGGTACCGGGCGGTGGCGGTGGACGGGCGGGGCCAGCACGAGACCCCGGGCCCCCGTGGCCGGGCCGCCTACCGGCGCAGGCCGCTCGCCCTCGACGCGGTCGCGCAGGCCGCCGCCCTCGGCGACGGGCCCGTCCATCTGCTCGGCCACTCCTTCGGCGGCCTCGTGGCCCGCGCCGCCGGCTCCCTCGCGCCCGCCGCGTTCCGCTCGCTCACCCTGCTCTCCTCGGGCCCCGGCCGCGTCGCGCGACCGCAGCGGATCCGGATCCGGGTCCTGCGGGGCGCGCTGGCGCTGCTGCCGAAGGAGCGGGTCTGGCAGGCGATGTGCTGGCTGGACGGCAGGGGCGAGGAGCCGGACACGGGCGACGCCCCGGAGCTCACGGGCTTCCTGCGACGGCGCTGGATGCGGACCCGGATCGCCCAGCTCGCGGGCGCCGGGCGACTGCTCCTGAGCGATCCGGACGGTACGGCGGAGCTGCTGGAGCTGCGGATGCCGCTGCACATCGCGTACGGGGCGGACGAGATGGTCTGGCCCCCGGCGGAGCTGGCCGCGGCGGCGGCCCGCACCGGCGCGCACCACACGGTGGTCGAGGGCGCCGGCCACTCCCCCAACGTGTCGCACCCGCGCGAGCTGACGGACCGGCTCACCGGCTTCTGGGAGCGGGTCGACGCCCGCGCGGCAGCCGGTGCGGCCGCCCCGTAAGCCCCTCAGTACTGCGTCTTGAGGTGCTGCCAGAAGCCGTCCCGCAGGGCCCGACGCAGGGAGGCGTGCCCGCGCAGGGAGCGGCTGAGCAGGCGCTCCGCCTCGACGAGCAGGTCCTGGTCGACGGGGCCCGGGAGGTAGGGGGCGCCGGGCAGGAGCTCCCCGAGGCGGTCCCGGCCGCGCTCGGCGAGCCAGGTCGCGGCGATCTGGGCGCCGACGAAACGGACCTCCTCGCGGGAGGGCGGCGGCTCGCCCTCGTTCTCGTACGTCGTGACGGGGCGGCGGGTGACGTACGGGCGGCAGAAGTCCAGCTCGAAGGTGCGCTGGCTGTCGACCTCCCAGAGGAGCGCCTCGGCCTGGTTGCGGCCCTCGGCGGCCTCGATGCCCCAGAGGTGGACGCGGGCCCCGTATCCCTGGGCGGCCTCGACGGCCGAGACCAGGTCCTCGTCGCCGCCGACGAGGGCGGCGTCGCTGATGGCACGGTGACGGGCGAGGGACTCCAGATCGGTGCGGATCAGGGAGTCGACGCCCTTCTGCTGGTTGTTGGCGTTGAGGTTGCCCAGGCGCACCTTGACGTCGGGCAGCTCGGCGATGGCCTGCTGTTCGGGGGTGTGGATCCGGCGCCGGGCGCCGTCGTACCAGTAGACGCGGAGCAGTCTGCTGTCCGCGAAGATCGTGCGGGCCTTGTCGATGAAGGCCTCGATCAGGCCCTCGGCGTCGAGGTCGAAGGAGCGCCGGTCCTCGGTGCCCGTCACCAGCAACCCGGCCGCAGCATGGACGTAACCTGCGTCGACGAAGATGGCGTGGGTGGAAGGGGTTTTGGCTACCTCGGCCAGCATCCGCTGGAGGAGCTCGTTGGTGCGCTCCACGCGGGCGTCGAGCGCGCTCAGGCGGGCGTCGATCGACTGCGCGTCGGTGGGGGCGTCGGCGGGTGCGTCGGTGGTCTCTGCGTCGTTCATACGGGGCTCATTCTCCGCCGCCGGCGGCCCTGCCGCCACACCCCCTACCCGCTAGTAGTTAGACATCCGAAAATTTTCCTTAGCGTAAGGAATGTTTGCAGGGTGCACTTCGTTGGACACATACGTAACTCAGTTCTCCTTCAGGAGGATCAACTCAGACGAAGGGAGAAGCCCATGCGCTTCGAAATCCTGCGCCTCGACGACATCGACGGCACGCCCGTCGACAGCACGGTCGTGGACGCCGCCTCCGTCAATCGGATCGTGCAGCAGGCCGCCGCGATCGGCCAGCGCATCTGGATCCGCCCCGCCGAGACCTCGGCCTCGTAACAGGCCAGGTCCACACCACGCACCGCGCCCCCGCACGGACTTCGCAGAGCGGAATCCGTACGGGGGCGCAGTGGCGTCCGGAACCGGCCCTGCTGCGGGGTCTCAGGCCCCCTGGATCACCTGGGTGACGCCGTTGATGATCTGCTGCACCGCGATGGCGGAGAGCATCATGCCGGCGAGGCGGGTCACCAGGACCACGCCGCCGTCCTTGATGACGCGGATGATCAGCAGCGAGTAGCGCATGGTCAGCCAGAGCACGACGTGCATGGCGACGATGGCGGCCCAGACGGAGACCTGCGCGGCGGCGCTGTCGGCGTGCTGCACCGCGAGGATGACCGAGACGATCGCGCCCGGCCCGGCGAGCAGCGGCATGCCGAGCGGCACCAGGGCGACGTTCACGTCCTTCGTCTGCTTCGGCTCGTCGGTCTTGCCGGTGAGCAGGTCGAGCGCGATGAGCAGCAGGAGCAGACCGCCCGCGATCATCAGCGCGGGTACGGAGACGTGCAGGTAGTTCAGGATCTGCTGCCCGAGCAGGCCGAAGACGGTGATGACGCCGAACGCCACGGCGACGGCCTGCCAGGCCATCCGGCGCTGGACCTTGGCCGGCCGGCCGGAGGTGAGGGCGAGGAAGATCGGCGTGATCCCGGGGGGATCCATGATCACGAAGAGGGTCAGGAACAGCGAGCCGAAGACGGCGACGTCGAACACGGTGGGGTGCCTTGCGGGAGAGTCGAACGGTGGGGTGTGGGCTCCCACTGCCGGAATGTGGAGTTCCGCCAGCGGGCCGACGTGGGTACGTCCACCGCGGGGCACGGAGCCGCGCAGGGTGACGTGAACGGGTACGGGTGGGGGCGGCCGGGGATCCTCGCGGAGAGGACCGGGAGAGCGGGTGCGGCCGGTGCGACCGGCAGGACACCGCACCCCACGGGACGAGCACGGGCGCGGACGCGACGCGGGCCCGCATCGTGGCGACCGCCGCGGCTCGTCCGCTCCGGACGCTCGCCGAAAGCCGAGAACCGAGAACCGAGAACCGAGCCGGAAACCGACGGCCGTGCGCCTCGGCCCTGCCCCCTGGGGCTAGACCGCTCCCCCCGTGCCGGGGACCGCGAAGGCCCCTGTGGCACGGCGGATGATCTCGCCGAAGATCTCGGGGTCGGTGGTGTAGTCGCCGAGGCGACAGGTCTTGCGACTGCCGTGGTAGTCGCTGGAGCCCGTGGCCAGCAGCCCGAGCTCCTTCGCGAGCCCGCGCAGCCGCGCGCGCGTCGCCTCGTCGTGGTCCATGTGGTCGACCTCGATGCCGTCGAGTCCGGCGTCGGCCAGCCGGGCTATCGCCGCCTCCGGCACGACCTCGCCGCGCTTGACGGCGAGCGGGTGCGCGAAGACGGTGACCCCGCCGGCGGCCTTGACCAGGCGGATCGCCTCGACGGGATCCAGCTCGTGCTTCTCGACGTACGCCCGGCCGCCGTCGGCGAGCCAGTCGAGGGTGAAGGCCCCGGAGACGTCCGGGACGACCCCGTGCTCGACGAGCGCCTCGGCGACGTGCGGGCGGCCGACGGAGCCGTCGCCGGCGATCCGGGCGACCTGCTCCCAGGTGACGGGGACGCCGAGCTCCTGGAGCTTGCCGACCATGGCCTGTGCGCGCGGCACGCGGTCGTCCCGGACGAGTTCGCGCTCGGCGAGGAGCGCGGGCTCCTCCGGGTCGAAGAGGTACGCGAGCATGTGCAGGCCAATGCCGTCGAGCCGGCAGGACAGCTCGGCGCCGGTGACGAGGGTCAGCCCCTCGGGCAGCGCGGCGATCGCCTCGGCGTGGCCGCGGGTGGTGTCGTGGTCCGTCAGCGCGACGACGTCGAGCCCGGCGGCGGCCGCGTTCCTGACGAGTTCGGCCGGCGAGTCCGTACCGTCGGAAGCCGTGGAGTGGGTGTGCAGATCGATGCGCACGACGCGGTACTCCGGGGGCTCGGCACGGACGAGGGACGCTTCAGCATAACGGGCGAATCGAACAGCCGTGTACGGATCCGGTCACCCGGTCGCCCGTTACTTCAGCAGCCTCGGGGTGAGTGCGCCGCACGGCAGGAGCTCGACTTCGGCGCCCGCGTCCCGGAGGTCCGTCAGGACCAGCTCGTCGTACATCAGAAGGCCGGACTGCTCGGGCCAGACGATCGCCCACAGCCAGAGGCCGCGCGCCTCGCCCGCGAAGACCGCGCGGTCCTGCGGGGTGCCGGTGACGTGCCACAGCGGGGTGGGGCGTCCGGCGGCGAGCACCTTCGCCTGGGGCGGCTTGTCGATGGCCATGCCGGAGCCGGGGTCGAGGCCGTCGATGCCGGCGTACCGCGCGCCGAGGCCGACGCCGAGCTCCTCGGCGATCAGGAGCAGCTCGCCGAGCCCGCCGAGCGGGCCGGGACCCGAGCACGCGACGGCTGTCGCGCGTGCGCCGCTGCGATCGTCACCGGCGCACGCGACGCCGGTGTAGAGCCAGCCGACGGGCAGGGGCCACGGCATCCACACCGGTACCTGGGACCGGTGCACCACGACGTCGAGAGCCTCGACGCTGGGTGGGAGCACGGGCTGGAGCGGGTGCACCGAGCCGTGCACGTCACACTGCCAGGAGTCGGCGAAGAGACCGGGCGCTCTGACCCTGCCACCGCACTTCGGACAACTGGGTTCGCCCCTCATAGGGCTCAACGGTCCTACCCCTCGGGCCGCGCGTCAAGGACGGCCCGCGGACGATCACCCGTCCGGCCCGAGCCGTTCACCCGGGGGGTGCGAGCGCGGCACGGGGACGCGGCACGGGTCCGCGACACCGGGGCGCGGCCCGGGCCTCAGTCCAGGCTCACGGACGCGCGCAGCGGGTCGCGCAGATCGGTCCCGCGCGCCAGCCAGCGCTCCTCCAGGGCCTGCGCCCCGTGCACCCGCTTCCACGCCGCCTCGTTCGGGGTCATCGGGAGCAGCGGCAGGAAGCGGACCGGGTCGAGCGGTGCGTCCAGCTCCAGGTCCCCCACCAGGCCGCCGGACTCGGCGACGAGGACCGAGCTGAAGCCGGCGCCCGGCCAGAGGGGATCGCCCACGTCGAGCGAGGCGCCGGGGGCCACGACCACGCCCTCGACCTGCGGGGTGGCGGCGAGCACGGCGAGCGGGCGCAGCACCTTGTCGGTGTCGGCGAGGCCGGCCCGTACGGTGAGGACGAGCTCCGCGCGCGGGCCCTTCACGGGGTCGGCGAGGGCAGCGGTCGGATCGGCCATCGGCGAGGCGGACATCCCGAGGGTCGCGTACCGCACGAGGTCGCCGTCGACGAAGCGCAGCACCTCGATCCGGTCGGTGCCGAGGAACGTCACCGCGGCCCGCGCGTCCGGTTCTCCGAGTGCCGTCCGCAGCCGGGCCTCGACCAGAGCAAGAACTTCTCCCATGACTTGAGCATAAAGCGCGTATGGAACGGGCAAAGTCAAGGATTGACCCTCTGTCGGCTGATAGTCTTGGCCGCTGGTCGGGAGTCACGAACTCCTGATTACTCGTCACACGTCATCCCCCACGGGGGACCGGCCGGAGGAGGTGGGGCTGCGATGGACCGAAGTCGGTCGGGCAGTACCAGTCGCTCTTCCGCCCCGCACCCGAGCCCGGTGCGCTTCACCCTCCGGTGATCCCAGGTCCCGTACGGGACCCGCCTTCTCCGACATCGGGCATCCGGCATCTCGCACGACGGAAGAGCATTTCGCCTTTGCCTGTCTGTAGCGAACGCCGTCACCGCGATCCCCCGGTGCCGCCCGCTTTGTGGACGACGTAGCTCCACGTCCCCATTCCGGGCTGTGCCACGCATCGCACCGACGGCCTCTCCGTGAAGGAGCATGCCCATGTCGATGATCCGTGACCTGCGCGCCGCCGTCCGGCCGAGCCTGCGGCACACCCTGCGCAAGACCCCCACCACGTACACCTCGTACGACCCCACCCGCGACCACTCGGCCTCCAGCGCCGTCGTCGACTGCGCCGTCTACCGCGACGGGAGCCGGGTCGACGACCGCGACTGCCTCACGCCCCGCGGCGCGATGAGCCAGGTACGGGAGAGCGGCGGCTTCGCCTGGATCGGGCTCCACGAGCCGACCGAGGCCGAATTCGCCGGTATCGCCGCCGAGTTCGGGCTGCACCCGCTCGCCGTCGAGGACGCCGTCCACGCCCACCAGCGGCCCAAGCTGGAGCGGTACGACGACACCCTCTTCACCGTCTTCAAGACGATCCACTACGTCGAGCACGCCGAACTCACCGCGACCAGCGAGGTCGTCGAGACCGGCGAGGTCATGTGCTTCACAGGACCCGACTTCGTCATCACCGTCCGGCACGGCGGCCAGGGCTCCCTGCGCAACCTCCGCCACCGTCTCCAGGGCGAGCCCGAACTCCTCGCCAAAGGCCCCTCGGCCGTGCTGCACGCCATCGCCGACCACGTCGTCGACGGCTACATCGCGGTCGCCGACGCCGTCGAGCTGGACATCGACCAGTTGGAGATCGACGTCTTCTCGCCGAGCGCGAAAGGCTCCACCCGCGGTACGGACACGGGCCGGATCTACCAGCTCAAGCGTGAGGTACTGGAGTTCAAGCGGGCCGTCACCCCGCTCCTGCGCCCCCTGACGCTGCTCAGCGAGCGCCCGATGCGGCTGGTCGACCCCGACATCCAGAAGTACTTCCGGGACGTCGCCGACCACCTCGCCCGCGTCCAGGAGCAGGTCGTCGGCTTCGACGAGCTCCTCAACTCGATCCTCCAGGCCAACCTGGCGCAGGCGACCGTCGCGCAGAACGAGGACATGCGCAAGATCACCTCGTGGGCGGCGATCGTCGCCGTCCCCACGGCGGTCTGCGGCGTCTACGGCATGAACTTCGACCACATGCCCGAGCTGCACTGGAAGTACGGCTACCCGATGGTGCTCACCGGCATCATCGTGGTCTGTTTCAGCATCCACCGCATGCTCAAGCGCAACGGCTGGCTCTGAGGACGAAGGCAATAAGCTTCGGGCCATGACTGAAGAGCTGCCCGGGTCCGCCCTCGTCGAGGAGGCCACCAAGAAGTCCGGCCTCGTCTGGGTGCGCGGGACCGGTCCGTCCCGCGCGCTCTGGCACGTCTGGCACGACGGCGCCGCGCACGTCGTCGGCGACGGTCCCGGCGAGCAGCCGCTGCCGGGCCTCGCGGACGGCGGGACGGCCGAGGTCACGGTCCGCAGCAAGGACAAGGGCGGGCGGCTCGTCACCTGGACGGCCGCCGTGCGCGAGCTTCCCCCGGGCACGGAGGAGTGGGACGCCGCGGTCGCCGAGCTGAAGGGCAAGCGGCTGAACGCGACGGACGGCGAGGCCATGACGGGGCGCTGGGCGCGCGAGTGCCGCGTGCTGCGGCTCGACCCCCGCTCCTCGACGACGGAGCTGCCGGACGGCTCCCTGGCCGCCGTACCGCTGCCCTCGGAGGCCACGACCCGCCGGCCGGTGCCGGCGGCGCTCCCGAAGCTGCTGTTCCGGAAGCGCCGCAAGTAATCAGGTCCGGGGCAGCTGCTTGCCGTAGTCGAGGGTCTCTTCCTTCGACGGCTCCGCGAGCGGGAAGTCCTTGTTCCACTCGGAGAGCACCACGACGCCCGCTCCCCCGCCCCGCGCGAACTGCAGCGGGTACGGGGAGCCCTCCAGGGCCACGTCGAGCGTGCCGCCCTCGCCCTCCGCGCCGCCCTTGACCTTGATCGTGCGGACCCCGCCGATCTGGTCGCGGTCGCCCTTGACCTTCTCCCCGTGCAGGCCGATCAGCCCGTCGAGGAGCACGTCCATGTCGGTGAAGCCGCGGAACTGCTTGTACGAGGGGTCGCCCTGCGGCACCTTCACGTACATGTCGTCGAGCTTGTCGGCGGCCTCGGTGTCCGCCTCGGTGGGCTCGTCGTCCGACGTGTCGTCGTGCGCCCAGAAGCCCGCGTCCGCCTTCAGGTAGAGCGCGTCGCCGATCCGCAGCAGCTCGAAGGTGCTGTTCTTCGTCGTCACCGAGCCGGCGGCGCCGTCCTGCTTGAGCCGCATGTTGAGCTTGAAGGTGCCGCCC